>NZ_JBNDJE010000017.1:0-113741 GCF_050434805.1 Massilia sp. UYP11
TTGAAAATCACGCTACTGAGCGATGCTGGAGCGCGGACTCACGTTTCGCCTGGCTCTGCTCACGCCGAGAGCGGGTTATTCGAGGTGGCCTTAAGGACAAACTCATGATTATTGAGTTACCAGGATTCGACTTTGAAAAGCCTCGCCAAGATGCAGTGGCAATCGAGCCATTGCTCGATAAAGTTCGACAGTTTCTTGAACCAAAAAGAGTCGATAAAAATGAATACATTATAGGTAGCCAAATCGCGCCCGGACTTGGCGAACTAGTTATTAAAAAAGTAAATGATTTTTGGTTGATTTATACTACCGAACGCGGAACGAATTTTGATGTGGCGATATTTTCAAATGAGTTTCATGCAGTCAACTACTTTGTTTTCCAACTTACAGGTGAGAAAGAGACAATCGATTGGTCGACTATATGAAGGCCCGCTGACCTAATTGCTTTCGCACATCGATGCACTGCAACACCTATGACTAAAACCGAAACCGTCGCATCGAAGCTTCGCTTTGCCCTTCAACAAATAGACTCATTGCCTCCCAACTCGGGAGTTACTCCAGAACAATTACATTTTATTCGAGAGACTCTAACCGTTTACTTGGAACAGGTTGAAAAAAATCTTGAATTCATTCCGCCTTCCGATTTAATTCTTGCATCAAGGCTAGTTATAGAATATTGGCCCATTTCACTTCTTGCCGGTGAAGCGGTTATAGCCGCAGAACAAGCAATGAGAAAGCTCGCAGGAAAATAAACAGATACGCTCTTTGCGCCTGCAAAAATCAGCAGGACAGTCTCTCAAAGTTGCCCATAGGGAAATTCATGATTATTTAGTCACCAAGGATCGACTTTAAAAGCCTACCCCAAATGCAATGGCAATCGAGCCGTTGTTCGATAAGTTCGACAGTTCGACGAACGCGGCAACCTCGTACAGCGCGCCCAGGACGGCATTCGGTCCGAATATGCGTGCGATGCATTCAACCGGATGACCCGCGCCACGACCTAGCATGGCGTTACCACCTTTGCCTACGATCCGCTGGGGCGGCGCATCACCAAGCGCAGCGGGGCGATGGATGGCACTGCCTTCCGCGAGACGACCCGGACCATGTACGGCTGGATGACGACACGCTGGTTGGAAAGCCGCGTGCGCCGGGGCTACGCGGCGGGCGAACGGACCATGCACTATGTATATGAGCGCGACAGCTTCGTGCCGCTGGTGCAGGCTACCCGGAGCCGGGCGCTTCGACTGATGCCTACGGAACCCAGTTAATCTAATTGATCCGCTTGGGCTTTCTTGTAAACTGCCGAGCCTGGCAAAACGGCCTCTTGCGCTTCCTGCTCCGACAGTATCAAATCCTTGGATGCCGAATACTCCTATGGAATCGGCTCCTGCTCCAGAAGGCGGATTAGAGGTTCAAATGGCGATGGCGCCTGGGCAAACTCTACCAGGTGGATGGGCGACACAAGACCACATCCCCAATGTGGCCTATGTACGAAAAAATTTAGCTGTGACACCACAATTCAAACCTGAAGTGTCGCATGTACAAAAATTTCACATTCTTGAAGGAGTGCAGCTCAAGCATGGAATGGTTGGGCCTCAGACGCATGACTGCGCAATTTATCCCGGTGGAGGCAGCCAAGTACAGATTCTGAATGACGCGGACCGTGCCAAACTCGTCCCCGTTGGAGCACCAAGACCATTGAATAACAGAGACAGGCAATGACTAAATTACAGAACTTCAGACATATCGAAATGGACCCGAACTACGACAGAATACAGAACCCGAAGCGATTAACAGTGAGGGAACTACTGCCAGTTGGGGCATCATGGGAACACAATGGAAAAAATATGAAGTGTTGAAACCATGGAGAGTTCTCGCAGTCCGCTAAACGATTTCCGAAGTATTGCCATTGTGGAGGGGCCATTCGAAACGCGACAAAAAAAACATGCTTACGTCATGAATGTGGACGGAAGCGTTCGCTTTGAAATAAACAAGCCAAGAAAATTAACTACTTCGTCATTTTCCGATGTTTATTATGTTTCCGGCGAGCTTTGCTTCTTCTTATCGGGATCATCAGGTGATTTTCGATTATCAATAAATGAAATTGACGGCACGATTTCCAAAATCAATCCGAGCCGATAATCGTGTCGTCAGTTAGATCTCCAAGCGGTAATACAACGGGCTCTGAAGGTGTGAGCGAGATATGCGAGCGGTACAGTTAGGAGATCTGAAATGAAAAGCGGGCGAAAGCTAAATCGGCAATGTGACCTGCCTCACAATTTGCTTGTGTCCGTCGACACAAGGAAGCGTTGATATTCCTAATGGTCCTGCGTTGCAGAGTAATGCGCCAGGAGCTTTGGCAGCAAGAAAGCAGGTGCAAAGTGGGGCTACTTTGTATAGGGCTGGAACAATGGAAAAAAGACAAGCTGCTGAGGCTCAGTTCTGGTCACTTGAGCATCCAGACAGCCCAAATTATGCGCAACACTATGGAATTCCGCAAGAGAACATCGCAAACGCGAACTTTGTAGAAACTGGTGTTCTTAAACCGGGCACGCCCTTTGTGACGAGGGCTGCCACTGTTTCTAGTAATCCAAGAGGGGAAATTGAGGTCGTCACTCCTGCTAACGGAGTTTGTCTAAAAAGTTTTTTTACGAGATAGCCAAAATGAATTCATATGACCACTACTCTCAGGCAAGAGAATTAGCCGAATTACTTGCACGTGATGGAACTGCCGCTCTTTCAGAAGAAGTGCTTGATGCAATGGTTATTGGTTCAACAGGAACAGAAATCTTTATGTTATTGCGAGTGGCAGTAAAGAAATCTTTAGCTCAACCTAACCTATCCAGTGATGCAATACAGCTTGCACAAGCACTTCTAACGCACCTAGAAAAATCACTGCAATGAGGAAATAGCGAAATAAACGTTGGATTTTTCGAGCAGCCATCGGAGGCAATCAGTGGGCGACATCCAGGCAATCGCGGCCGGCGCCGCGCTGTCGGCGCTCAGCGGACAATCGCAGCACAAGCGGCTCATGCGGCTGGAGTTCCCCCCCCCATGATGGGCCGCCTGCGATCCCGCTCCCGGACAAGCTGGTCGCCCATGAGGAAGTCTCGCGCGGCTTCCGCTTCGTGCTCGATGTGCTGTCGGACGACCCACGCATCCCGCTGAAAGCTCGCCGGAAAATAAACAGATAGGCTCTTTGGACCTGCGAAAAACCGGGAAAAGGTGACTCCCGCAGGAACTGATTCATTTTTTAAAGTATGAGTTCCGCCACTCAGCTGGCCGTGCCAGTTCATCGTCGGATCAAGCCAGATAAGCAGCGAACCGCGTGTGTTGAGTGCTTCATTGTAAGTCTTTCAGTCAGTCGTGCGCTACTTCTGTAGCTGGTTTCATCCGTTCAGACTACAAGACCGACGCGCTCTACGCTGGCCGAGCCTGATTTGCGCAACAAAGCCGTTCCGAAATGAAAAAAGCCACCTTGCGGTGGCTGTTTTCATGATACTTGGCGGAGAGGGTGGGATTCGAACCCACGGTACGGTCACCCGTACGCCTGATTTCGAGTCAGGTACATTCGACCACTCTGCCACCTCTCCGGCTTTGGTCGATCCTTGCAGTGGCCTGCAAGAGACCGCCATTATAGACGCATTCGAGAAAAATGGAAGAGGGAAATGTGCGTGCAAGCACGATTCCCCTGTTCCACCTTTCAGGCCGCCGGCGCCAGGCGCTCCAGCCCGCCCATGTACGGACGCAGCACTTCCGGAATGACGACGCTGCCGTCGGCCTGCTGGTAGTTCTCCAGCACTGCCACCAGGGTGCGGCCCACGGCCAGGCCCGAGCCGTTGAGCGTATGCACCAGTTCCGGCTTGCCGGCCGCATTGCGGAAGCGCGCCTGCATGCGGCGCGCCTGGAAGGCTTCACAGTTCGACAGCGACGAGATCTCGCGGTAGGTGTTCTGCGCCGGCAGCCATACCTCGAGGTCGTAGGTCTTGGCGGCGGAAAAGCCCATGTCGCCGGTGCACAGCTGCATCACGCGGTATGGCAGGCCGAGCGAGGTCAGGATGAATTCGGCCTGGCCGACCATCTCTTCGAGCGCCGCGTACGACTGCTCCGGATGCACCACCTGGACTAGCTCGACCTTGTCGAACTGGTGCTGGCGGATCATGCCGCGGGTGTCGCGGCCATAGCTGCCGGCTTCGGAACGGAAGCACGGGGTATGCGCGGTCATCTTGATCGGCAGTTCGTCCAGCGCCACGATCTCGTCGCGCACCACGTTGGTCAGCGAGACTTCGGAGGTCGGGATCAGGTAGAAGTTCTCGCCCTCGCCTTCCGCGCCGCCCTTCTTCACCGAGAACAGATCGGCCTCGAACTTCGGCAGCTGGCCGGTGCCGCGCAGCGACTCGGCGTTGACCATGTACGGGGTGTAGCATTCCAGATAGCCGTGCTGGCCGGTGTGGGTGTCGAGCATGAACTGCGCGAGCGCGCGGTGCAGGCGCGCCATGCCGCCCTTCATCATCGAGAAGCGCGAGCCCGTGACCTTGGTCGCGGTCTCGAAGTCCAGGCCCAGGCGCTCGCCGATGTCGACGTGGTCGCGCACCTCGAAATCGAACGCTGCCGGCGTGCCGACCTTGCGCACTTCGACGTTGGCGCTTTCGTCCTTGCCTTCCGGCGTGCTCTCGTGCGGCAGGTTGGGCAGTGCGGCGATGAAGCTCGCGAGCCTGGCCTGGACCTCGGCCAGCGCCACTTCGTTGGCCTTGAGCTCGTCGCCCAGTCCGGCGACTTCAGCCATCACGGCCGTCGTGTCTTCGCCTTTGCCCTTCAGCATGCCGATCTGCTTCGACAGCGAATTGCGCTTGCCCTGCAGTTCTTCGGTGCGCGTCTGGATCGCCTTGCGTTCGGCCTCCAGCGCATTGAAACTGGCCACATCGAGCTGGTACTTGCGGGTCGCCAGGCGGGCGGCGACGGTATCGATGTCTTTGCGGAGAAGTTGGATGTCAATCATGTCTGGGTGGACTGGGCTGTGTATCGAAAGCACAATTGTACCAAGCCGACCGACATTCTTTGCGAGATTCGGCAACCACATTGCCGGGGCCTCGCCAGGGCGCCCCTGAAACCGGCTTGCGCCGGTCTCAGCGGACTGCCAGGCGCGGCGCGCTGACGATCACGGTCTGGATGCTGGCCATGTCGATCGCCGGGACGGTCGACGCGGCGATCTCGACCGGACGCTCGTCGGCGGTGACGAAACTGCCAATCAGGCCCAGGGCGGCGACGGCGAGGAACAGGGCTTCGAAGTTTTTACGGATGTTCATGATCGCTCCTTCAGGGGGTGGGTTGATTCGCGAATTGCTGTGCGATGGTGGTACTTTAGCCACCCACCCCGGGAGTCGCCATCGACTTGCGACGAAGCGCATGAAACGCGGCGCAGAATGCAGCAATGCGGGACCAAGCGCGCAATGCCGGCGCATTGCGCGCCGTTGAAGGAAGTAGGGTTGGCGGCTTGGCCGCCGACGCGGTGATTGTTATCGGCTCTGCTCGCGCGCCGGATGATCTCGCAGCAAACTCGTATCGGCTCCGCTCGCGTGCCGCATGATTTCGCAGCAAACCATCACCGCGTCGGCGACAAGCCGGCTGCGCGCCCCGGCCAACCCTACGCCCTGTCGCCGTTCGCGCGCGCCTCGTCATCCAGGCTGCGCAGCCAGGCGAGCTTCTCGGCGATCTTGGATTCGATCCCGCGCGGCACCGGCTGGTACCAGCCGGGTTCTGGCATCCCATCCGGCAGATAGGTTTCGCCGGCCGCATACGCGTTCGGCTCGTCATGCGCATAGCGGTATTCGTGGCCGTAGCCCAGCTCTTTCATGAGCTTGGTCGGCGCATTGCGCAGGTGGACCGGCACTTCGCGCGACTTGTCCTTGCGCACGAAGGCCATCGCCGCATTGAAGGCGTTGTAGCCGGCATTGCTCTTGGACGCGACCGCCAGGTAGATCACGGCCTGGCCCAGCGCCAGCTCGCCTTCGGGCGAGCCGAGCCGCTCATAGGTCGCGGCGGCGTCGTTGGCCAGCTGGATCGCGCGCGGGTCGGCGATGCCGATGTCTTCCCACGCCATGCGCACGATGCGGCGCGACAGGTACTTGGCGTCGGCGCCGCCATCGAGCATCCGGCACAGCCAGTACAGGGCGGCATCGGGGTGCGAGCCGCGCACCGATTTGTGCAGGGCCGAGATCTGGTCGTAGAAATTGTCGCCGCCCTTGTCGAAGCGGCGCGCATTGAGCGTCAGCGCGTTCTCGACGAACTCCGCGGTGATGCGGTTGGTGCCGGCGGTGTTGGCCGAGGTGCTGGTCTGCTCGAGCAGGTTCAGGAAGCGGCGCGCGTCGCCGTCGGCATAGCCGACCAGGGTATCGACCGCCAGCTCGTCGAACTCCAGGTGCTGCAGGGCCTCCTTGCGGGCACGCGCCAGGAGCTGGCGCAGCTCGGCGTCGGTCAATGCCTTGAGCACATAGACCTGCGAGCGCGACAGCAGCGCCGAATTGACTTCGAACGAGGGATTCTCGGTGGTGGCGCCGATCAGGGTCACCAGGCCGCTTTCCACGAACGGCAGCAGGGCGTCCTGCTGCGATTTATTGAAGCGGTGGATCTCGTCGATGAACAGGATCGTGTGCTTGCCGCGGGCCAGGTACTGCTCGGCCTGCTCGATCGACGCGCGGATGTCCTTGACACCCGATAACACCGCCGACAGCGCAATGAACTCGCAGTCGAAGGCGTACGCGGTCAGGCGCGCCAGGGTGGTCTTGCCCACGCCCGGCGGGCCCCACAGGATCATCGAATGCGGCTTGCCGGATTTGAAGACCAGGTTGAGCGGCTTGCCGGGCCCCAGCAGGTGGCTCTGGCCAACCACCTCGTCGATGGTGCGCGGACGCAGGGCTTCGGCCAGCGGCGCGGCCGGCTCGGTCTTGAACAGGTCATCCGTGGACATGAATGCGGGAGAACGAATGGTTGTGCATGGGCGTAGTGTAGCCGATGCCCGCACGGCCCGTGCGTCGCACGCACACCCCGCCCGGCCGCGCGCCGATCCGCTGCGCCCAGTGATTACTGTTTGACGACGTCGGCGCCCTGCGGCACCTCGAACTTGAACTGCTGCGCGCCCAGTTGCGGATTGCGCTGGAAGTTGGTGAAGGTCAGGCGCGAGGTCTGGCCGAACGTGTCCTTCAATTCCATCGCCATCGGCACGCCGCCCTTCAGGCCGATGCTGATCTGCTCGAACGACGTGTCCTTGGCCTTCGGCGTGGCGTTCAGCCATTCCATGCCGTCACGCGCGCCGGCCTCGCTCAGCGTGAAGTTTTCTTCCAGCTTGTTGCTGCCGAACAGGATCGCGGCCGGCGAGCTGCCCAGCGCATTGCCCAGCTTGCGGGTGGTAACCTGGTTCAGGTCCTTGTCGTAGATGTACAGGGTTTCGCCATCCGCCTGCAGCACCTGCTCATAGGGCTTCTGGTAGGTCCAGATGAACTTGCCGGGGCGGGCGAACACGAAGCTGCCGCTCGAGGCCGGCGCGGCCTTGCCGCTCTTCGATTTGCCCAGTTGCTGCTGGGTGAATTCGCCCCTGGCCGACTGGGTCGAGGCGACGAAGGTCTTGAACTGGTCGAGCGCGGCGGCGCTCGCCATGCCCGGGACAGCGAAGGCGCTCGCGGCCACCAGCGCGGCCACAGTGAATTTGGTCATTGCTTGCATCCAGGGTTCCTTATTGTCATTCGGCGCTTGCAGTCGGCACCAGGATGTCGCGGTTGCCGTTCGACTGCATCGGCGACACCATGCCGTTCTGCTCCATTTGCTCGATCAGGCGGGCGGCCCGGTTGTAGCCGATGCGCAGGTGGCGCTGCACCAGCGAGATCGAGGCCTTGCGGTTCTTCAGCACGACCTGCACCGCCTGGTCGTACATGGCGTCGGATTCTCCGCCGCCCTCACCCGCCACCGCGCCGTCGGCGCCGCCTTCTTCCAGCGTGCCGCCTTCGAGGATGCCCTCAATATAATTGGGTTCGCCCTGCTCCTGCAGATGTTTTACAACTCGATGCACTTCGTCGTCGGACACGAAGGCGCCGTGCACGCGGACCGGCAGCCCGGTGCCGGGCGGCATGT
Source organism: Massilia sp. UYP11 (assembly GCF_050434805.1). NCBI lineage: Bacteria > Pseudomonadati > Pseudomonadota > Betaproteobacteria > Burkholderiales > Oxalobacteraceae > Massilia > Massilia sp. UYP11. The sequence goes on from NZ_JBNDJE010000017.1 coordinate 8,122, forward strand.
AGAGCATGTCGCCCATGCCCAGCAGGGTCTCGGCGCCCATCTGGTCGAGAATCGTGCGCGAGTCGATCTTGGACGAGACCTGGAACGCGATGCGGGTCGGGATGTTGGCCTTGATCAGGCCGGTGATCACGTCGACCGACGGCCGCTGGGTCGCGAGAATCAGGTGGATCCCCGCCGCGCGCGCCTTCTGGGCGATACGGGCGATCAGCTCTTCCACCTTCTTGCCGACGACCATCATCAGGTCGGCCAGCTCGTCGATGATGATGACGATGGTCGGCAGTTTTTCCAGCGGCTCGGGCGCGTCCGGCGTGATCGAGAACGGGTTCGGGATGTGCTCCTCGCGCTTGGCGGCGTCGAGGATCTTGCTGTTGTAGCCGGCCAGGTTGCGCACGCCGAGCTTGCTCATGAGCTTGTAGCGGCGCTCCATCTCGTTGACCGCCCAGTTCAGCGCGTGGCCGGCCTGGCGCATATCGGTCACCACCGGCGCCAGCAGGTGCGGAATGCCTTCGTAGACCGACATCTCCAGCATCTTCGGGTCGATCAGGATCAGGCGCACGTCGGCCGGGTCGGATTTGTACAGCAACGACAGGATGGTGGCGTTGATGCCGACCGATTTACCCGAACCGGTGGTGCCCGCCACCAGCAGGTGCGGCATCTTGGCCAGGTCGGCCACCACCGGTTTGCCGGCGATGTCCTTGCCCAGGGCCACGGTCAGGCTCGATGCGCTGTCGCCATACACCTTGGAACCGACGATCTCGCTCAGGCGCACGATCTGGCGCTTGGGGTTCGGCAGCTCGAGCGCCATGTAGTTCTTGCCGGGGATGGTCTCGACCACCCGGATCGAGGTCAGCGACAGCGAACGCGCCAGGTCGCGCGCCAGGTTGACGATCTGGCTACCCTTGACGCCGGTGGCCGGCTCGATTTCGTAGCGGGTGACCACCGGGCCCGGATAGGCGGCCACGACCTTGGCTTCGACGCCGAAATCGGACAATTTCTTTTCGATCAGGCGGCTGGTGAATTCCAGCGTCTCGATCGCCACCGTTTCCTGGGCTGCCGGCGCGTCGTCCAGCAGGCCCAGCGGCGGCAGGCCGGACTCGCCGTTCAGGTCCTGGAACAGCGGCGACTGACGCTCCTTCTCGGCGCGCTCGGATTTCGGCACGCTGACCATCTGCGGCTCGATCTTGATGGTCGGCGCCACCGCCTGGGCCGACGCCAATGGCGCCGGAGCCGGGCTGGCCGCGGCTTTCGGCGCCGGCGGCGCGAACCCGGGCGACGGCTCGTCCTTGACGACCGCGATCGGCTGCTCCGCATGCTTTTCGGTGAACTTGGCGCGCTCGTTGACCACCACTTCGTCGCGCTTGACGGCGGCGGCCTCGCCATGGCGGCGGTCCTCGATGTCTTCCATGCGCAGTTGGAACCAGTCGATGGTGTTGTCGAACACGGCACCGATGCGCTCGGCGACATTCAGCCACGACACCTGGAAGAACAGCGAAAAGCCCAGGAAGAACAGCAGCAACAGCAGCAAGGTGGCGCCGGTCGAGCCGAAGGCGACGTGGCTCGCGTGGCCGATCAGCTGGCCCAGCACGCCGCCAGGGGCGCGCGGCAGCTCGACGTCCCACGACCACATGCGCAGGTATTCCAGGCCGACGCTGCCGGCGAACATCAGGGCGAAGCCGATCCAGCGCACGTACATCTCGCCGTGGTGCGGTTCCTCCACTTTCGTGCCGAGCTTGTCGGTGAGGCGGCGCCAGCCGCGCCAGACCTGGCGCAGGAAGATCACGCCCCACCACCAGGCCGAGAACCCGAAGATGAACAGCAGCAGGTCGGACAGCCAGGCGCCGGCGCTCCCGCCCAGGTTGGCGATGCGCGGCACCGCGTTGGCGTGCGACCAGCCGGGATCGAGCTTGCTGTAGCTGAGCAGGATCAGGACGAAATACAGGAAGGCGACGGCGCCGGCGATCCAGCGCGCCTCGGACAGCAGGCGCGCGAGGCGGCCCGGCAGCGGACGGCGGGCGGTGGCGCTGGCCTGGGTGCGGGTGTATCCGGAAGTGCTGGCTTGGCTATTCTTGCTCATTACAGGTACTGCGGAAGGATGTACTATCGACGATCCACCCATTCTAAGCGATATACGGTCGCGTTGCCCCGACGATTCATGCACATCTGCATGATCGACTATAATCGGCGCTCTTCGGACACCCTCTGGCTGACCCTGGTGGCCCTTGATTCCTGTCAGGCCGCCCCCAATTGCCGTGTGTCTATATAACAACCACGTGAAGCAAAGAGCGCCGCCATGACTACTACCAAACACGCCAAAGTCCTCATCCTCGGTTCCGGGCCAGCCGGCTACAGCGCCGCGGTGTACGCCGCGCGCGCCAACCTGAAGCCGATGCTGGTGACCGGCGTCGAACAGGGCGGCCAGCTGATGACCACCACCGACGTCGAGAACTGGCCGGGCGATCCGCTGGGCGTGCAGGGACCGGAACTGATGCAGCGCCTGCTGCAGCATGCCGAGCGCTTCAACACCGAGATCGTGTTCGACCACATCCACACGACCTACCTGAACGAAAAACCGATCCGCCTGGTGGGCGACAGCCACACCTTCACCTGCGACGCCCTGATCATCGCCACCGGCGCCTCGGCCCAGTACCTGGGCCTGCCGTCGGAACAGGCCTTCATGGGCCGCGGCGTGTCGGCCTGCGCCACCTGCGACGGCTTCTTCTACCGCAACCAGGAAGTCGCGGTCATCGGCGGCGGCAATACCGCGGTCGAGGAAGCCCTGTACCTGGCCGGCATCGCCTCGAAAGTCACCCTGATCCACCGCCGCGACAAGTTCCGCGCCGAGCCGATCCTGGTCGACCGCCTGATGCACAAGGTCGGCGAAGGCAAGATCGTGCTCGAACTGAACCAGACCCTGGACGAGGTCCTGGGCGATCAGAGCGGCGTCACCGCGCTGCGCCTGAAGTCGGCCATCGACGGCGCCACCAAGGAACTGAACGTGCACGGCCTGTTCGTGGCGATCGGCCACAAGCCGAACACCGGCATCTTCGAAGGCCAGCTCGAAATGCACAGCGGCGGCTACCTGGTCACCAAATCGGGGCTCGAAGGCATGGCGACCGCCACCAGCGTGCCGGGCGTGTTCGCCGCCGGCGACGTCCAGGACCACATCTATCGCCAGGCGATCACCAGCTCGGGCACCGGCTGCATGGCCGCGCTCGATGCCCAGCGCTACCTGGAAGCGCTGGAGGACGATCCGAAGTAATCAACGCAACAAAAGGGTAGCAGGCGATGGCGGGCATGAAGGATTTCGGCGAGCTCAAAGGCTTGCGCGACCGGCTCAAGGAAGAAGAGCGCGCGCGCGCCATCGAGCAGGCCGAACGCGAGAAGCGCGAACGCATCGCGCGCGAGCGGGCGGTGGAATTTCGCACGTCGATGCAGGGCGTGCACAAGCTGCCCGAATCGGACCGTTACGTGCACCGCCCGGTGTACGTGGCGCCGGGCGCGGCACGGGCGCGCGCGCAACTGAGCCCCGAGGAAGAAACCGCGGACGTGCTGCGCGCCTCGATGTCGGATGAACTGTCCGACCTGTTCGATGTCGAGGGCATGCTGGACGAAGATCCGTCCATGAGCTATGCCCGCGACGGCGTCGGCCCCGACGTCGTCAAGAAGCTGCGCAAGCGCCACTGGCCGATCCAGGACGAACTCGACCTGCACGGCCTGACCCGCGACGGCGCGCGCGACGCCCTCACCGATTTCCTGCACCGCGCCAACCGGCGCGGGGTGCGCTGCGTGCGCATCATCCATGGTGTCGGCTACGGCTCGCCCAAGGGCGAGCCGGTGCTGCGCAGCATCGTGCACAGCTGGCTGGTGCAGAAGAACGAAGTCATCGCCTTCTGCGCCGCCGGCCGGTCCGACGGCGGCCATGGCGCCCTGATCGCCCTGCTGCGCCCCGCCCTGCACGATTGATGTTGCGCCGGGCAGACACTGCCCGACATGTCGTGTGACAATGAGCCGTTTCACAGTTGCAATCCCTCCAAATCGCGTCCGACAACGGTAAAATGCCTCTACACCGGACGGCTCCGGCCCAGCGAAAGGGGATTTGTATTGAAGGCAACGCAAGCAGTTCCGATGGAGCATGGACGGCAGGTCGACCTGTCATCCTGTGCTGACGAGCCTATCCATATTCCCGGCTCGATCCAGCCACACGGTGCGCTGCTGTTCTTCCAGGGCGATGGTCAGCTCGAAGGCTGGAGCGGGAACGTCCCGGCCTTGCTTGGCGTCACCCCCCAGTTTGGCGCTTCGTACGCCGCGCTGGCGCTGCCGCAGGCGGCGGTGGAAGCGATCGCCGAGTGCATCGCCGCCCGCGACGATGAAGACGCCGCGCCGCTGGCCGCTGGCCTGGCCATCGGCGACGCCGAATTCGACTGCGTCGTGCACGCGCAGCACGGGCGCATCCTCGCCGAATTCGAGCTGCGCGAGACCTCGAGCGAGGAAGTGTCGCGCTTCGCCATCAAGGCGCATGGCCTGATCGACCGCCTGCGCCGCCAGAAGACCATCGATGCCCTGCTCGCGTCGGCCGTCCAGCAGGTGCGCGAATTCACCGGTTTCGACCGCGTGATGGCCTACCGCTTCCGCGTCGACGACAGCGGCGACGTGGTGGCCGAGAGCCGGCGCGACGACCTGGTGCCGTATCTCGGCCAACGCTATCCGGCCGGCGACATCCCGGCCCAGGCGCGCCGCCTGTACACGCTCAACACGCTGCGCGTGATCGCCGACATGGACTACAACGCGGTGCCGCTGTACGGCGCGCCGGACGCCGCGCCGCTCGACATGAGCTTCGCGGTGTTGCGCAGCGTGTCGCCGGTGCACATCGAGTACCTCAAGAACATGCGCGTGCGCGCCTCGATGAGCGTGTCGATCGTGATCAACGGCCGCCTGTGGGGCCTGATCGCCTGCCACCACATGTCGCCCAAGCTGGTGCCCTACGCGGTGCGCATGGCGGCCGACGTGCTGGCCCAGGTGATGGCCTCGACCATCCACAGCATCGAGGCGCGCGAGGACGCGACCCTGGCCGAGCAGTCGGCCCGGGTGCGCACGGCCCTGATCGAATCGCTGCTGCTCGACGACGATCCGCTCGACGCCCTTGACCAGCACGCCGGCGCCCTGCTTGCGGCGTCCAGAGCGCAGGCGCTGATCGCCATGCACCACGGCAAGATCGCCACCCATGGCGAGCTGCCTGAGGACCTGGCCCGCGCCATCGTCGATTCGCTGCCCGCGAACGAGCACGACCTGGTGGTGCGCGAAATGCGGGCCGACTGGCCCGCGGCGCTGCACGACCGGCTCGGCAAGTGGGTCGGCATGCTGGCCCTGCCCTTCGATCCGCTGGGCCAGGGCTGGTGCGTCATGCTGCGCGTCGAACAGATCGACACCGTGGCCTGGGGCGGCCGCCCCGGCAAGATCGTGGTGCTCGGCCCGCTGGGCGAGCGCCTGACGCCGCGCGGCTCGTTCGACGCCTGGCGCGAGACCGTGCGCGGCTGCGCCCATCCATGGGAAGCGAACGTGCTGGCCAATGCGCGCCTGACCCTGGCCGAACTGGTGCGCGCGGTGAACGCGCACCGCTCGCAGACCGAGGCCACGCGCGCCCAGCTGCTGGCCATGCTCGGCCACGACCTGCGCGACCCGCTCCATTCGATCAATATGGCCGGCATGGTGCTCGAACGCACCGGCGGCGCCGCCGACGCCGGTCAGCCCACGCTCGGCAAGCGCATCCAGTCGTCGACCAACCGCATGCAGCGCATGATCAGCCAGGTGCTGGACATGAGCCGCATCGACCGCGGCATGGGCCTGGGCGTGACGCTCGAGCCGGTCGACCTCAAGGCCTTGCTGGTCGACCTGATGGACGAGGCGCGCCTGGCCTATCCATCGATCCCGCTCGAGCTGATCTGCGACGACGACGCGACGGTGAACGCCGACGGCGGCCGCCTGGCGCAGGTGCTGTCGAACCTGCTGAGCAATGCGCGCCACCATGGCGAGCCGGGCAAGCCGGTGACCGTGTGCCTGAGGGCGCACGATGGCGAGGCCTCGGTCGCGGTGAGCAACGCGGGCGCGCCGATTCCGCCCGAGACGGTGGCGACGCTGTTCAATCCGTTCAAGCGCGCATCGCTGAGCAATCCGCGCAACCGCACCGGCATGGGCCTGGGGCTGTACATCGCGCAGCAGATCGTACGCGAGCACCACGGCGAGATCGGCTACCGCTACGAGGACGAACAGGTGGTGTTCACCGTGCGCCTGCCGCTGGCCGGCGCTTGACCGGCCGCCGCAGGCTGCGCCCGGACCTGCCCTGCGTGCCGGCTGGACGGACCGTGGCGGCACGGTCGCAGATTTACCTTACGTAAGTCTGCGAGCGCATGGTAGTCTCACAACACTTCCCGCTTCCTGCTGCTGCATGACCCTCATCAAGTTCATCGAAATCATGGCGATCCTGGTCGGGGCGTTTTCCGGCTTCATCGAGGCGCGGCGCAAGCGCATGGACCTGGTCGGGGTGTTCACGGTGGCCTTCATCACCGCTTTCGGGGGCGGCACGCTGCGCGACATCCTGCTCGACAAGCGGCCCCTGTTCTGGGTCACCCACCAGGAGTATGCGATCGCGATCTTCGTGCTGGCGCTGGTGGCCTCGCCCCTGATCCGCACGCTGCGCCAGATCGTCTCGGAACGCCTGATCGTGGTGGCCGACGCGGTGGGACTGGGACTGTTCTCGATCGCGGGAACATCGGCGGCGCTGGCGGCCGAGATGCCGATCTTCATCGCCTCGATGATGGGCGTGATCACCGGGATCTTCGGCGGCGTGCTGCGCGACATCGTCTGCAACGAGGTGCCGATGGTGTTCCGGGACGGCAAACCGTATGCGATCTGCGCCTTTCTCGGCAACTGGCTGTTCCTGTTGATGGGAAAGTACGGCGTGTCGCACGACTTCGCGCTGTGGTCGAGCTGCCTGTTCATCAGCGGACTGAGGCTGCTGACGTGGAAGTTCGATATGCGGATGGGGCGGTGACGAAGTTGCCAGCGGGAACTTACGTAAGTTAAATAAGCTCAATAGCTACCAATACCACAGTGCTACAATCGCTCTCTGCACATTGAGAGGACAGCGTATGCGTGTCGAGTCGAGCAGATCGGTCTCAAGCCTGCAAAACGTCGGAATGAAGATGAGCACTGGCGCACGCTCGAGAATGCTTACGCATGAAAGGATCGTGCTGAGATATTACAACGACATGGGGAAGAATAAAGGCAACTGCACTTGGGGCGCCGGCATTCTCGCTCATAAAGGCGTGTGCACTCAGGATGAGCTGGAACGAAAAGTGACCCTGAGGGACGTCGACCTGGAATTCGGACGTCGCGTAGCCGAAGCTGAACGGTACGTCATCCGCGCCATCACGGTCCGGTTAAACCAGGACCAGTTCGACGCTCTTGTCAGCCTCACCTACAATGCCGGCATCCGAAATGTGAAAGAGACCTTTGCCTATGTGAATAAAGGGGATTTCGACGGAGCGGCCAGGAATATTAATTTGCTGATCAGAGTCACTATTGTCGACAAAGGAAAACGGAGGCAAGTCATCGCCCCAGGCTTGATCAAGCGCCGCGCCGAAGAGAGCGCCCCGTTCCGCACGAAAGAAGCTTCTGCAACACGCAAATAAGGGCTCAACACTGATTATGAGTCACTCATTCACCCAACGTCACCTCCATGGGATCCTGCTCGTCTTCGTGAATCTGCTGACCACGATGCCGGCTTTGGCAAGCGACACTCCCGAACCAGGAAGAGACACCAGCATCATCGGAAAGTGGGAAATAAAATCCGTGCTGGATTATGCAGCGATCTCCGTCGGCGAAGATCAAGCAAGGTCCTTGATCGGCAAGGACCTGATGATCAGTAAGGAAAAGATCGAACTCGGCAGTCGGGTTTGCTCCGAATCGAACTTCCTTGCCGAAAGCGTGGAAACGAATATCGAGCTCCGGGAAAACGCGCGCACAAGCAACGATAGACTGCGCTTGCCCAATCCCGTTACCGTCGTGGAGCTCAGTTGCGCCTACGCCTACATCAGGAACAAGAACAGAATCGTCCTGGCCTGGAACGGTGTCTTCTTCGACGCCGTTCGTAAAAAGCGGCCGGGATCAACTACCCTCCCCCGTCAACACTCCACCGGCACCAGATAGACAAGCGCTACCCTGCACCCGCTTGTCTGTCCGAGGCCGGCCAGCCAGCTTACACCGCGTCCGCGCCGGTCTCGCCGGTACGGATACGGATCACCTGTTCCACGTCCTGCACGAAAATCTTGCCGTCGCCGATCTTGCCGGTGCGCGCGGCCTTGATGATGGCGTCGACCACCTGCTCGGTCATCGGATCGTCCACCACCACCTCGATCTTCACCTTCGGCAAGAAGTCGACCACGTATTCCGCGCCGCGGTACAGCTCGGTGTGGCCCTTCTGGCGCCCGAAGCCCTTCACTTCGGTCACGGTCAGGCCGGTCACGTTCACCTCGGCCAGCGCTTCGCGCACTTCGTCGAGCTTGAACGGCTTGATCACGCAGGTAATCTGTTTCATGGTGTTGGTCCTTTCAAAATACCAGGGTTAATCGGGAATGTTCGCCAGGTCGTCCAGCCACACGGTGGCTTCGGAATCGGACGGCGCGCGCCAGTCGCCGCGCGGCGACAGCGAGCCGCCGTTGCCGACCTTCGGTCCGTTCGGCACGCAGGAACGCTTGAACTGGCTGGTCTTGAAGAAGCGGAACAGGAAGATCGACAGGTTGCGCTTGATGGCGCCGAGGTCGTACTGGTTGCGCGTGCCCAGTTCGTCGGGCCAGCGCCCGAGCGCGCGGTCGTGCCAGGCCGAATAGGCGAGGAAGGCCGTCTTGCTCGGCTTGTAGCCGTAGCGCAGCGTGTAGAACAGGTTGAAGTCCTGCAGCTCGTAGGGGCCGATCCGCTCTTGCGTGCTCTGGGCCGGCTTGTCGTCCTTGTCGCCTCCCGGCACCAGCTCGGGGCTGATCTCGGTATCGAGGATGTCGAGCAGCACCTGCGCCTGGCCGCCGACGACGGCGCCGGTCTCGGCCACCCAGCGCACCAGGTAGGAGATCAGGGTCTTGGGCACGCTGGCGTTGACGTTGTAGTGCGACATGTGGTCGCCCACGCCGTAGGTGCACCAGCCCAGCGCCAGTTCGGACAGGTCACCGGTGCCGATCACGATCCCGTTGTGGAAGTTCGCCAGGCGGAACAGGTGGTTGGTGCGCTCGCCCGCCTGCACGTTCTCGAACGTGATGTCGTACTCGGCCTTGCCTTCCGCGTAGGGGTGGCCCAGGTCCTTGAGCATCTGGATGCAGCTCGGGCGGATGTCGATTTCCTGCGCGCTGCAGCCCACCGCCGCCATCAGGTCGCGCGCCTGCCTGAGCGTGCGCCCGCTGGTGGCGAAGCCGGGCATCGTATAGGCCAGGATGTTGGTGCGCGGCAGGCCGAGTCGGTCCATCGCCTTGGCGCACACCAGCAGCGCATGGGTCGAGTCGAGCCCGCCCGAGACGCCGATCACCACCTTCTGGATGCCGCTCGACGACAGGCGCTGGATCAGGGCCTGGACCTGGATGTTGTAGACCTCGGTGCAGCGCTCGTCGCGCCGCGCGCGGTCGGCCGGCACGTAGGGGAAGCGCTCGACCGTCCGTTGCAGCGGCAGGGTGCGGTCGAGCGGAAGGTCGAGCTCGAGCTTGACAACGCGAAAGTTCGACACCTCGGCGGCATGGCGCCGCGCCGACTGGGCGAAGGTGGTCGCCTTCATGCGTTCGGTCGACAGGCGGTCCAGGTCCACGTCGGCATAAATAATCTGCGAATCGTCGGCGAAGCGCTCGGACTCGGCCAGCAGCTCGCCCTTCTCGTAGATCAGCGACTGGCCGTCCCAGGCCATGTCGGTGGTCGATTCGCCGCGCCCGGCCGAGGTGTACAGATAGGCCGCCATGCAGCGTGCCGACTGCTGGCCGACCAGCTGGTGGCGGTAGCCGCTCTTGCCCACCACGACGTTCGAGGCCGACAGGTTGACCAGCACCGTGGCGCCGGCCAGCGCGGCGAACGAGGATGGCGGCACCGGTACCCAGACGTCCTCGCAGATCTCGACGTGAAAGCGCAGCAGCGGCAGGTTGGCCGCCTCGAACAGCAGGTTCGCGCCGAAGGGAACGAGCTCGCCGAATAGCTCGATCCGGTCCACCGCCGCGCAATCGGCGGGGGTGAACTGCCGGGGTTCGTAAAACTCGCCATAATTAGGCAAGAAACTCTTTGGCACCACGCCCAGCACCTTGCCGTTCGCGATCACCACGCCGCAGTTGAACAGCATGTGGTTGACCCGCAGCGGCATGCCGATCACCATGGCCAGCGGCAGCGCGTTTGACTCTTCGACGATGGCCGCCAGGCCCTCAAGGCAGGCGTCGAGCAGCGCCCGCTGGTGGAACAGGTCGTCGCAGGTATAGGCGGACAGGCCCAGCTCGGGGAAGGCGACCAGCGCCGCGCCCTGCCCCGCGGCCTGGCGCGCGAGCAGGATGGTCTGTTCGACGTTGTACGCCGGGTCGGCGATCCGCACGCGCGGGATGGCCACCGCGACGCGGGCGAAATGGTGCGAATAGAGATTGAAGAATGGGCTGTTCATAAAATGATCTTCGCAGCGAGACAGGTCGAGGCCGCATCGCTGCCTGTCGTCACTCACCTCGTCAATGGAAGCAATTTTGAATTATCGCACGCATATCGTTTCCGATCTGTCCGAAGTAGGCCAGGCCTCCTGGGATGCACTGGTCCGGGCCCAGGCGGCGCCGACGCCGTTTCTCTCCCACGCCTTCCTGCATGCGCTGCATGCGTCGGGCAGCGCCTCGCCCGAGACCGGCTGGCAGCCGCAATTCCTGCTGCTGTATGACGGGCAGGACGTGCTGGCCGCCGCCCTGCCCCTGTACGTCAAGGGCCACTCCTACGGCGAATACGTGTTCGACTGGGCCTGGGCCGACGCCTACGGGCGCAATGGGCTCGACTATTACCCCAAGCTCCTGAGCGCGATCCCGTTCACGCCGGTGGCGGGCGCGCGCCTGATGGCGCGCGACGCCGAGGCGCGTGCAGCGCTGGTCGACGTGCTGTGCGCCACCCAGCAGGCGACCGAGGTGTCGTCGACCCATGTGCTGTTCCCGCCCGAGGACGAAGCGCGGCAACTGGCCGACGCCGGCTTCCTGCTGCGCAGCGGGGTGCAGTTCCATTGGCTCAACCAGGGCTACCGCAGCTTCGACGATTTCCTGGCCACGCTCGAGCAGAAGAAGCGCAAGAACATCCGCGCCGAGCGGCGCAAGGTGGCAGAGGCCGGCGTGACGCTGCGCCGGGTGCGCGGCGTCGACGCCACGCGCGAGGACTGGGTGCTGTTCAACCGCTGCTACCGCAACACCTACCGCGAACACCATTCGACGCCCTACCTCAACCTCGATTTCTTCCTGCGCATCGGCGCTACGATGCCGGAGAATATCCTGCTGGTGATCGCGGAAAAGGAAGGCCGGGCGCTCGCGGCCTCGCTGGTGATCCACGACCAGAACACGCTGTACGGCCGCTACTGGGGCGCGCTCGAGCACGTGCCCTGCCTGCACTTCGAGGCGGCCTATTATCAACCGCTGGAATTCTGCATCGAGCAGGGCATCGCCACCTTCGAGGGCGGCGCCCAGGGCGAGCACAAGATGGCGCGCGGCTTTTTGCCCACCCGCACCTGGTCGGCGCACTGGCTGGCGCACCCGTCGTTCGCGGATGCGGTCGAGCGCTTCCTGGAGCGCGAGGCGGGCGGGATCGACGACTACATGGATGAACTGAACGAGCGCAACCCGTTCCGGGCGCGCAGCTGATGCGGCATCCGGGGCGGCCTTGCGGCGCCGTCCCGGATGCGGGGTGCCGTTACTTCTTCTTGCCGGTGACCCGTTCGAAGTCCGACTTGCGGATCATTCCATGCACGCCCTTGGTGCCGTCGACGACCTGGCTCACCTGGAAGTCCGAGGCGGCGCTCAGGTAGGCATAGGCGGTGGCGCGGTCCATGCCCAGCTTTTCGGTCAGGAAGCGGATCGATTCGCGCACCGCGTCCTTCATCGCTTCGTCCAGGTCCGGATTGAGGCCAATGGTCACCCAGTGGTCCGGCGTCTCGCCCATCGGGCGGGTCAGGCTGCCCGAGCTCGACGGAATGGCGGCGTCGCCCTTCTTGAGCAGGGTGATGCGGAAGGTCGGACGCAGCGAATGCTCGAGCGCGGTCAGCGCGACTTCGCCGTCGCCCTGCACCATGTGCGGGTCGCCCGTATAGAAGTTGGCGCCCTTGACCAGCACCGGGAAGTACACGGTGGTGCCGACGCCGAGGTCGTTGATGTCCATATTGCCGCCATGCAGGCCCGGCGGAACCGAATGGACCTTCTCGGTGGTCGCCTTGGCCACGCCCATCGTGCCCATGAACGGCGCGGTCGGGAACGTCACCTCGGTGCCGTCCTTGGTCTTCATCACGCCTTCCCATTTGCCATCCTTGTCGCGGCGGATCGGGGTGAACACCGAGACGTTGTGATAGTCGCCCGGACTGGCCGCCGAGGCAGTCGCCAGCGGCTTCGGCGTCTCGGGGAATTCGCCCGGAAGCGCGCCCTTGCCGTGGCGGTTCGACACCACGCCGTACGGCACGCGCGGCACCGCCGACAGCAGCTCCACCTTCAGCACGTCGCCCGGTTCGGCGCCCTGGATCTCGACCGGTCCGGTCACGATGTGCGGGCCGTCCTTGTGGAAGTCGTGCGCCAGGTTCGAGCCGGTGATGGCGATCGCGTCCTTGAGCACCATGTTCGCCGCAATACCCTTGCTGCCGAAATACTTGACCGGATCGCGGCCCTGGTCTTCGACCATGCCCTCATGCGACAGCGTGTCGAACACGATCGTGGCGCCTGATGGAATCGACAGCACCGGCTTGGTCGTCGCATTCGGCAGGTAGCCCCACTGGATCGTTTCCAGGGTCGAAGGCACGTAATACACCTCGTGTTTGGTGCCGGGCAGGACGATGCGGCCAGGCTTGTCGGCCAGCGGCTGCAGGGGGAAGCCGCCGGCTTGCGCCTGGGCGGACGCGGATACGGGGGCCAGACAGGCGATGGCCAGTGTGGTTGCGAGGGTGATCGTGCGAAACTTCATGAGAACTCCGAGTAAAACTGTTGAACAGGAATTCTTATACAGCAACATTTGTGCCATAGCGATCCGTCGCGTTTTCGGTGCGGGATGCACCGTCGAAGTGCACTGGATGACGTAGAACGTGCAAAAGCATTCCAAACGGATGCGTAAGTAGGGCAACTAACGCTGGCCGGGTATCGCCCTCGGGTATCGGCTACAGCGGCCACAGCGGCCGCAGCGGCTGCGGGTACGCTGCGTGATGCGTGGGCTGAGAAGGCTCACGGCCAGATTGCCCGATCAGGACGGTACTGTGGCGACGATCGGGACGGAAGGCGGGATTTGTGGGTGCTTGTGGAAGACGACAACCGTGGCGTCGATCCGGAAGTGACCGGCGTCGCACGTGAAGACGGCCGCAGGGGCCTGGTGGGGATGGGGGAAGGCGATGCGCGCGTCGGAGCGGCTGCACATGCGCAGCGTCGCAGCAGTGGCACGCTGGTGAAACCGGGCGTGCTACTACCCCAAAAGCTGCCTAGTTCCAGCCGCCGGCGTTCGAGCGGTACTCGACCCGGTAGGGCTGGGCGAATGCGGCCTGCTTGCGCAGGATGCTGCGGGCGCGGCTGGCGGCGGCGGCGACGAGGGCGTTGACGATCTTTTTCACGTGCGACTCCTTGATTGCACCGCCGATCACGACGGCGCCTATGATGACGACTGCTATGCGACCGTTATATAGGCGACCCGGAAGAACTTCCAATTCTGAGTAGCAATATCAGACATCAGCTTCGTGAATGTTAATCGAGCTCCCTATGTAGCCAGCTATGGACCCCATCGAGGGAACGGAATTCGGACACGGAGCGGCAGGCGATCTGCGGGTGGCGTGCCTGCAACATGCGCGCCAGGGCGGCGCCCGGCCCCAGTTCGAGCGCGACGGTCACGCCGGCCTCGCGACAGGCGTCCATGCAGTCCTGCCACAGGATCGGCTCGGCGATCTGGCGCGGCAGGTCGCGCATGGCCTGTTGCGCATCGCCGACCGGCGCGGCCGAGATGCCGGACAGGACCGGGAAGGACGGGGCCGCCCAGCGCTGGCGTTCCAGCAGCGCCGCGAACGGCGCCACGGCGGCCTGCAGCAGCGGCGTATGCGAGGCCACGGCCACCGGCAGCAAGGTGGCGCGCCCGCCGGCCGCCAGGGCCGCGCGCGCCAGCGCCTCGCCCTGCGCGGCGGGGCCGCCCGCCACCAGCGCATCCTCGCCGGTCACGATCGCGGCGTGAAAGCCGAAGCGGGCCAGCAGTGACGCCACGCTGCCATCGGGCATGCCGGACAGCGCCACCATCGCCTGCGCCGCGCCGCCCTCCAGGCACGCGTCCATCAGCCGCGCGCGCTCGCCGGCCAGCTTCACCGCGGCGCCAGGCTCGAGCGCGCCGGCGACGCCGTAGGCCGACAATTCGCCGATGCTGTAGCCGGCCACCAGCGCCGGCTCCGGCAGCCGGGCGCGCAGGGCGGTCCACGTCGCCAGCGTCGCCGCCACGATGGACGGCTGCGCGACGCGGTTGGCGAACCGTTGTTCGCCGTCCAGCGACGCGCGCAGCAGCGGCGCCAGCTGCGGGTCGGCGAACCAGGCGTCCAGCAGGCCGCTGGCGCCGGGATCCAGGCGCGCCAGGTCGAACATGCCGGCATGCTGGGCGCCCTGCCCGGGGCACAGGATGGCGAGCCGGCCCGCCATGCTAATCGGCCGTCACGGCCTGCAGCAGGCAGGCGGCGCCCAGCAGGTCGGCCGCGCCGCCCGGCGACAGGCGGCTGGCGACGAAGGCCCGGTGACAGGCCAGCGCCCGCGCTTCCCAATCCGGGTGCGCGGTGCCGCCGCGCGCGACGAAGGCGCGCGCCTGGCGCCGCACGGCCAGGGCGCCCTCGATTCCGCCGCGGTGATAGACGTTGGTGTCGCTGATGTGGGCCATCAGGGCAAACAGCGCGTCGATGCGCGCCTCGCGCATGCCGCGACCCGCGGCCAGCGTGCGGCGCAGCGCCGGCAGGCCAACGGCGAACACCGAGGGAAAGCCGCGCGCCCCCTCCTCGCGCGCGCCGCTGGCGGCGTAGTCCAGCCGCGCGCGGGCCCCGTTCGAGGCGGCGCCGCCACCGACGCTGTGCGCGCCAAGTGCATGGCCCCAGCGCCCCAGCAGCATGGCCTGCACCGCCGCCGCCGTCAGCGGCACGCCGCGCGCATGGCAGCGCCCGATCGCCGCGCACAGCATGCCGAGGCAGAAGATGGCGCCGCGATGGGTATTGATGCCGGCGGTGGCGCGCAGCATGCGGGCTTCGGCATCGACGCCGAGCCGCTTGAGCGCGTGGAACGGCGCGTCATCCACGCCGGCCCGGGTGATGTCCAGAAAGTAGCGGCGCAGCGCGAACAGACTGCGCATGAAGGTCGCGGCCGTCATGTCGGCATGGCTCCCGTTGTCGACGAGCGAGACCAGGCCCGGTTTCGGATACAGGACCAGTTCGGCGTACAGGCTGCGCACCGCGAGGTGCGCGAGGCGTCGGGCAAAACCGTGCTGGTCAAGGGCGAGCCCGCCGGCGCCAGCCGGCAAGCGCGGCGCCGGCGTCTCGTGCAAGGCAATCAATTCGGGCACGTCTCTTCCTCCAGCGTCGCGATCAGTTCTTCGGGCGGCACCAGCGCGATCCGGTGCAGTCCCTTGGTCAGCACGCGCGTGCCCGGGGCGCCGGCAAAGGCCGCGCGCAGCTCCTTCCACGCCACCGCGCGCCCGTCGGGAAACACCACTTCGCCGTCGAGCGGCAGGATGCCCGCGTGCCAGGCCAGCAAATCCAGCCCCTTCATCAGCTGGCGCCGGCTGGTGGGCTGCAGCAGCACGTCGATGTCGGAATGCGGCGTCAGGTAGTACTGGCCGGTCAGCGCCGCCAGCGCCACCGAGCCATACACCGCCAGGCCCACGCCGGCGTCCGCGGCCTGGCTTTCGAGCAGGGCCAGGCTGTCGCGCCACTGCCCCGGCACCGCGTCCAGGGCCGCGACCAGCGGCAAGGCGCGCGTGCGGCGGCCAATCTCGGACAGCTCGACCCGGCAGCCGAACTTCAGCTTGCCGCCCTCCTCCGGCCGCGGCGGCAGCGGAAAGCCGATCGCCACTTCGTTCGGCGCCATCCCGGCCTCGGCCCGCCGCACCACGGCCGGCCAGCCGCCGTCGCGCCAGCGGTCGAGCGCGGCCAGCGCCTCCCCGGGCGCGCCGGCGCGCACGCGCTGCCAGCCGCGACCCGTCAACCACACCAGATCATGCCGCGCGAACATGGCCGCCTGTCCTCACGGCCTCGGCGACCGGCTGCGCCAGCAGGCGCCCGCCGCGCTCGCGGCCCAGCGCCATGCGCCGGTCTTCGTCGGAGGCATCGTGCAGCGCGCGCACCAGCTGGTTGGCGAGATCGCCTTCCCAGATGCCGTGCAGGCCGCCCATGCGCAGATAGTTTTCGGGCCCCGGCGCGAACACCGGATTGTCCCGGGCCAGCTCGGTCAAGCGTTCTTCGGGCACCTTGGTGATGCGCGCCATCGCCGGCAGGCCCATCACGCGGATGGTCGACTGCGGCAGTGCATAGCAGGCGCTCGCGATCAGGCCGCTGGTGATGAAACCGCCCGACAGCGCCTGGTCGTACACCAGGCCGATCACGACATGGCCCTGGCGGCGCGCCAGGTCGACGCACTTGCCCAGGTGGGCCATGTAGCTGTTGATGCCCAACATCTCGTCGCGGTGGCGCAGGCGCTGGCCCTGGGTGTCGACCAGGATCAGGATCGGTCGTCCCGGATGCGCCTGCACGGTCTCCAGGATGGCCTGCGCCTGGGCCAGCGCGATCTCGATGCCGATCGGCGTGTGACCGGTGGTGCCGATCACGGCGACCGCCTGGCCGTCCACCTGCGCCGTGCCCGATAAAAAATGGTCGCGTTCGACGATGTCGTGACCGCCGGGGAAAAGCTCGGTTGTAAGCAGTTGCCAATCCATCGTCAATCTCCCGTCGTGACGCGATAGCGCGCCGCCATGTCGAGGAAGGCGTCGGCTTCCAGCAGCGGCACCCTGCCCGGCTCCGGCACGCCCAGTTTCTTCCACACGTCCATCGGCTCGGCCAGGCCCGCGCTGTCGTCCAGGCGCCGCGCCAGCATGGCCTGCTCGGCCAGCAGGCCCTCGAGCGTCAGGCGCACTTCGCCGGCGCGCAGACCCGCAATGGCATCGATGGCCGCCCTGCGGAAGGCGCCCGATTCATCCGCCACCAGCGCCTGGCAATCGCCCAGCAGGTAGCGGTGCTTGCCGCCCGTGGTGCGCCAGACCAGCGCGCGGTCGCGCGAATCGAATTCCTCGACCCCGTTGGCGGTTTCGATCACCTCGGGGCCGGACATGGCCAGCCGCCCCTCCTCGGACATGATGACGGTGTTGGCGCAGCGCGCCGCGATGCCCATGCCGCCGAAGCAGCCGTTGGCCCCGCCCACGACCGCCACCACCGGGATGCCGGCGGCGCGCACGTCCAGCATGGCGCGCATCACCTCGGACACCGCGATCAGGCCGGCGTTGGCCTCGTGCAGGCGCACCCCGCCCGACTCGAGCAGCAGCAGCACCGCGTGCGCGTTCTCGTCGATCGCGCGCCGCAGCATGCCCACCAGCTTGGCGCCGTGCACCTCGCCCACCGCGCCGCCCATGAAGCCGCCCTCTTGCGCGGCGCCGAACACCATGTTGCCGTCGAGCTTGCCGCGGCCGACGACCACGCCGTCGTCGAACGACACCGGCGCGTCGAGCTGGGCCAGGTGCGGGCTCGCCACCCGTTCGCCCGGCGGCAGGAATTCCTCGAAGCTGCCGGCGTCGAAGATGGCCGGAATGCGCTGGCGCGCGGTCAATTCCAGGTAGCTGCTCATGGCACGTCCTTTGGCAATGGGCCGGCCAGGGACTCCACCGCCTGGTCCAGCCGCAGGCTGACCACGGCCGGCGTGGCCCCCATGTCGTTGATGCTGATGCGCGCGTCGGCCAGGCTCCAGCGATCGTGGAAATCGGCCATCACGGCCTGCCAGGTGGCGCCGAAGCCGACCGCCGCGGTGCGCACTTCGATCTCGCACGCGCCCTGCAAGGGCGACGGCTCGATCAGGACTTCGAGATTGCCCGAGCCGACCACGCCCACCAGCTGCGGCATGCCGGCCAGCGAACGCCTGCCCTGCTCGAAACGGTATTTCAACGTTTCCATGGTTGTTTCCTCACCAGTTCCTGAAGCGCTTCGGTGGATCGTACAGGCCGCCGGAAGCGCGCACCAGGGCCTTCATGTTCTTGGCGGCCAGCAGGTCGCGGGTCGCCATGCGCTTGTCGATGCCCAGGTCTTCGGGGCGCTGGACGATGCCGCGGTCGCGCAGGTTCTCGACCATGCGCTTGTCGCGCCCCATGCCGACCGGCGTGTAGCCGGCCACGCCGCGGATCGCCTGCTCGCGTTCTTCCTCGGTGCGGCACAGCAGCAGGTTGGCGATGCCCTCTTCGGTCAGGATGTGGGTCACGTCGTCGCCGTAGATCATCACCGGCGGGATCGCCATGTTCGCCTGCTCGGCCAGCTGCCAGGCGTCGAGTTTCTCGACAAAAGCCGGCGCCATGTGCTCGCGGAAGGTCTCGACCATCTGCACCACCAGCTTCTGCCCGCGCGGGATCACGTTGCGGCCCGCGCGCGCCTGCTCGCCCGCCTTGAGCCAGGCCTTGCTCGGATGACGCCGGCCGCGCGCGTCCGCCCCCATGTTCGGCGCGCCGCCGAAACCGGCGATCCGGCCCAGGGTCGCGGTCGAGGAATTGCCCTGCAAGTCGATCTGCAGGGTCGAGCCGATGAACATGTCGCAGGCGTAGTGGCCGGCCGCCTGGCAGAACGCGCGGTTGCTGCGCATCGCGCCGTCCGGCCCGACGAAGAACACGTCGGGCCGTGCGCTGATGTATTTTTCCATGCCCAGCTCGGAGCCGAAGGAATGGACCGACTCCACGAAGCCGGCCTCGATCGCCGGGATCAGGGCCGGGTGCGGATTCAGGGCCCAGTGGCGCGCGATCTTTCCCTTCAGGCCGAGACCCGCCGCATAGGTCGGCAGCAGCAATTCGATGGCGGCAGTGTCGAAGCCGATGCCGTGGTTCAGGCGTTCGATCTCGTACTCGGCATAGATGCCCTTGATCGCCATCATCGCCATCAACACCTGGATCTCCGAGATCAGGGCCGGATCGCGCGTGAACAGGGGCTCGATGTAGTACGGGGTGGGCGACTGCACCACGTAGCCGACCCAGTCGCCCGGGATGTCGACGCGCGGCAGCTTGTCGACGATCCGGTTGACCTGGGCGATCACGATGCCGCTCTTGAACGCGGTGGCCTCGGCGATGGCCGGCGTGTCCTCGGTGTTCGGGCCGGTGTACAGGTTGCCCTCGCGGTCGGCCATCTCGGCCGCCACCAGCGCCACGCGCGGCGTCAGGTCGATGAAGTAGCGCGCGAACAGCTCCAGGTAGGTGTGGATCGCGCCGATATCGAGCTTGCCGGATTGCGCCAGCTTGGCCAGGCGGCCGGCCTGCGGGCCGGAAAACGAGAAGTCCAGCCTGGAGGCGATTCCCCGCTCGAACACGTCCAGGTGCTCCGGCAGCGACAGCACCGACAGCAGCATGTGCAGGTCATGCACCCGGCCGGTGTCGACTTTCGTCAGCGCCTTGCCCAGGAAATCGGCCTGCTTCTGGTTGTTCCCCTCCAGGCAGACCCGGTCGCCCGGCTCCAGCACGGCATTGAGCAGGTCGACGATGTGCGTGGCCTGGACGATCTTGCCGTCCAGCGCCCCGCCGAGCGCCGCCTGGACCCGTGCCAGGCGATCGCCGCGGTTGCGTTGCTGGGTGGTCCAGCGAAGATCAGCCTGTGATTCGCTTTGGTTCATGTGATTTCCCGTCGTTGCAAAAGTTGGGTGCCTGTCACAACACCACGAACAGCACCCACAGCGCGACCGGCGCCACCAGGGTGACGATGCCGCCATAGATCATCAGCTGCCGCAAGAAGACGTCGCGGTCGATGTGCTGGGCGCTGGCCAGCACCAGGGCGCCATTGGTCGAGAACGGGCTGACGTCGACGATGGTCGAGGCGACCGCCATGGCGGCGATGAAGCCGATCGGGTCCACGCCCGTGCCCGAGGCCAGGAACGGCACGGCCAGCGGAATCAGCGAGCCGAGCACCGCGGTCGAGGAAGCGAAGGCCGAGACGACCGCGCCGACGAACAGCAGCAGCAGGGCCACGGTGAGCGGCGACGCCAGGCTGGCGGCACTGTCGCCGACCCAGGTGATGGTGCCCATCTTCTGCATCACGCCGACGTAGGTGGAGACGCCGACGATCAGCATGATCTCGGGCCACGACACCTGGCCGATGGCGCGCTTTTGCACCTGCGGCGACAGGATCGAGATCAAGAGGCCGATGGTGATGGCCACGAAGCCGATGTCGAGCTTGTACAGCAGGGTCAGCACCGCCAGTGCGACCAGGCCGACCACGGTGAACATCTGGTGGAAGGTCGGGCCCTCGTGCAGGTCGGTGGCGGCATGGCCGGCGGCGCCGGCAACGCTCCCCGCTGCGGCGCCACCCACCGCGCCGACGGCGGCGCCCGAGCGTTCCTTGGTCAGGCGCTCCTCGCTGGACGATTCGTTCTCGGCGTCGCCATAGATCTGCGGGCCCTGGGCCGCCACCGCCACCGGCGGACCGAATGGCGAGACCGGGAGCCCCTTGCCCGAGCGCTCGGCCTTCGGCACCTGCTGACGCATCAGCTTGGCGCCGCCGAAGGCGAAGAACAGCAGTACCGACACCGCCAGGTTGACGCCCAGGCTGGTGAAGGCGGTGGTCAGCGGCGAGATCGGCAGCCCCGCTTCCATCACCACCTTGTTGGTGATGCCGCCGTAGATGCTGATCGGCGAGAAGCCGCCGCCCTGGGCGCCGTGGATCACCAGGAGGCCCATCATGAGGGGATTGATCTTGTACTTGGCCGCGAAGCCCAGTGCGATCGGCGCGATGATCGCCACCGCCGCCGGGCTGACCGCGCCCACCGAGGTGAGCAAGGCGGTGATCGCGAACATGACCCAGGGGATGGCCGCGATGCGCCCGCCGACGGCGCGCACCGCGAGCCGCACCAGCCAGTCGATGGTGCCGTTGTTCTGGGCCTGGGCGAACAGGAAGGTGATGCCGACCAGGGTCAGGAACAGTTCGGCCGGGTAGCCCGACATGATGGCTTTGGTTTCCATGCCGGCGACCAGGGTGCCGACGAGGAAGGCGCCGACGAAGGCGATGACGCCCATATTGATCGGCATGGCGGTGGCGACGATGAACATCAGCGCCAGGACGCAGATTGCAATGACATGAGAGGACACAACAAGGCTCCTTCAAGATGCGGCGCCGGCTCCAACCGGTGTGGCCGCGGGTGGTACGTCTCCAATGCATGATCCCGCGCCGCGGCCGCCCTTGCTGCGGGCGGCGGGCCGGGCATGCTCGTCGTTATGCTCTTGGTCAGGCTCTTGGTGAGCTGTTTGTGCTGCCAAGTTAACCGCGATCGGCGACGAGATCAATTACGCCCGGTTGGCAACGTTTACTGTCAGCGAAACTGTCGGCCTGGAAGGCGGCCGGAATGCTGCGCTGCGAAATCAGGCGGAACGGTGCTTGAGCATGCGGCACACGGCAGCCAGCGCCAGCAGATTGGGGTCGCGTTCGCGCACCCGCAGAAAGCTCAGGCCGATGATCTGGCGCATGCGGTGGTCGGCTTTCAGGGGGATCAGCTGCACCTTGTCGCCGAACGCATCGCGCACCCGGCCCGGCAGCAAGGTGTAGCCGATGCCGGCCGCCACCAGGTTCATCAGCGAGAAAATGTCGCCCACGCGGGTGACGATGGTCGGCGCATAGCCGGCGATGCGGAAGGCTTCCTGGAAACCCGCGAACGTCACGAAGCCATCCTTCAGGCACACGAACTTCTCGGACGCGCATGCGCGCAGGTCGACTTCCTTCATGCCGGCATAGGGCGAGCCGGCCGGCGCGGCGAAGAACACGTCGTCCTCGAACAGCGGGATCGATTCGATCTCGGGGTCGGGGTCGAGCATTCCCATCAGCGCCGCGTCGATTGCGTTCTGCTTCAGCTTATGCAGCAGCTCGGCGTTCGAGCCCAGCACCAGCTCGGTCTCGATTTCCTGCTTGCGCAGCTTGATGCCGATGATGACCTCGGGGATGGCGCCCGTCGTCAATGAGTACAGCGAGCCGATCCTGAGATGGTCGGCCGAATAGCCGGCCGCCGAGCGCGTGGCGGCGATCCCGTCCGCCATCAGCTTGATCACTTCGCGGCTGACCTCGGCCAGCACCTGGGCCGCCTCGTTCGGGATCAGGTTGCGCCCCTGCAGGCTGAACAGCTGGCAGCTCATGCCTTCCTCGAGCGAATGCAACGCCCGGTGCACGCTCACCGCACTGATGTCGAGCATGCGCGCGGCGGCGTTGAGGTTGCCGCCCTCCATATAGGCCAGCAGGATCTCGAGTTTGCGGAAGGTGATGTCGTCGCTGATCTGGCTGCGCATGGGGGCTTCGCGGAGTAAGAGGTGAGAAGTGAAAGGTGAAAAGTGAAAAGTGAAAGGTGAGCAGCGAGAAGACTGCGAGGATAGCGCGCTCTTCAATCCGGCGCCAATGCAGGCTGCATGCCGTCCTGGACGAACAGGCTTGGCGAGCTGTCGGCATACTCGCGCAGCACATCCCACACCACTTTCACGCGGCGCAGGCGATACAGGTCGGTTGGCGCGGCCAGCCAGAACGAGCGCTCGGCCGAAAAGCCCGGCAGCACCGGCACCAGCCGGCCATCGTCCGGCACCGCATAGGGCGGCGCCATCATCAGGCCCATGCCGAGCGACGCCGCCTCGATCTGCGCCGTCATGCCCGAGCAGCACATGCGCCGGCGCGGCGTGAAACCCAGTTCGTTCAGGTACGACAGTTCGCGGCTGGCCAGGCGATCCTGCACGTAGTCGACGAAGTCGTGGCGCGCCAGGTCGGCCTGGGTGCGGATCGGCGGATGGCGCGCCAGGTAGGCGGGCGACGCATACAGGTAGAAGCGGAACGAAGCCAGGCGCGTGACCACGTAGCGGCCGGTGGTGGGCGGATCGAGCATCACGCCGAGATCGGCCTCGCGATTGGCCAGGTTGGCAAAGCGCGGCAGCGCCAGGAGGTCGATCTGCAGGTCGGGATGCTGGTCCAGCAGGCTGACCAGCAGCGGCGCCACGACCTTCACGCCGAACACTTCCGGCACCCCGAGCCGCACCACGCCGTGGGCCGCGACTTCGGCGCCGCCGATCTGCTCGGCCGCCGCCAGCGCCGCCCCTTCCATTGCCTCGGCGTGCGGCAGCAGGGCCAGGCCGACCTCGGTCAGCTCGTAGCCTTCGCGCGAGCGGTCGAACAGGGTCGCGCCGAGCTGGGTCTCGAGCCGGTCGATGCGGCGCGCGACCGTCGTGTGCTCGACGTCGAGGCGGCGCGACGCGCCCGACAGGGTGCCGGCGCGCGCCAATTCGAGAAAGAACCGCAGGTCCGTCCACTCCGGAAGCGTATTCATCAGATCGCTTGTCAGATATCAAGATGACACATTGTGCACTCGTGCACATTCGCTCTGCAAGCAATTTACCGACGATGTCTGCAGTGGCGCAGAAATGGTGCAATGCGGCATCTGTCCCTAGGAAAGCTCACCCCGGAGTCCGGCAAGCGGGCTGTGCATTCATGCACAACGGGGTGGGCGATTGTTGACTATTCAACCAAACCCGACCTTGGCACACTGCTTGGCATGCGCTCGATCGCACGCATGCTCGATTGCATGCCATATCAAAAATGAGGAGACTAGAATGCGTCTGACCAGGAAGAAGATGAAGCTGCTGAACCAGTCCGCCGCCGCCCTGCTGGTGCTGTCCGGCGGATCGGTGGGGATGGCCCAGGCCCAGGATGCCGGTGGCGCCTCCGCGGCTTCGACCGAGGAAAACGTCTCGAAAGTGGTCGTCACCGCGCGCCGGCGCGAAGAGACCCTGCAGGACGTCCCGGTCTCGGTCACCGCGTTCAGCGCCGACCAGTTGTCCAAGCAGGCCGTGCCCGACGTGACCGCCCTGGCGCTGGCGCTGCCGAACACCACGCTCAAGGCGTCGCGCGCCACCAACACCACGCTGACCGCCTTCATCCGCGGCGTCGGCCAGGCCGACCCGCTGGCCGGCTTCGAGTCCGGCGTCGGCATCTATATCGACGACATCTACCTGGCCCGTCCGCAGGCCGCGGTGGCCGACATCTACGATGTCGAGCGCATCGAGGTGCTGCGCGGCCCGCAGGGCACGCTGTACGGCCGCAACACGATCGGCGGCGCCGTCAAGTACGTCACCCGCAAGCTCGGGCCGAAGCGCGACGTGCGCGTGCGCGCCACCGTCGGCGAGTACGGCCAGAAAGAAGCCGTGGTCACCGCCAGCACGCCACTGACCGACACCGCCCGCGTGGGGGCCACCTTTGCCCGCTTCAAGCGCGACGGCTTCGGCGACAACCTGTTTACCGGCAAGGGCAACTACGACAAGGACGTCACGGCCGGCCGCGTCTCGGCCGAGTTCACGCCCAACCAGGACCTGTTCATCCGCCTGGCCGGCGACTTCACGCAAGACGACTCCAATCCCAAGAACGGCCATCGCCTGATTGTCGGCCGCACCAGCGGGGCGCCGATCCTGCCGGACGTGTTCGACACGCGCGCCAACCTCACGAAGGCGCTGGGCCACGACCAGGAAGTGCGCGCCTACGGCGGCTCGGCCACCATCGAATACATGGTGAACAGCGAATGGAGCTTCAAGTCGATCACGGCCGCACGCCGCGACAAGTCGTATGCGCCGATCGACTTCGACGCCCTGCCGGTGGTCGACATGGAAGTGCCGGCGCTGTATACCAACCGCCAGTTCAGCCAGGAGCTGCAGGTCACCTACAACGGCCCGCGCCTGCAGGGCGTGGCCGGCGTCTACTATATGGACGCCAATGCCTTCAACAAGTTCGACACCATCCTGGCCGGCGTCGTGCCGACCTCCACCTACACGATGGGCGACATCGACACGAAGGCCTGGGCCGCCTACTTCGACGGCAGCTACAACCTCACCGACACCCTGAGCCTGTCGCTGGGCGGGCGCTACACGGTCGACAAGCGTGAAGCCGACGTGCTGCGCCAGATCTACTTCGGCCTGGCAGGCACGCCCGACATGGGCAACCCGGGCGCGATCCTGTTCCGCACCGACACCGACCTGCGGGGCGGCCTGCTCGAACGCGAAGACAAGAAATTCACCCCGCGCGTGGCCGTCAACTGGAAAATGAACCCAAGCCACAACGTCTACGCCTCGTATTCCGAAGGCTTCAAGGGCGGCGGCTTCGATCCGCGCCTGAACGTGGTGGGCACCCGCATCCCGCTCGACGTCGCCCGCGCCGGCTATGCGCCCGAGACCATCGAAACCTATGAACTGGGCCTCAAGTCGGCCTTCAACGGCGGGCGCATCACCACCAACGCCGCCCTGTTCTACAGCGACTACCAGGACGTGCAGATTCCGGGCTCGATCGCGGTCGACACCAACGGCGACGGCCGCGACGACAGCTTCGCCGGCGTCACCACCAATGCCGGCAAGGCCGAGATCAAGGGCGCCGAGCTGGAAGCGATCGCCAACATCACGCCCAACTTCATGATCGCCGGCATGGTCAGCTACATCGACGCCAAGTACAAGGAATACATCGTTGCGGGCGTGAACGTGGCCGACCAGCGCATCTTCCAGAACACGCCGAAGAACTCGGCCAACCTGCGCGCCAACTACGATATCGCGCTGCCGCTCATGGGCCACAACGGCCGCGTCTCGCTGATCGGCAGCGTGTCGTACAAGGGCGCCACCGCCCAGTTCGAGACGCCGTCGATCCTCGACCAGGAGTCGTACAAGATCTGGGACGCGAGCATCGTCTGGACCCGTCTTGACGGCAAGGTGCGCGCCGGCCTGCACGGCAAGAACCTGGGCGACGAGCACTACAAGACCGCGGGCTACCTGTTCCCGACCCTGGGCAACGAAGGCACGCTCACCGCCTTCTACGGCAACCCGCGCACGGTGTCGGCAACGCTGGAGCTGCGCTTCTAAGAGCAAACGCGCTGCAGCGACCGAAGCCACACGAAAGGCCCGCTGCAGCAAACAAGGGCACACGAAAGGCCCGCTGCAGCAAACGAAGTCACACGTCATCCCCGCGAAGGCGGGGACCTCAGTTCTTCACCGAAGTTAAAACATCAAGCAGACCGAACGCTAAACAGGACCCCGCGTGCACCACTCCAGCTCCAGCGCCATCACCTACACCAGCAGCGACGGCCTCGCCCTGTATGCACGCGACTACCACGGCGCCGGCGGCCCGGCCCGCCTGCCCGTGATCTGCATCCACGGCCTGACCCGCAACTCGCTCGACTTCGACGAACTGGCCCCGCAAGTGGCCAGCCTCGGACGGCGCGTGCTGGCGGTCGACGTGCGCGGCCGCGGCCACTCGGCGCGCGACCCGAACCCGGCCAACTACACGCCGTCGGTCTACGCCGCCGACGTGGTGGCCCTGATGCATGCGCTGGGCATTGCGCGCGCCGTCTTCATCGGCACCTCGATGGGCGGCCTGATCACCATGACCCTGGCCGCCCAGCGCCTCGACCTGGTGGCCGGCGCGGTGCTGAACGACATCGGCCCGGTGCTGTCTGCGCGCGGGCTCGAGCGCATCGCCGGCTACGTCGGCAAGCCGGCCACCTTCGCCGACTGGGACGAGGCGACCTGCTACGTCCGCGACATCAACGCCTGCGCCTTCCCCGCCAACCAGGATACGGAGTGGAACAAGTGGGCCCAGCGCGCCTTCGAGCGACGCGACGACGGGCTGTTGTGCGCCCGCTACGATCCCGGTATCGCCCACAGCCTGCAAAACGGTAGACTGCCTCCAACCTCGCTGGCCCTGCGCATGGCCTTCCGGCGCCTGACGCGGCATCGCCCCACCCTGATGATCCGCGGCGAATTGTCCGACCTGGTCGAGCTTGAACAGGCGGCCTGGATGCGCAAGGCGGCCCCCAGCCTGGCCTACGCCGAAGTGCCGAACGTCGGCCATGCGCCGATGCTCACCGAACCGGAAGCCTTCGAGGCGATCAGCGCTTTCCTGACGCGGGTCCCTTAAATAACAAGGAGACATACATGCAGCATCTGATCAAACCCCTCGCCCTATCCCTTGCCCTCGCCTTCGCCGCCGGCGCCGCTCCCGGCGCGCTGGCCCAGGGCAAGGAGTTCAAGGTCGCCCTCATCGCCGGCAAGACCGGCATCATGGAATCCTATGCGCGCGAGACCGAGGCCGGCTTCATGCTCGGCCTCGAATACCTGACCGGCGGCACCATGGCGATCAACGGTCGCAAGATCAAGGTGATCGTCAAGGACGACCAGAGCAAACCCGATCTGGGACGCACCCTGCTGGCCGAAGCCTACGGCGACGACCGGGTCGACATCGCCGTCGGCACCACCTCGTCCGGCTCGGCGCTGGCGATGCTGCCGGTGGCCAAGGAATACAAGAAGGTCCTGATCATCGAACCGGCGGTGGCCGACGCCATCACCGGCGACAAGTGGAACAAGTACATCTTCCGCACCGCGCGCAGCTCGATGCAGGATGCATTGGCCGCCGCCAGCACCCTCAAGGGCGGCAGCGTCGGCTTCCTGACCCAGGACTACGCCTTCGGGCGCGATGCGATCAAGGCCGGCAAGGAAGCGCTGGCCGCCACCGGCAGCGCGGCCAAGGTGGTGCACGAGGAATACGCGCCGCTGGCGACGACCGACTTCACCGCCTCGTCGCAACGCCTGTTCGACGCATTGAAGGACAAGCCGCAGCCGCGCATCCTGCAGATCGTCTGGGCCGGCCCCAACCCGATGAACAAGATCGCCGACCTCAAGCCGGAGCGCCATGGCATCGTGCTCTCCCCCGGCGGCAACATCCTGCCGGTGATGAAGACCTGGAAGAACTTCGCCGGGACCGAAGGCACGATCTACTACTATCACGGCTTCCCGAAGAACAAGATGAACGACTGGTTCGTGGCGGAGCACACCAGGCGCTTCAAGGCCCCGCCCGACATGTTCACCGCCGGCGGCATGGCGGCGGCGGGCGCGGTGGTGGCGGCGCTGACCAGGGTCCCGGACGGCAATGGCGACAAGATGGTGGCGGCGATGGAGGGCATGAGCTTCGAGACCCCGAAGGGCACGATGACCTTCCGCAAGGAAGACCACCAGGCGATCCAGCCGATGTATCACTTCCGCATCAAGAAGGACCAGAAGAACGAATGGGACTTGCTGGAACTGGTGCGCGAGATCCCGGCCACCGAGCTGCCGCTGCCGGTCAAGAACAAGCGCTGACATGACGGCGCTTGCCTCCCCCCTGGATGCACGCCGGCCGGCGCTGTCGACCCGCGACCTGACCGTGCGCTTCGGCGGCCACGTCGCGGTGAACGCGGTGACGGCGGACTTCTATCCCGGCACCCTGACCGTGATCGTCGGCCCCAACGGCGCCGGCAAGACCACCTATTTCAACCTGGTCTCGGGCCAGCTGGCGGCGACGAGCGGCAAGGTCGCGCTGCACGGCCGCGACGTCACGCGCGATGGCGCCGCGCGCCGCACCAGGCTCGGCATCGGCCGCGCCTTCCAGCTGACCAACCTGTTCCCGTACCTGACCGTGGTCGAGAACGTGCGCCTGGCGGTCCAGAGCCGCGCCGGCATGGGCCTGAACTTCTTCTCGATCTGGTCGAGCCACAAGGAGCTGATCGCGCGCGCCGAACACTACCTGGAGCGCGTTGCCCTCATGGCCCGGCGCGACATGTTCGTCGGCGCCCTGTCGCACGGCGACCAGCGCAAGCTCGAAGTGGCGATCCTGCTGGCGCTCGAGCCATCGGTGATGATGTTCGACGAACCCACGGCCGGCATGAGCGTGGACGAGGTGCCCGTGGTGCTCGACCTGATCCGCCAGGTGAAGCAGGAACGCGACAAGACCGTGCTGCTGGTCGAGCACAAGATGGACGTGGTGCGCCAGCTGGCCGACCGCATCGTCGTGCTGCACAACGGCGCGCTGGTGGCGGACGGCGATCCGCGCGAAGTGATGCAATCGAAGATCGTACAGGAAGCCTATCTTGGAACACCCGACCCCCAACCCGAACCCGAACACGCATAGGGTGGACGGCTCCGCCGTCCACGCGTTCAAGGACAGGCCGCCGACCACGGACGCCTTCAACGACACGTCGCCGGCCACGGACGCGTTATTGACCCTGTCCGGCGTGCACACCCACATCGGCCAGTACCACATCCTGCAGGGCGTCGACCTGACAGTGCGGCGCGGCGAACTGTCCGTCCTGCTGGGCCGCAACGGCGCCGGCAAGACCACGACCCTGCGCACCATCATGGGCTGTTGGCGTGCAAGCGCCGGATCGATCCATTTCGATGGCCAGGACATCACGAAGATGGCCACGCCCGACATCGCCCGCGCCGGCATCGCCTATGTGCCCGAGAACATGGCCGTGTTCTCGGAACTCACCGTGCGCGAGAACATGGTGCTGGCCGCCCGCAACGGCCCGCTGGACCAGGCCCGGGTGGACTGGATCTGCGGCTTCTTCCCGGCCCTGCGCAAGTTCTGGAACCAGCCGGCCGGGAACCTGTCGGGCGGCCAGAAGCAGATGGTGGCGATCGCGCGCGCGATCGCCGAACCGAGGAAGCTCCTGCTGGTCGACGAACCGACCAAGGGCCTGGCGCCGAGCATCGTGCAAAGCCTGGTCCGCGCCTTTCGCGAACTCAAGGAGCGCGAGACCACGATTCTGCTGGTCGAGCAGAACTTCAACTTCGTGCGCTCGCTGGGCGACGGCGTCAGCGTGATGGACGACGGCCGCGTGGCCCACGCCGGCAAGATGGCGGCGCTGGCCGGCGACGTCGCGCTGCAGCAGCGCCTGCTCGGGCTGTCGCTCGACTCCCACCAATAGGACACAGGACGAACCATGAGTGCAATCCTTCCCGCTACCGAGCCCAAGGCGAACTCCAATGCCCAGGCCGATGTCGCGCTGCCGGCGGCGAAGCGCGACATCGCGCCGCTGCTGCTGGTGCCCGCGCTGATGCTGGCCATGCTGCCGCTGGTCGGCAGCTTCCCCACCTGGCTCACCCTCACCGTCGCCGGCCTGGCGATGGGCATGATGATCTTCATCATGGCCAGCGGCCTGACCCTCGTGTTCGGCCTGATGAGCGTGCTGAACTTCGGCCACGGCGCCTTCGTCGCAGTCGGGGCGTTTACCGCCACGCTGGTCCTGCTGCCCATGCGCGGCTGGCTCGAGATGGACTCGCTCCTGATCAACCTGGGCGTGCTGGCCCTGGCCGTCACGCTGGCGATGGCCGTCACGGGCCTGTTGGGCTGGGCCTTCGAACGCATCATCGTCAAGCCGGTCTATGGCCAGCACCTCAAGCAGATCCTGATCACGATGGGCGGCATGATCGTGGCCGAACAGCTGATCCACGTGATCTGGGGCGCCGAGACGATCGCCCTGCCGCTGCCGACCGCGCTGCGCGGCGCCATCGTGTGGCAGGACGCGGCGGTGGAGAAGTACCGCCTGGTGGCGGTGGTGGTCGGGCTGGTGGTGTTCGTCGCCATGTTCCTGGTGCTCAACCGCACCAAGGTCGGCTTGCTGGTGCGCGCCGGGGTCGAGAACGGCGAAATGGTCGAGGCGCTCGGCTACCGCATCCGGCGCCTGTTCGTGGCCGTGTTCGCCGCAGGCTCGGCGCTGGCGGGCCTGGGCGGCGTGATGTGGGGCCTGTACAAGGAAACGCTCACCGCCGCGATGGGCAGCGAGATCATGGTGATGATCTTCATCGTCATCATCATCGGCGGCCTGGGCTCGGTGGGCGGCTGCTTCATCGGCGCCCTCTTGATGGCGCTGGTGGCCAACTACGCCGGCTTCCTGGCGCCGAAGATCGCCCTGGTGTCGAGCATCATCCTGATGATCTCGGTCCTGCTGTGGCGCCCGGCCGGCCTGTATTCGACGTCGCGGAGCTGAAGTCATGCCGAATTCCGTACTCCACCGACTTCTCTCCGGCGACCTGCCGCGCAGCCGCATCCTGACCGCGGTGCTGCTCGCGATCGTGCTGGGACTGGCGCTGGCGCCGTTCCTGTTTTCCGGCGCGCGTCCGCTCAATACCGCGGCCACGATCTGCGTCTACATCGTGCTGGTGGCTTCCTACGACCTGCTGCTGGGGTATACCGGCATCGTCTCGTTTGCCCACACCATGTTCTACGGCATCGGCGCCTATGGCATCGGCCTGGCCCTGGCCCGGGTCGACGAGCCCACCTGGGGCGTCATGGTGACGGGCCTGGTGATGGCGCTGCTGCTGGCCCTGGCCCTGGCCCTGGTGGTCGGCCTGTTCGCGCTGCGCGTGCGCGCCATCTTCTACGCCATGATCACGCTGGCCGTCGCTTCTTCGTTTGCCGTGCTGGCCTCGCAGTTGTCCGACCTCACCGGCGGCGAGGATGGCGTGACCTTCAGCGTGCCCGAGGTGCTGTCGCCGAGCTACCTGCTGTTCGAGAACGAGGTCTTCGGCCGCTACGTCGACGGCAAGGTGATCACCTATTACCTGGTGTTCGCCGGCTGCCTGCTGCTGTTCCTGTTCCTGCT
This sequence comes from Massilia sp. UYP11, assembly GCF_050434805.1. NCBI lineage: Bacteria > Pseudomonadati > Pseudomonadota > Betaproteobacteria > Burkholderiales > Oxalobacteraceae > Massilia > Massilia sp. UYP11. Next base: position 39,987 of record NZ_JBNDJE010000017.1, read on the forward strand.
GCGGCTGGTGAACTCACCGTTCGGCCGCGTGCTGCAGGCGATCCGCGAGAACGAGTTCCGCGCCGAGGCGCTCGGCTACCGCACCATGGTCTACCGCATCTGGGCCAACTGCCTGGCCGCGCTGGTGGCGGCGCTGGCCGGCGCCCTGATGGCGCTGTGGCTGCGCTACGTGGGGCCCAAGACCTCGCTCGGCTTCGAAGTGATGACCGACATCCTCCTGATCGTCGTCATCGGCGGCATGGGCACCATGTACGGCGCGGTGATCGGCGCCACCCTGTTCCTGCTGGCCCAGAACTACCTGAAGGAACTGATGGCGCACGCATCCACGGCGCTCGAAGGCGTGCCGTTGCTGGCCGCCGCGCTGCACCCGGACCGCTGGCTGCTGTGGCTGGGTGTGCTGTTCATCCTGTCGATCTATTTCTTCCCGATCGGGATCGTCGGCAAGCTGCGCGTGCGGGCGTGGCTGGCGCAGCGCCGCGCGCCCGGCGCCTGAGGCCGCGACCGGCAAAAAAAAGCCGGCGCCCTCGCGGGCGCCGGCTCGTTCGGCGACAACGTCGGACCTGGGCGATTACGCCTTGGCGCCCTTCTTGAATGCTTCCACGCCATTGACCAGCTCGGCCTTGGCTTCCTCGATGCCGGCCCAGCCTTCGATCTTGACCCACTTGCCCGGTTCCAGATCCTTGTAGTGCTCGAAGAAGTGCTGGATCTGCTTCAGGCGCAGCTCTTCCAGGTCGTCCAGCGACTGGATTTTCTTGTACATCGGCAGCACTTTTTCGACCGGCACCGCGATCACCTTGGCGTCGCCGCCGCCGTCATCGGTCATCTTCAGCACGCCCAGCGCGCGGCAGCGCACCACCACGCCCGGCGGCAGCGGGAACGGGGTAATGACCAGCACGTCGCATGGGTCGCCGTCGTCGGCGATGGTCTGCGGCACGTAGCCGTAGTTGCACGGATAGTGCATGGCCGTACCCATGAAACGGTCGACGAAGATCGCACCGCTGTCCTTGTCGACTTCGTATTTGACCGGATCGGCGTTCATCGGGATTTCGATGATGACGTTGAAGTCGTTCGGCACGTCTTTGCCGGCTGGAACGTTATTCAGGCTCATGGATGGTCCTTGGTTGCTGGAGAGTCAATAATAGGCCGCCATTATAGCGAAACAGGGATGGCCTGTGCGGCGCAACATCCGGCAATGGTGCGGCGGGCCGGCGCTGCCGGTCCGCCTCGACAGGCTGTTACAGGATGCTGGCCAGTGCGCACTGCCGGTAATGGCTTGCCGCCTCCTGCTCCTGCCCCAGCGCCTCGTGCATCTGGGCCAGCTTGAGGTGCGCCTCGCGCACCATCGACGGCTCGGTGGCGTCCGACAGCGCCTGCTCCAGGTAGCGCTGGGCCTTGCCCCATAACTTCTGCTTCAGGCACAGCGAACCGAGGGTCAGGGCCAGCTCGGCGTCCATCGGGCGCTCGCGGCGCCAGGTCTCGCAAGCCTCGATCTGGGCCAGGAGCGAAGGAGACCCGGACGGGCTGGCGGCGTCGCGGTAGGCGCGCACCACGCGCTCGTCCCAGCCGGCCTTGAGCGACTCTTCGGCGATCGCGCGCGCCTCGTCGTGCAGGCCGCACGCATTGAAGGCGCCGGCCGCGCGCGCCGCGACATAGGGCACGGTGCGGTCTTGCGGCGGCACCGTGGCCCAGATGCGGCGCAGCGATTCGGCGTCGTGCCCGTCGCCGCCCAGCAGCGCCTCGTAGGACAGCTCGCGCAGGCGGCTCGACAGGGCCGGATGCAGCGCGCGGCGTTTATCGAGGATGCGCACCAGGCGCAGCACCTCGGGCCAGTTGCGCGCCTGCTGGTTGGCCTTCATCGCCCACTGCAGCGCGTGGATGTGGCGCTGGCCGCTGGCATTGAGTTCGGCGACCGCCTCGAGCGCGGCCTCGGGCTGGTGGTCGTCGACCAGCAATTCGGTGACCGTCATCAGGCGCGCGGTCTTGAGGGTATGGTCGTGGGCGATCCCGGCCAGCCAGGCGTCGCGTCGCGCCGGCTCGCGCATGCGGTGCGCGGCGCGCGCGCCGATCAGGGCCGCCAGGCCCGCGTTCTCGGGCAGCTCCGCGGCGCGCATCGCGGCTTTTTCGGCGTGGCCGAAGCGGCCTTCGAACAGGGCCTTGAGCGCGTCGCGCATGCCCTTGTTGCCTTCGCGTTCGGCGCGGCGCTGGCGATAGGCGGCCACGCGCTGCGGCATCCTGAGGGTGGCGTTGATGGCGCGCACCAGGCCGTACAGCGCCAGGAAGGATGCCACCAGCAGCACCACGAACAGGTTGAGCGACATGTCGATCCGGTGCGGCGGATAGAACAGCACTACATTGCCCGGATTGAAGCGCGCCGTCACGGCAATGCCGATGGCGGCGGCCATCAGCGCGACTAACCAGAGAAGTAAACGCATTATGATCGCTTCGCTTTGTGCATGGCTTATTGTTTCGCTTTGTAATTGCGCACGGCGTTCAGGCTGTCGGCCAGCGTCGGCATCTCGATCGTCAGGTCGTTGGCCTGGACCTGGCGCAGCGCGGCCTGGCTTGATTGCGTCACGCGCGCGCGCGTGTCGAAATACCTGACCAGCATGGCCTGGGCCGTGGCCAGGTCGTCGCGGAAGGTCGCCTCGTTGCGCGACAACAGCGCCAGGCGCGCGTTCAGCAGCCGCAGCTTGAGGTTCTCGCGCACGAAGAACGATTCGCTCGGCGACAGCATCAGCGCCTCGGGCGACTCGACGCTGCGCACCCGGATCAGCTGGCGCACGTCGTCCCACATCTCCTGGCTCCACTGGGTCCAGGTCTGCAGCATGCGCTGGCCCACGCCCAGCGGCTGCGCCGCATCGGCGGCGGCCGCATTCGCCCCGGCGCCGGCTGCGGAGACGGCGGCCTCGCCCTTGCGCGCGGCGCGCAGCGGCGCCACCGGCAGCAGCGGCTTTTCGTCGGACAGCATCGGCAGCGAATCGACCTGGCCGATCACGTGGTCGAGGCGCACGGCGACGCCGGCCAGGTCCACCGCCGGCAAGGCCTTGAGCTTCTCGATGTCGCCCGCGATGGCGCGCCGGATGGTGAGGAACTGCGGGGTGTCGGCGCGCGAGACCGCGCGGTCGGCGTTCTGCAACGCGATCAAGGCGCCCTGCACGTTGCCGGCCAACTGCAGCTGCTGGCTGGCGGTCGACAGCACCTGCTCGATCTCGGTCAGCGCCCACTCGTCGCGGTTCTGCGACAAGTCCTTGTACAGCTGCTCGAGCGCCACCTGCTGGCTCTGGGCCTCGCTCTGGCGGCTTTCGAGCACGCCGACCTTGATCTGGAGTTCCTTCGACTGGTCCGCCACGTCGCGCGCCAGCGCCGCCGTCTCGGCATTGACCGCGTTGCCCTTCTGGAGGCTGCGCGCCATGTCCTGGCGCAGCGAGTTGATGCGGTTGTGCGACGAGTACGTTTGCAGCGCCAGCAGCACGGCCAGGGCGATCACGGCCAACGGCAGCGGGCGCGCTACGCGGTCGAACAGGCCAGGGCCGCCCGGCTCGCCGATGCGCGGCAGCACGGGCACGCCGCCCGTCGGCGGCGCCCCACCGGCCGGCGGCATGCCGCCTGGAGGGATGCCGCCGGCGGACGCGCCCGGCGGCGCGCCGCCCTGGCCGCCCTCGGGCTTGTGGAGGCTCGGTGCGGGCCCATTGGCCTGCGGCTGATCTGGATTGTTCGGCAATTCGTTCATTCTTGTGATTGTAACGCTGCTAGTAGGCGTGCATCTCCGGATCCCGTCAGGGTCACGTGGCGCAGGCCCAGGGCGTGCGCCGTCTCGGCAATCCGCGCATGGGGCACGACCAGGCGCTGCCGCTCGAACTGCGCCTGGAACTGCGCCCGCAACGGCGGCGGCCCCAGCGCCGCCACCAGGCCCGCCAGGCCGCGCAGGGCTTCCGAGCTCGTGATTATCCAGTCGTTTGGCTGCGCCAGCAAGGCGCGCAATCGCGCGGCCAGCTCGTCGGTCAACGAAGGGGTGGTGCGGCGGTAGGCCGCCACCGCCTCGACCGTGGCGCCGGCCGCGCGCAGGGCGTCGGCCAGCAGCTCGCGCCCGCCGTCGCCGCGCACGATCAGCACGCGCCGGCCGGCCAGGCCGCCCAAGTCCAGGGTCTGGAGCAGGTGTTCCGAATCGCTGCGGGCAGGGTCCAGCGGGCTATGGATCGTATGGCCGGGCGCCGCCACGCCATGGCGCGCCAGCGCGGCGCGGCTGCCCTCGCCCACGACCGCCAGCGGCACCGCCGGCGGCCATGCATCGAGGTGGGCGAACGCCGCATCGACCGCATTCGGCGAGACGAACACCGCCAGCGCGTAGTCATGCAGGGCGGCCAGCGCCGCACGCAACGGCGCCGGATCGTCGACCGGGGCGATCTCGAGCAGCGGCAGGACCTCGGCCGTGCGGCCGACCTGGCGCACCGCCTGCGCCAGGTCATCGGCCTGGGCGCGCGGCCGGGTGATCACGACCACGCGCGCGCGCGCCGGCGGGCCCAGCTCAGGCATCCTTGGCTGCATCCTCGGCGGCATCGACGCGGCAGGCGGCCAGGATCGCGCTGGCGTCCTGCTGCGCCAGCAGTTCGGACACCTGTTCGCCCAGGTATTCGGGCTGTTCGGCGGCGCCCGCCACCTCGGCGTGCGCGCTGCGCTTGCCGTCGGGGGTCGCGACCATGGCGCGCAGGCGCATCCGGCCGTCCTGCACGGTGGCGTAGGCCGCCAGCGGGATCTGGCAGCTGCCGCCGAAGATGCGCGACACTTTGCGTTCGGCCAGCACCGCCTGGGCGGTTTCGACGTGGTTGAGCGGCGCCAGCACGGCGCGCAGGTCGACGCCGTCGCTGCGCCGGCCGCTCAGGATCTCGATCGCCATCGCGCCCTGGCCGGCCGCCGGCAGGCTCAGTTCGGGCTCGAGCAGCGCGCGGATGCGCTGCGGCAGCCCCAGGCGCTTGAGGCCCGCGGCGGCCAGGATGATGGCCGCGTACTCGCCACGATCGAGCTTGCCGAGACGCGTGTCGAGATTGCCGCGCAGCGGCTGGATCACCAGGTGCGGGTAGCGCGCCGCGATCAGCGACTGGCGGCGCAGGCTGCTGGTGCCCACCACGGCGCCGGCCGGCAGGTCGTCGAGGCTGGCGTAGTCGTTCGACACGAACGCGTCGCGCGGGTCTTCGCGCTCGAGCACGGCAGTTAACTCAAACCCGTCAGGCAGCTCCATCGGCACGTCCTTGAGCGAGTGCACGGCCAGGTCGGCGCGGCCTTCGGCCATGGCGACCTCGAGTTCCTTGACGAACAGGCCCTTGCCGCCGACCTTGGATAGGGTGCGGTCGAGGATCTGGTCGCCGCGTGTTGTCATTCCGAGAATTTCGACGCTACATTCTGGATATAATGCGGCGAGCCGGTCGCGCACGTGCTCCGCCTGCCACATGGCCAGGCGGCTCTCGCGGGATGCGATAATCAGTTTCGCTGGCGCCTGGGGCGTCACGGTAGATTCCTGCTGTATGGCGTTTAGCACTCGAGTTCTTTCACTGTCATTGGGCCGACCCGGACGATGCCAGTAGCCGCTCCCTGCATAAGATCATAAATTTTATCATGGGGGCATCTTGCAGATCATGGCCCACCGCCATCGCACAATCATAACCTGTGGTCGACATGGACAATCCTGCTGCACCCGTAGTACAAGCCGGCGCCGACAAGGACGCCCCGCTCAAAGAAGACATCCGCCTGCTCGGCCGCCTGCTGGGCGACGTGCTGCGCGACCAGGAGGGCGACGCGGTGTTCGACATCGTCGAAACCATCCGCCAGACCGCCGTGCGTTTCCGCCGCGACGACGACCCGGATGCCGGCGAAGAGCTGGCCACCCTGCTGCACAAGCTGACGCGCGACCAGACGATTTCCGTGGTGCGCGCCTTCTCGTATTTCTCGCACCTGGCCAATATCGCCGAAGACCAGCACCACAACCGCCGCCGCCGCGCGCACCTGCTTCAAGGGTCCTCGCCGCGCTCGGGCAGCATCGGCTACGCGCTGGGCAAGCTCGCCGAGGCCGGCATCGGGCGCGACGCCGTCGACGCCTTCTTCCGCGACGCCCTGATCTCGCCGGTGCTGACCGCCCACCCGACCGAGGTCCAGCGCAAGAGCATCCTTGACGCCGAACACGACATCGCGCGCCTGCTGGCCGAGCGCGACCTGCCGCAAACGCCGAAGGAACGGCGCCGCAACGAGCAGCTGCTGCATGCCCGCATCGCCACCCTGTGGCAGACGCGCATGCTGCGCTACTCCAAGCTGACCGTGGCCGACGAGATCGAGAACGCCCTATCCTATTACCGCATCACCTTCCTGCGCGAAGTCCCGGCCCTGTACGACGACATCGAACTCGAGGTCGCCGAGCAGTATGGCGGCGATGGATCGGCGTCGGCCGCGCACGCCTCGTTCCTGCAGATGGGCAGCTGGATCGGCGGCGACCGCGACGGCAACCCGAACGTCAACGCCGACACCATGCGCCATGCGCTGACGCGCCAGTCGACCACCATCCTCGACTTCTACCTCGACGAGGTGCACGCGCTGGGCGCCGAGCTGTCGGCTTCCACCCTGCTGGTCAAGGTGTCGCCCGCGCTGGAGCAGCTGGCCGACGCCTCGCCCGACGCCTCGCCGCACCGCAGCGACGAACCCTACCGCCGCGCCCTGATCGGCATCTATGCGCGCCTGGCCGCGACCGCGCGCGAGCTGGGCGTGGGCCACATCCTGCGCAAGGAAGTCGGCCATGCCGCGCCCTATCTCGATCCGGAACTGTTCGCGGCCGACCTCGAGGTGCTGGCCGACTCGCTGCGCCAGAACCACGGCGCCATGCTGATCCAGCCGCGCCTGGCCGGCCTGCTGCGCGCCGCGCGTATCTTCGGCTTCCATCTCGCCTCGCTCGACATGCGCCAGAGCTCGGACATCCATGAACGCGTGCTGGCCGAGCTGTTCGCGCGCGCCGGGGTCGAAGCCGACTATGCGGCGCTGAACGAAGAAGACAAGCGCGCGCTGATCCTGCGCGAGCTGGCGCAGCCGCGGCCCCTGTTCTCGCCCTACGAAAGCTACGGCGACGAGACCAATTCCGAGCTGGCGATCCTGCGCTGCGCGCGCGAGATCCGCCTGCGCTACGGCCCGCGCGCGATCCGCAACTACATCATCTCGCACACCGAGACCGTATCCGACCTGCTCGAAGTGCTGCTGCTGCAGAAAGAAACGGGCCTGATGCGGATCCGCGCCGGCTCCGCGACGGCGGAGCGCAGCGACGTGATGGTGATCCCGCTGTTCGAGACCATCCCCGACCTGCAGCGCGCCGCCGGCATCATGGACGAGTGGATGGCGATTCCGCTGGTGGCCGACATCATCGAGAAACAGGGCCGGCTGCAGGAAGTCATGCTCGGCTACTCCGACTCCAACAAGGACGGCGGCTTCCTGACCTCGAACTGGGAGCTGTACCAGGCCGAGCTGAAACTGGTCGAGGTGTTCGAGCAGCGCCAGGTGAAGCTGCGCCTGTTCCACGGCCGCGGCGGCACCGTCGGCCGCGGCGGCGGCCCGAGCTACGACGCGATCCGCGCCCAGCCGCCCGGCACCGTCAACGGCCAGATCCGCCTGACCGAACAGGGCGAGATCATCGCCTCGAAATTCTCGAACCCCGAGATCGGCCGGCGCAACCTGGAGCTGCTGGTGGCGGCCACGCTGGAAGCGAGCCTGACGCCGCATGCGGCCAAGGACGGCGCCGGCGGCGTCGACGCCGGGCGCCTGCAGCGTTTCGAGTCCGTGATGGCCGAGCTGTCGAACCGCGCCTACAAGGCGTACCGCAACCTCGTGTACGAAACGCCGGGCTTCACCGACTACTTCTTCGAAGCCACGCCGATCGCCGAGATCGCGGAACTGAACCTCGGTTCGCGTCCGGCCTCGCGCAAGTCGACCCGCCGCATCGAAGACCTGCGCGCGATTCCGTGGGGCTTCTCATGGGGCCAGTGCCGCCTGCTGCTGCCGGGCTGGTTCGGGTTCGCGTCGAGCGTGACGAGCTGGCTCGACGACGCCAGCGTCGGGGGCGAGCGCGAGGCGAAACTGGAAGAACTGCGCGCGATGTACCGCGACTGGCCGTTCTTCGCCACCCTGCTGTCGAACATGGACATGGTGCTGGCCAAGACCGACCTGGCGATCGCTTCGCGCTATGCCGGCCTGGTGAGCGACGCGGGCCTGCGCGAGCGCATCTTCCGCCGCATCTCGGCCGAGCATGGCGAGACGATCCGCTGCCTGGAGGCGATCACCGGCGCCAGCGAGCGGCTGGCCGGCAACCCGCTGCTGGCGCGCTCGATCCAGAACCGCTTCGCCTACCTCGATCCGCTGAACCACCTGCAGGTGGAGCTGATCCATCGCCGCCGCAAGCTGGCCGACAATGCCGATCCGCGCGTGCATCGCGGCATTCACCTGTCGATCAATGGGGTGGCGGCGGGGTTGCGCAACACGGGCTGACGGGCGCGTTGGCGGTCTGCTCGCAACTTGGGTTCCCGCCTTCGCGGGAACGACGTGAGAAGGTTCGTGGACCGGGTCGATTTCCGATGACCACCAGCACCTGCACGTCGTCCCCGCGAAGGCGGGGACCCAAGTCGGCGGCCTCCAGATAGCACGCACAAAAAGCGCGTAAAAAAAAGCGAGCACAAAAAAACGGGCACAAAAAAAAGCCGCCTGGCGCAAGCCGGGCGGCTTTTTCACATCGCGCCAACCAGGTTAATGGTTGTGCAGGAAGGTCTTGAGCTTGTCCGAGCGCGATGGCTGGCGCAGCTTGCTCATCGCCTTGGCTTCGATCTGGCGGATGCGCTCGCGCGTCACGTCGAACTGCTTGCCCACTTCTTCCAGCGTGTGGTCGTTCGACATCTCGACGCCGTAGCGCATGCGCAGCACCTTCGCTTCGCGCGGAGTCAGCGAATCCAGCACTTCCTTGATCACGTTGCGCATCGAGGCGTGCAGCGCGGCGTCCAGCGGGGCCAGGGTCGCGTTGTCCTCGATGAAGTCGCCCAGCTGCGAATCGCCGTCCTCGCCCATCGGGGTTTCCATCGAAATCGGCTCCTTCGCGATCTTCATGATCTCGCGCACCTTATTCTCCGGCATCTCCATCTTGGCGGCCAGCGTCGGCAGATCCGGCTCGCTGCCGGTTTCCTGCATGATCTGGCGCGAGATGCGGTTCATCTTGTTGATCGTCTCGATCATGTGCACCGGCACGCGGATCGTGCGCGCCATGTCGGCGATCGAGCGCGTGATCGCCTGGCGGATCCACCAGGTCGCATAGGTCGAGAATTTATAACCGCGGCGGTATTCGAACTTGTCGACCGCCTTCAGGAGGCCGATATTGCCTTCCTGGATCAGGTCCAGGAATTGCAGGCCGCGGTTGATGTATTTCTTCGCGATCGAGATCACCAGGCGCAGGTTGGCCACTGTCATTTCGCGCTTGGCCTGGCGTGCGCGCTTCTCGCCCGCCGCCATCTGCTTGTTGATCTTGCGCAGGTCGGCCAGCGGCAGCGCCACGCGCGCCTGCAGGTCGATCATGCGCTGCTGCAGCTCCTTGATCGCCGGCAGGTTCCGGCTCAGCACCGCGCTGTACGGATAGGCGCAGTCGACTTCGCGGTCGCCCCACTGCAGGTCGGTCTCGTTGCCCGGGAAGACCTTGATGAAGTGGGCGCGCGGCATGCCGCAGCGGTTCACGCAGATGTCCAGCACGGAGCGCTCGATCGAACGCACTTCGTCCATCTGGCCGCGCAGGGAGTCGCACAGCTTTTCGACCACCTTGGCGGTGAAGCGGATGCCCAGCAGCTCGTACGAGATCACGGCCTGCGCTTCTTCGTAGGCCGGCGAACCATAGCCGTCGTTCTTGAAGGCGTGCCCCATCAGGTCGAACTGCTGCTCGATCAGCGCGAATTTCTCCAGCGCGCCCTTGCGCAACTGGGCCAGCTGCTCGGCCGAGTAGCCGGCCGCGCCGCTGGCGTTGCCGCCGTCGCCCTCTTCTTCCTCGTCCTCGACTTCGACTTCTTCCTCATCCTCCTCTTCCGCGGAAGCGGCGGCGTGGGCCACCGAGGCGGCCGGCGCCGGGGTGTCTTCGAGGTCGACGAAGCCATCGACCACGTCGTCGATCTTCAGCTCGTCGCTGGCGATCTTGTGCGACAGCGCGATGATTTCCGAGATCGTGATCGGGCACGCCGAGATGGCCTGCACCATGTCCTTCAGGCCCTGCTCGATGCGCTTGGCGATCTCGATCTCGCCTTCGCGCGTCAGCAGCGACACCGCGCCCATCTCACGCATGTACATGCGGACCGGGTCGGTGGTGCGGCCGAAATCGGAGTCGACGGTCGACAGCGCGGTCGCGGCGGCGGCCTCGACTTCGTCTTCGCTGGTCGGGGTCACGGCCTGGTCCGACAGCAGCATCATTTCGGCTTCAGGGGCGCGCTCGTAGACGGCGATGCCCATGTCGTTGAAGGTCGCGATGATGCCTTCGATCGCTTCCGGATCGATGATGTTTTCCGGCAGGTGGTCGTTGATCTCCGCATGGGTCAGGTAGCCGCGCTCCTTGCCCATGTTGATCAGGTTCTTCAGCTGCTGGCGGCGCTTTTCGAGTTCGGCTTCCGAGAAGCCGGCTTCGCTCAGCATGGCGACGCCCTTGGCCTTGCGCTCGCGCGCCTTCGAGGCGGCCTTCAGCTCGGCGCGCTCGACGGCGTTCAGCGCCGCGACTTCGTCGTTCTCCGGCACGAATTCGCTTGGCTTGCGGCCGCGGCGGCCCGGGACCTTCACCTGCGGCAGCAGGTAGCCCGAGGTGTCGATCGCGGCCAGCGCGGCGGCGTCGGTGGTCTTGCTGACGGCGCCGACGGCGCTCACGGGGACGCCGGCCGCCGGGCTGGCGTCGACGCGGCGCACGGCGCGGGCGCGCACGGCTTTCGGCACTTCCTCGGCAGCGGCCTCGGCCATCGGGACCGCGGTCGGCGCAGAAGCGGCGGTCAGAGCAGCGGCGGTCGGGGCATCCGGCTCGGCTGCCTTCAGGGCAGCCAGCTTGCCGCGCTTGCGCACGATGAGCGGCGCCACGGCCGGCTTGGCCTGCGCCTGCAGGTATTCGGCGGCCAGGTCGCTGCCGGCGTCCACCTCGGCTTCGGCGGGCGCCGCAGCGGTCACCGCTTCATGGATTGCTTCTTCGACCGCGGCGGCGACCGGGGCCAATGCAGGCGCAGCAGGTGTATCGGGCGCAGCGGCGGCAGGAGCATCTTGCTCGACTGGCACAGCGACCGGTTCGGCCGCCACCTGGCCGCCGGCGGCCAGGATGGCGTCGGCCTGCGCCTTCAGCGTGGCCAGGCGCGAGCGGGTCTTGACCACCGTCACCTTGGCCGCCGCTTCCGTTTCAAGGAAGTAGGAGGTCGCGGTTTTCGGCACTGCCAGCGGCGCCGAAGCCTTGGCCGGCGCTTTTTTCGCTGTCAGTGTCAATGTCTTGGCGGTGTTTTTCATACTTAAAACTCTCCAGTCGAGGCGAGTTGTGCGCCTGCGAAGTCAATAATCCAGCGGGATCCGCGTACGGATCCTGGGAAAGGGGGAACGGAAGTGGCCCTACCTAGGGGCGGACATGCCAGGTTTCAAGCACGACTTGCCCGGTTTTGCGCGCGCCGACACGATTCTGGGCTGCGAACGGATAGGCGATGGTCGATGTTCAAAATCGTGCTGTGCATGTCGGAACGAAAAAAAGCCCGCTAACACGGGCTTGCATCTATTTTTCTTGAAGAATAGGCGAAGGGGCCATTATGCCCCAATGCAAGTTTTGGTGATAATTGATAGATCCGATAAGGGATATACACAATTCACATAGCACCACCCTGACATGCCTTCCGTACAAGCTACTGGGCGTGTCTGCGCCGGCGCAAGCCGGACTCAAGGCAAGAGGCGGATGATACACGATTTCATGCGCCGGCGCCTCTCCCTGCCGTGAGTTTCCCAACATTTATAATTGGAACTAGTACAATGCGCGCCGAGCGCCGTGCTATCCTTCGCAATCTTGTTCTTACCATGAAGTCAATGAATACCACTACCCCTGCAGAGTCCGTCGACAACAACGCCACCACTCCGGAACCGCAGCAGACGCAAGCGCCGGCTGGCGCTGCGCCTGGCGCCGCGCCGGCGCAAGGCATGTCGGCGCGCGCTCTGCTCAAGCAGCTCCAGCAGGAGTTTCCAGCCTTCCGCGACTGCCTGCCGCTGTCGATCGGCATCGACAAGCAGTTGCTGGCCCGCATGCCGGGCCTGGACAAGAAGGTGATGCGCGCCGCGCTCGGCATCCATACCAGTTCGATGCGCTACCTGCGCGCGATGGAAAAGGCGAAAGTGCGCCATGACCTGGACGGCGCCGCCGGGGCCGAAGTGCCCGAGGCGCACCGCCTGCACGCCAAGGAACAACTGCAGCAGCGCTTCAAGAAGGAAGCCGATCGCAAGAAGGCCGAACGCGACGCCGCGCAAGAAGAAGAAAACAACCGCAAGCGCCAGGAAAAACTGCAGGCGCTGGCCTCCAAGTTCTCCAAGAGTTGAACGCAGGGCCCGAGATCGCCGGGGACGACCCGGCGCCCGATCTGCCACCGTACGTCGGCATCGACCTGGCCCGGGTGCGCCTGGTGCGCAGCGAGCAGGACGCGCGCGAGGCGCTGGCCGACCTCTTGGGCAGCGACGCGATCGGCTTCGACACCGAATCGAAGCCAACCTTCGCCAAGGGCGAGGTCTCGACCGGGCCGCACCTGGTGCAGCTCGCCACCCTGGAGACGGCCTGGCTGTTCCAGACCGCGACCCCGGCCGGCAATGCGCTGGCAATCACCGTGCTCAAACCCGTGCTCGAGGACGAGCGCGTGCTGAAGGTCGGCTTCGGCCTGGGCGACGACGTGCGGCGCTTGAAGTCCAAGTTGGGCATCGAGCTGCGCAGCGTGCTCGACCTGTCGACGGCCCTGCGCCGGCGCGGCGAACGCAACCCGCTCGGCGCGAGGAGCGCGGTCGAGCGCTTCCTGGGCCAGCGCCTGCAAAAATCCAAGCGCATCACCACCACCAACTGGGCCCTGCCCCGGCTGTCGGACAAGCAGTTGCAGTATGCGGCCGACGATGCGCATGCGGCATTGAAGATCTACCGGCACTGGAAGGCGAATCCGCCGGCGTCGAAAGCCTGAAGGATCGCCGCAGGGTGGACCGGGGCGCGCAGCCGGCTCAACATCCACCTGTCCACCCGTTCACCCGTCCACGCTCTCCCCCGCGCCTGCCCCGCCCCTCGAAGAAAGAACGATCCCCCGGCAATTCGCGCTATCATTCCCACCATCTTCGATGCCGGTGGGAGCACATGAGATCACGACGCCTTCGCCTGTTTTTCGCTTCCCTGCTCGGCGCGCTTGCCTGCACGGCCACGGCGGCGCCGCAAACCGTCCCCGACACCCTCGACCAGCGCCTGCTCGCCTGCGCCACCTGCCATGCGCGGGTCGACGCGCGCGGCAATCCGGTCAATGACAGCTTCTATCCGCGCCTGCAGGGCAAGCCGGCCGGGTACCTGCATCACCAGCTGCTCAACTTTCGCGACGGGCGGCGCCAGTATCCCTTGATGACCTACCTGGTCGACCACCTGCCCGACGCGTACCTGCGCGAGATCGCGCGCCACTTCGCGGCCCAGCCGCCGACCGTGCTGCCGCCCCAGCCTTCCGGCTTGTCGGGCGCCGTGCTCGAGCGCGGGCGCCGGCTGGTGCTCGACGGCGACGCCGCGCGCAAGATCCCGGCCTGCGTTGCCTGCCATGGCGCGCGCCTGACCGGCGTGCAGCCGAACATCCCGGGCCTGCTCGGACTGCCGCGCGACTACCTCAACGCGCAGTTCGGCGCCTGGCGCAACAAGGTGCGGCGCGCGCACGCGCCGGACTGCATGGCCGACATCACCGCGCGCCTGTCGCTGGAAGACGTGGCCGCCGTGTCGGGCTGGCTGGCGGCGCAGCCGATGCCGCCAGACCCGCGCCCGGCCGAGTCCATCGCGCGCCCACTGCCGCTGGCCTGCGGCAGCGATCCGGAGGCGCGATGAAGCCGCTGCGCCTCGCCCTCTTCGTGGTCGTCCTGCTCGTGCTGGCCGCGGTGGCGCTGGCGTGGCCGCGCGCCGAGCATATCCCGGCGCGCTCGCCGCAGGCTTACGCGCCGTCCGCCGCCAATATCGAGCGCGGCGCCTACCTGGCCCGGGCCGGCGACTGCATCGCCTGCCATACGGCGCGCGGCGGCGTGGCGTACGCCGGCGGCCGCGCCCTCGACACGCCGTTCGGGCGCTTCTACGGACCGAATATCACGCCCGACAAGGAAACCGGCATCGGCGACTGGAGCGCGGACGACTTCTGGAACGCCCTGCACAACGGCATCGCCCGGGATGGCCGCCTGCTCTACCCTGCCTTCCCCTATCCGAACTACACGAAGGTCACGCGCGACGACTCGGACGCCCTGTTCGCCTACTTGCGCAGCCTGGCGCCAGAGCGTCAGCCGAACCGGCCGCACGAGCTGGACTTCCCCTACGACAGCCAGGCGCTGCTGGCCGGCTGGCGCCTGCTGTACTTCCGCCCCGGCGTGCACGCGGCGCAGCCGGCGCGCGGCGCCGAATGGAATCGCGGCGCCTACCTGGTCGAGGGCCTGGGGCACTGCAGCGCCTGCCACAGCACGCGCAACCAGTTCGGCGCGCACCAGGAAGGACTCGACGGTGGCCTGATTCCCACGCTGGGCTGGTATGCGCCGTCGCTCACGTCCGGCGGCGAGGCCGGCATGAAAGACTGGGACCGGGAACACATCGTGGCGCTGCTCGGCACCGGCATCTCGCCGCGCGGCGCGGCGACCGGGCCGATGGCCGAAGTGGTGGCGCGCAGCCTGCAGCACCTGACGCCGGACGACCTGGGCGCGATGGCGAGCTATCTGCAGTCCCTGCCCGCGACACCCGCGCGTCAGCCGGATCGCATGCCGCCGGCGGACGAGCAGGTGCTGCTCGAGGGTCGCCGCATCTACGCGGCCAGTTGCGCGCAATGCCATGGCGACGATGGGCGCGGCAAGCTGCCCGCCTATCCGCCGCTGGCGGGAAACCGCGCCGTGACCTTGACGCCGGCGGTGAACGTGATCCGCATGACGGTCAATGGCGGCTTCCCGCCCGGGACGAAGGGCAATCCCCGCCCCTACGGCATGCCGCCCTTCGGCCACGAGCTCGACGACGCCCAGGTGGCGGCGGTGCTGACCTGGATTCGTGCCAGCTGGGGCAATGCGGCGCCGCCCGTGACCGCGGTCGAGGTGAACCGGCACCGGGCGATCAGCGGCGACTGACCCCGCATGGTGGCGTCCTCTGCCGTTGCCTGCCCGAACCGGACGGCTGGGTACGCATGGTCGTGCTATCGTCGTGACCAACTTTTTCCGTGAACCGATCAGGCTCAATTTGGCGGCCTGCGCGCCCGCGCCGCCCTGAGCCGGCCCGAAAGGATAAGCATGAACCGTTTTAATGAAAAGACCGTGCTGGTCACCGGTGCGGCCTCCGGCATTGGCCTGGCGGCCGCCCGCCGCTTCCTCGATGAAGGCGCGCGCGTCGTGATGCTTGATATCGATGGCGACACGCTGAAGCAGGCTGCCTCCGGCCTGCCCCAGGACCGCGTTCTCATGCAGGTTGGCGACACCGCCGCCAGGGAGACCGCGACCGCCGCCGTCCAGGCGGCCGTCGAGCGCTTCGGCGGCCTGCATATCCTGATCAACAACGCCGGCATGGCCACCGAAGGCGACATCACGCAGACCAGCGAAGAAGACTTCGAACGCGTCATGGCGGTCAATGTCGGCGGCTACTATCACATGGCCAAGGCGGCGATGCCCGAACTCGTGAAGGTGCGCGGCGCAATCGTCATGACCTCGTCGGTGTCCGGGCTCGGCGGCGACTGGAATCTGTTTGCCTACAACACGTCCAAGGGCGCCGTCAGCAATATGGTGCGGGCGATGGCGATGGATGCCGCGAAGGACGGCGTGCGGGTGAACGCGGTCAATCCGAGCTTCACGAAAACCGGGATGACCGAGGACATGGTGAGCGACCCCGAGCTGGTGGCCAAGTTCAGGGAACGCATGCCGCTCGGCGCGCCGGAGGATCCGGAGGGCGTGGCGGCGGCGATGGCGTTCCTGGCGAGCGAGGATGCGCGCCTGATTACCGGCGTGAACCTGCCGGTGGATGCGGGGTTGATGGCGTCGAACGGACAGCCACCGCAGTAAGCCTCTTTACCCAAGACCTTGTCATGCCACGCGCAGTAATGGGATAAACAGCTCAGAAGAGTTTTTTTGGAGGAGCGAAGCTTTTCGCTCTCTCGCGTCTTCGCATGCAGCGCCGCCACGCCAATGTGCTGATTGCGACCAGGAGCACCCAGAACAAGAACGTCAAACCCAGCCGTGGCCACAGGACATCGTCCAGACCGATCAATATCGACAAAGGGTCTCTGGCCACCGAGCCGAGCGGCGATGTCCCCTGGCTATCTGCAAGAAATGGCAGCGGAAACCCATAGGCGAGCACCAGGCAATGGATCGGCGTGCCCAGATTGCCGCAAACCGCTTCGACGCGTCCTGGCACGATCAGCGACAGGTAGGTGAAGGCGACTGCAATGACGAAACACGATGCAATCAATCTCATGCGCGAAGCGGTTCTGCCCATCGGAGCCCTCAGCATCGGCCAGTGTTTCCTGATCCCGCGCCTTCAACCTCCTGGCCCAAACGGGATTTCGGGGCAGCTTATCACATCGTCCTTATCGCAGCGCTCCTTGGTGGCACTGGCCGCTAACAGCGCTGGAATGGCTGCACGCCGTGCATGTTCCTTCGCATTCGCCGCCGGGCCTGAGCGCCGCAAATGACGTGCATTGAACACTTC
The DNA here is from genome assembly GCF_050434805.1 of Massilia sp. UYP11. Lineage (NCBI taxonomy): Bacteria > Pseudomonadati > Pseudomonadota > Betaproteobacteria > Burkholderiales > Oxalobacteraceae > Massilia > Massilia sp. UYP11. Next base: position 56,914 of record NZ_JBNDJE010000017.1, read on the forward strand.
ACGCGTGACGCAATTCACGATAGGCCACAACTGATTCCTGGATCGATCAAACCATGTCAGCGAACGCTATCCGATCCGTGGTCGCATTGCGCGCATCCTCGACCCGCACCTTGTGCGCCGCCAGCAGCCCCTCGAGCGAAGCATTCATCGTGTGGCAGCCGGCATCGATCCCCTTGTTCAGCTGGGCCCGGATGCCGCCCAGATCCCCGGTCTCGAGCATCCGCACGACCGCCGGACCCGGCGTCAGGCATTCGGTCGCCAGATAGTAGCGGTTGCCCTCGACCGACGGCAGCAGGGCCTGGCACAGGACACCGCGCAGCGCATGCGCCAGGGCCTGCGCCTGCGCCTCCGAATTGCCCAGCAGGCGCAACATCTTCTGCAAGCCGAGCTCGGTCGAGCGCGCATGCAGGGTCGCCAGCACCAGCGGCCCCGACTCGGCCAGCGCCAGCGCCTCCTGCGCCGTCTGCGCATCGCGGATCTCGCCGATCATGATCACGTCCGGGCGCTCGCGCAGCGCGTCCAGCGCCCCGAGGTAGTAACTCTCGACGTCGCCATCCTCGCCCACCTCGCGCTGCGTGATGATGCACCTGCGCTGCGGGATCAAGGTCTCGACCGGATCCTCGATGGTGATGATGTGCCCCGAGCGCTGCCGGTTGATCTCGTCCAGGATCGAGGCGATGGTGGTGGACTTGCCCTGGCAGGTGTCGCCGATGATCAGCACCAGCCCGCTGGTCAGCTGCGCAAACTCGCGCTCGTCATCCCACAGGCCGAGTTCGCCCAGCGCAATCGGCTCCTTCGGAAAGCGCCGGATCACGCACCCGATGCGCTTGCCGCCCTGGAAGCGGAAACAGTTGGCGCGGATGCGCGCCGTATGCAGGTCGATCGAACGGTCGAAGGCGCGCGAGGCGATGCGCTGCGGCCAGTTCGGCTCGATCACATCGAAGAACTCTTCCAGTTCTTCCTTCGTGATCGGCGAGTCGGTCACCGCCACCAGGCCTTTCGGCTGGCGCAGCATCAGCGGGCTGTTTTGATGGATGATGATGTCCGAGAACACGAGCTTGGAGTTCAGCAGGTGCAGGATCTGCTGCACCAGGGTCTCGAACACCGGGTGGTCTTCGTTTTCGATGTACGAAAGTGTGGGGATCTGCGAGGACTGGTGGTATTCCATCTGGCGGCAAGGAGAAAACACGTTCCAGGCATTATAGAACTGGAATGTTGCACCAGAGTAAAAATATCGTCAGCGTGAAAAACTCGCAACAATGCGGTCGCCAAACACCGTGATGATCACGCCCAGGGCCACCACCAGCGCACCGCACAGACGCGCCGGCGACACCTCGCGCCTGGCCATGTTGATCAGCCCGAAATGGTCGATCGCCAACGAACTGAGCAGCTGGCCGGCGATCACCAGCACCACCAGCGTCAAGAGGCCGATGCGCGGCGCCAGGAACACGGTGCCGAGCACGAACGCCGCGCCCATGAAGCCGCCCAGGAATTTCCAGGCCGGCTGCGACGGCAGCGCCGCCAGGGTCGTCCCCAGGCCGGCCACGCCGCCCTTGGCCAGCGCCATTGCGAGCAGCGCCGCCGTGCCGCAACTGAACGAGATCAGCGCCGCCATGATCGAATTGGCCCCGATCGAATGGGCCAGCTGGCTGTTCACCGCGGCCTGCGCCGACATCGCCACGCCGATGCAGAAGGCCGCCGCCAATAAAATCAGGTTCATCTCGGTACGTCCTGGCAAAAAACGCACGATTCTAGTGCATTCCGGGCCGGCGCGTCGGCACGCCCCGTCGCGTACTCGTGCATTTCATCCCCGGCAAGCTGCAATTCGTCGCAAACGGCGCTTGCGGATCCGCCCGGCTCGCTAGGATGGCTGCCATACCAACGATTCACGGAGTCTACGATGCCAGCCTTTCAACCATCCCTTGCCGTGCGCACCCTGCTGGTGGCCGCCACCCTCGCCTGCGCCGCCGCGCCGGCGCCCGCCATGGCCTGGCCGTTCGGCGGCGAAAAAGTCGAAGGCAGCGGCAGCGTGACGCGCCAGGCGCGCCAGGTCGAGCGTTTCACCGGCATCGCGCTCGAGCTGCCGGCCCAGCTGGAACTACGCATGGGCACTACCGAGGGCATCACGATCGAGACCGACGACAACCTGCAACACCTGATCGAGACCGAGGTCGACGACGGCGTGCTGCGCATCCGGCCAACGAAGCGCAATATGAATTTGCGTGCGCGCACCATGAAAATCGTCGTCAACGCGCGCCAGATCGAGCGCCTGTCGCTGGGCGGCTCGGGCACCATCGATGCCGAGGCGCTGCGCGCCCCGAACCTGCGCTTCAACCTGGGCGGCTCGGGCAAGATGCGCATCGCCAGCCTGGACGCCGACAAGGTCTCGGTCAGCGTCGGCGGCAGCGGCGATTTCCGCGCCAACGGCGGCAAGGCGCGCGACGTGTCGGTGTCGATCGGGGGTTCCGGCAATGTCGACCTGGGCAAGGTCGCGGCCGACAGCGCCAGCGTCAGCGTGGCCGGCTCGGGCGACGTGACGGTCTGGGCCAAAAAAGAACTGAGCATGTCGATCGCCGGATCCGGCGACGTCAAGTACTACGGCGACCCGCAGCTGCGCACCTCGGTCGCCGGCTCGGGCAAGTCGCGCCGGCTGGGCGACGCGCCGCACTGACCGGGAAAGCGGCGCGCACTGATCGGCAAAGCGGCGCCTGCCGGGACAGGCTCCTTGGACAGGCGCTTAAAGCGCGCCGCGCAGCACTTCGCGCTCGACCTGCACCGTGTCCGCGCCGTCGGTCAGCCATATCTGGCCGTCCTGGATCGTGCACTGCAGCTGCATCGAACGCTGCGCCATCTTTTCCAGTTGCGCGCTGATCTCGGACGGGATGTTGATCACGCTGACGTTCTTCGCGCGCTCGATCTTGCCCGCCAGGCCCTTGAACCAGATGGCGCTGGTCGCGCTGTAGCTGTACACCACCACTTTTTCGGCGCGGCCGGCGGCCTTCAGCAGGCGCTTCTCGTCCGGCTGGCCGACCTCGATCCAGGTCTGGATGGCGCCGGTCAGGTCCTTCAGCCACAGCGCCGGCTCCTCGACGTCGAACAAGTCCTTGCCGTAGGCGAGCGCAGGGTCGGCGTGCAGGGCGAAGGCCAGCAGGCGGATCATCACGCGTTCTTCGGTCTCGGACGGATGCCGGGCGATGGTCAGGCTATGCTCCTGATAGTAGTTCCGGTCCATGTCGGCGATCGACAGGTCGGCCTTGTAGATGGTCGCTTTGATAGCCATTGTTGCGTGCGCTCGTGTGTGCTGGAGGATGAAAACCCGCTATTGTCGCATGCGCGGCGACTGCCGGGTTCCCCGCCGGTATAGACTGGCCGTCTCACCGAACATGGAGATCGCGATGACCAATGCTTTTCCTCCGAACCAGCAGTTCCTGCTTGCCGCGCGCCCGGTCGGGCTGCCCAGGCGCGAAGACTGGCGGTTCCACGAACAGGCCGTGCCCGAACCGGGCGAAGGCGAGGTCGTGGTCAAGGTCCTGTACCTGTCGCTCGATCCCGCCATGCGCGGCTGGATGAACGAAGGCAGATCGTATATCCGTCCGGTGGCGATCGGCGAAGTCATGCGCGCCGGCGGCGTCGGCGTGGTGGTGGCCTCGCGCTCGGACCGCTTCGCCGTGGGCGACTACGTGATGGGCGGCACCGGCGTGCAGCGCTACTGGTCCGGCCCGGCCGACGACAAGAGCGCCAACCTGGCCAGGATCGATCCGCAAGCGGGTCACCTGACGGCCTGGCTCAACCTGCTGGGCATGCCCGGCATGACGGCGTACTTCGGCCTGCGCGAGGTCGGCCAGGCCAGGGCCGGCGAGACGGTGGTGGTGTCGGGCGCGGCCGGCGCGGTCGGCATGGCCGTGGGCCAGCTCGCCAGGCAGATGGGCTGCCGCGTGGTCGGCATCGCCGGCGGGTTTGACAAGTGCGCCTTCGTCGTCGACCGTCTCGGCTTCGACGCCTGCATCGACTACAAGGCCGGCCAGCTCGGCGCCGCGCTCAGGCAGCATTGCCCGCAGGGCGTCGACGTCTATTTCGACAACGTCGGCGGCGAGATCCTCGACGCCGTCCTCACCCGCATCAACATGAAGGCGCGCATCGTGATCTGCGGCGCGATCTCGCAGTACAACGCGACCGCGCCGGTGAAGGGCCCGGCCAACTACCTGGCGCTGCTGGTCAATCGCGCGCGCATGGAAGGCATGGTCGTGTTCGACTACGCGGCGCGCTATCCCGAAGCCGTGGCCCAGCTCGGCGAATGGCTCAAGCAGGGCGCGATCCAGAGCCATGAACACGTGGTCGACGGCTTCGAGCAGTTCCCGCAAGCGCTCCTGATGCTGTTCGAAGGCCGCAACCTCGGCAAGCTGGTGCTGAAAGTGGCGGACGCCTGAAGAACTTGTCGCCGCCTCCATGGTCGTACAGGTCCGGGCCACCGCCCTTCTTTCATGGAGCCGGCCATGCTGTCCCTTTTCGAACAATTCTTCGCCAACCCGGCGCCGCAGGGCCCGTTCAGTCCGCAACTGGCCACGCCGCTGCAAGCCCAGCTGGCGGCCCAGTTGGGCACGCAGGTGGGCGCGCTGGCGACGCTGTCGCAGCACAGCCATGAGCTGCTGGCGCGCGTGACCGAGCTGAACCTGCAGATGGCGCGCCACCTGGTCGAGACGGCGCTCGACACCGAGCGCCAGCTCGCCGCCTGCACCGATCCCCTGCAACTGGCTCCCACCGCGATGCGTGGCTGGCAGCCGCTGGGCGAACACGTGCGCGCCTGGCAGCAGGGCCTGATGGGCGTGATGGCCGAGGCCCAGACCGGCCTCGGCCACGCAGCCGCACTGGCGCCGGCGCCTGCGAAACGTTCCGCCTGAGCGGGCCGGCGCCCCGTGTGGCGACGGGGCGGAACTAACGCTCACCACGTTTCTCTAAACGCACGAGCGCAGCCTGAGATGGCTCCAAGTGCGTTCATGCATAGCGTACAGCCTCTACAACTGACAGCCCCCCGGGCACAAGGAGATCGACATGGCGACCAGCAAGGAGAACGAAGGAAAGAGCAGCAGTCAGGGCAGTGCCCAGAAGAGCGGACCGCCCGCCAAGCGCGGCTTTGCGGCGATGGACCAGAACCAGCAGCGCGAGATCGCCAGCAAGGGCGGCCAGGCGGCCCACCAGAAAGGCACGGCGCACGAATTCGATTCCGAAGAAGCGCGCCGCGCCGGCCAGAAAGGCGGCGAGGCCGTGAGCCGCAACCGGGCCCATATGGCCGACATCGGCCGCAAGGGCGGCGAAAGCCGGCAATCGGCCCAGCGCGCGGCGGCCGCGGCGGCCGCGGCGGCGGCGGCGTCGCAAAAGGGCAATCGCCAGGGAGACGAAAGCTAGCGCGGCTGGCTGCCGACTGTCCACAGGGCGGTCCCGGCGCGGCCCGCCCGACGGGCCTGCCCCTGTGGTACATTGCCGGGCTTATGCCTACCCTGAAATACCTGACCGCCTACCCGGACACCCTGCAAGCCCAGGTCAGCGGGCTGATCGAACAGAACCGCCTTGGCGACACCTTGCGCCGCCGCTATCCCGAGCCGCACGGCATCCGCACCGATCGCGCCCTGTACGACTATGTGCAAGATCTGAAGGTCGATTACCTGCGCCAGGCCGCGCCGGTCTCGAAGGTCTCCTTCGACAGCAAGATCCAGGTGATCCAGCATGCGCTGGGCCTGCACACCGCCATTTCCCGGGTCCAGGGCTCGCGCCTGAAGGCCAAGCACGAGATCCGCATCGCCAGCCTGTTCCGCGACGCGCCGCTGCCCTTCCTGCGCATGATCGCCGTGCACGAACTGGCGCACCTGAAGGAAAAGGAACACGACAAGGCGTTCTACCAATTGTGCCGCTGGATGGAGCCGGATTACCACCAGCTCGAGTTCGACGTGCGCCTGTACCTGACCTGGCTCGACCTGTCGGGCGAGCGCTTGTGGGGCGGCGACTAGCCCGACTGCGCGCTCGATGCCGCCGGTGACACTGGCGCCTGACGCAGCGGCGCGCTTTGCGCCTCATCCGACTGCGCGGCGCATGTGCGCGTGCAGCGCTGGAGCGCCGTGTCGCAGGCGCCAAGGCGCGCCATCCGGCGCCCGTCGTCGCCGGCGGCATCGAGCGCGCGGCTCGCCTGGGCCGGTACCGCACCCTGGACGGTGCGCGCCAGCGGATTGCGGTGCTCCACATTGGCCCCCATCAGCCGTTGTTCCAGCGGCAGCGCCTGGGCGCTGGCGCGGCATTCGCGCTGCTCGGAGGCGCACATCGCGCTGCAGAACGCCGCGTCCGCGGCGGGCGCCGGCCTGGCGACGATCGCCGCCAGGGTAGCAAGGATGATCATCGACAAGGGCTTCATTCCAACCTCTCGCAAAGTGGCGGCATGCCATCCTGTCATCCTAGCCCGTTTTCGCTCAGAGCGCCTGTCCGCTACCCGCGCCGCCGCAGCCACCCGCAATCGTTGCCCAGCAACAACGAACGTTTTGTTCAAGTAAATTTATAACCGCCGGTCACTCGACTTCGTGAACCGGCTCCGATACAGTCTGAAAACTCGGAATTGTCGTCATCCCAAGGCCTTTCCAGCCTCCGGCCACTCACATCTCATGGTTCAGCAACATACCAGGCGCGTGTCCGCCGCGTTCGCTACGTGCGCGCTCGCCTTCCTGTCCTCTCACGCCCGCGGCGCCGAAGCGCCGGCCGAGGCGGCCTTGCGCGCATGGAAGCTGTCCGGCTTCGGCACGCTCGGCATGGTGTATGCCGACTCGCGCAGCGCCGACTTCACCTCGTCGGTGCTGCGCGCCGACGGCGCCGGCTACACGCGGGCCTGGAGTCCGGACGTCGACAGCCGCCTCGGCGCCCAGTTCGACCTCCATCTGGGCGCCTGGTCGGGTGTGCTGCAGGTGATCAGCGAGCAACGGCCGGACGGCAGCCATGCGCCCCAGCTCGAATGGGCCAACGTGAAGTACCAGCTGACGCCCGACCTGGCCGTGCGCGCCGGCCGCATCGCCCTGCCCGTCTTCCTCGGCGCCGATTCGCGCAAGGTCGGCTACACGATTGCCTGGGTGCGCACGCCGGTCGAGGTCTATGGTGCCCTGCCGATTTCCAGCAGCGACGGCCTGGACGCCACCTGGCGCTGGGGCACGGGTTCGGTGCTGCACGCCACCCAGGCATTCGTCGGCCGCACCAACCAACGCCTGCGCAACGGGCTGCGCATCAAGGCCGACGACATCGTCGGCCTGTCGCACAGCATCGAGCGCGGCGCCGTCAGCGCGCGCCTGTCGGCCGCCAGCGGACGCCTGCACACCGCCATCGGAGAAGAGCTGATCGTCGGCCTGCGCGGCATCAAGCCGGCCGGCGACGCGCTGGCCGACCGCTACGAGATCACGAACAAGCGCGTTTCGATGGTCAGCATCGGCATGAGCGTCGATCCGGGCGCCTGGTTCGTGACGGCCGAGTGCGGGCGTACCCGCACCGACTCGCTGCTGGGCGGCGGCACCTCGCTGTATGTCGGCGCGGGCCTGCGCCGCGGCGCACTGACGCCCTATGCCGGGTATGCCCAGGTGCGCGCCGACGTCCCGACCCGCGATCCCGGCCTGCCGCTGGACGGCTTGCCGCCGGCGCTGGCCGCGGCGGCCGTCCGTATCAATGCCGGCCTGAATGGCTTCCTGGCGGCGATCCCGGTGCAGTCCACCTGGAGCGCCGGCCTGCGCTGGGATGCGGCGACCAATATCGCGCTCAAGCTGCAGCTCGACCGGGTGCGTCCGCGCCAGGGCTCGCGCGGCACCCTGATCAACAACCAGCCCGACCTGCGTCCCGACCGCGCGGTGCACGTCGGCAGCGTGGCCATGGATTTCGTGTTCTGATGCGCGCGCACTCCCGCCCCTTCCCATCCTTGCGGCGCATCCCCGCCGCCCTCGCCCTCGCCCTTGGCCTGGCCGCCGCCAACGCGTCGGCCGAACTGGTGGTGGTGGTCTCCAACCGCAGCCAGGTGGCGGCCATCGATGCCCACCAGGTGGCGGCGATCTTCCTCGGCCATGCCAGCCGCTTCCCGGACGGCACCCGGGCGGTCGCGGTCGACCAGCAGCTCGGCGCGGCGCAGCGCGACAGCTTCTACCGCGAAGTCACCGGCAAGACGCCGGCCCTGCTCAAGGCGCACTGGTCGAAGATGGTGTTCACCGGCCGCGGCCAGCCGCCGCGCGAAGCCAGCGGGGACGCCGGCGTGCGTCGCCTGGTGGCCGGGAATCCGGCGATGATCGGCTATATCGAGCGCGACGCGCTCGACGCCTCGGTGCGCGCCGTGCTGGTGCTGCCGTGAGGATGCGATGAACACGCTCGCGTCCACCACGCCGGCCGCAGCGGCGGCCACGGCGGCGGCCACGGCGGCGGCGTCGACCGCCTCCCGTGCGCGGGCGCGTCGCGGCACGCCCGCGCGCTGGCTCGCCCTCGCGCTCGAGACCCACATCTCGCTGCCGCTGTTCGCCCTGTGCCTGCTCGGCGCCATGTGGTTCGGCACCCTGCATGTGATCGAGGCGGAACGCCGCGCCGCGGAAGGGGCCGCGCGCAACGCCACCCACGAGCTGCTCGACACCTACGAGGCGCAGATGGCGCGCAGCCTGAGCAACATCGACCAGACCCTGCGCGTGCTGAAATACGCGGTCGAGCAGAGCGGCGCCGGCGGCGCGCTGTCGGCGCTGGCGGCCAAGGGCCTGCTGCCGCCCGGCCTGGTGTTCCAGGTCGAGATCACCGACCGCCACGGGCGCGTGGTGGCCAGCAACCCGGACGTCGGCCCGCGCGACCTGTCCGGCGCCGGCTACTTCGAGTTCCACCGCCATCACCAGCAAGACCTGCCCTACGTGAGCCACGCCATCGTCCATCCGGGCGCCAGCGAACCGCACTTGCATTTCACGCGCCGCATCGACGACGCCGCCGGCCGCTTCGCCGGCGTGGCCGTGGTCGCGGTCGACCCGGCCTATTTCACCAGCTCGTACGAACGCTCGCGCCAGGGCGAGCGCGGCCTGCTCGGCCTGGTCGGCGTCGATGGCGTGGTGCGCGCGCTGCGTATCGGCGAACAGGTCTCCTGGGGCCAGGCCTACGCGGTCGACCCCACGGACATGATCAACCTGCGCACCTGCCGCATCGATGGCCAGACGCGCTACACCACCAGCCGGCCGCTGGGCGGCTTCCCGCTGCTGGCGGTGGCCGGGCTGTCGGAAACCGAACAGATGGCGCGATTTGGCCAGCAGCGGCGCGCCTGGCTGCTGGGCGCAGGCGCCGGCAGCGCCCTGCTGGTGGCGGTGGTGATCCTGGTCAGCGCCTGGTCCTGGCAGCTGGCCAAGGCGCGCCGGCGCGAGCGCCAGGCCCAGGAGACCTATGCGGCCGCATCCGAGGCCAGCCCGGACGCGTTCTTCGTCCTGCGCAGCATCATGGATCAGCATGGGCGCGTGGCCGACTTCACCATCGTCACCACCAACAGCCGCGCCGAGCAGCTCACGGGCCTGCGCAAGGAGCAGCTCACCGGCCAGCGCATGTCGGTGATGCTGCCCGGGGCCTTCAGCGCCGGCATCTTCGCCGACCTGGCCGCGGTGGCGCTGAGCGGCGTCGCGCGCGAAACCGAATGGCTGGCGCGCCCGCTGCCGCGGGGCGAACGCTGGCTGTACCGCCAGGCGGTCGCGGTCGAGGGCGGCGTGGTGGCGATCGTGCGCGACATCACCGAACGCAAGCTGGCCGAAGGGCGAATCCGCCACCTGGCGCACCATGACGACCTGACCGGCCTGCCCAACCGCAGCCTGCTGCGCGAACGCCTGGAGGAGGCGATCGGAGCCGCCGCGCGCGACGGCGGCGCGGTAGGCCTGGCCTTCATCGACCTCGATGGCTTCAAGCTGGTCAACGACGCCCTCGGCCACAACGCCGGCGACGCCCTGCTGAAGGTGGTCGGCGCGCGCATGGCACGCTGCCTGGGCGCGGGCGACACGCTGGCGCGCTTCGGCGGCGACGAGTTCGTGATCCTGCTGCCGGCGCTGTCGGGCGAGCCGGGATCGATCGCGCCGCTGCTGGAAAAGGTGCGCCAGGCGGTCACCGAGCCGGTGCTGGTCGAGGACCAGGAAGTGCGGGTCAGCTGCAGCGTCGGCGTGACCGTCTATCCGCGCGACGGCGTCGACGCCAGCACCCTGATGATGCACGCCGACGTCGCAATGTATCGCGCCAAGGAGCTGGGCAACGACAACGTCCAGTTCTACGCCAGCGAGATGAACGCCAGCATCGACGAGAAGCTGGTGCTGCTGGAAGGCTTGCGCGCCGCGCTCGACACCTGTGCCGACGGTCATGCCGGCCCCTGCCAGTTCGAGCTGCTGTACCAGCCCAAGGTGGACCTGCGCTCGGGATGCCTGTTCGGCGTCGAGGCGCTGATCCGCTGGCACCATCCGGAACAGGGCCGGGTTTCGCCCGAGCGCTTCATTGGCCTCGCCGAAGAGAGCGGGCTGATCGTTCCGATCGGCGAATGGGTGCTGCGCACCGCCTGCGCCCAGAGCGCCGCCTGGCGCGCCGCCGGCCTGCCGCCGGTCAGCATGTCGGTCAACGTCTCGGCGCGCCAGTTCGAGGACAAGCGCCTGGTCGAGCGCATCGCCGACGCCCTGCGCGCGAGCGGCCTGCCGCCCGAAGGTCTCGAGGTCGAGGTGACCGAAAGCCTGATCATGCGCGACCTGGGCCGCTCGGTGGACAAGATGCGCGAGCTCAAGGCCATGGGCGTGTCGCTCTCGATCGACGATTTCGGCACCGGCTACTCCAGCCTGTCGGCGCTGAAATCGTTCCCGATCAGCCGCCTCAAGATCGACAAGTCCTTCGTTGCCGACCTGGCCGACCGCGCCGACGACCAGGCGATCGCGCTGGCCGTGATCTCGCTCGGTCACAAACTGAACCTGCGCGTGATCGCCGAGGGCGTCGAGACCGAGCAGCAGCGCGACTTCCTGCGCGCCAATGACTGCGACGAGATGCAGGGCTATCTGTTCAGCCGCCCGCTGCCCGCGCAGGCGCTGGCGTGCCTGCTGGCCGACAGCCGCAAGGGCGTGGCGTGAATCCGGCGCGCGACACCACCAGCGTCCTGCTCGGCGCCGAGCCCGCGCTGCGGCGCATGCTCAATTACTGGATCGCCACCACCTTGCTGTACCTGGCCGGCGCCCTGCTGCTGGCCGGCCAGGTGGCGGCCGGCCACACGCCGCGCGCGCCGGCCCTGGCGCTGGCCGCCGCCGCCGGCGGCGGCACGCTGGTCTTCTATGCCCTGATCCGCTTCAGCGCGGCACTGGGCCTGGCGCCCGGCGCGCTGGCCATGCTGCAGTCGCTGTTCGCGATCGGCTGCGGCATGGCCTCGTATGCGATCGCGGGGCCGATGCGCGCCGCGCTGCTGTGCATGACGGTGGTGATCGTCGCCTTCTGCGCCATCGCCCTGCGCCCGCGCCAGACCATGTTCCTGTCGAGCGTCGCGCTGGGCGGCATGGGCGCCGTCATGGGGTGGCTGCAGGCCGCCGACCCGCTGCGCCACCCGCCCGAGATCGAGGCCATGAACTTCGGCTACCTGGCGGCGGCGCTGCTGTCCACCGCCCTGCTGTCGAGCGAGATGACCAAGCTGCGCCGGCGCATGAAACGCAAGAAGCAGGAGCTGGAACAAGCCCTCGCGACCATCCGCACCCTGGCCACGATCGACGAGTTGACGGCCCTGGCCAACCGCCGCCACATGAACGAACTCCTGTGCGCCGAGGAACGGCGCCAGCCGCCCGGCGCGCGCAGCTGCGTGGCCCTGCTCGACATCGATTTCTTCAAGCAGGTCAACGACCGCCACGGCCACGCGCTGGGCGACGCCGTGCTGCGCGAGTTCGCCGCGACCGCACGCGGCGCCCTGCGCGCGCGCGACACGCTGGCGCGCTGGGGCGGCGAGGAATTCCTGCTGCTGTTGCCGGACGCCGCGCCGCACGACGCGCGCCAGGTGCTCGAGCGCGTGGCCGACCACGTGCACGCGCTGCGCGTCGAGGGGCTCGACCCGCAACGGCGCATCAGTTTTTCGGCGGGCCTGGCCGAGCGGCGCACCGGCGAGCCGTTCACCGAGGCGATCAGCCGCGCCGACAAGGCGCTGTACCAGGCCAAGGCCGCGGGACGCGACCGCATCGAGGTGGCCTGAAGCGCGATCGAAACCGGCTAGAATGAGCGTCATGCACCCCGACCTGTCCGCCATTGCCGCCTACGTGATGCCCGCGGTGCCGCTGCGCGCCTGCGACGTCGGCTTCCTGTTCGGCACCCGCCACGGCGTGGAGGAATTCTGCCGCGCCGCCCACGACCTGTGGCAGCGCGGCATGTTCCGCGTGCTGCTGGTGTCGGGCGGCGTCACGCGCGGCGACGCGCGGCCCGAGGCCGAGGTGATCGGCGCGCGCCTGGTCGAACTGGGGATGCCCCCGGCGCTGCTGGTGCTGGAAACCGCGGCCGCCAATACGGGAGAAAACGTGATGCTCGGGCGCGCCGCGCTGGCCGCGCGGATGGACCTGGCGGGCGTGCGCAGCGTGCTGGCGATCGGCAAGGCCTGCGCCATGCGGCGCTACCTGATGACGCTCGAGCGCCACTGGCCGGGCCTGGCGCTGGCGGGCTGCCCGGTCAATTATTTCGGCATCGCGACCGAGCGCTGGCACGAGCACCCGGAATTTCGCGCCCGCGTGCTGGCCGAGTACGACAAAATCCCCGGCTATCTCGAGCGCGGTTTTCTGAGCGAACTGGCCGGCTATGGCGCTTATCCGCGCAAGCCCCTGGCCTCGGCGTCGGCCTCGAGCGCCGCCTGAACGGCGGGCGCCGGCGCCGCCGCGCGCAGGCGCCGGATCAACTCGCCGGGGTCGCTCTCGGACAGCATCAGGCCTTCGTGCTCGGGCCGCACGAAGCCTTGCGCCACCTGGTGGCGCACGAAGGCGCGCAGGCCGTCGTAGAAGCCGTTGACGTTGAGCAGGCCGATCGGCTTGGCGTGGATGCCCAGCTGGGCCCAGGTCACCATCTCGAACAGCTCTTCCAGGGTGCCCATCCCGCCCGGCATGGCGATGAAGCCGTCCGACAGGTCCGACATCATCGCCTTGCGCTCATGCATGTCCTTGACCACGAACAGGCGGGTCAGGCCAGCGTGGCCGACCTCGCGCTCGACCAGCGCGCGCGGGATCACGCCGGTGGCTTCGCCGCCGAGGCGCAGCACCTCGTCGGCGATCACGCCCATCAGGCCGACCTTGCCGCCGCCGTAGACCAGGGCGATATTGTGCTCGACCATGGCGCGCGCGAGGGCGCGCGCGGCGTCGGCGTACAGGGGATCGGCGCCGAGCGCGGCGCCGCAATAGACGGCCAGGGTTTTCATCGTGTCAGCCTCAGAAGAAGTCGGCGCCCGGCCTGGCGTCGGCCGAGAGTTTTTGGAGATAGTCGTCGGACAGCTTCTCGAACAGCACCCGGGTCTCGCCGCGCAGGTAGGGGCCCACCATCGACAGCACCTGGTAGCAGCCGCGCGCCAGCGCGTCGGCGATGGCCTGCTGCTCGCTGTACTTGCGCGGGTTGCGCACGTATTCGAACGACAGCCAGTAGGTCGCCACCACCACCATATTGGTCGCCATGGCGCCGATCTGCTGGTCGGACGCCTCGAGCGAGCCTTCGCTGCGCAGGTCTTCGCACAGCTGGCGCGCGACCTTGATCTTGTGGGCGTGGATGGCCTTGAAGTGCAGTTCGAGCTTGCGGTTGCGCGACAGCAGGTCGTTCAGGTCGCGGTAGAAGAAACGGTAGCGCCAGATCAGCTTGAACATATGGTGCAGGTACAGCCACACGTCTTCCATGTTCGAACGGCGCCCTGCCGGCACCGCGAGCACGCGCTCGATCTCCGCCTCGAACTGGACGAAGATCGAATTGACGATGTCGTCCTTGTTGCGGAAATGGTAGTACAGATTGCCGGGCGAGATATTCATCTCCTCGGCAATGACGGTCGTCGTGATATTGGGTTCGCCGAACTCGTTGAACAGCCTGAGCGACAGCTCGAGGATGCGTTCACGGGTGCGGCGCGGAGCTTTTTGTTGCATGAAGGCCGGAGTTAATAGTGCATTCCCGCAAGGATAACATCGAACGGTCGTTCGATGAATCTTTCGATCGCCCCCGGCCCATTGGCCCGGGTCAGGCGGCCGCGCGCTGGCGCTGCAGGCGGAAGGCCTCGTCGATCCGTTCGCGCAGGGCGCGCGCGCCCAGCGGCTTGACGTAGTGGCCGTCGGCCACGCCGCAGGCGATCGCGGCCTCGATCTCGGCGAGGTCGGGCTGGCCGGACAGCATCAGGCGCACGGTCGTGGGATAACGCTCGGCGGCGCGCGCCAGCACTTCGGTGCCGCGCATGCCGGGCATGGCCTGGTCGCACAGGATCACCTCGACCGCTTCGTGGTCGAGCACCGCGAGCGCCTCTTCGCCCGAGCTGGCGCTGAGCACGCGGTAGGGCTGGCCGGCCAGCATGTCGTTCAGCACGCCCAGCATGAAGCGGTCGTCGTCGACCAGCAGCAGCGTGCCCCCTGCGGGCGCGGCGCCGGAACCTGGCACGAGTGCGGGCGCGGACGCCGGCACGCTCGCCGCAGCCGGAGCGGCAGCCGGGGCGGCAGCCAGAAAGGCTTCGAGTTCGGCGACGAAGCTCTCCGGTTCGATCGGCTTGCCGATGTAGCCGTCGAAGCCGGCGGCCAGCACCTTTTCGCGGTCGCCCGCCATCGCCAGCGCGGTCACGGCCAGGATCGGCACGCCGGAAAGCTGCGGATCGGTCCTGAGCGCGGCCAGCACCGCGAAGCCGTCCATGCCGGGCAGGTTGACGTCGCAGGCAATCAGGTCGGGGCGCTCGCTGCGCGCGGCGGCCACGCCGCGCGGGCCATCAGAGGCGCACAGCGGCGTGTGTCCGTAGGCGCCGAGCAGGAACGACATCAGCTCGATGTTGGCCGGGTTGTCTTCGATGATGAGGATGCGGGCCACGGTGGCGCTCCGGGAATGCGGTGTTGTCCTCACTCTACCACGCGGCGCGGCGGGAGTCGGCTACGTGATGCCACGTCGATGGGGCGTTGCGGCAGGCGCCGCACGGTCGCTGCGCAAGGCCTCGATCTCGCCCATGACCATGGCCAGCACGCGCGGGTTGCGGCCGAGCGCCACGTGGCCCACGCCGCCCAGCGCCAGGTTGCGCGCGCCCGGCAGTTCGCTCGAGGTCTGCGGCGCGATGATGTTGTCGTGGTGGCTGTAGATCGACACGATCCGCGCGCGTATCTCGGGCGCTTCACCGCCCGCGAGCGCGGTGAGCCACGCGCAGTCGGGTCCGGCCACGCCCATGCGCCGCATCTGGCCCGCGTTGATGCCCAGGCCAAAGGCGGCCAGGCAGGTGCCGTGGTGCGGCGTGCCGAGCGTGATGAGGCGCGCCACCCGCCCTGCGCCGTGGGTGCGCATCCAGGCGCGCGCCGCCAGCCCGCCCATGCTGTGGGCGACCACGATCAGTTGCGCCGCGCCGGCCTGCGCGCACAGCTGCCCGGCCGCTTCCTCGATGCGCGCGGCATAGCCGTCGATGTCGCCGGTCAGCGGTTCCAGGTCGAGCGTGGCGTGGCTGATGCGCGCCGCATCCAGCAGCGGCGCCAGATAGGCCCAGTAGCCGCTGTTGCAGCCATAGCCGTGCACCAGCAGTACCGGCGGCGCCGCCGCGCCGGGATGGAGGCGGGTGCGCGCTTGCGCGCGCGGCATGTGCCAGGAGGTCATCAGCATGCTGGTGCTGAACTCTTCCCAGGCCATGCGCAAGGCGGCGCCCGGCGCGATCTGGAAAGCGGGCGGGGTCGGGCTGGCGGCGCGTGCCGACAACAGGAAATTGTTGACGTTGATAACCAGGCGCACCAGCGCCACGCTGCCCAGCCCCAGCGCCGCGGCCTGCCAGCCTGTCAACCCGAGCCAACGCATGCCGGCCGCGCCGATGCCGAGCGCCGCCAGTGCCTGCACCAGGAGGATCCATCGCAGCAGGGTGCGCGAGCTCATGCCAGCGCCGCCGCCGGGCGGCCCGTCAGGTTTGCCGCCAGGCCGCTCGCCAGGCGCGCCGTGACGGCGTAGACGGTCAGCTGCGGATTGGCGCCGAGCGAGGTCGGGAACAATGAACCGTCGTGCACCGACACGTTCGCCAGTCCCCGGTAACGGCCGGAGGGATCGACCACGCCGCCGCGCTCGTCGCCGCTCATGGCGCAGCCGCCCATCGCATGGGCCGAGACCACGCGCGTGAGGTGGGCGCGCTGCGGCAGGGCCGCGATCTCGCGCCGCGCCTCGGCCCAGGAACGGTAGCGCTGGGCCTTCTCGTGCGCCGGCTGCACGCTGCGGGCGCCGGCCGCGAACTGGATCTCGGCCATGGAAAGCAGCGCGCGCCGTGCGCCGTCCCACAGGTAGTCGTTCAGCTGGTAATCGAGTTCGCCGCTGCCGTCATGGCGCAGGCGCACGACGCCGCCGGGCGACTCGTCGTGAAAGCCGTCGCGCAGCAGCGCCAGCATGGCGCCCAGGTGGGCGAAGTCGCGCATCGCCGCCGCATGCTGCTCGCCGAAACCGCTCATCATGGTGGCCGTCAGCAGCGGATGCAGCGGCGGCGTTTCGAGCTTGTAGCCCATCGGGCCGTCGATCGGGCCCTGCGCCAGGAAGTGGTCGGAATACACGCTCTGCGGCGCCCCGGCCCAGCCCTCGACCCGCTTTTCGTGAAAGGCGGCCGAGATCACGGTCGGGTGCAGGAAAGTGCGCTTGCCCAGCTCGCCGCTGGGATCGGGCGCTTTCGAGCGCAGCAGCAGCGCCGGGGAATTGATGGCGCCGCCGGCGACCACGAAGTGGCGCGCGCGCAGGCGCAGCTGGCGTCCGCTCGGCAGCACGCCACCGCCGTCGAGCGCGGTGCAGACCAGCTCCTCGGCCTGCTGGCCGCGCAGGACCAGGCGCTCGGCGCGCGCGCGCGTGACGAGGGTGGCGCCGTTGTCGAGCGCCGCCGGGATGCTGGTGACCAGCATCGACTGCTTGGCATTGGTCGGGCAACCCATGCCGCAGTAGCCCAGGTTCCAGCAGCCCTGCACGTTGCGGCGGATGGCGGCGCTCGGGATGCCGAGTCTTGCCGCGCCGCGGCGCAGGATGTCGTTGTTCTCGTTCGGCCCGACCAGCCAGTCGACCACGCCGGTGCGGCGCTCGGCCATGGCGAACCATGGCGCCAGCTCGTCGTTTGAAGCGAATGCGAGACCGTGGTGGCGGCGCCACCAGGCCAGGGTCGATTCGGGGGTGCGAAAGCTCGAGGTCCAGTTGACCGTGGTCGAGCCGCCGACGGCGCGGCCCTGCAGGATGTTGATGGCGTTGTCCGCCGTCTTGCGCGCACCCGATTCCTGGTACAGGTCGGGATAGGCGTCGGCTTCGCGCATCTGGAAGTCGCGCGAGGATTTCAAGGGGCCCTCTTCCACCACGATCACCGACAGGCTTGACCTGGCCAGGATCTCGGCGCTGATGGCGCCGCCGGCGCCGCTGCCGACGATGACGACGTCCGCCTCCAGCGTGCGGTCGTGCTCGAGCCGCGAGCCGTCGATGACGCGCCAGCCGCGCGCCAGGCCGGCTTCGATCGGATCGGGAATGCGGGCGGTCATGCCGGCACCCTGGGCGGACCGGGGTAGCCGAGCGCTTCCCAGCTGGCCGGCTGCGCATACCACGCGCCCAGCACCAGGTCGTGCAGCGCGCCGTAGGCGCTGCGCATCAGCTTGAGGCGGTGCACGCGCCACTCTTGCAGGAAGGCGCTGACGTGGGCGATGTCGGCGCTTTCCCAGCCGGTCGGCACGCCGGTGAGCAGGCGCCGCGCCGGACGCAGGGCCAGCAGGCCGAACAGGTCTTGCACTTCTTCTTGCGTGGCTTGCGGCAGGCCGCGGATGGCGGCTTCGACGGCGTCGATGGCGCGCGTCAGCTGCTGCGCACGGCGGCCGGGATCGTGGGCCAGCGCGCCGTCGAGGATGGCCGGCGCGATCGCGTGCAGCGCGGCGCGCGCCTCGCCGGCGAGGGCGAAGCGGCGCGGCGCCTGTGTGTGCGTGGCGCGGTACCAGGCGCCGCCGGCGCCCAGCGCCAGCGCGGCCAGGCCGCCCACGGCCAGGAAGGTCCTGCGAGAGGTGCGGGAGAGATTCGCCATGTCCTTAGTGTACGACATGCGCCGGGCAAGGACGGTTCAGCGGGGCGGCCTGGCCTTCAGGATCGCGCTGGCGATGCCGCGCAGGATGTTGACTTCTTCGGTCTCGAGGCCGGTGCGCGCGAACAGGCGCTTCAGGCGCGGCATCAGCTTTTTCGGGTTGTCGGCGTCGAGGAAGCCGATCGCCGTCAGTGCCTGTTCCAGGTGCGCGTACATGCCATCCACCTGCGTGACGCTGGCGCTCTCGCCATGAAAGCCCACGCCGCGCGCATCGACGCCGTCGCCCGCCGCCGCCAGCCGCGCTTCATAGGCCAGCACCTGGGCCGCCTGCGACAGGTTGAGCGACGAGTAGTCGGGATTTGCCGGGATGTTGATCAAGACGTTGCAGCCTTCGACGATCCCGTTCGGCAGGCCGACCCGCTCATTGCCGAACACGATGGCCGGGCGCAGCTCCGGCTGGTTGCCGGCATCGGCGGCAAAGGAGGCGAAAGCGCGCGGGGTCCAGACCGGCGGCGAGAATTCACGCAGGCGCGCCGAGACCGCGGCGGCGAAGTTGCAGCCGTCCAGCGCCTGCCTGACGTCGGCGACGATGCGCGCCTGGCTCAGGACATCGATGGCGCCGCTGGCGAAGGCCACCGCCTCCGGATCGGTCAGCGGATCCTGGCACTTGGGGGCGACCAGCACCAGGTCGCTGAAACCCATCGTCTTCATGGCGCGCGCCACCGAGCCGACGTTGCCGGCGCGGCTGGTCTCGACCAGGACGAAGCGCAGGCGCTTGAAAAGAGAAGTGTCGGTTTGGGTCGGGTTCATTTACAATAGCGACCATCGCGCAGTGCGGACGGTTTTTTGTGATAACGGGAACAAGCCCGCGATTGTAGCCGTTTCGGCACTGCCCTGCTCTTTAATCACTCTTTAATAGCTGATCGTTCACGACACCCCCTGTGCGTGAGTGGGCGTTCGCGTTTTTCACGGAAAAGCCTCCATGCACCCAATGCTCAACACGGCCATCAAGGCCGCCCGCCGCGCCGCCACCGTCATCAACCGCGCGTCCTTCGATATCGATCGCATCGTCGTCTCCGAGAAGCAACACAACGACTTCGTCACCGACGTCGACCAGGCGGCGGAACAGGCGATCGTCGAGACCCTGCTCAAGGCCTATCCGACCCACGCCATCCTGGCGGAAGAAAGCGGCGCATCCGGCAACCTGAACGACGAGAGTGAATTCGTGTGGATCATCGACCCGATCGATGGCACCACCAACTTCCTGCACGGCTATCCCAACTACTGCATCTCGATCGCGCTCAAGCACCGCGGCGTGATCACCAACGGCCTGGTCTACGACCCGGTCCGCAACGACCTGTTCACCGCGACCAAGGGCGCCGGCGCCTACCTCAACGACAAGCGCATCCGCGTGCGCCCCACCGAGCGCATCGGCCGCGCCCTGCTGTCGGCCGGCCACGGTCCCGATCCCCGCGCGCTGGCCGAATACCTGCGCATGTACGAAGTGGTCGCCTCGCGCAGCCACGGCGTGCGCAGCGGCGGCTCGGCGGCGCTGGAACTGGCGAACGTCGCGGCCGGCCGCATCGACGGCTATTTCGAAAAAGGCCTGAAGGTATGGGATATCGCGGCCGGCGCCCTGCTCGTGACCGAGGCCGGCGGCATCGTCGGCGAATTCAATGGCGAGTCCGAATACCTGAACAAGGGCCACGTGATCGCCGCCGGCCCGAAGGTTTTTGGCGCACTCGTCCCGCTGCTTTCGCCTTTCGCGTAAAATAACGACTTACCAGGGGCCACTGGCAGGCTGCGCTTGCCGGTGGCCCGTTTGCTTTTCCAGGCGTCTTACAAAGCATTACATAGTCAGACGCAAAAACTTTCTACAGTGAAACTAAATTCACGATAATCCTTGCTGACCGCCTTGCGCGGCAGCGTCCGGGCGACCGCTTGATCGCGCGCCCGCCTCAATCCGATTCCCAGGACTTGCCGCCACTGTGGCGACGGGCCGTTTTTTACTGAAAAAATCTATGTCATTCTCTTCACTTGGTCTCTCTGACGCGATCGTGCGCGCGGTGACCGAACAAGGTTATACCGCCCCGACGCCGATCCAGAGCCAGGCCATCCCCGCCGTCCTGAACGGCGGCGACCTGCTGGCCGGCGCCCAGACCGGCACCGGCAAGACCGCCGGCTTCACCCTGCCGATCCTGCACCGCCTGTCAAGCGACGCCGTCGGCGCCGCCCAGCGCAACAAGACCGCGCCGCGCGCCATCCGCGCCCTGGTGCTGACCCCGACCCGCGAACTCGCGGCCCAGGTCGAGGAAAGCGTGCGCCTGTACGGCAAGTACACCAACCTGAATTCGGCCGTGATCTTCGGCGGCGTCGGCATCAACCCGCAGATCAAGCTGCTCAAGCACGGCGTCGACATCCTGGTCGCCACCCCGGGCCGCCTGCTGGACCACGCGGGCCAGGGCACGATCGACCTGTCGAAGATCGAGATCCTGATCCTGGACGAAGCCGACCGCATGCTGGACATGGGCTTCATCCACGACATCCGCAAGGTGCTGGCCCTGCTGCCACCGAAGCGCCAGAACCTGCTGTTCTCGGCCACCTTCTCGGACGACATCAAGGCGCTGGCCGACCGCCTGCTGGACAATCCGCAATCGATCGAGGTCGCGCGCCGCAACTCGACCGTGGAAGTGATCGCGCAAACGATCCACCCGGTGGACCGCGACAAGAAGCACCCGATGCTGGCGCACCTGATCAAGTCGAACAACTGGCAGCAGGTGCTGGTGTTTACGCGCACCAAGCACGGCGCCAACAAACTGGTGGAACAGCTGGGCAAGGACGACATCAGCGCGATGGCGATCCACGGCAACAAGAGCCAGTCGGCGCGCACCAAGGCGCTGGCGGAATTCAAGGATGGCAGCCTGCAAGTGCTGGTGGCCACCGACATCGCGGCGCGCGGCATCGACATCGACCAGCTGCCGCACGTGGTGAACTATGACCTGCCGAACGTGCCGGAAGACTATGTGCACCGCATTGGCCGTACCGGCCGTGCGGGCGCGACGGGCGAAGCGGTGTCGCTGGTGTGCGTGGACGAGCACCAGATGCTGAAGGACATCGAAAAGCTGATCAAGCAAACCCTGCCGCGCGCAGTGATCCCCGGCTTCGAGCCCGACCTGAACGCCAAACCGCAACCGATCCAGCTGCGTAGCGGCGCCCCGGGCCACACGGGCCGCGGCGGCCGTCCAGGCGGCGGCGGTGGCCGTGGTCACGGCGGTGGCGGTGGCGGTGGCGGTGGCGGCAAGCCGCGCACCCCGGGCACCGGCGCCCCCGCCGCGAAGCGCCAGAGCGGCCCCCGCCCCGCCTCCGCCGCCCGCCGGGACCGCTGATCCACAAGGGTCAACAACGAGGGTCAGTGTCGAATTATTGGGAAAGATTGTCACACCACCCAATCCGCTGACTTGACCCTCTGATTGTTTCAGCCAAGTTATTACCCAATAATGAGGGTCAGAGTCGAATTAAGTGACAACTTTCGAATGTTGTCATTTAATTCTACTCTGACCCTCATTGTTTTATTCCCTTCGCGCCATTGAATTGCCCGCTTTTCGTGAATAGCGATTTATCCTGCGCATTTTTTTGCCAGTTTCCATCAAAGCCTTATCCCACCGTGAACTTTAGCCTTTAAATCAATGAGGGTCAGAGTCGAATTATTGGCCAATAGCCATAATTCATTTTGACGACGGAAAAGTCAGGAGATGAGCATTCCGTTAGTAATTTGCTCAATAATTGGGGTCGGAGTCGAATTGTTTGACAACTCTGAATGTTGTCATTTAATTCGACTCTGACCCCGATTGTTATGCGGAGGGGGTTAGATTACGAGGGGGAATTGATAATTGGCAATGTGAGCCGGTGCGGGTTTGGAAGAATGGGGTTTTCGGGCTGGCGGTCGGGAGGATCCACAATGCTGCGTCGCATGATGGTGGGGCTGGTGTTGGGGCTTGGCGTGCTGCTCGGCGGCTGCGCATCGCCTGGATCGGTCAGCTTGCAGGAGGTGCGCGAGTTCGCGGATGCCTCCGCCAAGCTGGGTGGGTATGCGGAATTGTCGCGGCGCTACCGCGATACCTACGAGCGCGAGCAGCCCTATCTGTCGCCGCAGGCCGAGCGCATCGCGCGCGAAAACGATGCGCGGCGGCGCGCCGTCTATGACGACTTCGTCGCCATCCAGAAGACGCTGGTTCTGTATATGCAAACTCTCAGCCTGCTGGCGGGCGACGGACGCTACGACTTGTCGGATCGGATCGATGACTTGGGCAATGGACTGAAGGCGAATGTCGAATCCGGCTTGCAGCAGCGTCATGTGGCGGCGTACACGGGCATGACCCGGTTGCTCACGCGCGTGATCGCCTCGGGTTATCAGAACCGCAGCGTCGAGACCATGGTGCGCGACGGCGATGCGGATGTGCAGGTGCTGCTCGATGCCATGATCTCGCTCACCCGCCTCTATTACAAAACCAACGAGAATGAAAAGAAGACCGTGCTCGGCATCTTCGATGTGGAGCTTCCATTTTCGAACCGAAATACGGATCGTATGCTGGTCACCCTGGCCAAGGTGCACTACCTGAACAAGTCGACCGAGTACAAGCTGATCGACCGCCGCTACGAGCTGGCGCTGCAGGGACTGACCAAGGTGGCGCTCGGCCACCAGAAGATGCGCGAGAACATGCACAAGCTGACGAGCGACGAGACGCGGCGCATGCTCGCCAACTACGGCCGCGACCTGCGGGCGATCCGCGACGGACTGAACGGCGATTGAGGAGACGTCATGCAGGACTCATCACACGAGAAAACCAGCCCGTCGGATGCGGCTGCCGCGCAGGACGGGACTCCTCCGGCGCAGGCCATCGCTGCCGAGGGCCGGGCCGCGCCACCCGCCGAGGCCCAGGACGCCGTCGCCACGACCGCCCATGCCGCGGGCGCAGGCGGCCTGTCCAGCATGCAGCACGTGGTCGAACTGGCCGATGGCCTGTCGACGATCGCCGACCGCCTGCACGAACGCATCCTGCGCGAGATCCGCAGCTACGACGGCGGCAGCGTCCCGGTCCAGGTGCAGGACGCCATGCGCCGCCTGCTGGACGATGAAATGGTGTTGCGCCAGCGCGCCAACACCTTGTATGCCGACGCCGCCGCCTTCGTCATCCAGGGCCTGGACCAGCCGCAAAGCCGGCTCGTAGGCCTCACTTCCGCTGCCGCCGAAAAGATCCGGCGCATCGGCGTGATCGGCGAAGTCACCGGCCTCGTCGGCGGCCTGCTGTCGCTGGCCGGCGCCGTCGCCACCGGCCAGCCGACACCGATCGCGCTGGCCATCGAAAAAATCCATCTCCACAGCACCACCCTCGATGCGCTGACGCCGCCGACGGCCGCGGTCTGAACCTTGGTCTGAATCGCAGCCTGAGTTGCAGCACGAATCGCAGCCCGCGGCGGCGAGGCCGCCGCAGGCCGCCACCTCATCAATACATATGCTGTCCGCCATTGATGGCAATATTGGCGCCCGTCAGATAGCCTGCCAGGTCCGACACCAGATACGCCACCAGCCCCGCCACTTCCGCCGGCTTGCCCAGCCTGCCGACGGGGATCTGCGGCAGGATGCGGTCGCGCAGCACGTCCTGCGGCACTTTTTCCACCATGGCGGTGTCCAGGTAGCCGGGCGAGACCGTGTTGACCGTGACGCCGTGGCGCGCCACTTCCAGCGCCAGTGACTTGGTGAAGCCGTGCATGCCAGCCTTGGCCGCGGCGTAATTAGCCTGGCCGAAAGCACCTTGCTGGCCATTGACCGAAGAGATATTGATGATGCGCCCCCAGCGCTGCGCGATCATCGCCTCGAGCACTGGCCGGGTCATATTGAATACACTGTCGAGATTGGTGCTCATGACCGCTTGCCAGTCTTCCCCGCTCATCTTGCGCATGCTGCGGTCGCGCGTGATCCCCGCGTTGTTCACCAGGACGTCGATGCGGCCCAAGTCGCCCAGCACACGCTGCACGACGTTCTCGCAGGCACTACCATTGGAAACGTCGAGCTCATAGGCGCGCACCTTGACGCCGTCCGCTTCCTGGCCGGCCAGCCAGGCGTCGCGACGTACATTCTGCGGCGAATGGGTCGCCGCCACCAGGAACCCTTCCGCATGCAGGCGCCGGCACAGCGCCGTGCCCAGCCCACCCATCGCCCCCGTCACCAGGGCTACCCGCGCTTCGTGCTTTGCTACCTGCTTTGCTACCGTGTCTCCTGCCATGTCGTACTCCTGTTCTCGTTGGCGCGCCGCTGGCGCGGCTGCGAGCATCCGAGTGTATGGAAACGACAACAGTAGGCTGTTGATTAGGATCAAGTGTGAACAGGACAAAACCTCTGTGCAATGAACAACACGACAAACACGGTGCCTGGCGCCACGACAATTCAGGCGATGACGTCGGGCCTGCTGCTGGGATCGAAATCGGCCCAGTCGCCGCCGGCGATATTGCCCTGGGCGCGCTCGATGTGGTGGGCGCCCAGCTGGCGCAGCAGGTCGACGGCGCGTGCCTGCAGGTCGGGATCGTCGAAGGCGACCGCCACCAGCATGCCTGCCGGACGCGGCGGCACGGCGTTTTCGCCACCCTCTTCGGGCTCGCCCCGCTCTTTCATCTTGCTGAAGCTGAACAGCGAGCCGACATGGCCGCCCACCAGCCCGCCGACGACCGGGCCCAGCGGTCCGGTGACGGGCGAGGTGGCGGCGCCCAACGCTGCACCGACGGCGCCGCCGGTGGCCACGCCCTGCATCACGCCTTCGGGCGCTTCCTTGGCGCCGGGCGACTGGATATGGTCGCCGCCGATGGGCGTCATGTCGTGCTGGCCAGGCTGGGTCAGGTAGAACCCGCTGATGCGGTCGACATCGAATCCGGCGTCGACCAGGGCGTCGCGCGCACGGTCGACCTCGTCCTGAAGCTGGAAACGTCCTGCGATGATGATGGACATCGGCGAATCCTCCCCATTAATGTGGCAAATAAGTGGCAACCAAGTGGTGGCAAATAAAGGCAAAAGTGGCAGATACGGTAGCTCGAGCGTATGCGGGCCGCGCCCAGCGATCTGTACGCGATCGCACGCTGCTCGTTGCCACTGCAAGGCCAGGGTTACCATAAGTACTCAACCGGAAATAAATGTTTTATTGATGGGTGAGTACTTAGCGCCACTGTCCATAGACGACGCCGTAGCTCGGCGCTTGCTCCGCCGGCGGCGGCGGAGCGCTCTGCCATTGGCGTGGATCGATCCGGTAATACTTGAGGAATTCCTCGTACAGGTCCGGATGGCGCGCCGCCAGCTGGTGCGGCTGCTCGAAGAAGCTTTCGGTGGCCACTGCGAAGAACTCGGCGGGATTGGTCGCGCCATAGTGGTCGAGCACGCCCTGCGTGCCCCACATCGCCTCCTGGCGCAGGTTGGCATAGTCGCGCGACAGCACCTCGGACCAGCTTCGGTAGCGCTCGCCGCTGCCCAGGTAGGGAGCGCCATTCGTATTGCCCGACTCGCTGTCGAGCTGGTGGGCGAATTCGTGCAGCACCACGTTGTGGCCGGCCGGCGCGGCATGGCCGGCGCGCCGCACATGGTCCCACGACAAGATCACGCGGCCATCGCCCCAGGATTCGCCCAGCAGGTCCTGGCGCTCCTCGGTCACCACGCCCGCCACGTCGACCTGCTTGCGCGGCGCCAGGAAGGCGCCGGGATAGACCAGGATCAGGTCCAACGTCGGATAGATGTCGGGCTTGCCCGTATCGCCGACCCGCCCCAGCAACAGCAGGCAGGCCTGGGCCGCGATCGTCACCCGCATCTCGTCGGTGACGTCCAGACCGGCGCAGCCGACGAATTTCTTCTCGTGCAAAAATTGCTGGACCATGCGCTGCAGGCGCCGGCGCTGCCCGTCGTCCATCCCACCGTATTGGGCGAGATTGCGCGCCAGGATGGCCGCTTGAAACGCCGGCAAGGGCCGCGCCAGCGCCTGCCGCAGGCGCCACTTCGGCCACAGCCAGGCTGCCAGCGCAGCCAGGCCCAGCGCGCCGACTACGATGCCTTCCACGGTCAGGCCCTGCCGGCCAGCCAGGCCTGCACCTCGTCGGCGCCGCCGATCAGCTCGCCACCGACGAAGACTTGCGGCCAGGTCATGCGGCCGGTGACGCCGCGCAGGACGATAGTGTTGATCTTCTGGTCTTCGGAGATATCGGTAAAGTGGATGTCATTGTCGCGCAGCGCCTGCTTGGCACGGGCGCAATGGGGGCAGCCGGGACGCGAGAACATGACGACCGGTTCCGGTACTTCGGCATCCGGCGCCAGATAGGCCAGCATGGTATCGGCGTCCGATACCTCGAACGGATCGCCTTCACGCTCCGGTTCGATGAAGATCTTCTCGATCACGCCGTCGCGCACCAGCATCGAATAGCGCCAGGAGCGGCGGCCGAAACCCAGCTCGCGCTTGTCGACCAGCATGCCCATGCCCTCGGTAAAGTCACCGTTGCCGTCTGGAATAACTGTGATGTTGCCCGCATCCTGCCCGGCTTTCCACTGGTTCATGACGAAGGCATCGTTGACCGCGATGCACAGGATGTCGTCCACGCCGTGCGAATGCAGTACCGGCGCCAGTTCGTTATAGCGCGGCAAGTGGGTCGAGGAACAGGTCGGCGTGAACGCGCCCGGGAGGGAAAACACGACGACCGTACGGCCCTTGAACAGCTCGTCCGAACTGAGGTCACGCCATTGATCGTCCGGCCTGGCCTTGAAGACCACGCTCGGGACTGCTTTGCCTTCCAGCGATTCGGCACTCGGTAACATCTTCACTCCTATCTGGTTGCACCTGCCGGCGAGCGGCGACATGGCAGGCAAGTGAGGATAATTGACCGGTTTTCAACATAAGAGTTGCAATAAAGTGGTCACCCGGATGGCGTCCCGCGGCAGCCGGCCTGGACGGTGGGGCCTGAAAAAACAAAGCCGCGCATGAAGCGCGGCACAAATGACGACAGCGATCGTCTGACCGGAGTCGTTGCGGGTCTCTACCGCAACGCCTCCGGGCGCGCACTCAGGCGCGTTCCTTGGCGGTAACGGCATTCTGGCTCGGCGCCGGGCCGAACAAGGCAGCCACCAGCGGGTCACGCGCGACCGGGCTGCGGTTCACGCGGATGGCGTAGTGGGTGTCATCGGCCAGGATGTGGAAATGGCGACCGCTGCCGGCCATGCTCTGCTCGCGCAGGCCTGGACGTTCCTTGCGTGGGGCAACACCTTCGCGCTTCGGCTGGCAGATCGCGGCCAGGAAGGCCTTGACGCGATCCGGATCCGGCGAGATCTGGTACACGGCCTTGCCGAGGTAGGTGGCGGTGCCTTCGATATAGCGCGCCAGTTCGATCACGCCGGCTTCGCGCAGGTCGCGGATGTACTTGCGGGCGCCCGACGGCGAGAATTTGAGGAACCAGGCGATCTCGTCGGCCAGCATTTCGTGGTTCGACAGCTCGTTGATCAGCTTCTGCATGTTTTCGATGCGACGCTGAGTGGCCGAGGTCGAACGCACCCGTTCGATCGGGGCCAGCGAAATCGGGGCGCGCTCGGTCGGTTGTGGTGGGACGCGCTCGATCAGCGCCGAATTGCTGGTAGTGTGCACTGCGCCGGTGTCGCCGGAGACCGCGTTGTGCTGAGTCGTTGCATGCATATCGATGAGCTCCAATATAGAGAGTGAGACTGTGTGGTCCGGGTCGCTGTGTGTCGTCTGACACCCTGACAACATCTCGGTTCCGCTTAACTGGGCTCAAGATTGCCTGCATCAGACACTATGGTCTGTGCGCCAACCAACATTCAACAACATTCCTAAAAGCATTTATTTAGCGACCCCTTCCGGCGTGGACGATGCGGCACATGCGAGCGCTCCCACCGGGCGTCTGCCTGCGCCACACGGGATGGCAGAATGTCACACAACTTTCCTAATATAAATATTTCGTTCTGGCGGGCGATGGAGTGCGCCATCACGCTCGTCACGTCGTTACAGCTCGTTTCATCTTAGAAATGTAGAGATTTTTCCACTGTTGTAAAATTGCACAGCCATTCCGCGTTGGGTGCGCTACCGCACCGAGCTTACGGAACTTGCACTGTTATGCTTTATCCAACATCGCTGCTGACGTATGCGTTGTCATCAACTTTTAACCTACGGGAGTTACCTGTGAACAATACCAAGAAGATCGCCCTGGCTGCTGCACTGCTGTGCGCATCCGGCGCCACCCTCGCCCAAGAACTCAACCCGTCGTGGTACATCCAGCCAAGCGTCAACCACGTGAAGCCGGATGCCGACTTCGGCGTGGATGATCGCGACACCGGTGGCGGCCTGAAGTTCGGTAAGGCGGTGCACCAGAACTGGGACATCCAGATCGGCGCCAGCCAGACCCGCTTCGAGCAAGGCATCAACGACTACCGCCAGACCCTGCTGGGCGTCGACGCCCTGCTGATGCTGAGCCGCGATCGCTTCCGTCCGTTCGTCCTGTTCGGCCTGGGCGCCGAGCGTGACAAGGTTGAGAACCGTGTCGCCGGCCGCTTCGTCGAGAAAAACTCGCCGTACGCGACCGTCGGTATCGGTTTCCAGGCTAGCCTGACCCCGCAATGGTCGCTGCAGGCCGACCTGCGCACCGTGCGCGGCTTCCTGCGTGATGACGAAGAATTCGGCTTCAAGCGCAGCAACAACAAGATGCTGACCGTCGGCCTGAACTACGCGTTCAACCCGCCGCCAGCACCGCCGGCACCGGCGCCAGCCCCAGTGGTCGAGGCTCCGGCTCCAGCACCGGCGCCAGTCGCACCGCCGCCGCCACCAGCACCGCGCTTCCAGAAAGTGACCCTGGAAGCCACCAAGCTGTTCGCCTTCGACAAGGCTGAAGTGATCACCCCGGCGCCGAAGCTGGACGAGATCGCCGCCGCCCTGCAGGCCGACACCTCGGTTACCAACGTCGAGATCACCGGCTACACCGACCGCCTGGGTTCGGAATCGTACAACCAGAAGCTGTCGGAGCGCCGCGCCAACGCCGTGCGCGAATACCTGGTCGGCAAGGGCATCGACGGCAACCGCCTGCGCGCCGTCGGCAAGGGCGAAGCCAACCCGCTGGTCGAGTGCAACCAGCGCAACCGCGCTCAGCTGATCGCTTGCCTGGAACCGAACCGTCGCGTCGAAGTCGACCAGATCACGGTCGAAGTGCCAGTGCAGCAGTAATACCTTAGGCGACATCGCCTTGACGCACTCGCCCTCCCGCCCGCCGTCCCGTACGGCGGCCGGGGGAGCGGGTGGTCGCGGCAACGCTTGACCAGGGGGCTTCGGCCCCCTTTTCATTTGGAGGATGCGATATGGCAGTTACGAAATGGTTCCCTTACACGCACCAGATTCTGAAAGTGCTGCGCTGCGCGGTGACGGAATGGCTGGACCACCGTGCCTCCAGCAAGGGCGCGGCACTGGCCTTCTACACCCTGTTTTCGCTGGCGCCGATCCTGGTGCTGGTGATCGCCGTCGCCGGCTTCTTCTACGGCGAGGAAGCGGCGCAAGGCCAGTTGCTGGCCGAACTGCGCGGGCTGCTGGGTACGCAGGGCGCGGATACGATCCAGGCCATCCTGGCCGGCGCCCAGAACAAGGAAACCGGCCGCTTCGCCACGATCGTCGCCACCGTGCTGCTGATCGTCGGCGCCACCACCGTGTTTTCCGAGCTCAAGGACAGCCTGGACGAGATCTGGGGCCTCCCGGCCCCGCCGGATGCCGGCATCTGGAATACGGTCCGCACCCGCCTGCTGTCGTTCGGCATGGTCCTGGTGCTGGGTTTCCTGCTGATGGTATCCCTGGTCGTCAGCGCCGCCACCACGGTGGCCGAAAAGTTCATCACCGGTGTGTGGCAGGAAGCCGCCATCATCATGGGCTGGATCGCCTCCGGCATCGGCTTCCTGGTCATCGCCACGCTGTTCGGCGTGATCTACAAGCTGCTGCCGCGTGTGCGGCTGTCCTGGAAGGACGTCACCATCGGCGCGCTCGGCACCGCCGCGATGTTCACGCTGGGTAAGTTCGGGATCGGGCTCTACATCGGCAACAGCGGCACCACCGACAGCTTCGGCGCCGCCGGTTCGCTGATCGCCCTGCTGCTGTGGGTATATTACTCGGCGCAGATCTTCTTCCTGGGCGCCGAATTTGCGCGCCAATACGCCGTGCAGATGGGCAGCTTGCGCAACAAGCCGAAAGAAATCACTGGCGTCGAACCGAAGACCAGCACCGCCTGAGGTAGGGTCGGCGGCTTGGCCGCCGACGCGGTGATTGGAACAGGCTCCGCTGTCGTGCCGGATGATCTCGCCGCCAACCATCACCGCGGCTTAGAGTCTACCCCGGTAGGCAGGGGGAAGCTCATGGTGATGCATGGCGGGCGTGAGCAACGCAGCGCACGCTTGCCCGGCGCGCCAGGAGCGACTCCCACCTACCGGGATAGCTCTTAGCCGGCTGCGCGCCCCGGCCAACCCTACTCGCCCAACAGCTCCGACACCACTTCCATCCCCTCGACCCGCTCGGCCACCACCTTCAGCACCATCACCACCGGCACCCCGAGCAGCAAGCCCCATACGCCCCACAACCAACCCCAGAACAGCAGGCTGACGAAGACCGCTGCCGGATTCATGCGCGCGATCTTGCCGGTCATCCAGGTGGCGACGACCATGCCGACCAGGGTCGCGATCGCCATCGAGGCCCCGCCCACCAGCATCACCATGCTCAGGGTCTCGAACTGGAGGAAAGCCGCCAAGCCGGTCGCGACCGTGATGACGAGGGGGCCGAAATACGGCATCAGGTGCGCCACGCCGGCGAAGGCGGCCCAGGCGCCGGCGTTCTCGAGGCCGATCAGGCGCAGCGCGCCCCACATCATGAGGGCGAGCAGAACGTTGGTTACCAGGAGCATGAACATATAGCTCTGGATCGAGGTGTTGATGTCGTCCAGGATGTGGACCGTGACTTTCTTGCGTGTGAGCGAAGGACCTGTGAGCTTGACCAGCTTGCGCTTGAAGGTGTCGCCAGCCAGCAGCAGGAAGAACACCAGGAACACGACCATGGTCGCTTGCGACATGAAAGCGGCCAGGCTCATGGAGCCGGCCAGCACCCAGTCCATCACGCGGATCGGCGAACTCGCCGCGGCGGCCGGCGGCGGATACTGGCGCCGCTGCTGCGCCAGGCGCTTGGCGTCGGCGCCGACGTTGCTCGCGGCGCGCTCGATCTCGGCCGCCGCCGCCTGCATCTGCTGCAGGGTCGAACGCTGGCCGCTGGTATTGGTGAGGATGCGCGTGATCTTGTGGGTCAGCGTCGGCAACTCGTCGAGGATGTTGAAGAATTCGCCCTGCAGCCGGTACAGGGTGCCCGCCATCGCGCCCACGATCACGGCCGTGACCAGGGTGGCGCCGATGATGCGCTTGACGTGCCAGCGCTCGAGCCAGCGCACGACAGGATTGAGGGTATAGGCGATCAGAATGCCGAGCAACAGCGGCACGAAGAATTTCTGCGCCCATTGGAGCGCGAATACGAAGGCGATGGTGGCGAGGATGCCGAGTGACAGCCCGCGCGCATTGACGTGCAACGGCACGCGCATGCCGCCGATGTGCAATGTGATGTCGTCGCCGGCCGCGCGCGTGTCCGCGCGGGCGGCGTCAGGGGCGGCTAATTCAGGCGAAGGGTTGGATGCTGCCGGCGTGGCCGGATCGGTTGGTGCTAGCTGCATGGTATGCCTGAACGAAATGCCGGGCCGCCCCGGTTACCTGCGTATTATTTCACACGGATGTCATTCTTGACCGACGTGACGCCCTTGACGCCACGTG
Organism: Massilia sp. UYP11; assembly: GCF_050434805.1. Lineage (NCBI taxonomy): Bacteria > Pseudomonadati > Pseudomonadota > Betaproteobacteria > Burkholderiales > Oxalobacteraceae > Massilia > Massilia sp. UYP11. The sequence goes on from NZ_JBNDJE010000017.1 coordinate 88,995, forward strand.
CGATCTCGACGGCGCGCTGCGCATCGCGTGCATCTGCCACGAAGCCCGACAGCTGGACGTCGCCCTTGAAGGTTTCGACGTTGACTTCGCGTGCCTTCACGTTCGGGTCGTTGACCAGGGCGGCCTTGACCTTGGTGGTGATCACGGCGTCGTCGATGTACTCGCCGGTGCTGGCCTGCTGGTTGGTCGACGAGCAGCCGACCGCGGTGATGGCGACGGTAGCGACGAAAGCGGCGGAAATGAGGTTCTTGGCGATTTTCATGATGGCTCCTTATTGATAATCATGGTGGTGCAATACCCTTGCGGGCGGGTTGGGCGGCGCCGGCAATCCGGCCCGCAGGTTCTTTATTTGCCGTAGGCCGTCCGGGTGGTGCTGACGCACCCTTCCTTGACGTCACCGGCGAAGGCATCGCACTTCTGCAGTGCGACACGGTATTCGGCGTCGATCTTGGCGCCCTGCGCTTCGAGGCGCGCCTCGATCGCCTTGCGGTCGGCCCGCGCGTCGGCCTGGCTGGCCACCAGGGTCGCCTTGGCCAGGCGCTGGCACACTTCGCGGTCGTTGCCGACCGCGGCGCCGCAGCGCGTCTTGTCGCGCTCGTAATACGCCGAGGCGATGCGCATACGCGCCTGGGTATAGGCCGCCAGCGTGTTCTTGTAGGCGGCGTCCGCTTCTTCCTCGACGCGAACGCGGGCGGCGCGGGCGTCGGCCACGCAGATGTCGTGCGGGATGCCGGCCAACGCATCGCAGCGCGTCTTGGCGGCGTCGTAGACGGTCTCGGCGGCGTCCATTGCCTGCTGGTAGACGGCCTTCGGTTCCAGCTGCTGGGCGCCAGCCTGGCCCGTCCAGCCGAGAACCGCGCCAATCAAGAGGATCGCATGCGACGTTTTCATTGTTTTTGTTCTCCATTTGTCAACACTGGACATATCTTTACATGCCGCGCACTCGTCTTCTGTTCGATGCCGAACACAACAGGCAGACTCTTGGCGCACGCCTATAGGTGTGTAGATATAGAACAACTGGATTGCCGAGACGTGCCGCGTCAAACGATGCCGGCGGAGTTTGATAGCGGCGGGCACGACCCTCGGAGCAAGGTAGGTGCGGCAACGCACAGACCCTCGTTACCCACCTGATTATTCTGAGTCCATACTTTTGTCAGGAGAACAACATGAATGCTAATCGTAAATTTATCGTCGCTCTAATGGCGACCGGCGCACTCCTCACCGGCTGCGCCAGCAACAGCTCCCAGCCATACGGCTACAACAACGGATACGGCTCGGGCAGCAGCACCGCCTCGGCTGGCTACGGCGTGATCGAATCGATCCAGGTGGTCCAGGGCGAGAACCGCACCAGCGGCGCCGGCGGCGTGCTGGGCGGTGTCGTCGGCGCGCTGGCCGGCAGCCAGATCGGCAGCGGCAGCGGCCGTACCGCGGCCACGGTGGCCGGCGGTCTGGCTGGCGCCGTCGTTGGCAACAACGTCGAGAAGAACCGCAATGCAGCGGGACCGGAGATGTACCAGATCAATATGCGCATGGATAATGGCGAATACCGCGCCGTGACCCAGGACAGCGCCTACGATCTGCGCGTGGGCAACCGCGTGCGCATCGTCGACGGCCGCGTCTACCGCTATTGATTTGCCGGCATGGTGGCGGGCAGGCGCATGACGCCCTGCCCGCCACCATGCGTTCCGGCCGGCGCGCCGGCCATTGACCAGCTGGAGGCAACCATGGCTACTTTCACCCGCATCGTGCGCGGCGCCTGCGCCTGCGCACTGGCCGGCGCCGCCTTCGCGGCATCGGCTCACGTGTCCGCGCAAACCACTGCGACCACGCAAGCCGGCACTGACGCGACCGTCAACCCGATCGTCGGCCGCCAGCAGGCGCAGGAAATCGCGCAAGGCGACCCGCCGCGCTGGTATCGCGACGATCCGCAACAGCAGACGCTGCGCAAGGAACTCGGCGCGGCGCTGCAGGAGGCGCAGAACGCCTGCCGCAAGGCGCCGACGGCCGAACGCAAGTCGTGCATGGAGCAGGCGCGCGCGACCTGGCAGCGCGAGACGGCGCAGCTCGGCAAACCGATGCCGCGGCATTAAGCCGGGCAAGCAACGCTTCGGCAAACGCACTGACGGCCATTCTACTGGCCGTTTTTTTCGCCTATTTCTTTTCACGCCGCGGCGGCAGTGTATAGACATCCGCCACCAGGATGCTGTCGCCGATCTGGCGACTGGGCGACGCCGCGTCGTGCACCACCAGCAGCCCTTCTTCGCGCCCGTCCCGGCTCGAAAACAGCGAAATGCCTTCCGGGTGATCGACGCCCTGCCCGAACGGCAGCGACAGCACGTGTTCGAGCATGTCCCGGCTCAGCGCCGAGGCCTTGTCCGGCCGCGCCCCGCCGGGCCAGCGCAGCAGCGTCACCGGCCCATCGAGGTCCATCGTCGGCCCGGCCAGGATCAGGAGATCCTTGCCATGCACGCACAGGTCGCGGATGCCCAGGCCATCCAGGTCGAGAAAATGCTTGCGGTACAGGGCGCCTTCAGCGTCGAGCGGCGCCAGCCGTAGCCAGCCCTCTTCGCCATCGTCGACCGGCGCCACTTCGACGATCGCGGCCCAGCCGCGCAGCACCGGGCCGCGCAAGCCCAGCAGCACGCGCGTGCCGGCCAGGGCGATGCCTTCGATATCGAAACCGTTGTCCTTGCCGGGAATGGCCAGGAACGGACCGAAGTGCTCGTCCTGCCGCAGCAGTCCGGTCAATTCGTTGCCGTGCTCGTCGCCGCGCAGCAGCGCCGCGGTGCGCCGCTTGCCCCTGTGCACGGCCTCCTTCTGCAGCGTGAAGCCGCCATCCTGCCTGACGAGGGGGATGCGCGCCAGCAGATAGCGGTTGCCGTCGGCGCCGACGCTGGCCAGGCGCTTGCGCGTGCGCCGCCCCCCATCGCCCTGGTCCGGCCGCCTGCGGCGCAGGCTATGCGAACCGGTCACCCACAGATAGTCGCCGTCGCTGGCCAGGCCCTCGATATCGGCTTCGTGCATGCGCTTGCCTTCTTCGTCATGCGGTGGCAAGGGCAGCTGCAGAAAGTCGTGCAGCGCGAACTGGTGGTGTCCGCGAGCGAAACTGGTCTTGCCGCGTTTGTCCTCGGCGGCCAGGGTCAGGCGCTCGATGGTGAGCGACTCATCATTGGCCAGCCACAAGGTATCGCCCATGCGCAGGGCCACCGACAGCCCGTTGCGCAATTCCTTGTCGGGGCTGAGGTCATTGCGGTCAGGATGGAATTCGAGCAGGACGATATTGGATGGATGCATGCTGCGCCTCGCGATCGGTATTGACGCCAGCATACCCCATGGACTTGGGCGCAGCGCCCGGCTTGCGCATGTCACGCGATCTATGCCAAGCCTTGCGCAGGAAGCGATAACGAAAAAATACCACGCCGCGTCAACCATCCGTCGCGACGTGCGTTATATGCCCAGAGCAAGCAGCGGAGCATGGCAAGCGCGTGGCAAGCTACGCTGTCACGAACCAGCTTACGGGCAAGGCGCCGCGGCCGGCAAAAAAAGACGGCGTCCAATCAACGATTGCGACGCCGCTCAAGCCCCACCATATTCTGTACTGCACGATCCGCCCTGTCGTTCTTGGATGGCGGCGACTGCGCATGTGCCGGTCGAATCCGCCAGCCGCATCGGTCGCATGGACTGCCCGCATGTGCCGACCATACGCTCCAGCCTGTATTTTGGCCGGCGATTGCCGCAAACTCGTTGCGGCAACGTGTCAAAAACAGCTTACCCTTATTCTGGTATTTGCCGCGCCCGTTTGCGATTGACGTACCAGCCCAGTGCGCCCAGCACCAGGGCGGCGCCCGCCGCCGGCTTACCCAGCCGGCGCTGGCGTACGAAATTGATCACGCCCAGCGCATATGGCAACAGCACCGACACATTGGTTCCGGTTGGCTTCAGCAGGGCATCGGCCCGGGCGCGCAAGGCCCAGGTCGCGTGATCCATCGCCGAGTGCAGCATGACTTCGGGCTTGATGCCGTACTGGATGCTGGCCTTGGCGTGCGCCACGCCTGCTCGGAAGAACTCGCCCTCACGCAATAGTTCTGCCTTGCGCACCGCCGGATCGAGGCTGTGCTGGTGACCGGCCAATCCTGTCGTTCCGTTTTGATTCTGCATACTTTCTCCCTTGGTGACACCGCCTGTTATCGCGGCTTATGCTCGCCCGTCCCGGCAGGCGCTCATCACAGCTATCTACAGCAGCCCGCCTGTAACAGCCCGCTTATTGCAGCCCGCTTATGACAGCCTGTTTTTACTAGAGCCCGTTTATTCCAGCCGTCCGCTCATTGCAGCCGCTTTATCACAACCGCCTATAACAGCATTTCGCGGTCGTTCTTGAGCTCTTTCATCGTCGCCGGAAACGCCAGCTTGTTCTGCTTGAGCAGCGCGAGTCCCTTCGTCACCAGCACTGCCGTGATCAGGGCGAACACCGCAAACATGATCAGCAGGATGGTCCAGCCCATTGCGTCCCATGCCAGCGCCACCACCGTCATGGCGCCGAAGGCGATGGCGAACCACACCGCCAGCACCGCCGCCGCGAAGATGGCCAGCAGCTCGATCACGTGGTTGCGGATCTCGGACAGCTCGAGCGCCGCCAGTTCGACGCGCGATACCGCCAGCCCGAACAGGCTCTTGAACAGGCTGGAAATGCCGCCGATGACACCGGGGTTATGTACGATTGCGTCTTGTTTATCCACGTCTGCCCCCGGCCCTATTGCCTGCGGCTCAGCAGGACGCCGAGCAGCACACCGACGCCGGCCGCGATCGCCATCGTGCGCCACGGATTGCCCTTCACGTAGACATCGGCCGTGTGGGCCAGTTCCTTGCCCTTTTCCACTGCCTGGGTCGGCAGCAGGCTGGCGCCACCCAGGGCGCGGTCGAGCAGCTCCATGCCGCGTGCGCGCAGCTCCTCGGCCTTTTCGCCGGTCAGCGAAGCGGCCGCGGTCAGCATCGACTGGGCATCGCGCACCAGCGCTTTCATGTCGGACTGGGTCGCATAGGTGCTGCCGCTGATCGGGTGCATGCTGCCGTTGGTATTGCGGGAAGTTTCTAGCATGTTCTACTCCTGTCACTGAAAATCATTTGATAAAGCCGGACGCGGACAATCCGGCGCGGTCCAGCGCCTGGCCCTGGACCGCGCCCGAACGGTCGACGACTCACGCCAGCAGGTCGCGCATATCGTCGGCATGCTCTTCCTCGACTGCCATGATGTCGATGAGCATGTTGCGCGTGGTGGGATCCTTGTCGCCGATCACCGCGATCATCTGGCGGTAGGACTCGATCGCCACCCGCTCGGCGATCAGGTCGGCCCGCACCATCGCCTGCACGTCGTCGGACTCGTCGTACTCGGCATGGCTGCGCGCGGTAAACGTGGCCGGGTTGAAGTTCGGCGAGCCGTTGAGCTGCACGATGCGTTCGGCGATGCGGTCGGCGTGGTCCTGCTCTTGCCGGGCATGCTCGAGGAACTCGGCCTTGATGTGACCCGTGTTGGGACCAGCCACCGTGTAGTAATGGCGCTTGTAGCGCATCACGCACAGCAGTTCGGTGGCCAGGGCGTCGTTGAGCATCGCGATGACCGCTTCGCGGTCGGCCTGGTAACCCTCGGTGACGGCGCCGTCATCGAGATTGGCCGCCGCACGCCGGATCGCCGCGATGTCGAAGCCGTGCGCCAGGTTGTTCGTCTGTTCCATGGTATTTCCTCAATCAGTGTTCAGCTCAGTGCTTCAGCGTGGTTCAGCGCATTGCGGCGCGTGGGGGAATCTGCGCGCCATCGTTGGACAGCACGATCTCGACGCGGCGGTTCTGCTGGCGGCCGGACGCGTTGTCGTTCGACGCCACCGGGAACGCCTGGCCGTAGGCCTTCATCGAGATGCGGTCGCGCGGCACGCCCATTTCGCCCAGGGCGCTGGCGACCGCGTTGGCGCGGCGCTGCGACAGGTCCTGGTTGTAGCTCGCGCTGCCGGTACTGTCCGTAAACCCTTCGACCAGCACCGTACGGTCCGGGTTCTCGCGCATCACGTCGGCCAGCTTGCGCAGGGTCGACATTCCGTTCGGATTCAGGGTCGCCTGGTTGGTGGCGAACAGCACGTCGCCGATCGTCACCACGTAGCCGCGCTCGGTCTTGACGGCCTGGATGTCGTTCAGCAAGGCTTCCAGGTGGGCGGTGCGCTCGGCCAGGGCGGCGTTCTGCTGCTGGGCGGCCTGGGCTTGCGCCTGCGCCTGCTGGGCTGCGGCGGTGGCGGCTTCGGCCTCGCGCTTGGCGCGCTCGGCTTCCGCGGTGCGCGCCTCGAGGCGGACCTGGTCGCGCTGGCGCGCGGCGTCGGCGATGTCGGCTTCGGCGGCCTTGGCCTTGGCGACTTCCTGCGCGGTGGCGATGCGCTGCTTGGCGACGTAGGCCAGGCGGTCGACATCTGCCAGGCTTTCGCGGCGATGCGCGGCCTGGTTGGCCTGATCGAGCGCTTCGCTGGCCTGTTTGAACTCCAGCGGCGCATAGGTCGACACCTGCGGATTGTTGTTGGCGCTGACGAAGTCGGCGCGCGCCTGGTCCAGGGTCGCGGTGGTCACCGGGGCGCTGGCGCAGGCGGCGGCCAGCACGGCGGCGGCCAGGATCGAGACGGCGGATTTACGGTTTTTCATGTTCTTGTTCCTCTTCTTGTTGAAGCGCCGTTCGACGGCGCGGACTCATGCGTTCAATGCGGACGTCAAGGGTGATCTCACTGGCTGTTGGCGCGGTCGACCTCTTCGCGCAGCACGCGCAAGTCTTCGTTCAGCTGGGTCGAGGCGGCGGTCGCCTTGGCCGACACGGCCTTGCTCTGCGCCAGCTTGGCGTCGGCCTGGGCCTGGACCGCCAGTTCGCGCGCCAGCTTGTAGTCGCGCGCGGCCAGGGCCTGGTTGGCGCGTCCCATCTTCTCGCGGGCGGCGCTGATCTCAGCTGGCGCCAGTTCGGCGGCGCCGGCCGCCACGGCGTTCTCGACTGCATTGCGCGAGACCGCCACGTCGGCCGTGGCGGGCGCCTGGTCGGGGCTTGCGCAGGCGGTCAGTGTCAGTACTACGGCGGCGCAGCTGAGGCGAAGCCCGGTCATCGCTTGATGTTTATTCATCGCATATTCTCCTGGGGAAGTGTTGTAGAGAACGTTATAAACCTGTTATGCACGGCACTCAGTTCGTTGACGCACATTCATTTCTCCTACAACAAAGCCATAACCGCGACGCGGCGGAAACACCTTGTAACAACATGGGGCGGTCACTGTGTGTTGCCGAACAGATCAAATTAGCAACGGACTCTAGTCTTGAGCCAAGTCACCGAGAAACGACATACCCGAATGAATGGATCGAGCATCAAGCGTCACGCGAGTATTCCAGTCCTGCTGGCCTTCCTGGCTTGCGGACCGCTGGCAGGTTGCGCCTCAGGCATTCCCGGTTTCGGCAGTGAAGAAACCGTCAATGACGAAGCCATCAGCGCCGGCGTGCGCAGCGCCATCAAGCACGACCCCGAACTGACGGTTTCCGATCTCGATGTCGACACTTACCAAGGCATTGTCCGGCTCAGCGGCTTCGTCAGCTCGGCCGACAGCGTAGCCGCGGCGGCCTCGGTCGCGCGAACTGTCAAGGGCGTCAAATCGGTCAGGAATGACCTGCGCCTGAAATAACCCCATCAATGGAGATCATCATGAAAAACATCAAATCGCTGGTAGTGACCGCAACCCTGGCAACCGCCGCCTTCGGCATGGTCGGCTGCTCGAACATGTCGAAGCAAGACCGCAACACCGCCATCGGCGCCGGCGCCGGTGCAGTGCTGGGCGGCGCGGTGAGCGGCGGCAGCGCGCTCGGCACCGTGGGCGGCGCGGCCGTCGGTGGCGTGATCGGCAATCAGGTCAAGACCACCAACTGATCCAGGTCTCCGCTCGACAGCAAACGCCCGGCATGCCGGGCGTTTGTGTTGGTGCGGTACCCGTAAGCCGTCGATGAGAGCGGGTCCAGCGCCTTGATGTTCGTGGAAGAATCTCGCCAGCACGGCCGGACGGCCTTGCGCAGCCGGGGCGCAGCGCCGTCGCCGGCTTAGTCGACGTGGCCGTCCGCGACCGGCATGTCCGCGACCGGCATGTCCGCGACCGGCATGGCGCCGGCTTCCCTGACGATCGCGTAACAGCTGCAGGCTGCGGCGGCCAGGCCCTCGGGATCGAGGATCTCGATATTGCCGCGGCTATAGTCGATCAGGCCCTGCTGCTGCAGCGCGCTGGCGGCCTTGGTGACGCCGACGCGGCGCACGCCGAGCGAGTGCGCGAGGAATTCATGGGTCAGGTGGAACCGATCGGATTGCAGGCGGTCGCGCGTGACCAGCAGCGAGCGCGCCAGCCGCGCCTCCAGCACGTGAAAGCGGCTGCAGACGGCGATCTGGATCGCCTGCGCCAGCAAGGCGTCGGTGTACCGGTACAGGACTTTCTGCAGCGCAGGATTGCGTTCGACCTCGCTGCGAAAGCGCGCGCCATCCATGCGGCTGGCGTTGCCGGCGCGCTGGACGACGGCGCGCACCTGGGTCGTGTCGTGACCGAGGGCGCTGGTCAACCCCAGCATGCCTTCGCGTCCCACCTGGCCGACCTCGAGCGTCATGCGCCCCTCGGCCACGCCCAGCAGCGACACCAGGCAATCGTGGGGAAAATAGATGTGTTCGATTAGATCGCCGGCTTCGCACAACACTTGCCCCGCCTCGACCCTGACCTGGTCCAGCATCGGCAGCATGCGCGCCATTTCTTGCGGCGGCAGCGCAGCCAGCAGCCGGTTGCTGTGACACTCGGCGACGGGCGGATGGACGGCAGAGTTCATTCTTTCCTCGGAGAAAATCGTAAGAATCAGTACGCGGCAAGCCGGATGCGCCCCGTTCCAGAAACATTTGCAAACAATTTCAGTGAGCGTAACCGTCGCGCCTTGCGCGAGTATGTACGGTGACGCACCGAACCTCAGGTTGTTCCTGAAGACAATCATCGTACCTAGGCGTCAACGCCATATGAAAGGAATAAAGATGAATACGCCCCCACACCATCCCGTCAAGAACCGCGCCCACCCCCTGCTCCTGCTGGCGGCGGCCGCAGTTGTGCTGTTCTGCCTGGTCGGCACGGCCGCCATCATGGGCTGGCTGCCTTCTTCGATCGGCGGCACCGCCAACCGCCAGCTGACTGAAGCCGACCGCCTGGCCCTGGCTTCCACCCTGCCGCAAGACGTCCCCGACCAGGGGCCGGGCTACGCCGCCTATCCGGGCGCGCCGCTCGCGCCGGCACAGCAGCCCTATGCGCCGGTCCAGGCCGTCCCGGCGGCCCCGGTGCAGCAGCTTGCGCCGACGCCTGCGCCCGCGGCGCCGGTCAAGCAAAGCAAGCCGCTTCAAGCCGCCAATGCGCGCGACTGGTGCGCGAACTGCGGCAACGTCGAATCGGTCCGCGCCATCACCCAGCGCGCCGAAGGCAGCGGCCTGGGCGCCGCCGGCGGCGCCGTCATCGGCGGCCTGCTGGGCAACCAGGTCGGCGGCGGATCCGGCCGCACCCTGGCCACCGCGGCCGGCGCGATCGGCGGCGCCGTGGTCGGCAACCAGGTCGAAGGCAATATCAAGGCGACCACCAGCTACGAGATCCGCGTGCGCCTGGACGACGGCACCCTGCGCACCTTCCGCCAGAACAGCGAACCGCAATGGCGCAATGGCGACCGCGTGCGCATCGTCAACGGACGGCTGCGCTCGGTTGCCTGAAGCAGGCTGACCTGAATCCACGGGCTTGGATCCGATGACGTGATTCAGGCAGACTGCATGGCTAGCACATGGCCGGGATTGCGCAAGCGTCCCGGCCAAACTTTTTCCTGAGTGCAATGTGCGACAGCGCACGGAAATATGGATGAGCTGACCCGACAATCGAATCACGCTGAAACGAAAAGTGGGACACCATCAACCGTGGGAGAAGCGCATGAACAGCATGGCATGGATTGGCATCATCATCTGGGGAATCGTACTGACTCTGTTCGGCCTGTTGTCGGCCGGGCCGACGCCCGATGGGGCGGGTTACCTGCAGCCGCAAGACATCGTGTTCCTGATCGCGGGCGGCCTGCTCACCTGCCTGATCGGCTGCACCGGCCTGATGGGCATGATGGGCTGGATTCCCGGATTGCGGAAACGAAAAAGTTGCGCATAATGTACGCCATCGAACGGTACTCAACAGTGAGCAAGTACATACTGGAATCACAGCGCAACCGGCGCAAACAGTAGAGGAGAAACCACCATGTTGTATACCATCGCTGTCGTTCTCGTAATCCTGTGGCTGCTCGGCCTGGTGACTTCGTACACCATCGGCGGCTTCATCCACATCCTGCTCGTCGTCGCCGTCATCATGATCCTGGTGCGCCTGATCAGCGGACGCGGCATATAGCGGTAGAATGACAAGTCACGCTTGTCGCAACACCCAATCCGTTTCGCGGTCGCGCCTGTAACGGCGTGACGACGAAACGGATTTTTTTTTACTTAAGGAGTGCATATGCATAAAAACTTCATCAAGACGACCGCCGCGGTCGCCATCATCGCCCTGACCGCCACCGGTTGCGCCGACATGTCCACCACCCAGCGCGGCACCGCGACCGGCGCCGGCATCGGCGCCGGCCTGGGCGGCCTGATCGGTGGCACGACCAGCGGCGGCGGCGGCGGCCGCGTTGCCGGCGGCGCCGCCATCGGCGCGGCCGCGGGCGCCGTGATCGGCAACATCTGGTCCAAGCGCATGGAAGTGCAGAAGCAGCAGATGGAACAAGCCACTCAGGGCACCGGCGTGCAGGTTACCCAGACCCAGGACAACCGCCTGAAGCTGGAAATCCCGAGCGACATCTCGTTCGACACCGGCCGCTCCGACATCAAGGGCAACTTCCAGCCGATCCTGCAGCGCTTCGCGCAGACGCTGCAAGAGAACCCGAGCACCAATGTCGTCATCATCGGCCACACCGACAGCACCGGCAGCGATGCGATCAACCAGCCACTGTCGGTCGACCGCGCCTCGCGCACCCGTGACTTCCTGGCTGGCCGCGGCGTGAACCCGAACCGCATCACCATCGAAGGCCGCGGCTCGCGCGAACCGATCGCCTCGAACAACGACAACGCGGGCAAGGCGCGCAACCGCCGCGTCGAGATCTACGTCGCCGAACCGGCGCGCGGCTGATCGCTCCACCCATCGAAAAAGGCCGGCATTGCCGGCCTTTTTCGTTTTTGCTTGCGCCGCGTTACGCGGCCTCGGTGAACGCCAGGTACAGCTCGCGCGCCTGGCGTGCGACCGGGCCCGCTTCCAGCGTGCGGTCTTCATACCGGGTGCACGGCGTGACCTTGCCATAGTTACCGGTGCTGAAAATTTCGCGCGCGGTGTTCAGTTCGGTGGCCTTGACGCTGCGCTCTTCCACCTGCATGCCGGCCGCGGCCAGCAGCGCCATCACGCGCGCACGAGTGATCCCCGCCAGGAAGGTGCCGTTCGGGGCCGGCGTCACCACCTTGCCGTCATCCAGCACCAGAAACAGGTTCGACGTTGCGAATTCGGCCACGTGGCCTTCGGCGTCGAGCATGATGGCCTGGTCGAAGCCGCGCTCTTTCGCTTCGCGCATGGCGCGGGTCGAGTTGGCGTACAGGGCCGAGGCCTTGGCGTCGGTCGGCGCCATGTTCGGCTGCGGACGGCGCAGGGTCGACAGGCAGGCCGAGAACCCGGCGAACGGCGGCAGCGGCGCATCGAACAGGGTCAGCGCGAACCGGCTTTGCTCGGCGACCGGGATCAGGAAGCCCTCGGAGCCGAACACCAGCGGACGAATATAGAGTTCGGCGTCGATCGGGAATTTGGCCACGCCTTCACGCACCAGCGCTTCCATCTCGTCGACCGTCAACGGGCAGCGCAGGCCCAGTTTTTCGGCGGACGCGATGACGCGTTCCAGGTGCGGCCGCAGGTCGGGCAGCTTGCCGCGCAACGCGCGCGCACCGTCGAACACGGACGAACCGAGCCACAGACTGTGGTCCATCGCGCCGTACAGCGGCGTGTTACCTTCGGCCCATTGGCCGTTGTAATAAGTGAGGTACATGGTTTCCTTCGTCATTGCAAAACCGTACCAGTGTAGCGGCACCGGCGCCGCCCCGTCCAGACGCGCCGTCCCGCCGTCCCGCCGCCCCGCTACCGGGACTCGTCCAGGCCCAGGGCCCTGCGCCCTCGCTGCGCATCTTGTGCGGATCGTCGTTATCGGCCCACCAGCCCCCCAGGACGGCATCACCGGCGGTGTTCCTCGTTTTACTTCGTCACCCTTGGCATGCGGCCGCAGCCAGCCGGAATAACTGACGGCCGCGTCGGTCCTCCATGCATTGTTCGTTGCCACACCATATTTACCGGCCTCGTCGCGTACACTATGGCTTTCCGGTAAAAATTGTTTTCATGCTTGCTACTCTCGAACGGATCGATCCCTACAGCGACGACATCGACCTGCTGGTCGAGTTGGTCTGCCACCTGCGCCCGCGTCAGCGCTGGGTGTGGCAGGACGCTGACGATCCGGCCCAGGCGGTACGCACGCTGACCCAGCTCCTGAAGGGCAATCCGACCCAGGCCTGGGCGCTGCGGCGCTACCTCACCACCCTGCTCGAGAAACGGCGGCACACCAGTCTGTACAGCGACATCGGCATCCTGTCGAACGACGGCTTCGTCACCGAACTCAAGAGCCGCATCGCCTACCGCTTCCTGCCGCCGGCGCTCGACAACCTGTATTTATCGGACGCGCTCGACCAGGTGCTGTACCGCGAGGACGACTTCGAATGGATCCGCGCGGTGCCCGACGACGAATGGATGCTGCTGTTCGACGTGATCGCCAATGCCCCGCCGCCGGACGACGACGCGCCCGACCGCGCGCGCGTGGTCACGCTCAAGGGCCTGCTGGACGCGATCCGCACCCTGTCCTGCCGCATCTGCGCGCTCGGCCTCGAGCCGCGCCTGGTGCACAGCTACAGCCAGATCGAGAATTTCGACTCGCCGTTCCTGATGCAGAACATCGAGGCCAACCGCTACCTCGATGATTACGCGCGCTATCTCGCCGGCGAGCGCGAGCGTCCCGACGACGCGGGCCACCTCCTGGTGATGCTCGACCAGTGCGAAGACGTGGTGCTCAAGATCCGGCGCCTGGCGCTGGCGAACGGCACCAGCATTGCCCTCACCTACCTGCTGGTGGCGGTGCAACAGAGCATCGACCGCCTGCAAAAGCTGCTGTTCCTGGTCGACGTCACCGACGAACAGAGCCCCACCCCGGCGCCGGCGCCGGCGCACCCGTCGGCCCATGAGGTCATGGACGAGCTGGTCATCGACGGCGAGGTGCTGCTGCCGGTGGCGCCGCAGGGCGACAATCCGGGCCAGCTGACGGTGCCCGATGCGCCGCTGCTCAGCCCGCGCCAGCGCGCCGCGATCTCGCTCGCCGAAGAATTGATCGAGGCCCATAACACCAAGTACCAGGTCAGCGGCCTGGTGCGCGACAACGTGCACCTGCTGGCGCGCAACGTCACCGAGAACGCCAGCCGCACCGGCGAGCACTATATCGCCGAAGACCGCAAGGACTTGCGCAAGATGCTGTGGTCTTCGTCGGGCGCCGGCTTCATCGTCGGCTTCATGGCGCTGTTCAAGATCCTGTTGGGTTACCTGAGGACGCCGCCGCTGGTCGAGGCTTTTTTGTTCAGCATGAACTACTCGCTCGGCTTCGTGCTGATCCACATGCTGCATTTCACGGTCGCCACCAAGCAGCCGGCCATGACGGCGCAGCGCATCGCCGCCTCGCTGCATCGCTCCGCGACCGGGCGCGGCATCGACGTCGACAAGTTGGCCGAACTGGTCAATAAAGTGTTCCGCACCCAGATGGTGGCGGTGCTCGGCAACGTGCTGGTGGCCTTTCCGGTGGCCCTGGGCATCGCCGAGTTCGTGCGCTGGTACACCGGCCACCACCTGGTCGACCCGATCAAGGCGCTGCACCTGCTCAACGACATCGACCCACTGCACAGCCCGGCACTGTTCTACGCCGCCGTGGCCGGCGTCTGGCTGTTCGTGGCCGGCCTGATCTCGGGCTACTACGACAACAAGGCGCTGTACACGCGCATGGGCCAGCGCGTGCGGCAGCTGCGCGGACTGCGCCGGGTGCTGGGCCCCGCGCGCCTGGCGCGGCTGGGCGACTATGTCGAGGGCAATCTCGGCGGCCTGATGGGTAACTTCTTCTTCGGCATCCTGCTCGGCACCACCGGCACCGTGGGCTTCCTGCTCGGCCTGCCGATCGACATCCGTCACATCACGTTCTCGGCGGCCAACTTCGCCACCGCCCTGGTGGCCCTGGACTACGGCATGACCTGGGCCCAGATCGCCAACGCCACCGCCGGCGTGCTGTTGATCGGCACCGTCAACCTCTTGGTGAGCTTCGGACTGGCGCTGTGGGTGGCGCTGCGCGCGCGCAATATCGTCTTTAAACGCTGGATCCTGCTGGTGCAGGCACTGGGCCGGCGCTTCGCCTATTCGCCTGTCGAATTCTTCCTGGGCCCGCGCCATCGCCAGCTGCCGCCGCCCGATACCGTGTACTCGAAGGGAACAAAATGAACAAGAAGCGCTTCGCCGCCTGGGTCGGCCTCATCGGTTTCGTGTGCGTGGTGGCTTCATGCAAGGCGCTGCCCGACCGCAGCACCATCGCCGGCGCGCCCGACAAGGCCGTGCCCACCGTCGCCACGCAACGCGGCGAGCTGCAGGATGGACAGGCGGCGGCGCTGCTCAAGCGGCGCTGGGCGCGCGCCTCGCCCGACCTGAAGCAACTGGCGGTGCTCGAAGAACAGGCGACCGGCGTGCCGCTGATCGCCGGCAACCAGGTCTCGCTGCTGTTCGACGGCCCGGCCACCATGCGCGCCATGATGGAAGCGGCCAGGAATGCGAAGAGCTCGATCAACCTCGAGACCTATATCTTCGACCATGACGAGATCGGGACCCAGTTCGCCGAGATCCTGATGCAGAAGCGCGCCGAGGGCGTCACCGTCAACATCATCGTCGACGGGGTCGGCACGCTGGCCACGCCGAAGGAATTCTTCGAGCGCCTGCGCCAGGCTGGCGTCAACGTGCTGGTGTTCAATCCGGTCGACCCGACCAAGCGGCCCGGCAGATGGGCGCTGAACAACCGCGACCACCGCAAGATCATGATCGTCGACGGCAAGGTCGCCTTCACCGGCGGCATCAACATCAGCAGCACCTATGCCAACAGCTCGCTGTTCCGCTCGAACAAACGCCCCGGCAAGGTCAACCAGGAAGACGTCGGCTGGCGCGACACCCACATCAAGATCGAGGGACCGGCCGTCGGCGCCCTGCAATGGGCCTTCATCGACAACTGGGTGCACCAGGACGCGGGCGAGCTGCCCGCGGTCGAGTACTTCCCCCAGCTCGCCCCGGTGGGCGAGAAAGTGGTGCGGGTGCTGGCCACCTCGCCCGACCGCGATTCGGAAATCTATAAATCGCTGGTGCTGGCGATCGGCGAAGCGAAGAAGTCGATCCACCTGACGGCGGCCTACTTCGTACCGGACCGCCAGATCGTCGACAGCCTGGTCGCGGCGGCCCAGCGCGGGGTCGACGTGCAGCTGGTGCTGCCGGGCGTGTCGGACCACGATTTCATCAAGTATGCGGGCGAGTCGTTCTACCACGAGCTGCTCGAAGGGGGCGTGCGCATCTTCCAGCTGCAGGTGGCGGTGTTGCACGCCAAGACCACGGTGATCGACGGCATGTGGTCGTCGATCGGCTCGGCCAATATCGACCGCCGCAGCTTCATCCACAACTACGAAGTCAATGTGGTGGTGCTCGATCCACACTTCGGGCGCGACATGGAAGCGGCGTTCAAGGAAGACCTGCGCCACTCGAAAGAGATCAAGCTCGAGGACTGGAAGCGGCGGCCGTGGGGCGACCGGCTGCGCGAGATGATGTCGAGGCTGACCGAATACTGGATCTGATGCGCGTAGGGCCGGTAACACGGGCCGGTAACACGGGGCGGCAATACGGGGACGGTTACAGTCCCGCCGCCAGCATCCCGTCGCTGTGCGGCGACCAGATGCTCCCGGCGCGCACGAATTTCTCGGTCGTGACCAGGGCGAACCTGCCCGCCACCACGTCCCAGCCATAGCGGTCGATCTCAACCCGCTGCGGCGCGACCCGCACCACGTTGAACGAATTGACTTCGCCGCGCCCGCGGGTGGAGGTGGCGGTGCCGGCCTGGACCACGAGCGCCGCATATTCGGCGATCTGGTAGCGCGCCGCCGTGCTGCCCGCGTGGCTGGCATGCATGTGGCCGGCCATCAGGATATCGACGTTCGTCTCGGCGAACACTTCCATCGCCATCGGCGCGCGCACCACGAGGTCGCGCTTTTCGAAGTGTTCCGGCAAATCGAAGGGATGGTGGGTGACGACGATGCGCGTGACCTGCGGCGGGAGCCCGGCCAGGCGCCGGCGCAGCCCCGCCACCTGGTCGTGGCTGATGCGGCCATCCTTGATAGTGAGCGAACGCGCGGTGTTGACGCCCACCACGGCGATCTCGTCGTCGATGAACGCGGGTTCGAGATCATCGGTGATGTAGCGCTTGTAGCGCGACAGGGGCCTGGCGAACCGGCGGAACACGTTGTACAGCGAGATGTCGTGGTTGCCGGGCACGACGATCTGCGGGCCGGGCAGCGAATCGAGGAAGGCGCGCGCCTGTTCGAATTCCTCGACCCTGGCGCGCTGGGTCAGGTCGCCCGAGATCACGACCACGTCGGCCGCAATGCGCTCGACCAGTTCGCGCAAGGGGCCGAGCAGCGCCTGGTCGACACGGCCAAAATGCAGGTCGGACAGGTGAACGAGGGTGCGCATCCGGGAATCTCCTTTTCTACAACGCTTATATCTCTTGTCGCGGCGCCCGGCCGGACGCGCGCCGCGCGCGCGCGGCCCGGCGCCGGTTCAGGGTGGCGACGCCGCCGATGCAGACTGCCAGCCAGCCGCAGCCCTCGGCCAGCGCGGCAAGGATGTCGGTCAGGTAGTGCGCGCCGAGGTACATGCGCGAGAACGCGACCAGGCCGATCATCAGCGCCGCCAGCACGAAGGGCAGCACCCGCCCCATCCATGACCCGGCATGGCGCGCGACATAGCAGGCCAGCAGGCCGTACAGCACGGTGGCGGCCATCGTGTGCCCGCTCGGGAAACTGTAGGTGCTGAGGGTGAGGATGGGCTCGGAGAAATGGGGGCGCGCGCGCTCGAAGGTATGCTTGAGCGCCACATTGAGCAGCATCCCGCCCGGCACGCTCGAGATCAGCGCCACGATCCAATAGCGGTGCCCGCGCCGAACCATCCAGACGCCGACGCCGAAGGCGATCGCGAGCACGCCGGGCGTGCTGTGGGCGTGGGTGACCACCAGCAGCGCGTCGCGCAGCAGGCCGCCCTGGCTGGCGTGCGCGTGCAGCCAGTTGGCCACCACCACGTCGAGCCGGGTGATCGGGGCGCCGGCATTGAGCGCGCCGGCCAGGTGGGCGAAGCCCGCCATCGCCAGCAGCAGGAACACGATCCCGACCGTGAGATGGAGCCCGTACGCGCCTTCCGGCGAGAAGCGGGCGGCGGCAAAACGGTGAAGACGCGGTAGGACATTGCTCATGGCATCGATTATGACTGACTTGGCGAAAAAGCCACACACACAAAAATTTACTGTATATCCGAACAGTAGCTGTAGATTTATACAGTAGTTGTGTTATTCTTTCCTTACTGCACAACCACTACGATTCAAGGAAACGAACATGACCACTCTGAACAGCTCCTTCGGCCTGGAACACGCACCTGTCCCCTTCCTGGCGCGCATTGGCCGTCGAGAAATTCTCGTCACCCGTGATTTCCGCAAGCGCTTCTATGCGGTCAATCCGGTCATCGAATGCGATACCGGCGTCGAGGCCGGCCACGTCGAGATCCTGCTGTTCCGCCGCTGGCTGCTCATTCTTTCCAAGGCACACTGATCCATCCTGGAACGATGCTGAAAAAGCGCATATGGTTGTGTGAATTTATTCGTTTTCTCTCTGTGGGTCGAGACCTTAGGCTATGGGTTCCCACCCTCCAGAAAGATAATAAATGCTTCGCACAACCTTCATCCGTTCGCTGGCAGCACTGACCCTGCTGGTACAGGCCCCGGCGTTTGCCGCCGACGTCAACCTGCTCAACGTATCGTACGACCCGACGCGCGAGCTGTACCATGAGTTCGACGCGGCCTTCGCCAAGCACTGGAAAGCCAGGACGGGCGACAACGTCAACGTGAAGCAATCGCACGGCGGTTCGGGCAAGCAGGCGCGCTCGGTGATCGACGGCCTGCAGGCCGACGTCGTCACCCTGGCGCTGGCCTACGACATCGACGCCATCCGCGACAGGGGCCTGATCAATCCGGGCTGGGAACAAAGGCTGCAGTACCGCAGCTCGCCCTACACCTCGACCATCGTGTTCCTGGTGCGCAAGGGCAATCCGAAGAAGATCAGGGATTGGAACGACCTGGTCAAGCCGGGCATCTCGGTGATCACGCCGAATCCGAAGACCTCGGGCGGCGCGCGCTGGAACCACCTCGCGGCCTATGGCTACGCGCTGCGCCAGCCGGGCGGCAATCCGCAGAAGGCGGCCGAGTTCCTGGGCGCCCTGTACAAGAACGTGCCGGTGCTCGATTCAGGCGCGCGCGGGTCGACCACCACCTTCGTCGAGCGCGGCATCGGCGACGTGCTGCTGGCCTGGGAAAACGAGGCGCTGCTGGCGCTGCGCGAGCTCGGTCCCGATAAATTCGAGATCGTCGCGCCGTCGCTGAGCATCCTGGCCGAGCCGCCGGTCGCCGTGGTCGACAAGAACGTCGACAAGAAAGGCACCCGCAAGGTGGCCCAGGCCTACCTGGAATACCTGTACAGCGACGAAGGCCAGGACATCATCGCCAGGAACTACTTTCGCCCGGCGGTCGACAAGTTCGCCAAGAAGTATGCCTCGCAGTTCCCGCAGATCAAGCTATTCAAGATCAGCGATCTGGGCGGCTGGACCGCGGCCCAGAAGACGCACTTCGCCGATGGCGGCATCTTCGACCAGATCTACACCAGGAAGTAAGCTGCCCGCGGCACGCGGCGCCCGCAGCACCCGCAGCATCCCCGTCTCCCCGACGCCGTTCCCGCCGCTGGTGGGGCGGCGTTTTTTTGTCGGATCCTGGCATGGGCGGCACCCGCCGCTCACCCGCGCGCCAGACAATCCCTTGAAATAGCAAACTCAGTCACGAAGTGAACAATTCACTAACTCGTGGCCCGCCGCGCATCGCCGACGCGAACGCGGCGGTCCTTCCCCGCACAACGAACAAGGAAAGGATCACCCCATGTCAGTCAAACTCCGCAGGATCAATGAGCAAGTCATGGTCATCACCGGCGCCACCAGCGGCATTGGCCTGTCGACCGCGCGCATGGCCGCCGGGCGCGGCGCGCGCCTGGTGCTGGCCGCGCGCGCCGACGACGCGCTGGACGAACTGGTCGACGAGCTGCGCGCCGGCGGCGCCGACGTCATCGCCGTCGCCGCCGACGTCGGCAAGATCGACGACGTCGAACGCATCGGCGACGCCGCCATCCGCGCATTCGGCCGCATCGACACCTGGGTCAACAATGCCGGCATCTCGATCTTCGGCCGCATCGAGGACATCGCGCCCGAAGACCACCACCGCCTGTTCCAGACCAATTTCTGGGGCGTCGTGAACGGCTCGCTGGAAGCGGTCAAGCGCATGAAGCAGCGTGGCGGCGGCGCCCTGATCAACCTGGGCAGCGAACTGTCCGACCACGGCATTCCGCTGCAGGGCATGTACGCGGCGTCCAAGCACGCGGTGAAAGGCTTCACCGATTCGCTGCGCATGGAACTGGAAAAGGAAGGCGCGCCGATGTCGGTCACCCTGGTCAAGCCGTCGGGCATCGACACCATGTTCGCAGTGCACGCCAAGAACTACATGGAAAAGGAGCCGAAGCTGCCGTCGCCGGTGTATGCGCCGGAGCTGGTGGCCGACGCCATCCTGTACGCGGCCCAGCATCCGAAGCGCGACCTGTTCGTCGGCGGCGCCGCCAAGATGAACTCGTCGGGCGCCCGCTTCCTGCCGCGCGCCTTCGACAAATACGTGACGGCAACCATGTTCAAGGGCCAGACATCGGACGCGCCGGCCGACCCGGGCCGCCGCGACGCCCTGCACAAGCCCGACCATACGCGTGAGCTGCGCGAGCGCCAGGGCATTTACCAGACCCATGAGCGCAGCCCGTACACCGCGGCGCAGCTGCGCTCGAAACAGATCACCACCGCCCTGCTGGGCGGCGGCGCGCTGCTAGCGGCCTTCGTCCTGAGTCGGCGGACGGCTCGTTAAGAACGCGGTGTCCTCCTCGGTCAGCGGCAGATCGGGGATGGACTCGATGCGGTCGGTATCGATGTCGGCGCCATCCTTGGCCACCGTATCGCGGCCGGCCGCGGCGCGTTCTCCGGTGCCGCCCATGTCGCTGTCGCCCGAGAAATCGGCGTCGCCGACGTCAGGTCCGGCGGTGTCGCCGGCGTGGCTGGCTTCAAGGTCCGAGGTCGTGCCTTCATCGAAGTCGAGCACCTGGTCGGGATCGAGATTGCCGGCAAAGCCCGGGCCGCCGACGACGTCGCTGCCGGTGTCCGAAATATCGCTCGGGCCGAGCGCGTCGATGCCGTGGCCCTTGCCCAGGTTGCGGTCCGGGCGTTCCGGGAAGTTGTCCGGATCGAGTGTGCTGGTGCCAGTCATGTTTGCCTCCATAAGTGTTGATGAACCATGGAGACAGAGTACTGAATTTCGCCGCCCCGTGTCGCAGCGCACGCCTGCGCGACCGGACTGCGCCCGGGTTCAGAACGCGCGCCGCATGCCCACGTTGAGCGAGGAACCGTTGCCGGGCTTGACGCCCAGGTGCGCACCGGCCAGGTGCTGGATGTGCGAATAGGCGGCATAGAAATCCATCCGGCGCGACATCGCATAGGTGGCGCCGACGGCGAGCTGGCGCGCATCGTTGTCGGCCGGATCGCGGTCGTTGCGGCGCACGAAGGATGCCAGCAGCGTGGTCTGGCGCGATACCGGCATCGCCACGCCCATCAGCACATCGCGGCTGTCGGTCGAGCGCGTGGCGGCGACGCTGGCGCCATACGGATTGTCGGGATTGAACAGCGGCGAATTGCCCCAGCCGCGGTTGGCGCTGTAGGCGGTATAGGCCGTGCCCCAGTCGAAGCGCATATTGGCGGCGACGATGGAATTGCGGGCCGCCATCGTGATGTCGACCTCGTTGTAGCGGGTCACCTTGGCCACGTTGCGATTCTGGTGGGCGGCCCGGATGTTGAGCGGGCCCAGGTTAACGCCGACCGTCATGCCCCAGGCGCGTCCCGACGGCGAGCCGTCGACGTCGCCCTTGCGCCACTTGGCGCCGGCGCTGACGCCGGCAAAGCGGCCTTCGAAGCCTTCGCTGTCGTCGGCGCGTATGCCGCGCGGCGCCGCCTGCGCCGCCAGGCCGCCCTGGAAGGGATCGCCGACTTCGTTCAGGGCGGTGTAGTCGACGTTGTACTGGCGCCCTGCGGTCACGCTGCTGCGCCACTCGCGCTCGGGCGAGCGCGCGATGCCGGATGCGCTATCGGGCTCGCCCTCGAGCATGAAGATCGACGACTCGGCCGGCACCGTCTCGGCGCGCGCGGTCAGCTGCAGCTGGCTCAGGCAGTCGGCCCCGCAGACGGCTTCCTGGATCGCCCCGGCGCCGGCGCCCTCCGCATACTGACGGGCCGGTTCGTTCTGCGCCGAAGCGCAGGCCGCGCTCCCTCCGAGCACGGCCAATGCGACGATGGACATTCTCATGGCGTCAATCTCTCCCTGACACCTACTATCCGCCTGTTATGGCAGCCTGATCTGTCTTATACCTCACATAAACGCGCGTTTCGGTTCGCGTTTGCCTGACTCATGACCCGGCGCATGGCCTGACGGCCCGCCTTGATCCGGCGCACGGCTCATGCGTTGCTGCCTACCGTACACCGAACCGTTAACGGAAGCAATCTTTACGACGATTCCGGCCGCATCGGCGTCAGCGGCGCAGCGCGGCGAACGCCGCCGGCTCCCATTCGCGCAGCGCCAGCAGCAGGCCGCTGCCGCGCCGCTGCGCCAGCGGTGCGGCCAGGCTTTCCTCGTGCAGCTGGGCGAAGCGGGCGCGCATCAGGCGCAGCTCGTGCTGCAGCTTGGCGCGCGCGCTATCGGTGAGCATCCCATGCGCGAAATCGAGGGTCTCGCCGGCGCCATCGAAGCCGCCGGCCACGAATTCGGGCATGCCCTGGCCATTGAAGTAGCGCCGGATCGGGCCGTCGGCCAGCCAGTCGAAGTCGCGCGCCACGTTGACGCGGATGCGGTTGCCGGGCAGAAGCGTGATCAGTTGCAGGCGGTCCAGGCGCAGCAGGTATTGCAGGCATTCCGCCTCGCTCAGCCGATACACGCCCAGCATGTCGAGCATGCGCCAATGGTTCAGCGCGCACACCGCCACCAGCAGCAGCTTGTCGTCCTGCACCAGCTCGCCCTCCTGCTCGACGCTCAGGGTGCGCAGGCGGCGCTGGCCGTTCTGGGCTTCCTGCGCGATCTCGGCCAGGGTAAAGCCGAGCAGGCTGCAGATTTCCACGATGCGCTCGAGCGTGAACTGCTCGCTGGCGAACAGGCGCTTGATGCTCGGTTCGGACAGGTCGAGCGCGACGGCGACGTCGCGGTAGGTCAGGCCCTGCAGCTTCAGCTGGCGCTTGATGGTGGCAATGATCTGGCTGATCTGGGTCATGCTGGGAACTCGGGGGACGAGCCGGAACCGGCAGCGGTCGCCACGGCATGCCGGACCGGCGCTGCGGCCAGCCTGACGGCGTTCTTGCCGCCGCGCTTGGCGGCGTACATGGCCTGGTCGGCGCGCGCCAGCCAGGCGTCCAGGTCGGGCTTGTCGCCGGGCGCGAACAGCGCCACGCCGATGCTGGCGCCCACCGTGACCTCGGTGGTGCGCAAGGCATAGGGCTCGCGGATGCAGGTGAGCAGCTTGCGCGCGGTCTCTTCCGCGTCGCCCGAGGTGGCCAGCATCTCGAGCACCACCACGAATTCGTCGCCGGCCAGGCGCGCCACCAGGTCGGTCTTGCGCACGGCCGCCGCCAGGCGCGCTCCGAACTGGCGCAGCAGCTCGTCGCCTTCCTCGTGGCCGTGGGTGTCGTTGACCGCCTTGAAGCCGTCCATGTCGATGAACAGCAGCGCCGCCGGCATCGCGCTGCGCGAGGCCCGGGCCATGGCCTCGGGCAAGGTCTCCATGAGCGCGCGCCGGTTCGGCAAGCCGGTCATCACGTCGCGCAGCAGCAGCGCATTGAGCTCGGCGGTGCGTTCGGCCACCGCCGTCTCGAGATGTTCGTTCATCCGCTGCAGCGCGCGCCGAACCTGCGCTTCGCTGCTGACCAGATCGCGCATCGTGCGCGACAACATGTTTGCTTCATGAAAGCCACGGATCTGCGGGATCTCCGGCAAGTCTTCCCCGCTCGCCGTCGCCTGGGTCACCCGTTCGATCGCCTGGCCCAACTGGGCCATCGGCTGCGCCAGGCGGCGTGCCAGCAGCGCGGCCGCGAGCACCAGCAGCAGACCCAACAATGCGCTCCAGGCCAGCATGCGACGCTTCAGCTCGCTGGCGCCATGCAGGGCTTTTTCTTCATCCTGCCGCACCAGCACCGACCACTGCAACGTGGCCGGGTTGCCGGCATGGCCGGTCTGGCTGAATCCGGTGAGATAGGTGCGCCCGTCCGGCCAGGCTTCGCGCAGCGCACCGGTGTCGCCCAGGGTGGCGCGGCGCAGGCTGGCGGTATCGATTTTCTGCTCGAGCAGCTCCTGCGGCCCGAGCATGACGGTGCCGTCCGCGCGCACGACCAGGATCTCGGCGCCGTACTCGCGCAGCGCCGGCGTGAGCAGCATGCGCGCCTGGCGCCGCGCCCATTCCCAGCTCAGGTGCAGGCCGAGCACGGCGAACGGCTTGCCCTCGTGGCTTAACACGGGCGTCGACACGTCGACGAAGCGCCAGGGGTCGGCCCTGTGCGGCATCAGTTTTTCCAGCAGCAGCGCCGGATGGTAGTCGCTGGCGCGCACGCCGTCGCGGCCGGCATCGAACCAGGGGCGCTTGCTGACGTCGTTCCCCTCCAGCAAACCCTTGGTCGAGGCCACCACCTTGCCATTGGCATCGGCCATGCCGATCCAGGCGTAGTCGGGGAAGGTCTGCTGCAGGCTCTCGAGCATGACGCGCGCGGCGGCGGGATTGCGCGCCTGGCGCACCGACGGCAGCGCGGCCAGCATGCGGGCGTCGCCGACGGCCTGCTCCACGACGCGATTGAGCGCATCGCGCATCTGCCACGACAGTTGTTGCAGGCGCAACTCGGCTTCGGCATTCGCCTGGCGCACGGCGAAATGGTTCACCACTGCCAGTTGCAGCGCCACGGTCAATGCCACTGTGATGCACACTGCCAATGTCATCAAGGTGGAGAGACGGAATTTGCAGAGCAGATCTTGCATAAGAGATTTGCGAGAGCCTAATTGTTCAGTGCCGTGCGATCATTTTCCTCGCCGTAGCTGGCCTTTGTTCCGAGCAAAGGCTATGCTCGACGACTTGATTGCTGGGTTCAGCAGTCC
>NZ_JBNDJE010000018.1:0-112470 GCF_050434805.1 Massilia sp. UYP11
AAATATTCTTGCACGACTGCGAGCTTGAACTGCTCATCGTACTTGGTCATGAAAAACCCCCAAAAGTTGTGTCCAACTTTTGGGGGTCAGTTCACCGAGGTGCGCCGTTTTTTTGTTCCAGCTCAGCTGATCAGAACTTGGCGGTCAGGTTCAGGAATACGTGACGGCCCATCGCGTCGTACACCTGCGGGTAGGTGTTGCCGTTGCCGAAGACTTCAGCCACGACGCCCGACAGTGGCGGATCCTTGTCCAGCGCGTTGTTCATGCCGGCGCGCAGAGCGAAGATCTGGTTGATTTGCCAGCCGGCGGTCAGGTCCAGGTAGTTGCGCGCGCCCAGGCGTGCGTCGGCTGCCTGGAAGGTGCCGCTCAGCAGAGGCTGCTCGCTGGTCGAGTCGAGGTCGGTGCCCTTGACGTAGCGCCAGGTCGCGCCCAGCTCCACGCCACGCCATGGGGTGCCCCACACCGCGCGCACCTTGTGACGCCATTTCGGCAGCGGCACGCCGCAGGTGGTGCCGTGCAGGCCGGCGCAGTCGTACTCGCCCGAACCCGGGAAGTCTTCCTGCTTGAACTCCTTCAGGTAGGTGCCCATCAACGACAGGTTCAGGCTGCCCCATGCGCCGAGCTTGGTGTTCCAGTTGGCGCCCAGGTCGACGCCCTTGGTCGAGCTCATGCCCAGGTTCTGGTTGGTGGCGACAATGTTGGCGCTTTCCAGGGCCCACAGGCTGCCCAGGCGGTCACGCGTGATCAGGCCGCAGAACTGCGGGTCGCCGGTTTCCAGGCACTGGGTCAGGGTGGTCGATGCCGGCAGGCCGCCGATCGTGCCGTTGACCTTCATGTCGAAGGCATCGATGGTCAGCGAGGTATTGCGGGTCGGGGTCAGCACCAGGCCCAGGGTGTACGAATCCGATTCTTCCGGTTCCAGGTTGGTGTTGCCACCGATGATCTGGTTGTACTGCTGGGCCGGCGAATTCAGGATGTTGCCGTACTGGCCAGCGGTCACGCCGGTGCGCGCGCACTGTTCCAGGGTCGCGGCCGGATTGGCGCCGGCGCAAGGATCGGCGCCCATGCCGAACAGCGCCAGGCCGGACGGGGTGTACAGCTCGACCACGTTGGCGGCGCGCGCCGCGCGCTGGTAGCTGAAGCGGAACTTCGCTTCCTTCACTGGCGCCCACTCGAGGCCGAAACCGTAGGAGTCGGTGTCCTGGCCGGTCGAGTAATCCGATTTGCGGTAGCTGCCGGTCATGGTCAGCTGGTCGGCGAACGGCACGTTCTGCAGGATCGGGATGCGGGTTTCGGCGAAGTAGTCGCGCACGCTGAACTGGCCGCTCACGTTCTTGGTCGGGCCGCCCTGGCCGGCCAGGTCACCTGACTCGAAGGCGACGTCCGAGTTCAGCTCGAGCTTTTCGGTGCGGTGTTCCCAGCCGAGCGCGATGCCCACGCCTTCGCTGCTGGTGGGGAGCTTGATGCCGTATTCGCCCAGGTCGGACGACAGGTTGATGCCCTGCACGGTCTGCGAAGTGTGGCCCTTCTGGAAGCCCGGGGTCTGCAGGTAGGACAGCGCTTCCGGAGTCACGCCGCCCAGGCGCCAGATGTTGTACGGGACGCAGTTCGGGTCGACGCCGTTGAGGGTGCTGGCGCAGACCGGCTGGCCGTTGGCGCCCGGGACCACGTTCAGCGCGCGCGCGCTGCGCGAGACCGAGAAGTCGTTGAAGTAGGTTTCCGAGTACAGCACCTTGCCGACCTGGGCGAAGGCGTCGTACCTCCAGTTGCCGATATCGCCCTTGACGCCGATCACGCCGCGGTACGAGGTGTGGCGCAGGTCGTCGCGGCGACCGCCGCCTTCGACGTTGCGGCGCAGGATGACGACGTCGGCGGTGTCGCCGGGGCCGGTCATGCCCAGTGCGCTGCGCCAGGCGTCGGACAGCAGAGGATTTTCCCAGCGGATCGCATTGGCGCCGGAAGCGTCCAGGCCGAACAGGCCGGATGGCGCGATCTGGGCCACGGTGCTGTCGTCGTGGAAGCTGGCCTCGGCGTACAGGCGGGCCTTGTCGTTGATGTCGTAGTGGGTGAACGAGCTGAAGGTGTAGCGTTCCGAGGGACGGCGGAAGTAGTTCAGCGGACCGAAGTTGTAGGCATCGCTGGCGCCCACGTAGTTACGCACGTTGCCGTTGGCGTCGGCCACGGTTTTCAGGCCGGTGGCGGTGATGAACTGGCCGGGGAAGCTGGTGCCGGAACCGCCGCAGTTGAAGACGTCGCCACGGCTGGCGCCGCCCAGCGCGCAAGACGTGAAGTCGCGCTCGGATTGCAGCAGCGCGTCTTCCTTCTTGTAGCCGAAGAACACCACGGCATTGCCCTTGCCGTCGGCGAAGTTGCCGCCCATGGTCAGGCTGATGTCCTTGACCTTGCCGTCGGCGCCCTTGTCGCCCGGCAGCGCGAAATTGCGGCGCTTGGCGGCGTCGGCCACCGGGCCGCCGTTCTGGTCGTGGTTGTAGAACTGGTAGTTGGCGTCGATCTGGACGCCCTGGAAGCGGTCGTCCATGATGAAGTTGACCACGCCGGCCACGGCGTCCGAGCCGTAGATGGCGCCGGCGCCGCCGGTCAGTACTTCGACGCGCTTGATCAGGCCCACCGGAATCTGGTTCAGGTCGGCCGCGGTATTGCGCGGGCTGCCGGCCGGCAGGCGGCGGCCGTTGACCAGCACCAGGGTGCGGTCGGCGCCGAAGTTGCGCAGGTTGACGGTGGCGGTGCCGGACGAGCCGTTCGACACCGAGCCGCCCTGGTCGGCGAACACCTGGGGCAGGTTGTTCAGCAGGTTCTCGACCGAACGGACACCTTCCATCTTGATGTCCTTGGCGTTCACCACGGTCACCGGGCTGACGCTTTCCAGGTTCGCGGTCGCGATGCGCGAGCCGGTCACTTCCACCCGCTGCAGCGATTCGGCGGCAGGCGCCGTATCCTGGGCGTGGGCCGCCGTGCAGGCGACGGCAAGGCCGCCCGCGCAGATCAGGCGCACCGATCGAGATAACACAGTTTCAACCATCATAGTCAGTCTTCCCCGTAAGACCTGGCGGCGGGTCGCGCCGGCCAGTAAAAGTCAGTGAATCGCCGTGTGATATGGACACGGCATGTTTTTGCTACTTAACAATAAAAACATTGACCAATCGACAGTGTCAATTGGTAACGTCGGCGCCGAGCAAAATACAACTACTTGATGGCTTGTCTTTACAATCTGAATTTTTTTTGCTAGTCACACAAAAGTCACAAAACTCGGACTGCGATAGTTCATGCGACAAATATAGTTGGATGTGGAATTTGATTCGTTCAAACTTTATTTTTTGGGCATGATATTGCCGTCAGCACGTTGTGTGTGCCGAAGGAGGATGGCAAGGTTCTTATATGAAATATTGATACCTGTGTCATTACGTGGCAATAACCTGCAACTATCGGGGCATAAGATTGCGCGGCTGTCGGCGCGTGCGGATATGCGCTATCGTGTCGTTTTTTGCCGCCTAGAATTTGGGCTGGTGGCAATCCTTGGGGCGGCCCGTTCGCCCAATCCGCAAATTCGGGAGTGCGATGTTTGCTTATGTCCTGCGCCGGCTGTGGCAGATGGTGCCGACAATGGGCGGCGTGGTGCTGCTGGTGTTTTTCTTGTTCAACTGGGTCGGCGGCGACCCGGCCTATCTTTTGGCAGGCAAGATGGCCGACGCCGGCGCGATCGAGAACATCCGGCGCCAGCTGGGCACCGACCAGCCCTATGCTGTGCAGCTATGGATCTTCGTCAAGCAGATCCTGACCTTCGACTTCGGCAACGCCTGGAGCACCGGCGAGCCGGTGTCGCACATCATCAAGAGCCGCCTGGGGCCGTCGCTCACGGTCCTGATTCCACTCACCGTGCTCGAGACCGTGCTGGGCGTCGCGCTGGCGCTGGCGATCGCCTTCGTGCGCGGCTCGCTGACCGACCGTGCCGTGATGGTCGCCTGCACGGTGGGGATGTCGATCTCGATCCTGGTCTACATCATCGTGTTCCAGTACGTCTTCGCCTATCAGCTGGGCCTGTTTCCGGTCCAGGGCTGGGGCAATAGCCTGGGCGAGAACCTGCTGCGCTATGCGCTGCTGCCGATCATCATCGGCCTGGCGGTCTCGATCGCGCCGACGCTGCGCCTGTACCGCAGCTTCGTGCTCGACGAGGCAGGGCAGGACTACGTGCGCACCGCGCGCGCCAAAGGCCTGGGAGAGGGCCGCATCGTCTGGGTCCACGTGCTGCGCAATGCCGCGATCCCGATCATCACTCACGTGATGGCCAACCTGCCGGCGCTGCTGATCGGCGCCTTCCTGCTCGAGCGCTTCTTCGGCATTCCCGGCATCGGCCGCGAGGTGATCCTGGCCGTCGAACGCAGCGACTTCCCGGTGATCAAGGCGATCACGGTCTACGTGGCCGCCGCGACCATGGTGTTCAACCTGCTGGCCGACCTGCTGTACCAGGCGGTCGATCCCCGCGTGCAGCTCAAATAGCGATGACGGCCACCCTGAACACGAGCGCGCACATGCGCTCTCCCGGATTGTGGGCGCTCGCCTGGCGGCGCCTGTGCGCCGACCGCGTCGGGATGGCGGCGCTGGCCGTCGTCGCCGGTTTCCTGCTGCTGGTGTTGTTGTCGGCCACGGGCATGCTGGCGAGTGACTGGGAAGAAGAGGTTGCGGTCAACTATGCGCCGCCCACGTTCGTCGGCGCCGACCCCACGGCGCGTGCGCTGGCGCTGGCCCAGTTGCCGCGCACGACGCCGCCGAACGCCTTCGATCCGCTGGCGGAGGAGCTGGCCGAACTCAGGGCGCAGGTCGCGCAGACCCATCCGCCAGTGGAAAAGCGCACGACGTTGCCGTTCGGCGCCGACAAATGGGGGCACGACATCGTCAAGAAAACCATCAAGGGCGGCGAGACCTCGATCGTGGTGGGGCTGGTCGCGGCCCTGCTGGCGGTGGCGCTCGGCACGCTGTTCGGCGCTGTCTCGGGCTTTTATGGCGGCTGGGTCGACGACCTGTTCAACTGGTTCTACAGCATCTTCACGGCGATCCCGGCGATCCTCATGATCCTGACCGTGGCCGCCGTGCTCCAGCAAAAAGGCGTGGCCACCATCGTGCTGATCCTCGGCCTGACCGGCTGGACCGGCCCCTATCGCCTGATGCGCGCCGAATACATCAAGCACGGCGCGCGCGAATACGTGATGGCGGCCGATGCCATCGGCGCCTCGCCCTGGGCCCGCATGTTCGGCCACATCCTGCCCAACGTCTCGCACGTGGCGCTGGTGCAGATGTCGATCCTGGTGGTGGGCTTCATCAAGGCCGAGGTGATCCTGTCGTTCCTGGGCTTTGGCGTGCCGGTCGGCACCGTATCCTGGGGCAGCATGCTCAACGAGGCGCAGAATGAACTGATCCTCGGCAAGTGGTGGCAGCTGGCGGCGGCGGCGGGCGCGATGGCGCTGCTGGTGACGAGCTTCTCGCTGTTCGCGGACGCGCTGCGCGACGCACTCGATCCCAAGATCAAATGATGCCCGATATGACCCCAGCAACCACGCCCCTGCTGCAGGTACGCGACCTGCGCATCGCCTTTCGCACCGACAAGCGGCACACGTTCGAGGCTTTGAAGGGCGTCTCGTTCGACGTCCCGGACGACGGCACGGTGGCGCTGGTGGGCGAGTCCGGCAGCGGCAAGTCGGTCAGCTCGCTGGCCGTGATGGGCCTCTTGCCCGCGGCGACCACCGTCATCGATCCCGCCTCCAGCATCCGCTTCGCCGGCCGCGAACTGCTCGGCCTGCCTGCGCGCGAGCGGCGCGCGCTGTGCGGCAAGGAGATCGCGATGATCTTCCAGGAGCCGATGTCCTCGCTCAATCCGGTGTTCACGGTCGGCTATCAGATCGGCGAAGTCCTGCGCTTGCACCTGGGCATGAGCAGGCGCGCGGCGCGGGCGCGCACCCTGGCGCTGCTGCACGAGGTCGGCATTCCCGATCCGGACCGGAAGATCGACGCCTACCCGAACCAGATGTCGGGCGGCCAGCAACAGCGGGTGATGATCGCGATGGCGATCGCCTGCGAGCCACGCCTCCTGATCGCCGACGAACCGACCACGGCGCTGGACGTGACGATCCAGAAGCAGATCATGGACCTGATCGCGCGCCTGCAGCGCGAGCGCCGCATGGCGGTGCTGTTCATCACCCACGACCTGGGGCTGGTGGGCGAGATCGCCGACCGCGTGATCGTGATGCGCCACGGCGAGGTGCGCGAGCAGGGCGCGGTCGGCCAGGTGTTCGGCGCCCCGGTCGACGCGTATACCAGGGCCTTGCTGCATTGCCGGCCGCCGCTCGATGCGCGACCGCTGCGCCTGCCGGTGATCGACGACTATCTGCGTGGCCTCGAGCCCGATCAGGCGCCCGAGCGGGCGCCGGCGCAGCGCGTGCGCGGCACCGCGCCGGATGACGAGCCGGTGCTGGTGGTCAACAACCTGGCCAAGAGTTTCTGGGTGCGCGAAGGCCTGTTCGGCAAGCGCGAATTCAAGGCGGTCAAGGACGTTTCGTTCACCCTCTGCCGCGGCAAGACCCTGGGCGTGGTGGGCGAGTCGGGCTCGGGCAAGACCACGGTGGGCTTGACCCTGCTGCGCCTGCATCGCGCGAGCGGCGGCTCGGCGCTGTTCGAGGGGCGCGACCTGCTGGCCATGTCCGACCGCGAATACCAGGCGTATAAACGCCGGATCCAGATCATCTTCCAGAATCCCTATGCCTCGCTCAACCCGCGCTTCACGGTGGGCCAGATTTTGCTGGAACCGATGCGCATCCACGGCATCGGCGCCAATGAACTGGAGCGCGAAGCGTTGGCGCGCCAGCTGCTGGGACGGGTGGGCTTGCCGGACGCCGCCTATGGCCGCTATCCGCACGAGTTCTCGGGCGGCCAGCGCCAGCGCATCGCGATCGCGCGCTGCCTGACCATGCGGCCCGAGATCCTGGTGTGCGACGAATCGGTGTCGGCGCTCGACGTCTCGGTGCAGGCCCAGGTGCTGAACCTTCTGCAAGACCTGCAGGACGAATATGGCATGAGCTATATCTTCATCTCGCACGACCTGTCGGTGGTCAAGTACATCTCGGACCAGGTGATGGTGATGCACCACGGCAGCGTGGTCGAGATGGCGGATGCCGACGTGCTGTACCGCAATCCGCAGCATCCGTACACGCGCTCGCTGCTGGCGGCGATTCCCCGCGGCGCGGGGTAGAGCGGGGCGCAACCGGCGTCGATCGTCTGCGCCACATCCGTCCCGCATGCGCCCGGAGTCAAGGCCGCGTTGCGCTGACGCCAAACGGAATGGGGGCGCTCCTGTGCCGCCAGCCCAATTGCGCTAATATACATGGATGCCCCAGTTAGCCGAACTCCTCCAGGTCTATGGCGTGCTGATCGTGTTCGGCATCGTCCTCGTCGAACAGTTCGGCCTGCCCATACCCGCCTACCCGGTCCTGATCGTGGCCGGCGCGCTCTCGGTCACCGCCGACGTGAGCTGGCAGCTGGTATGGATGGCGGCCATCCTGGCCTGCCTGATCTGCGACGCCTTCTGGTTCCGCGCCGGCCGCTTCTACGGCAAGCGCATCCTGCGGCTGCTGTGCAAGATTTCGCTGTCCCCCGATTCCTGCGTCAACCAGACCGAGGATCGCTTTCGCAAGTTCGGCGTCAAGTCGCTGCTGGTATCCAAGTTCATCCCCGGCTTTAACATCGTCGCGGCGCCGTTGTCGGGCGCCATGGGCGTCCACCTGCGCCCGTTCCTGCTGTATGCGGTGAGCGGCGCGGCGCTCTGGAGCGGCACCGGCATCCTGCTCGGCGTCTGGTTCCACGACAGCGTCGACGGCGTGCTCGATACGCTCTCGACCATGGGCAGCACGGCGCTGACGATCGTGGCCGGCCTGCTGGCCCTGTTCATCGCCTTCAAGTATGCCGAACGGCGCCGCCACCGCTCGCGCAGCGCGATCGAGCGCATCGGCATCGACGAGGTGCTGGCCCTGATCGATGCCGGCCAGGATCCGGTGATCGTCGATGCGCGCAGCCTGAGCGCGCAACAGCTGGAAGCCCCGATCCCGGGCGCCCTGATTTTCAAGGCTTGCCAGCCCGAACACCTGATGGCCTCGCTCGACCGCGACCGCCACATCGTCGTCTACTGCAGCTGCCCGGACGACGTCACCGCCGCCCAGGTGGCGCGCCAGTTCCTGGCCAACGGTTTCCACCGGGCGCGGCCGCTCAAGGGCGGGCTCGACGCCTGGAACGCCCGGCGCGGCGACGATCCCGCGCTCGATCCGGCCGCCTGCTGATCGGCGCCGCGCGTCCGGCGGCGCGATGCTTTCAATGTTCGGTGCAAGTAGTTCTACTACGTCGGCGTGCGTCCAGGTAATAAGGTGCATTGGTGCATCGTGCCGCCGGGTATGTACCTAAACTACAGAAAACACTTGTCGTCAGGGCAAAAAATTTAGTAAGCTTGGGGGTCTCTTACATGCGTACCGCCATGACTGTCTCCCCGCTCAGCCCTTCCACCGACCGCCTGCACCGCGGCGGCGCCCGCCTGCTTGCCGATATCGGCGGCACCAATTGCCGCTTCGTGCTGGAGCTGGGGCCGGGCCGGCTCGCGGCAGTCGAGGTGCTGCCTTGCGCCGACTATGCGACCCTGGGCGAGGCCATGCGCGCCTACCTGGGCAGCGCGGCGGTCAAGGCCTGTTGGGCGGCGCCGATCCGCCACGCCGCGATCGCCATCGCCAACCCGGTGAATGGCGATTATGTGCGCATGACCAATCATCACTGGGAATTTTCCACTGAAGCCTTGCGGCAGGAATGCGGTTTCGAGATCCTGCTGGTGGTCAATGACTTTTCGGCCCTGGCACGTGCGCTGCCGCACCTGGGCGAGCAGAAGCGCCAGGTGGGTGGTGGTGCGCCGCAGCCGGACGCGGTGCTGGGTCTGGTGGGCGCCGGCACCGGCCTCGGCGTTTCCGGGCTGGTGCCGTGCGGCGCCAGCTGGACCGCGCTGCGCAGCGAAGGCGGCCACGTCAGCTTTTCCCCCGTCAGCGAGCAGGAAATCGCGATCCTGCAATATGCGTGGCGCGAGTTCGAGCACGTCTCGTTCGAGCGCTTCCTGTCCGGCGCCGGCGTCGAGCTCATCTATCGTGCGCTGGCCGATCGCGCCGGCCGCCCTGGCGAGCGCCTCGGCGCGGCCGAGATCTCGCGCCGCGCGCTCGCAGGCGAATGCGCGCTGTGCGACGAGGTGCTGGAAGCCTTCTGCGGCATGCTCGGCACCGTGGCCGGCAACCTGGCCGTCACCCTCGGCGCCCAGGGCGGCGTGTACATCGGCGGCGGCATCGTGCCGCGCCTCGGGGAGCGCTTCGACCGTTCGTCGTTCCGCCGCCGCTTCGAGCAGAAGGGGCGCTTCGCCGGCTACCTGGCCGACGTGCCGACCTATGTGATCACTGCCGAGTACCCCGCATTCCTTGGCGTATCGGCGATTTTGTCCGAAAAACTGTCCGACTGACGCAAATAGGTGCGCATCGCAGGGCCGTCCCTTGTCCGCTGCGGGGTTTTATCGGTTACAATGGCCGCCAGTTGGAAGAAACGACGTCGTCCACTCGCGTGCCGCACAGGCCGCTCCCAGGCGGCGCCCCGATCGCGGGCGTGCCTAAGAGCCAGAGTTCCGCCGAGTTCCACGTTTCGCAATGAAAATCAACACCAGCGGCCCGTCGCACAGGCGGGTTGCCCTGGCGGGTTCCTTGCCCGCCATGTATTAGCTCCGGCGCTCAGCGCGCCGGGCCCACGGATTCCGGTTTCAGGCAGCACAGCGCAAAGCGCAGGGCGACAGCCGGCGCATGGCACGCAGGCATGCGCACCACGCGCATCGATGCTGTCCCAACCCCGATTGGCCCAATTGTTTGATTGACGACATCGCGATATGAATACTGACGAGGCCAAGAGAGTCCTCGAAACCGCCTTGCTATGCGCCCGCGAGCCGATGTCGATCCACGGCATGAAGAAACTTTTCGCCGAGGTCGACGGGCAAGGACGGCAGATTGGCGCCGGCGTCGGCGCCGATACGATCAAAATCTTGCTGGAAGAACTGCGCCAGGACTGGGATGGACGCGGCATCGAGATCGTCAGCCTGGCGTCGGGCTGGCGTTTCCAGAGCCGTCCCGAGATGAAGCCCTATCTCGACCGCCTGGCGCCCGAAAAGCCGCCCAGGTACTCGCGGGCGACCCTGGAAACACTGGCGATCATTGCCTACCGCCAACCGGTGACGCGCGGCGACATCGAAGAGATCCGCGGCGTCGCGGTCAATTCGCAGACCATCAAGATGCTGGAAGACCGCGGCTGGATCGACGTCGTCGGGCACCGCGAAGTGGTGGGGCGGCCAGCCCTGCTGGGCACCACGCGCCAGTTCCTGGACGACCTGGGCCTGGCGGCGCTGTCCCAGTTGCCGCCGCTGCAGCCGCTGGCGGAAGGCCCGGACAGCCGCAGCCTGGAAGCCCTCGAGGCGGCATTGAATGACAATTTTGACAAGGTGGATGCCCCCGCACCTGCCGACGATATAGAGTTAGCGACTTCACCCGTTGAAGTTCCGATCCGCGACACGCTTGACGACGGGATTGCCAAGGCGGGTCAGCACAATAAAGACACGAACGATGAACCCAACTGAACAAAACGATACCAAGCCCGTGGATGCAGGCGAGCCGGCAGTAGCCAAGCCGAAGCGTACGCGCAAGACGGCTGCCGCTGTCGTTGCCGACACGACGACAGGCGAGGCCGTCGCGGCCGACGCGCCGGCCAAGCCGAAGCGCACCCGCAAGGCAGCCGTTGCCGCCGAGCCGGCCGCACCGGCGCCAGATGCCGAAGCGCCGGCGCCGAAGGCCCGCAAGCCGCGCGCCGCCAAGGTGGCGAAGGAGGCGTCCGACGCTTCGGCCGTGCCGGCAGCCGCCGCCGAAGCGCCGGCGGCCGTCGAAGTCGCCCCGGCCCAGGAAGCGCGCAAGCCGCGCGGCCCGCGCCAGATGCGCGAAAAGCGCGCCGAACGCGAAGCGTTGCAGCAGGCCGCCGCGCCGGTTGTCGCCGAGCAGGCTGCTGCCGCGCCCGAGACTGGCGCCGACGCCGCGCCGGAAGGCGCCGGCGCGCAGGAGGGCGCCCAGGAGGCGCGTGGCCGCGGCCAGGGCAAGCGCGGCCAGCAAAGCGGCCGTCCGACCCAGCAAAGCGGTCGCCCCACCGAAGGCGGACGTCCGGCCAAGCAGATCGGCCGCGGCGGCAAGCAGCAGCCGGGCAAGGGCGGCAAGCAACAGCCGGGCAACGAGGCCGATAATGTGTTTTCGTTCGTCACCTCGAGCGACTTCGACGCCAACGACGGCGCGCGCAGCAATGCGCCGGCCAAGGCGGCGCGGCGCGACCTGACCGCCGACGACGATGCGCCGAAGCTGCACAAGGTGCTGGCCGAGGCCGGCCTGGGTTCGCGCCGCGACATGGAAGACCTGATCGTCGCCGGCCGCGTCTCGGTCAATGGCGAGCCGGCCCATATCGGCCAGCGCATCCTGCCGACCGATGCGGTCCGCATCAACGGCAAGCTGATCCAGCGCCGCGTGAGCAGCAAGCCGCCGCGCGTGCTGGTCTACCACAAGCCGGCCGGCGAGATCGTCAGCCACGACGATCCGGAAGGCCGACCATCGGTGTTTGACCGCCTGCCGACCATGAAGGCCGGCAAGTGGCTGGCCGTCGGCCGCCTCGACTTCAATACCGAGGGCCTGCTGCTGTTTACGACCTCGGGTGATCTGGCCAACCGCTTGATGCACCCACGCTACAACATCGACCGCGAATACGCGGTGCGCACCCTGGGCGAGCTCGAGGAAGGCATGCGCCAGAAGCTGCTGTCCGGCGTGGACCTGGACGACGGCAAGGCTGCGTTCTCGAAGATCCAGAACGGCGGCGGCGAAGGCATCAATCGCTGGTACCGCGTGGTGATCGGCGAAGGCCGCAACCGCGAGGTGCGCCGCATGTTCGAGGCGGTCGGCCTGACCGTCTCGCGCCTGATCCGTACCCGCTACGGCGCCATGACCCTGCCGAGCGGCCTCAAGCGTGGCCGTTGGGAGGAGTTCGAAGAGAACGATGTGCGCGCGTTGATGGCGGCCTTCGGCGTCGAAAAGAAAGGCGCTGCCCCCGAGAAGCATGTCAAGGGCGGCCACAAGGGCAAGGGCCCGCGACCGGACGGCATGCGCGCCGACGGCAACCGCGGCGCCGAGCGCAACAACGAGCGCAGCGGCGAGCGCGGCAACGATCGCAGCGATGGCAATCGCATCGACCGCGCCGACGCCAACCGCAACGTCGATCCCTACGGCCCGCCGGTCGCGCGGGTCGGCAGCACCCGGGGGCAGGGCATCCTGAACGGTCCAGTGCCGAGCGGCAAGCCAGCCACCGGGCGCCAGGGCGGCTTCGGCGGCCAGGCTGGCGGCAAGGGCCGTGGAGCCAGCGCGGGCGGCGGCAAAGGTGGCGCCAACAGCGGCGCCGCCAGCAGCCGTCCGCGCCAGCCGGACCCGCTGCAGACGACCTTCGGCTTCGCCGGCACCGGCGGCGGTGGGCGTCGCGGTGGCCAGGGGCCGCGCGGCTCCGAGCACGGCCTGCCGCGCCGCGGTCGTCGCGGCTGAGAACCTACCGGGACAGGTTCTGAGTAGCATCCATGTCCGGCCTGCGCGAGCGTGCGCTGGCCGCGCATGCGCCGGTGGATCGGCGTAAAATATTTCTTCGCCCTTAGAAACTATCCCGTAGGTTCTTAGCAGCTCGCCAACTGTTGTTTAAAATCTCATTGATGGTATGGCGATTGCGAGAGAAGCGGAAAAGCAGTATAATTTGCAGCCTAATCGAAGTCCTTCCCCGAACGCTGTATCCGCAAGTCATGATGCGCGTGAAATTGGTGCAAGTGCTTTCATCTGGTTGGGTTGTAAGTACAAAAAGATGGGCAGATGCCCATTTTTTTTTTGGTAAATCGTTTTAAAGCCCTGGAGAAGTGCCGTGCAGCAGTTTGACTTAATCGCCACGACAGTCAGTGGACTCGGCTATGACCTCGTCGATGTGGAACGAGGCGAGCGCGGGATCCTGCGTGTGTACATCGATTTCCCGGCTGCCGATGCGGACGAAAAGGGCCCGATCACGGTCGAGGACTGCGCCAAGGTGAGCCACCAGTTGTCGCACGTGTTGACCGTGGAAAACGTCGATTACGAACGATTGGAAATTTCGTCGCCGGGCCTCGATCGCCCGGTACGGACCCTCGCCGATTTTGCCCGCTTCGCCGGCCATGAGTGCACGGTCAAGCTGCGCGTCGCGGTACCCGGCAGTGATCACCGCAAGACGTTCACCGGTATCCTGCGCGGCGTCGAGAACGACAAGGTCGGCTTGGAATTTGACAGTAAAGATGGCCCGGCGTTGATGGAATTTACGCTGGCCGAATTGGACAAGGCACGTTTGGTGCCACAGGTGGATTTTAGGAGTCGCAAAGCATGAGTCGCGAAATTTTATTGCTGGTGGATGCGCTTGCGCGCGAAAAGAACGTCGACAAGGAAGTCGTTTTCGGTGCGCTCGAGTTCGCGCTGGCACAGGCCACGAAGAAGCGCTATGAAGGCGAAGTCGACATTCGCGTGTCAATCGATCGCGACACCGGTGAATTCGAGACTTTCCGCCGCTGGCACGTGGTGCCGGACGAAGCGGGCCTGCAACTGCCTGACCAGGAAATCCTGCATTTCGAAGCCAAGGAACAGATTCCTGACATCGAAGTCGACGAGTACATTGAAGAGCCGATCGAATCGGTCGATTTCGGCCGTCGTTTTGCCCAGGATACCAAGCAAGTGGTGCTGCAGCGCGTGCGCGATGCCGAGCGCGAGCAGATCCTGCAAGACTTCCTGGAGCGCGGCGATTCGCTGGTCACCGGCACCATCAAGCGCATGGAACGCGGCGATGCGATCGTTGAGTCGGGCAAGATCGAGGCGCGCCTGCCGCGCGACCAGATGATCCCG
The DNA here is from genome assembly GCF_050434805.1 of Massilia sp. UYP11. Taxonomy (NCBI): domain Bacteria; kingdom Pseudomonadati; phylum Pseudomonadota; class Betaproteobacteria; order Burkholderiales; family Oxalobacteraceae; genus Massilia; species Massilia sp. UYP11. The sequence continues at coordinate 14,046 of NZ_JBNDJE010000018.1, forward strand.
AAAGAAAACCTGCGCATCGGTGACCGCGTGCGCGCCTTCATCCTGCGTGTGGACCGCAATATGCGCGGCCCGCAGGTGATCCTGTCGCGCACTGCGCCAGACTTCATCATGAAGCTGTTCGAGCTGGAAGTGCCAGAGATCGAACAAGGCCTGCTGCAGATCAAATCGGCGGCCCGTGACGCCGGCGTGCGCGCCAAGATTGCCGTGTTTACGGCCGACAAGCGCATCGATCCGATCGGCACCTGCGTCGGCATGCGCGGTTCGCGCGTGCAGGCCGTGACCGGCGAACTGGGCGGCGAGCGTGTGGACATCGTGTTGTGGTCGGACGATCCGGCCCAGTTCGTGATCGGCGCCCTGGCTCCTGCGAACGTTTCGTCGATCATGGTCGACGAAGAAAAGCACGCCATGGATGTGGTCGTGGACGAAGAAAACCTGGCCATCGCGATCGGCCGTTCGGGCCAGAACGTGCGCCTGGCGTCCGAGCTGACCGGCTGGAAGATCAATATCATGACCGCCGAGGAATCGGCGAACAAGGTGGAACAAGAATCGGCCGCGATCCGCGCGCTGTTCATGGAAAAACTGGACGTCGACCAGGAAGTGGCCGATATCCTGGTTGAAGAAGGCTTCTCGAGCCTGGAAGAGATCGCATACGTGCCAATTTCCGAGATGCTGGAAATTGAATCGTTCGATGAGGACACCGTCAACGAACTGCGCACCCGCGCCCGTGACGCGCTGGTGACCGAAGCGATCGCTTCCGAGGAAGGTCTCGAAGGCATGGAAGAAGCTCTGGTCAATCTGGAAGGCATGGACCGTACCGTTGCCGGCAAGCTTGGCCTGGCTGGCATCAAGACGGTCGAAGCATTCGCGGCGCTGGCCTATGACGAATTTGGCGCCATCCTGGCGTTGCCGTCGGACCGCGCCCGCGAATTGATCAAGAGTGAATTTAATGATGTGACCGACGACGAGATGAAGCTGGTCGATGGCAAGTATGACGACCGGGCGAAAGCACTGCAGGCGAAAGCCTGGAGCCTGGCAGAAACGGCCAAAGCTTGAACATTTCTTTATCATCTGTCGCGACACGTAGAAAAGAGGACTGAATGGCGAGTAACAACGTAGCCCAATTTGCCACCGAGCTGAAGATGCCTGCAGACCTGCTGCTGACCCAGCTGCGTTCGGCCGGCGTCGAGAAAAGCTCGACGTCAGATCCCTTGTCGAAAGATGATAAGGACAAGCTGCTGAACCACCTGCGCCGTGCCCACGGCGCAGCCGACACCGGCGAAAAGAAGAAAATCACGGTGACGCGCAAGGAAACCAGCGAAATCAAGCAGGCCGATTCGTCGGGTAAATCGCGCACCATCCAGGTCGAAGTCCGCAAGAAGCGTACCTTCGTGCAGCGCGACGACCTGGTCACCACCAAGGCCCCGGAAGAACCGGTGATCGACGCCGCCGAACAGGCGCGCCGAGAAGAAGATGCGCGCCGCCAGACCGAGCTGATTGCCCGTCAGGAAGCCGACCTGCGCGAAAAGCAGGAACGCCTGGCCAAGCTGGAAGCCGAAGAAAAGGCGCAAGCCGCGGCTGCCGAAGAGCAGTCCAAGCGCGAAGCCGCCGAGGCGGCCAAGCGCGACGCTGCCGAAAAGGCCGCTGTTGCTGCCGCCAAGGAAGTCGCTGCCGGCAAGGAAGCCGCTGCTGGCGCCGACGAGGCCGCCAAGAAGGCCGCCGACGACGCCAAGGCCGCCAAGGAAGCTGCCGCCAAGGAAGCTGCCGAACGCGTTGCCGCCACCGAGCGCGCACGCAAGGCCGTGGCCGACGAAGTGGCGCAGATCAAGCTCATGATGAGCCAGCCGCGCCGCGTGATCAAGGCGCCGGAACCGGTGGCCAAGCCAGCCGCTCCGGCCGCTGCCGCCGGCACGCTGCACAAGCCTGCGGACAAGAAGCCGGGCGAAGTCAAGAAGGACGACGCCAAGAAGCCGGGCGACAAGAAGTCGATCAAGTCGGCCAATGTGTCGTCGACCTGGTCGGACGACGCCAAGAAGCGTGGCGGCCAGGGCCTCAAGACCCGTGGCGCACCTGCCGGCGGCGGTGGCCGTGACGGCTGGCGCAGCGGTGGTCGTGGCGGCCGTCGTGGCCATGGCGACGATCGTGAATCGAACTTCCAGGCGCCGCTCGAAGCGATCGTGAAGGACGTGTACGTGCCCGAAACCATCACCGTGGCCGAGCTGGCGCACAAGATGTCGGTCAAGGCGTCCGAGGTCATCAAGCAGCTGATGAAGCTGGGCCAGATGTGCACCATCAACCAGGTGCTGGATCAGGAAACCGCGATGATCCTGGTGGAAGAGATGGGCCACAAGGCCTTCGCCGCCGCCGAGGACGATCCGGAAGCGGTCCTGGCCGACCAGGGCGAGCACACCGAGTTCGAGTCGAGCCCGCGTGCGCCGGTCGTTACCGTCATGGGTCACGTCGACCACGGCAAGACCTCGCTGCTGGACTACATCCGCCGCGCCAAGGTGGCGTCGGGCGAAGCCGGCGGCATTACCCAGCACATCGGTGCCTACCACGTGGATACCCCGCGCGGCATGATCACCTTCCTGGATACCCCGGGCCACGAAGCGTTCACCGCGATGCGTGCCCGCGGCGCGAAAGCGACCGACATCGTCATCCTGGTGGTGGCGGCGGACGACGGCGTGATGCCGCAGACGAAAGAGGCGATCGCTCACGCGAAAGCCGCCGGCGTGCCGCTGGTCGTCGCGATCAACAAGATCGACAAGCAGGGCGCCAACCCGGATCGCGTGACTCAGGAACTGGTCGCCGAAGGCGTGGTGCCGGAAGAATACGGTGGCGAGTCGCCATTCGTGCAAGTGTCGGCGAAAGTCGGCACCGGCATCGACGACCTGCTCGAGAACGTGCTGCTGCAGGCCGAAGTGCTGGAACTGAAGGCGCCGACCGAGTCGCTGGCCCGTGGCCTGGTGGTCGAAGCCCGTCTGGACAAGGGCCGCGGCCCGGTCGCGACGATCCTGGTGCAGTCGGGCACCCTGAAGCGCGGCGACGTCGTGCTGGCGGGTTCCTCATTCGGCCGCGTCAGGGCCATGCTGGACGAAAACGGCAAATCGATCGCCGCAGCCGGCCCGTCGATTCCCGTGGAAATCCAGGGCCTGACCGAAGTGCCGAGCGCCGGCGAGGAAGTCATGGTCATGGCCGACGAGCGCAAGGCGCGCGAGATCGCTCTGTTCCGTCAAGGCAAGTTCCGTGACGTGAAGCTGGCCAAGCAGCAAGCCGCGAAGCTGGAAAACATGTTCGAGCAGATGGCCGAGGGCGAGGTGAAGAACCTGCCGCTGATCGTCAAGACCGACGTGCAGGGTTCGCAGGAAGCGCTGGTGGGTTCGCTGCAGAAGCTGTCGACCTCGGAAGTGCGCGTGCAGATCGTCCATGCGGCGGTCGGCGGCATCACCGAGTCGGACGTCAACCTGGCGACCGCCTCGAAAGCGGTCATCATCGGCTTCAATGCCCGTGCGGACGCCCAGGCGCGCAAGCTGGCCGAGGCGAACGGCGTCGACATCCGTTACTACAGCATCATTTACGATGCGATCGACGAGATCAAGACCGCACTGTCGGGCATGCTGGCGCCGGAGAAGCGCGAGACCATCACCGGCCAGGTCGAGATTCGCCAGGTCATCCTGGTGTCGAAGGTCGGCGCGATCGCGGGCTGCCTGGTCACCGATGGCGTGGTCAAGCGTTCCTCCTCGGTCCGCCTGCTGCGCAACAACATCGTGATCTGGACCGGCGAGATCGATTCGCTGAAACGCTTCAAGGACGACGTGAAGGAAGTGCGCGCCGGTCTCGAGTGCGGTCTGTCGCTGAAGGGCAACAACGAAATCCAGGTCGGCGACGTCCTGGAGGTGTTCGAAGTCACCGAAGTGGCGCGTACGCTGTAAGTCACGCCGTTGGCGTACCATGGGGGCCAGGACGCTTCGCGGCAATGCCGCGGGGGGCCTGGCCCTTTTTTATCCGTACAGGAACGGGACGGCCACCGGCCCGGACACGTCGTTCCCGCGAAGGCGGGAACCCAAGTTTGTTCGCTTGAACGCTACCCGCAAGGCCAGCTGCTGAGCTAAGAAACTTGGGTCCCCGCCAAGGCGCCCGGCTAGGGCGGGGACGACGCTAACAAAAGAATAAAGTAGTGAACCATCATGGCTAAACACAGTAAAAGCATTCCACAGCGCGGCCTGCGCGTGGCCGACCAGATCCAGAAGGACCTGTCGGAACTCATTGCCTTCGAACTGAAGGACCCGCGCGTCGGCATGGTCACCATCAGCGAAGTCCAGCTGACCCCTGACTACGCCCACGCCAAGATCTATTTCACCCTGCTCAAGGACAGCGCGGAAGACGTGCGCCAGACGCTGGAGGGCTTGAACAAGGCCTCCGGCTACCTGCGCAATATGCTGGGCAAGCGCCTGCACATCCATACGCTGCCGTCGCTGCACTTCCTGCACGACACCTCGACCGTGCGTGGCCTGGCGATGTCGGCCCTGATCGACCAGGCCAACGCCACCCGCGCCAAGGACGATCCGGAGTCGAATCCCGATTCGCATCCCGACGCGCAGGCAGCCGACCCGGCGGAGAAAGAGTGAACGGTCGTCCCGCGAAAAAGCCGCGCGATCCTCTGGATGGCGTGCTGCTGCTCGACAAGCCGGTCGGCCTGTCCTCGAACGACGCCCTGATCCGCGCCAAGCGCGTGCTGAACGCGAAGAAGGCCGGCCACACCGGCACGCTCGACCCGTTCGCCACCGGCTTGCTGCCGCTGTGCTTTGGCGAAGCGACCAAGTTCTCGCAAGACCTGCTCGAGGCCGACAAGACCTATGAAGCCACGGTCCACCTGGGCGTCATGACGAATACCGGCGACACCGAGGGCGAAGCCATCGAGACCCTGCCGGTGGAGGTCACCGTGGAACAGATCGAGGCGGCGCTGGCGCGTTTTCGCGGTCCGATCCAGCAAGTGCCGCCGATGTATTCGGCGCTCAAGCGCGACGGCAAGGCCTTGTATGAATATGCGCGCCAAGGCATCACGCTCGAGCGCGAGGCGCGGCCGGTGACCATCCACGCGCTGGCGCTGATCGACTACCAGGCGCCGTTCCTGAAGATCCGCGTCACCTGCAGCAAGGGCACCTATGTGCGCGTGCTGGGCGAGGACATCGGCGCGGCGCTCGGCTGCGGCGCGCACCTGAACGCGCTGCGCCGGATCGAGGTCGGCGCGCTCGACGTCAGCGGCATGATCACGCTGGACGAGCTGCTGGCGCATCCGGACCCGCGCTCGCTGCTGCGGCCGGTCGATGCGCTGCTGTCGACCTTCCCGTCCATCGAGCTGGACGCCGAGCTGGCGCGCCGCTTCCTGCAGGGCCAGCGCCTGGCGCTCGGCAAGGAAGACGTCGCCGTGCCGGACCAGCAGGGCAGGATGCGCATCTACCATGCCGGCCGCCTGCTCGGCACCGGCCAGCTGGGCGAGTATGCGATCCTGGCGCCGGAGCGCCTGATCTCGACGGCGCCGGCGGCCTGATCCTTTTTTCCGCTACGCATGTCACGCCACTGTCACGGGCAGCGGCTACGCTGCCACCGTGACCGGCTGTTGAAATTCCGTCGAAAAGTCGTGCCTTTCGGCGGCGAGACTCAGACTGGGCGGCTTCCCATGCTATACTAGTCGGTTTCCGAAATCAGCAGTATCGGACCATCTTCGTACACCACGCTACTTCTCTAAAATCCATGTCAAACACCAAACGCGCGATTCGTAATATCGCAATCATTGCCCACGTTGACCACGGCAAGACCACGCTCGTCGACCAGCTGCTGCGCCAGTCCGGCACCTTCCGTGAAAACCAGGCCGTGGACACCCGCGTCATGGACTCGAATGATCTCGAGAAAGAGCGCGGCATTACCATTCTGTCGAAGAACTGCGCGGTCGAGTACGAAGGCACGCACATCAACATCGTCGACACCCCGGGCCACGCCGACTTCGGCGGCGAAGTGGAACGTGTGCTGTCGATGGTCGACTCGGTGCTGCTGCTGGTCGATGCGCAGGAAGGCCCGATGCCGCAGACCCGTTTCGTGACCCGCAAGGCGCTGGCGCTTGGCTTGAAGCCGATCGTCGTCGTCAACAAGATCGACCGTCCGGGCGCGCGCGCCGACTGGGCGATCAACCAGACCTTCGAACTGTTCGACAAGCTGGGCGCGAACGACGAGCAGCTGGACTTCCCGATCGTCTACGCTTCGGGCCTGAACGGCTATGCCGGCATGGACGAGAGCGTGCGCGGCGGCGACATGAAGCCGCTGTTCGACGCGATCCTGCAACACGTGCCGGTGCGTGACGACAATCCTGAAGGCCCGCTGCAAATGCAGATCACCTCGCTGGACTACTCGTCCTACGTCGGCAAGATCGGCATCGGCCGAGTCAATCGCGGCACCGTCAAGACCGGCCAGGACGTGATCGTCCTGAACGGCCCTGATTCGACGCCAATCCGCGGCCGCATCAACCAGGTGCTGAACTTCAAGGGCCTGGAGCGCGTGCTGGTCGACGAAGCCGTCGCCGGCGACATCTGCCTGATCAACGGTATCGAAGACATCGGCATCGGCTCGACCCTGTGCGCGGTGGACACCCCAGAAGCGCTGCCGATGCTGACCGTCGACGAGCCGACCCTGACCATGAACTTCATGGTCAACAACTCGCCACTGGCCGGCCGCGAAGGCAAGTTCGTCACCAGCCGCCAGCTGCGCGAGCGCCTCGAGCGCGAACTGAAGGCCAACGTCGCCCTGCGCGTGGCGCCGACCGACGACGACACGGTGTTCGAAGTGTCGGGCCGCGGCGAACTGCACCTGACCATCCTGCTGGAAAACATGCGTCGCGAAGGCTTCGAGCTGGCAGTGTCGCGTCCACGCGTCGTCTACAAGATGGTCGATGGCGTGCGCCACGAGCCGTACGAGAACCTGACCGTCGACGTCGAGGAAGTCAACCAGGGCGGCGTGATGGAAGAACTGGGCCGTCGCCGTGGTGACCTGCAGAACATGGAATCGGACGGCAAGGGCCGCGTGCGCCTGGAATACCTGATCCCGGCGCGTGGCCTGATCGGCTTCCAGGGCGAATTCATGACCCTGACCCGCGGCACTGGCCTCATGAGCCACGTGTTCCACGAGTACGCACCGGTCGACAACAGCAAGGGCGACCTGGCCGGCCGTCGCAACGGCGTGCTGATCTCGCAGGACGACGGCGCCGCCGTCGCCTACGCGATCTGGAAGCTGCAGGACCGCGGACGTATGTTCGTCGAGCACAACACCCCGGTGTACGAAGGCATGATCATCGGCATCCACTCGCGCGACAACGACCTGGTCGTCAACCCGATCAAGGGCAAGCAGCTGACCAACGTGCGTTCGTCGGGCACCGACGAAGCGGTGCGCCTGGTGCCGCCGATCCAGATGTCGCTGGAATACGCCGTCGAGTTCATCGAGGACGACGAACTGGTCGAGATCACCCCGAAATCGATCCGCCTGCGCAAGCGCTACCTGAAAGAGCACGAGCGCAAGAAGGCCAGCCGCGACGGCGCGTAAGCAATTCCCGGGGCGGTTCGCCGTCCTGGAACAAAAAAATCCCGCTGCATGCAGCGGGATTTTTTTTCGTCCGACCTGGCCGGCCTGGGCGTCGATGGCAGCCCGGGATTGCCGGCCGGCAGCGACTGCGTCAGATTGGTGCGGAGGTCGGCGTATTGGCTGGCGGCGGGTTGGGACGCGCGTCCCGTGGTGGAGGCGGTCGGCATGGTTCGATCATCCTGAGAGGGGATGTCGTGCAACCGGAGGTCGCTGACCGTGTTTTATCGCGTGAAAATGCGGCCGCGAACAGTCATCGATTGTAGCGGCGGCCGGAACGGTCAGGTTCCGGGCTCCCGCGCGGCTTTAGCGCAGGCCCAGCAGGGCGTGCACCCGCTCGCGGCTCACGCCGACCAGGGCCGAGGTGATGGCCAGCAGCGACTCGTAGTCGTGGCTGGCGGCGGTGGCGGTGAAGTCGCGCGCGATCATGGCCAGTTCGGCGGTCGGGATCTCGGGCTGGGCGGTGCGCGCCACGGCGGTGCTCAGCGCCAGCGAGGCCGCGTCCTGGGAGCGGCGCACCCGGGCCAGCGCCTGCACCACTTCGCGCAGGCTCTGGCGCAGGGCGTCGGGGTTGCCCAGCTCCCAGGCTTGCGGTGCGAGCGAGGACGGCAGGGCGACCGTGTCGACCCGGCCGCGGCCGGTCACCGCGATCGCATCCTTGACGCCGGCGAACGCCGATTCGCGGGTGGTGAACACCAGTTCGCGATCCCGGTCGAGGCCGGCGCGCACCTGGACCGGGGCCAGGGTGCGGTCCAGGCGCCGGGCGATCTCTTCCGGCGTCATGCCCGGTTCGATCGCGGCGGCCAGCTGCGGGCCGCCGGCGCTGCCGACCGAGAAACCCAGGGTCTGGGCGCCGCCGGCCTTGAGCGAGGCGATGTCGAGGCCCTGGATGCGGAAGCGCTGCTGGGCGCCCTTGACCGCGTCGAAGTCGAGTTGGGCGTCGAGGCCGTCGCCGGCCTGCTGGCGGCGCGCTTCGAGGGTGGCGGCGAGTTGGCGCACGCGTGCTTCGAGTTCGCGCGAAGCGGCGCCCCGGCCCGACAGGCGTGCGCTCAGGTCGCCCTTGAGCGCCTCGAGCTGGCCGGCCATGCGCTCGAGATAGTCGAGCGCCTGCTGGGCGCGCGCGACTTCGCCCTGGTTCTGCTGCATGCCGATGCCGCGCCGCAGCGGACTGGCCGTCGGCGCCGCGCGGCCGATGGTGCGCTCGGCGGAGCTGGCGCTCTGCAGCGCATGGGTGCGCCCGGTGGCCGCGGTGCTTTGGGCGCCGGTATTGCCGCTAACGACGCCGCCCTTGAGGTCAGCGCCGCTGGCGGTCGATGTGCTGGTTGGTCTGAGCAGGGCTTCCATGGCCATCAGATCGCATTGAACAGGCTCAGGTTGCCGATCTTGGCGTAGGCCTTGTAGGTCGCCTGCAGGGCAGTGGTATAACCGTTGAGCTCAGTGGCGGCGATGCCGACGTCGAGCGCGCCGATCTCGGTGATCGCGATCTTGTTCGACATGCTGACGTTGGCGTGGTTGTCGTCCAGCGTCTTGATGATGTTCTGGCGTCCGCCAAGATCGGCGATCTTGCTCGAGATGAGGGCCTGGGTATCGTCGAAACCGCCCAGGTTGGCGGTCAGCACCGCGCGCACGGCCGGATCATTGGGCGATGCGCCCGGCACCGACATCACGCGAATGGTTTCGTCGAGCTGGTTCAGCAATGTTTCCAGGCCGGCCAGGTTCTGGTTGGCGGGCTGCGTGAGGCCAGTGCCGACCACCACGTTCTGGGCGTTGGTATTGCCGGTGTAGGTATAGCGCGAACCGGAAGGCGCGGCCGGGTCGAAGGTGATCGCCGGGGTCTTGGTCAGCGTGCCCGAGAACAGGTGGTTGCCTTCATGGTCGACCGTGTTGGCCCCGTACAGCAGGCTCTCGCGCAGCGATGCCAGCGGCGCGATCATGGCTTGCAGGTCGTCCGGGGTATTGCCGCCGTCGAGGGCCCAGACCATCAGATCCCGCCCCGACGTCATCTCGGTGACCATATTGCTCAGGTAGCCTTCGGACTTGGTCAGGCGCAGCTGGAGCGAAGAAATATTGCTGCGGTACTGGGTTACGCTGGATTCCTCGCGCGCCAGGCGCGACAGGCGCACGCTGTCGACCGGGTCGTCCGAGGGCAGCAGGATGCGCTTCTGGCTATCCAGCTGGCGCATGATGTAGCTGAGCCGATCCTGGTTATTCTGGAGCGACTGGTTCATCGTCGATTGGTATTGGGCGGTCGCGATACGCATGGTGTTTCTCCTTAAGCCATCATCGCCAGGGTGGCGTCGAACAGCGAGTTGGCGATCGAGATCACCTGCATGTTGGCCTGGTACATGCGCTGGAACTCGACCAGCTTGACCGCTTCTTCGTCTTCGTTGACGCCGCTGGTCGACTGCCAGTCGTTGATCGACTGGACGCGCACGGTCTCGGTGGTCTTCAGGGCGGCCCTGTTGATCTTGCTGTCCACGGCCAGCTTGCCCAGCATCTGGCTGTCGGCGTCGCTCAGCAGCACGCTGCCGATGCCCGGCAGGGGGATCGACTGGCCCTTGAGCGCGGCCAGCTGCTGCAGGTTGCCGGTGTCGCCCGGCGTGCCGTCGCTCGAAAAGGCCAGGTCCTGGGCCTTGAAGCCGGCGACCGTCTTGAGCATGTCCGAACCGCTGCCCGGGGTATAAACGAACAGGGGGACGCCGTTCGGCGTGGCGCCGGGCGCGTTGTAGCCCAGCGTCAGCTGGGTGTTGACGCGGTTGGCGATCTCCTCGGCCAGCGCGGCGACGTCTTGCTGCAGCGGGAGCAGGGTATTGATCTCGAACTGGGTCAGGCCGCCGAGCTGGCCGCCCATCTTGCTGGCGTCGAGCGCGAAGGTCGAACTGGCGAAGGTGATCGAGAACGCTTGCGGCGACGTGGCGGTCGGCGCGGCTTTGAGCTTGCCGTGCATGCTGCCGATCACCAGCGCCTGTCCGCTCTTGAGCGAGACGTCGCGGCTGCCGTCGCCGTTGTCCGATACTTCCAGCGCCATCTTGGACGACAGGTCGTCGATCGCCTGGTCGCGCGCATCGATCAGGCTCGAGGCCGACACGCCGCCGGCCTGGGTTTCGATGATCTGCCGGTTCAGGCGGGCGATGGTGGCGATATCGACGTTGGCCGCGTCGACCAGGGCGCTGCGCTGCTGGCGCACCGAGGTCAGTTGCGAGTTGAAGACGTTGTTCAGGCCGTTGAAGCGCTCGCCCATCAGGCCGGCCGCAGTCAGGACCTGCTGGCGCAGCGGGGTCGAGCCGGGGTCGCCGGCCACCGCATTGACCGCCTTGAAGAAGTCGTCGATGCCGGCCGACAGGCTGGCCGAGGCGTCGCCCATCACGCTCTCGAGCTGGGTCAGGTAGGGCTGCGACTGCGAATACATGCCCTGTTCCGAATTGGCGCGCCACATCGCCTGGGTCTTGTAGTTGTCCGAGAAGCGCAGCAGCGAGGTCACTTGCACGCCATTGCCGGCCGAGCGGCCGCTGGCGTCCGGCCCGACCGCCGTCAACAGCGCCGACTGGCGGGTATAGCCCTTGGTCTGCAGGTTGGCGATGTTCTGGCTGCTGGCCGACAGGGCGAGCTGGGCGGCGAGGGCGCCGGTGAGGGCATTATTGATGATCGTCATGGTGCGAATACGTCCTCGAGACAGGGTTAACCTGCGTTAACCTAATAGGGCGACCAATTATTGCCGTTTATTAAGTGGTCGATGAATCGGATGTGCCCGGCAGGCCGGGCAGGCCTCAGCGCTTGCCGGTGGTGGCGCCCGGCACCAGCTGGCGCAGGATGGCGTCGGCGATGCCGAAGGCGCGCTGGCCGGCCATATTCCCGGCCAGCAAGTCGTCGGCCATGTCCTGCATGTCCTGGTTGACGCGGTTATTGAACACGCTGTCCTCGGCCGCCATCGCGCGGGTCGAGGAACGCATCGTGCGCAGCATGTGACTCACGAAGAAGCGTTCGAACTCGACCGCGGCCTGGGTGGCTTTCGCCAGGTAGGCCGGGTCGGGCTGGTCCGCGGCCGGCGCGACCGGGGCGTCAGCGTTCGCGCTCGGGCTGGCGTTGCGAAGATCGTCGATACGCATCAGATCACCACCAGTTCGCCTTCGATCGCGCCGGCCTGGTCGAGGGCCTGCAGGATCGCCATGATGTCGTCGGGCGAGGCGCCCAGGCTGTTCACGGTGTCGATGATGGTCTGCAGGCGCGCGCCGGGCGGCCAGCGGAACATCTGGCCTGAACCCTGGTCGACCGACAGCTTCGATTCCGGCGTCACCGCGGTCTGGCCGCGCGCGAACGGGCCCGGCTGGCTGACGCGCGAACTCTCCGAGATGATCACCTTGAGCGAGCCGTGGGTCACGGCGGCCGCCTTCACGCGCAGGCCGTCGGCGATGACGACGGTGCCGGTGCGCGAGTTGAACACGACTTTCGGCACTTCGATGCCGGCTTCCACGCTCATCGCGCTCAGGGCGGCCACAAAAGCGACGCGCGCGGTCGGGTTCTCGGGGGCGATGACTTCGACGCTGGTGCCGTCCAGGGTGGTGGCGATCGGGCCGTAGCGCTTGTTGATCGCGTTGACCACGTTGGTGGCGGTCTCGAAATGCGGCTGGCGCAGGCGCAGCATCACCTGCGGGCGGGTCGCGAAGTCGGTCGCGATCTCGCGCTCGATCATGGCGCCGTTCGGCACCCGGCCGGCGGTCGGGGTGTTGACGGTGACCGAGGAACCGCTGCGGCCGGTGGCGTTCAGGCCGCCGACCACCACATTGCCCTGGGCCAGGGCGTAGATTTCGTTGTCGGCCGCGCGCAGCTGGGTCAGCAGCAGGGTGCCGCCGCGCAGGCTCTTGGCGTCGCCCAGCGAGGAAACGGTGACGTCGATGCTCTGGCCGCGGCGGTAGCCGGGCGGGAAGGTGGCCGAGACCATGACGGCCGCCACGTTCTTGTTCTTGGCGTCCTCGCCTTCCGGCAGGCGCACGCCGAACTGCTTGAGCATGTTGATGACCGACTGGCTGGCGAACCTGACCTGGGTCGAGTCGCCCGAGCCGTTCAGGCCGACCACCAGGCCATAGCCGACCAGCGGGTTCTCGCGCACGCCTTCGACGCTGACCAGGTTGCGCAGGGCTTGCGCGGCCTGGGCGGGCAGGATGGCGCATCCGAGGACGGCGGCGACCATCAGGGGAGCGAGCTGGGAAATCTTTTGGCGCAGGTTCATATCGTCCTCAGAACGGCATCAGGGAGCTGTTGAAGAACCGCGTCAGCCAGCCCGGCTGGTTGGCGTCGGCCAGCGCGCCGCGCGCCGAGTAGGCGATGCGGGCATTGGCCACGCGCAGCGAGGACACACGGTTGTCTGCGTCGACGTCGGCCGCGCGCACGAAGCCCTTCAGGCGCACGAATTCCTCGCCCTGGTTCAGCATCAGGTTCTTTTCTCCGGCCACCCGCAACAGGCCGTTGGGCAGCACTTCCTGCACGATCACGGTCAGCGAGCCGGACAGCGCATTCTGCTGGGTGCTGGTGGCGTCGCCCTGGAAATCGCGGTCGGCCGTGATGTCGACCGCCACCTTGTCGTAGACCTTGCCCAGCGCGGCCAGCGGCGAGATGCCGATCGACGAGCCCTTCGAGATGCTGGTGCCGGCGCGCTTGCTGGCCTGGGTCGTCTCTTGCAGGATCACGGTGACGGCGTCGCCCACGCGGTAGGCGCGGCTGTCCGAGGTCAGCGAGACGGTGTCGGCGGTGAACACGCCGCCCGAGACGCCGCCGCGCGCCATGCGCTGCAGCGGCATGTGGTCGTCGTCGTCTTCGCGCATGGCGACCTGCGCCGGCGTGGCGCAGCCGGCCAGCACGACGATGCCGAGAACGGCGGCCAGGGCTTTCATCAGCGCGCCGCCTGCGACAGGTATTGCAGCATATTGTCGGCCGCCGACAGCACCTTGGTGTTCATTTCGTAGGTGCGCTGGGCGGCGATCATGTCGACCATCTCTTCGACCACCTGCACGTTCGAGCCTTCCAGCATGCCTTGTTTCAGGCTGCCGAAGGCGGCGTCGCCCGGACGGCCTTCGTTCGGCGCGCCGCTGGCGGCGGTTTCCTGGAACAGGTTGTCGCCCAGGGCCAGCAGGCCCGTGGGGTTGATGAAGGCGGTCAGGTTGATCTGGCCGATTTCCTGCGGATCGGGCTGGTTGGCGAAGCTCACCGAGACCACGCCGTTTTCGCCGATGGTGACGCGGGTGGCGTTCTGCGGAATCGTGATCTGCGGGACGATGGCCAGGCCCTGGGCATTGGTCAGCGTGCCGTTCGGGTCGACCTTGAGCTGGCCGGCGCGGGTGAAGGCCGGTTCGCCGTTCGGACGCAGCACCTGCAGGAAGCCGGCGCCCGAGATGGCGACGTCCAGCGGCTGGCTGGTGGTCTGCAGGCTGCCATTGGTGAAGGCTTTCTGGGTGCCGACCACGCGCACGCCGTTGCCGAGCTGGACGCCGCCGTTGACGGTGTTGTCGGCGTTCTGGGCGCCCGGCTGGGCGTCGACCTGGTAGAACAGGTCTTCGAACACGACGCGGTCGCGCTTGAAGCCGACGGTGTTGACGTTGGCCAGGTTGTTGGCGATGGCTTGCAGCTTGGCGTCTTGTGCCTGCACGCCGGTCTTGCTGATCCACATTGCTGGATTCATGGTTGCTCCCTGTTTGGTTGTGGCGTCGCGCTGTGCGCTATGCGCCGATGAGGCGGTTGCCCGACTCGTTCATGCTGTCGCTGGCCTTGAACATCTTCATCTGCAGTTCGAAGCTGCGGTTCAGGCTCATCACGGCCACCATCTCTTCCACTGCCGAGACGTTGCTGCCCTCGAGGGCGCGGCCGCGCACGGTCACGTTCTGGTCGGCCGCGAGCGGCGCGCCGTCGCGCGTGACGATCAGGCCGGCCTCGTTCTTGGCCAGCTGGGCGCCGTCGGCGCTTACCAGCCGCAGGCGGTCGATGATCTGGGTGATGGTGCCGCCTTCGGGCATCACCGAGATGGTGCCGTCGACCGCGATGTCGACCGCGGTGTGCGGCGGCAGCACGATCGCTCCGCCTTCGCCCAGCAGCGGGCGGCCATTGACCGACAGCGCGCCGTTGGCATCGATGTCGATCGCGCCGGCGCGGGTATAGGCTTCGCCGTTGTCGTATTCGACCGCCAGGTAGCCGTTGCCGTTGACGGCGACGTCCAGCGCGCGGCCGGTGTCGCGCACCGCGCCGTTGCGGGTCGAGACGGCATCGGCCACGCTGCGCGACAGGTGCACGTCGTCGTAGCCGTAGCCGGCCAGGGCCTGGCTCGATGCCAGTTCGATGTTCGCGCGAAAGCCCGGGGTGTCGGCATTGGCCAGGTTGTTGGCGCGCACCTGCTGTGCTTGCAGGGTACGCTGGGCGCCGCTGACGGCAGTGAAGATGAACTTGTCCATGGTCCGTGCTTACAGTGCCTGCATCAGCGACTGCATCATCTGGTTCTCGGCGGTGATCACCTTCGAGTTGGCCTGGTAGTTGCGCTGCGAAGTCATCAGGCCGACCAGTTCCGAGGTGATGTCGACGTTCGAGCCTTCGAGCGAGCCCTTGGACAGCTTGCCGGCCAGGCCGGAGCCCGGGGTGCTGTACAGCGGCGCGCCGGAACTGGCGTTGGCGACCCAGGTGGTGTCGCTGGACGGGGCCAGGCTGCCTTCGTCCGCGAAGGTGGCGATCGCCACGGTGCCCACGACCTGCTGCTGTTCGTTGCTGTACTTGGCGACGACCGAGCCGTCCTCGGCCAGTTCCACGCCGACGAAGGTGCCCGAAGCGTAGCCGTTCGCGCGGTTGGTGGTGGTGGTGGCTTCGCCGGCGAACTTGGTGGTGGCGGTGTAGTCGATGTTGATCGCCAGCGGGGCCGCGCCTGGCGCCGGGACGGCAATGGCCGGGCCGGTGACGCCGGCGGTGATCTGGCCATTGACGTCGAAAGTCAGCGTATGCGCGGCGCCCGTCGCGCCGCCGTTGACGCTGTAGTACACGTCCACGTCCGTCGGAGTGGTCTTGACGAAGTATTGCGACACGGTGTGCTGGTTGCCGAGCGAGTCGTAGACCACCGATTGCTTGACCATGTTGTAGGTATTGGCGTCGGTCATGTCGAACGCCAGGGCCGGCGTCTGCCAGTCGGCCGACATATTGCCGGTATAGGCGACTCGGGTGCTGGCCACCGCCGGGATCTGGCCGGTCGGGATCGCGATGTCGCCCATGGTGCCCATGATGCCGTTCACGGTGGCGCCATAGCCCTGCACGCGGTTGCCGGTGGCGTCGACCAGGTAACCGTCGACATTGGTGTTGAAGATGCCGACGCGCGAATACGAGACCACACCCTGGGCGTCGCGGCTGGCGAAGAATCCGCGGCCGAGGATGGCGGCGTCGAGGCCGCGGCCGGTGGTCTGCAGGCTACCGTTCTGGCCGATGTTCTGGGTCAGCGAGCCCACCTGCACGCCGTTGGCCATGTCGCCCGCGTACACCGACGCGAAATTGGCGCGGCTGCTCTTGAAGCCATAGGTGCCGGCGTTGGCGATATTGTTCGACAGGGTGTTCAGCTGTTCGTTGATGGCCTGGATGCCCGACAGGGCGATATTGAAGCTCATGGGGGAATCCTTTGTTTAGTTGGTCAACGCCAGGTCGGCGGAGGTGTTCTTGCCGTTGAAACCGGTGATCCAGCCTGGCTCGACTTCGCCAATGCCGGCCACCTGCATCAGGATGCCGCCGGTCGAGTCGAGGCGCACGCTGTTCAGGCGGCCGTTGATCTCGATCGCCGGCTTGGTGCCGTCCGACGCTTCGGCGGCGATGCTGTACTTGCCGGCCGGCAGGCCAAGCTTGGCCGGGTCGAGCGTGAATGCCTGGCCGCCGATGCCGTGCGGCGGCAGTTCAATGCGGGTCTGCCTGCCGGCAACGTCAGTCAGGACCACGTGGGTGAGGGTGCTGGCGCCTTCCAGGCGCACACTGCCGGTGACCGGCGCATCGCCCAGTTCCATGCGGCCGGTCTGGACCGAGACCTGGCTGCCGACCTGGCCGCCCATCGCCAGCACCTGCAGGCTCTGCAGCATGGCGGCGCTGGCGGCGGTGGTCTGGGTCATCTTTTCCAGCGCCTCGGTCTGCGACAGCTGCGACAGCTGGTTCACGAAGGTGGCCGGATCGGACGGCGCCAGCGGATCCTGGTTGCGGATCTGCGCCACCAGCAGCTTGGTGAACATGTCCTTGTTCTCGCTCACCGGCGCGCTGACCGGGCTGTTGCCGGTACCGGTGCTGGCGTAATTGCTGCTGAAACCGAAGTTATTGTTGGTCGTGACCATGATCAGCTTTCTCCCATGCGGATCAGGGACTGCTGCATCGACTTGATGCGGCCCATGACTTCGACGTTCGTTTCGAAGGCGCGCGACGCGGCCATCATGTCGGCCATCTCGGCCACTTCATTGACGTTGGCATAAAACACCATGCCATCGGCGTCGGCCAGCGGATTGTCCGGCTCGTGCAGACGGCGCAGCGGCTCGCTCGACTGCACCACGTCCAGCACCTGCACTTTGGCCACGCCTTCGCCGTCGAGCACGGCGGAAAACACGGGCTTCCTTGCGCGGTAGGCTTCGGCCTCGGTGGTAGCCACGGCATTCGCGTTGGCCAGGTTGCTGGCAATCGTGTTCATGCGCACGGTCTGGGCCGCCATGGCCGAGCCGGCGATCAGGGAAATATCTTTGAAACCCATTCAGCGCTCCTTATTGGCCGGAAATGGCTTTGTTCAGGCCGCGCAGCTTCATGTTGATGAAGGTCAGGCTGGTCTGGAAATCGGAAGCGTTCTGCGAGAACGCTGCCTGCTCTACGCCGATCTCGACGGTATTGCCGTCGGCGCTTGGGTGGTAGGGCACACGAAACAACGGGCCATCCTCGGACAGGGTAGGCAGGCCGTCGTCGGCATCCATCCGGCCCTGCATCACGCTGGCGAAGTCGATGTCGCGCGCCGTATAGCCGGGCGTGCTTTCGTTGGCGATGTTTGCGGCCAGCACGCGAGTGCGCTCGGCGCGCAGTTGGAGCGCGTCAGCGCTGACGCCGAGGGCTTCCTTGAAATTAATCGACATGGCGATTCTCCGGTGAACTGCAGTGAACTTGGTTAGAATGGATCTTTCTGCCTGACCCGTATTGTCCAATGATTGCTTTCCGCACGGCAACAATAAGTATTGTAACCTGTCTGTTGTGCACCACAGCGTGGTCGGCGCAAACTCTTTCCGTGCAAATAGAACAAGTCGCGCGCGAGCAGCTCGAGAAGGTCGCCGCGGCCAGCGGCCTGGGCGATCCCGAGTTCGACCTGGACGTCGCCAGCAGTCGTCCGGCGCCCGCCTGCAAGGGGCCCGTGAGCGTCGAAGCGCTCGACACGCGCCAGCCGGCGCGCATGCGCTTCGTGGCGCGCTGCCCGGACGGACAAGGCTGGCGCCATGATTTCGTGGTGCGCGCGCGCATGTCGGCGCTGGTGGCGGTCACCGCGACGCCGGTGGCCGCCAACCAGACATTGGGCGAATCCGACGTCACCTTCGAGCGGCGCGACGTCACCAACCTGCGCGATCCGGTCGGCGTGCCCGAGGAGGCGGTCGGCCGGTCGAGCCGGCGCAGCCTGCGCGCGGGCGAGGTCCTGCGCGCCAGCCAGCTGGTGGCGCCGATCGCGGTCAAGCGCGGCGACGCCGTGGTCATGACCGCGCGCCAGGACGGCATCGAGGTCAGCATGGCGGGCGAGGCGCTCGACGCCGGCGCGCGCGGCGCCGTGGTGCGGGTCAAGAACAGCGCCAGCGGCCAGGTGGTGCGCATGCGCGTGCTGGGCGCCGGCGCCGTGCAGCCGATCGACCTGCCGCTGGGCGAATAGACCGTCATTCCCTGTTTCCTTGCAGGCGGCCCGCGATGCGGGCCAGCTTGGCGGCGTAGCCCGGATCGGTCGCGTAACCGCCGCGCGCCAGTCCCTGGGCGAAGGCCTGCGCGTCGTTGCCGGTGTTCAGGGCGGCGCGGTAGCGCGGATTATCGGTCAATACGCGCGCATAATCCTGGAAGGCGCTGGCCGCGTCCGGATAGGCGCGGAAACGCTCGCGCGTCTTGAGCGCGGCGCCGTTCACGTATTCGGTGGTGGTGGACACGCCGGCGGCGCCTTCCCAACTGGCGCCGGCCTTGATTCCGAACAGGTTGTGGCTGCTCGCGCCGTCGGCGGTGCGCAGCGGACGCTGGCCCCAGCCCGATTCGAGGGCGGCGTGGGCCTGCACCAGTTCCGGCGCCACGCCGAGTTGTCTGGCGGCCTGGCGCGCCCAGGGGGCGATGCTGTCCAGGAATGCCTGCTGCTCGGGCGTGTCGGCGGCCGCGCCGCCGCTGACGGCGGCGGCATCGTCGCTGCGCTCTTCCTCGCCCATGATCACGCCTTGCGCGCGCAGGCGCACCGTGGCTCCTTCGGCGCTCAGGCCGCCGGCGGCGCCGCCATCCGGGTCGCCGTGCTGGATGTAGGCGTTCACCTCGCCCTGCAGTTCGCTGAACAGGCGGCCGAAGCTGGCTTCGCCGCCGCCGCCGATGGCCGCGGTCGGACGGGTCGAAGCGGTCGCCGCCGTGGCCGCGGTCGGCGCGATGGACAGATCAGCGTGGCGCATACAGGGTGTCCTCGCCGTGCAGCACGCGCTGCATGACGGAATATTGCTCGGCCAGCAGCTGGCCGTTGCGGGTGGTCGCTTCCTTGCAGGTGCGCACGATGGCTTCCAGCCCGGCCCAGGCGGCTTCGAACGTGGCACGCGCGGGCTGGGCCAGGCTGGCGACGTATTGTTCCATCGCGGCTTGCGGGCCGAGCAGGGCGCGCACCAGCTGCAGGCGCTGCTGGCGGCGGCCCTCCATGGCCTCGAGCAGCGGCGCCAGGTCTTCGGCCAGCGCGGTCAGTTCAACGCTGCGGTGGCGCACGGCGGCCTCGAACTGCCGTTCCAGCAAGGCGTGGATGGCGGTTGCTTCGTGCAGGTCGCGCTGGACGCCTTCGAGCAGCAGCGCATTGGCCTGGGTGCGGGTAAGTGTGGTCATCAGCGTCCCCCGTGGAATTTCTGGATCAGTCCGGCCAGGCGGCCCGGATCGAACGGCAGCTCGCCGCGCGCCAGTGCGTCGCGCAGCTCGGCCACGCGGGCGGCGTCGAAGTCGGGCATGGCGCGCAGCGCTTCGGCCGCGGGTTTGAGCACTTCGGACTGTAAGGCGGCGGCCGGCGCGGCCGATGAATCGGGCTGGAACTGCGCGACCTGGACCGGCGCGGCCACAGTCTGGGCGCTACTGGCGACGCTGGCCACGGCGCCGTTGGATGAGCCGGTGATTTTCATGCGGTTACCTCGGGATTTCGGTTGGATCGTCATGGCGTTTTCGGCAATTGGCCGCGCAATTCTTCGAGCGCCGTCGCGTCCGGCAGGGTGACGGTGGCGCCGCTGCCCAGCGCCACGCCGTTGCTGCCGGGGGCGCCGAACATGTTCGACACCGCGCGCGACTGGGCGCTGGTCAGGATCAGGAGTTCGATGCGGCGGTTCATGCCGCCCAGCGGGTCTTCCGGATGCAGCGGACCGCGGTCGGCCATGCCGACCACCTGCAGAATGGTGGAGGTCTGCATGCCGCCGGCGAGCAGCTGCGCGCGCGCGGACAGCGCGCGGTCGGTCGACAAGGCCCAGTTCGAATAGCCGCCCTTGTCGGCGCTGGCGTAGCGGCTCGAATCGGTATGGCCGACGATCAGCATCTGGTTGCGCATCTGGGCGAACAGCGGCCCCATCTTCTGCAGCAGGCGCGCGAAGCGGCCGGTGGGCAGCGCGCTGCCGCGCATGAACATGCCCTGCTTGTCGGTGTCGTGCAGCATCACGCGCAAGCCGTAGGGCGTGACGACGGTGGCCAGGTTCGCGCCCAGGCCGGCGTTCACCGACAGCTCGGTCAGGGCCTTCGACAGGGCGGCCAGGTCGGCCGGGGTTTCATAGGCGGTGCGCGGCGCGCTCGGGCTGCCCGGCTGGCTGGTGCCGGCATTGCCGGTGCGCGGGACTTCGAAGCGTTCGATCAGGCTGCCGCTCGGCTCGGTGGCGATGGCCGGCTTCTGGCCCTGGCCTTCGAGCATGCCGGCATTGGTGGCGTCGCTGACGATCGCCTTCAGGTTCTGCTGCTCGCGCGCCGCGATCAGCCACAGCACCAGGAATAGCGCCATCAGGGCCAGGCAGAAGTCGGCGAACGCCACTTTCCAGGCGCCGCCGTGCTCGTCGTGCTGGTGCTTGCCGCCGCCGCGCTTGACGATGGTCGATTCGTGCTTGTCGTTCGTTTTCGACACGTGTTACCCCGCCATGCGGTCGCTGCCGCGGCGCCGCTTGTTCTGCGATTCGTCTTCGCCGCCCATGGCGTTGATCCACTGTTCGAGCTGGGCGAAGCTGGGTTTGGTGTTCAGCTGGATCAGGCGGCGCCCGGCGTCGATCGCCAGCAGGGCTGGCTTGCCGGCCACGTGGGTGCACAGCACCACCTTGACGGTCTCCATGGTCGAGGCATCCGAATTGACGGTCTGCTTCATCAGGTTGGCCAGCGGTTCCAGCACGCCGTAGCAGAAGAAGATGCCGATGAAGGTGCCGACCATGGCCGCGCCCACTTTCTCGGCGATCTCGCCCGAATCGGCGCCGCCCGAGACCGAGAACATGGCCATCACGATGCCCAGCACCGCGGCCAGGATGCCGAACCCCGGCATCGCCTCGGCGATCTTTTGCAGCGATTTCGACGGCTGGGTCAGCTCTTCATGGATGGCTTCCAGTTCCTGCTCCAGCACGCCTTCCAGCTCGTGGGCGTTGATTTTGCCCATGGCCATCAGGCGGAAGTTGTCGACGATGAAGGCCAGCAGCTTCGGCTCTTCCAGGATCAGCGGATAGCGCTGGAACAGCGGGCTTTCGGCGGGCGCCTCGACGTGCGCATCCAGGGCCTTCAGGCCGCCGGCGGCGGTCTGCAGCAGCTCGTACATCAGGAGCAGCAGCTGGCGCTGGAATTCGGAATCGTGCTTCTTGCGCGCCGCGACCTTCTTGAGCTGGTGGCCCATCTCGGCCAGCACGTGCCTCGGATTGCCCAGCACCAGGGCGCCGAAGGCGGCGCCGCCGATGATCAGGATCTCGATCGGATGGAAGATTGCGGAGAATGTGCCTCCCATCATCGTGAAACCGCCGAAGACGGCGCCGAGCACGATGGCGATACCGAGTAGTTGCTGCATGACGTAGGGCCTTTCTGGCGTTTCTGTTATTCGGTTCAGTCGCGCTGGAGCGCGGCCTTCATCTTGGCCAGCGCACTCTTGTTGAGCTGGCAGACGCGGGCGTCGGACAGGTCGAGCACGGCGGCGATTTCCTTGTAGCTCAGTTCGAACTCGTAGATCATCTGGATCACGCGCTGCTCCTTTTCGTTGAGGGCGGTCAGCACCTGTTCCAGGCTGCGCCGCACCATGAACTGTTCTTCCGGGCCGGGCGTATGGTGGGCTTCGGCGACCGCGTCCTGCAGCACTTCGTCAAAGCTCAGCATTTCCTCGGCGCTGTCGTCGAGCAAATATTGCTGATACTCCTCGGCGGAAAGGCCCAGGGCCTGCGCCGCCTCCTTTTCGTTCGGCTCGCGGCCCAGGTTTCGGGTCAGCGCGCGCAGGGCGTCGCGCTGGCGGTGGCTGTCCTGGCGCACGGCGCGCGGGCGCCAGTCCTGGCGCCGCAGCTCGTCGAGGATGGCGCCGCGCACGCGCAGCGCCGCATAGCTCGAAAAGCCGGTGTCGGGCTGGCCGTAGCGGCGCAGCGCTTCGAGCAGGCCCATCAGGCCGATCTGTTCCATGTCCTCGCGCCCGACCGCGCCCGACACCTGGCTGCCGAGCTGGCGCGCGATGCGCTTGACCAGCGGCGCGTAGGCCAGCAGGTGGCGGCCTTCGTCCTGCGCGCTCATGGCGGCGGCTTGCGCCTCGCCATATTCGGCGCAGGCGCCGCCGGCGGCGACGTCGAGGTAATCGGTCATATAGGCCACGTGGTCACCCAAAATGGTGCATCACTCGATGATCAGCTTGCCGACCATGACTTCGGAAAACGGCTTGATGTGGTTTTCCTTTTCATAGTTGGCGTTGAAAACCTTGTTCAGCTCGGCCGCATACTGGTCCACCGTCATGCTTGATGCTTCTGCCATGGTGCGCGCCGACAGCGCCGAGACGGCGATCGAGCGCAGCAGCGGCAGCTGGTCCTTGGCTTCCTTTTCTTCGGCCGGGGTGGTGGCCAGCACCAGGTCGACCGACAGGTAGTGCGCGGCCTGCTCGTTCGGCGCGCGGCGCAGCATGACGATCACCTTGTCCAGCGTGACGTACTTGGTCGGCTTCTTTTCCGGGGCCGGCTTGGCCATGGCGCCCGCGGCGGGCGCCGGGGTCATGTACCACATGGCGCCGCCCGCGGCGGCGGCGGCGGCCACGGCGACCCCGGCAAAGGCGATGATCAGTTTTGCTTTCATGGTCTTCTTAGTCGCGGTTATTCATCGAAAACAAGGAACCGGCATCGCCGGCGTCGTTCAGGGCGAGGCCCGGCGCGCGCTGGCGCTGTTCTTCCTCGCTCTGCTGGCGGCCGCGGCCCTGGGCATCGGCGCCGGGCTGGCCGGACGGCTGGTTGCCGGCCTGGGCGGTCGATTGCGCGCGCGGGATCTCGCTGACGCTGACCGAGACGTTGCTGTACTGGCGGCCGGCCAGGTCGTTGCGCAGGCTGTCGCTGACCGTGTTCAGCTGGCGCAGCACTTCGCCGTTGGAGGCGGCGATGGACACTTCCAGGTTGCCGCCGCTGTGACGTACCGAGATGTCGATCCGGCCCAGCATCGGCGGCTCGAGGCGGATCGTGGCCTGCTGCGCGCCGCGGCCGAGCTGCAGCTGGAGACGCTCGCCCAGCGCTTCCTGCAGGGTCTGGCGCCAGGCGGTCGGCGGGCCGGCGAGGACGACGCTGTCGGCGCCGCGCGCCGCGGCCGGCTGGGCGCCGGCGCCGGCGATGCCGGCGCTGGTGGCGCTGGTGGCCGTGGGCGCGGTGTCGGCGCCGTCGGCCGGCGCGGCGTCACGGGCGGCGGCCGACGGCGCGGCCGGCGCGGCCGTGGCCGGGGTAGGGGTGGCCGGCAGCGACTGCGCCACGGCGGCGTCGCCGCGTGGTGCGGCGGGAGGAGCAGCCTGCAGTGCCGGGAGCGGGAGCGGGACCGGGCCGTCGACCGCGCTGCGGGCCTGCGGCGCCGCGGCATCGGGCGCCAGCGGCGCAGCCGCCATCGCGGCGGCGGCCGGCGCAGCCGCTATCGCCGCAGCCGCCGGCGCGACAGTCGCCTCCGGCGTCGCGGCGGCGGCCGGGGCGGCCAGCGTGGCTGGAGCAGTTGGAGCGGTTGGAGCGGTTGGAACGGCTGGAGCGACAGGTGCGGCAGGCGCGGCGCCGTCATTGGCGGCGCTGAATCTGGCGCCCGGTTTGGCGCCTGGCATGGCCAGCATCATGGCCGGCAATGCGGCCGGGACAACCTGCGGCGTCATCGCGGCCAGCGCGGCGTCGAGCGGCAAGGCGGCGTCGGCGTCGTCCGGCTGTGCGGCGGCTGGATCGCGCGGCGAGGCGTCAGGCGCGGCGGCGTCGGCCGTGGCGGCGTCGGGCGGCAGCGTCGCGGCGGGTGGCAGCGTCGCGTCGGCCAGCGACGGCGCGCCATCGACGGTGATCCATTGCTGGAACGGCATCACCTGGGCCGACAGCTGGGAAGGCAACGCGCCCGGCAGCGCGCCCTCGCCGGGCATCGCGGCCGGGGCCGATCCGAGCGGCGCGCCGTTCGCGGCGACCTTGCCGGCGCTGGCGCCGACGGCGTTCATGGCATTCATCGCGCTGTTCATGGAGAAATTCATTATTGGGTGCTACCTGCTTCGAGTTCGCCCGCGAGGGCATAGGCTATCCAGCCTTCCTTGTTGTCGCGCATCTCGCCCAGCTGCGCTTGCAGCTGCGTGGTGGCGGCGGCGGCCGCGCTGGCGGCGCCATCGTGGGCCGCGCGCAGGCCGGCCAGGGCGGCGCGTTCGCGCTCGTTCCAGGCGCCGCGCTCGGCCAGCGTTTGCACCTGCGGCCCCAGCTCGCGCACGGCCAGCTCCAGCAGGCTCCAGTCGGCGCGCGTAGCGGCATCGTTCAGGCGCCCGGCCAGGCCGTCGATGGCGGCGGTCCTATCCATTGCGTTCCTGTACACCTTTCCAGCCCTGGCGGATGGTGGTCAGCACCCCGATCACATCATCGACCATGGTGGGGTCGAGCTTGATCCCGGCGCCGTGCAGGCGGGCGGCGCAGAATTCATAGATATTGGCCAGGTTGGCCACGGTCTCGCCGCCGCCGTCGAAGTCGAGCGAGCTCGACAGACCATTGATGATCTCGATGCATTTGTCGATGCTGATCGCCTTGGCTTCGTAACGGCGCGCGACGATATGGGCGCGGGCGCGCGCCAGCTCGTCGAGCAGGCCGTCGGTCAGCAGCAGGACCAGCTCCACCGGCGAGGCGCGCGAGGTCTGCGCGTCCAGGTTGACGGCGTGGTAGCTGCCGTAGGCTTCCTGATAGGACATGATGTCTGGCTTTCGTTTAGTCTTTGCTGTTGCCGAACAGGGCGTCGAACAGCGACACGTTATGGTTCATGACGCCCTGCATGGCTTGCAGTTGCGTGAACTGGCGCAGGTAGCGGTCGTAGGCCGACTTGTGCTGCATGTCGAGCGTGGCCTGGCGATCGGTCATCCGGGCTTGCTTGATGCCGTTCTGGTCGCGGCGCAGCTTGATCTGCCCGTCGACGCCGTTGCTCCAGGTCTTCACGTACTTGTCGAGCTCACCGGCGATGCCGGTCGGGGCGCTGATCGAGGCCGAACCGATCACGGCATCCAGGCCGTTCGGATTGCGCGCCAGCTGGGCCAGAAGGCGATCGGTGTTCACTTCGAGGGTGCCGCTGCGGGTGGCGATGATGCCGTAGGTGGCCAGCGATTCGCCGGTGCCCGGACGCAGCAGGGCCGCCAGTCGATCGCTCAGCGCGCGCACGCCGCTGTCGCGGGCAAAGGCGCCGTCGTCGGCCGCGGTGGCAGGGTCGTTGCCGGCGGTTAACTTGGTCAGGGTACCCTTGAGCTTGTTGAAGGCATCGACGAAAGCCTGGACATTGGCGATGGTGCCCTTGTCGTCCGGCGCCACGGTCAAGCTGACCGCCGCGTCGCCGCTGGCCTGGGCCTTGGTGAAGGTCATCTTGACGCCATCGATGGCGGTGAAGATGTTGCTGGCCTGGATAATCGGGGTCCCGCCTTCGGCGCCGACATGGATTTCGGCATCGGACGCCGCGACCACCGTGCGCAGGTTGGCGGCGTCGAACTTGTCGGCGAGCGTGCCGGCGGTGAGCGTGCCTTGCAGGTTGGAGGCATCGACCGTGATCTTCGAAGCCAGGCCGGTGTCCTTGGCCGTGAGCACCAGCTCCGAGGTGCCGTTGCCGGTATTGACCACCGAGGCCATCACCTTGCCGGCGTTGCCCTGGGCGCTGTTGATCGCGGTCGCCAGTTCGCGTGGGGTCAGATCGCGGGGTGTGGCGCCCAGGTCGACCTCGAAGGACGTCCCGCTGGCGCCGCCCATTTCAATGGTCAGCTTGCCGCTGACATTGGTGGCGTTGCCCAAGCCGGCATACGACACCTGGCTGGCGGCGGCCAGTTGCTTGACGAAGAAGGAATAGGTGCCGGCCGCGGCGGTGGCGGTGGCGGTGGCGCTGCCGATGGTGGTGTCGCCGAAGGTTGCCGACTGCGCATACACAGTCTTGTTCAGGCCGGTAAGCGCGGCCAGGCTGGTCTGGAACGAGGTCAGCGCCGAACCCAGGTCGGACAGGCCTTTTTCGGCGGCATTGGCGGCCGCCTTCTGCGCGTTCAGGATGGACTGGCGCGACGCGATGTACTTGTCGGCCAGATCGTTCGCGGTCGGAATCGGATCGTAGGATGGTGCCGTGATTGCAGTTGCCATGAATTGCTCCTTGGTTTATTCGTATGGGTCGTTCATGCTGCGGCCAGGCCGCCCGTTTTTCCAGCCATCCACGATTGCGTGGCGACGTCGTCTTCGCGCTTTCTGGTGGCGCGCTCTTGTTCGATTGCCAGCGCATCCTGCTCGCGCACCAGCACCTTGCCCAGCAGCTCGCGCCGCACCCAGGCGTCCTTCAGGCGGCCCTGCGCCACCGCCATGTTCGCTTCGTGCAGCGACAGGTCGACGCGATGGCTGTCGGCCAGCGCCAGCACGCCCTGCTTGTAGGCGCCGCAGTTCAGCGCCAGCGCCGGGTTGAGCGCCAGCCTGGCGCCGGACGCGCCGCTGCCTTCGGCCAGCCGCGCCAGGCGCTCCAGGTTGACCTGGTAGCGCGCCCGGGTCGCTTCCTGGCTGGCCAGATCGGCCTGCAGGCGGTCGACCTGGGTCGAGCGCAGCTGCACCAGGGTGTCCAGGCTCCGGATCGTCTGTTCGCGCTTCATGCCATCATCTCCTTCAGGGCGGCGACGCAGCCATCCATCGGCGCTTCCTCGCGCGTGCCCTGGCACAGGAAGGCTTCGATCCGCGGCTGCAGCTGCACCGCGCGGTCGGTTTCCGGATCGGCGCCCGGCACATAGGCCCCGAGCGGAATCAGGTCGCGCACGCGCGCATGGCGCGCCATCGCGGCTTTCAGCTTGCGCGCGGCCAGCGTGTGCTCCTGCGACACCACCTGGGCCATGCAGCGCGAGATCGACTGGGCGACGTCGATCGCCGGATAGTGGCCGCGCTCGGCCAGTTCGCGGGTCAGCACGATGTGACCGTCGAGGATCGCGCGCGCCGAGTCCACCACCGGATCCTGCTGGTCGTCGCCCTCGGCCAGCACCGTATAGATGGCGCTCATGCTGCCTTGCGGGTGTTCGCCATTGCCGGCCGATTCGACCAGCTGTGGCATGTTCGAAAACACCGAGGGCGGATAGCCGCGCGTGGCCGGCGGCTCGCCGAGCGACAGCGCCACTTCGCGCAGCGCCATCGCATAGCGGGTCAGCGAATCGCACAGCAGCAATACGTTCAGGCCACGGTCGCGGAAGTGGGCGGCGACCGCGTGGCACATCTCGGTCGCCATCACGCGCATCAGCGGACTTTCGTCGGCCGGCGCCACCACCAGTACGGCGCGTTTCAGGCCTTCGGGGCCGAGCGAGCGCTCGACGAATTCGCGCACCTCGCGGTTACGCTCGCCGATCAGGCCGACCACGATCACGTCGGCCACGGTCTGGCGCGTGATCAGGCCCAGCAGCACCGACTTGCCGACCCCGGAGCCGGCCATCAGGCCGACGCGCTGCCCTTTGCCGATGGTGAGCATGGCGTTGATGGCGCGCACGCCGACGTCGAGCGGCTCCTCGACCGGCGCCTTCTTCAGCGGATTGACGCGCGGCGGGGCGGTCGACAGCGGCTGGTCGCCGCCAAGGCGGCCCAGGCCGTCGATCGGCTCGCCCAGGCCGTTGACCATGCGGCCAAGCCAGGAAGGGCCGATCATCAGTTCGCTCTTGTCGGGCGTGGGCAGCACCCGCGCGCCGGTGGACAAGCCGGTCGCCTTCTTGAACGGCATCAGGTACGAAACCTTGTCGCGAAAGCCCACCACCTGGGCGTCGAGCCACTCGCCGTCGACGGTCTCGATGCGGCAGCGCTGGCCGGTGTGCAGGCGGCAGCCGACGGACTCCAGCAGGAGTCCCTGGGCGCCCACCAGGCGCCCGGTCGGCGTCGCCACCGGCACCGCGCCGATGTCGACCGCGCGCAGACTGTCGGCCAGGGCCATCATGCCGTCGGCTCTTCCATCATGAGCTGCTCATGGACCTGCTCCATCACCGCCGCCAGGCGGCCCTGGCAGCCAGCGTCGACCTCGTTGTCGCCCGAGCGCACGCGGCACTCGCCGGGTTCCAGGGCCGGGTCGGGCAGCAGGGTCCAGGTGCGCGCGCGCTTGGGATCGAGTTCCTGCACCCGGCGCAGTTCTTCGGGGTTGAGGAAAACCTCGACCTCGTCGCGCGAAGGCGGCATCACGGACAGCGCTTCTTCCACCAGGGCCAGCAGCTGCACCGGCTGCAGCGCCAGTTCGGCGCGGATCACCTGGCGTGCGATCTTGCCGACCAGTTCGACGACTTCGTTGCGCTGGGCCGCGCGCAGGTCGGCCTTCAGCTGGGTCAGGCCCTGGAGCATGGCCTCGACCGGGCGCGCCAGCTCGTCGAAGCGCGCCAGCGCGACGGCGCGGCCTTCTTCCATCCCGCGCTCGCGGCCTTCGGCCTCGCCGCGCGGATAGCCTTCGGCGCGGCCCTGGTCGAGGCCGGCCTCATAGCCCTCGCGCTGGCCCTGGCGGTAGCCGTCGGCCAGGGCGCCCTGCCATTCTTCCTGCGAGCCCACGCCGCTGGAGCCAGCCGGGCGCGCGGCGCCGAACTGGTGCAGCGGCGGGAAGTGATAGGACCTGAACTGCTTCATTCCGCGGTCGCCTCGGCAAACAGCTGGATGTCGATTTCGCCGGCGTCGGCCAGTTGCTTGACGGTGGCCATGATTTCGCGGCGGGTCTGCTCGATGCGCGACATCGGGACCGGGCCCGAACGGCGCATCAGGTCTTCGAAGCTCTGGGCCTGGCGGCGTGGCATCGCGGCCAGGATGGCGTCGCGCAGCGGCGCCTCGGCGCCCTTGAGCGCGATCGCCCACTGTTCCAGCGGCACGTCGTCGAGCAGGCGGGTGATGACCTGTTCGGTCTGGCGCGACAGGATGAAGAAGTCGTACATCGACATCTCGATCTGCGACACCACTTCCGGATCGTGGGCGCGCAGCAGTTCGACCATGCCGGCGCGGTTGTCCTGCAGGCGGTTGAGGATGTCGGCGACCTGGCGCACGCCTTCCACGCTGGCGCTTTGCGTATCCAGCGCGGCCAGGCAGCGGTGGACCAGCTCTTCGAGTTCGTGCAGCACGTCGCGGTCGATCTCGTCGAGGCGCGCCATGTTCAGCAATACCAGCTCACGGCCCTCGACCGGCAGCGCCTCCAGGATCTGGGAAGCCAGCGCCGGCGGCAGGAAGGCCAGGAACACGGCCTGCATCTGCACGTGCTCGCTCGAGACGAATTCGGCCAGCCAGCGCGGCGACGCGTATTGCAGGCGCGCCATCTTCGGGCGGATCGCATCGCCATAGATCGTGTTGAGCACGCTGTTGGCGATGTCGCTGCCCAGCGCCAGGTCGAGCGAGCGCTTGAGGTAGCTGCGCGAGGCGCCGTGCAGGCCGCTCTGCTGGCGGTAGTCGTCGAAGAAGGACTGGAGCGCCGACTTGACGGCATCGACCTTGATGCCGCTCATGCGCGACATGACCTGGGTCAGTTCCATCAATTCGTCCCGTTCCAGGCAGCGCAGCACGGCCGCAGCCTGCTCCTCGCCGATCGACAGCAGCACGATCGCGGCCTGTTCGACCGGGCTCAGGACGACGGCGTCGTCGTCCTCGTAATTATTCTGGTCGGCCATGTTTTTTCTGTACCCATTGTTTGACGACTTCGGCAACGCGCTCAGGCTCCTTGCCGGCCAGGATCTTCAGGTGATCGACCATGACGTCCACCGCGGAACCGCTCGGCGGCAGGTCGTAGTTCTCGAGCAGCGGGACCACGGCGCCGGGGCTGGCGGCCGTGGCGGCGTCCGGCGCGCCGAGGGCGGCCACGCCGGCCGGCAGCGCGCCGGCAGGCGTAGCAGCGGCGCCGGGGGCGCCCGGCAGGGCCGCGGTGGCCGGCGCCAGCGGCGGCTGCTGCGGCGCCAGGCGCGTGGTGACAGCGCGCAGCAGCGGGCGCGCCAGCAGGAAGTAAGCCAGGATCGCGCCCAGCGCCCACAGGGCGTAGCTGGTCATGTCGACCACGTTGTCGCGCTCCTGCCACCATTCCTGGGCGACCGGCGCGGCCGGGAAGCTCAGGCTCGACACGGCCAGCACGTCGCCGCGCGCGGCGTCGATGCCCAGGCCGCCGGCCAGGATGGTCTTGATGTTGGCCAGCTCGGCCGCGGTCCAGGCCTGACCATTGGCGGCGCTGGCATTGTTCAGCACCACCGCCACCGACAGCTTCTTGAGGCGGCCGCGTTCGCGCTTGATCTGGGTGATCGCGCGGTCGTAGGCGTACTGGCGGGTGGTGGCGTTCTTGCGCGCGCTGCCGTCATCGTCGTTCGCGCCCGGCGCCTCGGTGTCGAGCGCATCGGGGTTGGCCGGCGCCGGCGCGCGGTTCGACAGGGTGCCGGGCACGCCCACCGTCATGCGGTTCTTTTCCATCTCCTCGCGCATCGCTTCGCTGGTGACCTTCGGCGCTTCGCCGTATTTTTCCTGGGTCTCCTGGATGCGGTCGTTGTCGACCGCGGCGGTGACGCTGAGCTTGTAGTTGTTCACGCCCAGGATCGGCGCCAGCAGGTCGTTGACATTGGCGCGCACCTCGTCGGTGTAGCGCTTCGAGGCTGCATCGCCCTGCGTCGCGCCCTCGAAGCCATCCTCCAGGTCGACCCGCGAGGACAGCAGGTTGCCGGCCTGGTCGACCAGCGACACGCGCTGCGGCTGAAGGCCTGGCACGCTGCCCGAGACCAGGTTGACGATCGCCGCCACCTGTTCGTTCGACAGCGCGCGGCCGGGCTTCACCGAGACCATCACCGAGGCCGAGTTGCCATCGGTATTGGCGGTCACGAAGGAGCTGGTCTTGGCGATCGCCAGGTGAACCCGGGCCGAAGCGATGGCGTCCATGGTCAGGATGCTTTGCGCCAGCTCGCCTTCCAGGCCGCGCCGGAAGCGCACGTCCTGCACGAACTGCGACACGCCCAGCGGATCGTTGCGGTCCATCAGTTCCAGGCCGGCCGGCAGCTGGGCGGTCACGCCCTTGGCGGCCAGCAGCATGCGCACCTTGCCCAGCGCCGACGCCGGCACCATCACCTGGCCGCTCTCGGGATGGATGCGATAAGGAATCTGCTCGGCTTCGAGCACGGTCATCATGTCGGCGGCGACGACTTTTTCGCGCGCGCCGAACACCGGCTTGTAGCTGGACTGGTCCTGCCACAGGTACATCATGACGGCGGCGGTGAGCGCCACGGCCAGGCCGAGCATCAGCGGCAGGTTGTTGCGCAGCAGCGGCGGCAGCGAGGGCAGGGCCAGCTTGCCGCCGAAGGCGGACTTGAGAGAGGAAATCACGGGAAGTTTCGCTGAATGGTTAGACCGGGAGCTTGATCAGCTCGTCGACGGCCGTCATGACCTTATTGCGTACTTGCATCAGCATCGAGAACGACAGGCTGGCTTGCTGGCTGGCCAGCATGGCGCCGACCAGGTCGTCGCTCTTGCCGGATTCGACGGCGGCCACGCGCGCGCCCGCCGCCTGGTCCTGGGCATCGACGTTGGCGATGGCCTGCTTCATCGCCTGGGTGAAGGAAAAGGCGTTTCCGGCATCGGCGCCGGGGGCGTCGAAGGGGTTAGCGGGCGCGATCGCCAGGCGGTTCGCGTCGTTGGTCAGTTGTGCCAGGTCGGCCCGGATCAAGCCGGCAAGTTCAGTTGCCATCGTGGTTCCCATGTAAAAGCGTTGTTGTTTGCGAGCGACAAAAATGTGCGATTTTTCGGCTTTTGCCAGCCCGGTGAGTCTTTTAATTCTTAAACATCGGTCAACGAACGAACGTTTGTTTTTACTGTTTGTTTCGTGTTCTGGAACCCATTCTCTCCTCTGAGAAGCCGGGAAGCGGGGCCGGTTGTTGCGATGCGACAGTACGATATTACCGTACGGCAAGTTGGAAATCAAAGAAGAATGTCAAAGCTTCTGCGGAAGACTTCCCTGTATAATTGTTGCCGTGGAGAATGAAAAGCTGCTATCGAAACGTAACACTTAGTCAACAAACATGTCGATAAATCAACCAGATCGTGCACGCGATTTCCAGGTGCTCGACCCCTGCCTGCTGGGGCGGCCGGTGCATCTGTTGCCGGCCTTCGCGGCGCGCCTGGCCGAGGCGCTCGCCGCTGCGATGGTTTCTCCGGGAGGACGCCGCTATTGGGGCGCCTTCCGTCTCGAGAGCCTCGCCTTCGAGCGCGCCCCCGATGACCGCGCGCTGCGCTGGCTGGGCTTGAACGGTCCGTATGGCGTGTCCGCCGTCGCTTTCGAACGCAGCCTGCTGCTGGACCTGCTCGAAGGCCGCTATGCGCGCCGCACGCAGGGCGCGCCGCAGGGGGCGACTGCCGCGCCACAGCGCGACCCCGGTCTCGAGCGTGTGACCGCCACCGAGGAGCGCCTGGCCGCGACCCTGGCCCAGCAGGTGGCGCGGCTGCTCGACGAGCAAGTGGCGCACGGGCTGGCCGCGGCCGGCGCCGCCGCGCCTGCGGCCGCGCCGCAGCCGGCCAGGGCCGGCGCCTCGATCGTGCCGGCCGGCGCGCCAAGCAAGGCCGGCTGGGTGATCCGCGCCGTGCTGCGCGCCCAGTACGGCCGGCGCGACACCGACGACCCCGGCCTGGCGGCGCCGGAAGGCCGCCTGTGGATCGGTCTCGACCACGCCCTGATGGCCCACGTGCTGCAGGGCCTGATGGCCGACCGCAACGGCATGCGCGGCGCGCCGCGCATGGCGCGCGAGACGCTGGCGTCGCACCTCCAGGTCAAGCTCGAAGGCCGCCTGGTGAGCAAGGAAGTGACCCTCGCCACACTGTTCGGCCTGAAGGTCGGCGACGTGATCCCGGTCTCGGTCGGCCGCGCCGACGTCCTGCTCGACGATTCCCGCCTGTTCACGGCCGCGGTGGCCGAGCACAAGGGCAAGCTGTGTTTAACCTCATTTGAAGACGCCGAATAATGGACATGAACCTCAACGAGCAACTGGCTGGCGACGTGATCATCGATGATCTGGACGCCGCCGACGGCGCGGCCCCCACGGCCGGCCGCGATGCCGGACGCCGGCTGCCGCAGATGATGCGGCGCATCCCGGTGACCCTGACCCTCGAGGTCGGCTCTGTCCGCGTCTCGCTGCAGGAACTGATGGAGATCCAGCCGTCGTCGGTGCTGCCGCTCGATTCGCTGGCCGGCGAGCCGCTGGTGATCAAGGTCAACGGCACCCCGATCGGGCGCGCCGAGGTGGTGGTCGCGGGCGAGCAGTACGGCCTGAAGGTGATCGACCTGGACGGCCTGAACCTGGACATGCTCGCGCCATGACGGGTGTCACCCGCAGTGCGCCGATGGGCGCGCTGCTGTTCGGCGCGCTGCTGGGCGGCCTGCTGTTGTCGTCCCCGGCGCTGGCCCAGAACCAGGACCTGCTGGCCGGCGTCATCCCGGGCGCCGATGCGACCAGCTCCGGCATGACCGTCAAGTCGCAGATCCTGGTCATCATGACCCTGCTCGGGCTGCTGCCCGTGATGATCATGATGACGACCTGCTTCACCCGCTTCGTGATCGTGCTGTCGCTGCTGCGCCAGGCTCTCGGCCTGCAGCAGGGACTGCCCACCCGGATCATCACCGGCATCGCCCTGATCCTGACCATCCTGGTGATGCGTCCGGTCGGCGAGCAGGTGTGGAAAGAGGCGTTCCTGCCCTACGACCAGGACAAGATCGGCCTGGAACAGGCGCTGCGGATCGCCGAAGTGCCCCTGTCGCGCTTCATGCTGGCCCAGACCAGCAAGACCTCGCTGGCGCAGGTCGCGCGCCTGGCGGGCGAACCGGCATATGCGCAGCCGCAGCAGCACAGCTTCCCGGTCAAGCTGGCCGCCTTCGTGCTGTCCGAACTGAAGACCGCGTTCCAGATCGGAGCCATGCTGTTCATTCCGTTCCTGATCATCGACCTGGTGGTGGCCTCGGTGCTGATGGCGATGGGCATGATGATGCTGTCGCCGCTGGTGATCTCGCTGCCGTTCAAGCTGCTGCTGTTCGTGCTGGTCGACGGCTGGACGCTGACGGTGAGCACGCTGGTGGGCAGCATCCACGGCTACTAGCCGGCCATTCCTACACGAGAGAGCGACGAACATGAGTCCCGATATCGCCGTCGACCTGGTGGTCGAGGCCCTGCAGATCGTGATGCTGCTGGTGATGGTGCTGGTCATCCCGGGCCTGATCATGGGCCTGGTGGTGGCGCTGTTCCAGGCCGCGACCCAGATCAACGAACAGACCCTGAGTTTCCTGCCGCGCCTCCTGGTGACCCTGCTGGCGGTGATCCTTGCCGGCCACTGGATGACGACCCGGCTGATGGATTACTGCGTCTCGGTGTTCCAGCGCGCGGCGACCCTGGTGGGTTGAATGGGCGTCGAGCTGTACGGATACCTGTTGCCGCTGATCGGCGCCCTGTGGTGGCCGTTCTGCCGCATCATGGCGATGATGGTCACCGCGCCGGTGATGGGCGACGGCGCCATCCCGATGCCGGTGCGCGTGCTGCTGGCGATCGTGCTGTCGTTCCTGATGCTGCCCCTGACCACGCGCGCCGGCATGGCCGCTCCCGATCCGTTTTCGCTCTCCGGCGTGGTCGCCATGTTCGAGCAGGCCGTGATCGGCGGCGTGCTGGGCCTGGCCCTGCAGTTCGCGATGGCGGCCGTCACCATGCTGGGCTTCCTGGCCTCGAGCCAGATCGGGTTTTCGATGGCGCAGATGAACGATCCGATCAACGGCCAGGTGTCGGACGTGATCTCGGGCCTGATGTCGCTGGTGGCGATGCTGGTGTTCTTCGCCATCGACGGCCACCTGGTGCTGGTGGCGGTGCTGGGCCAGAGCTTCCATGCCTGGCCGGTCGGCGCCGGCTTCCAACCCATGCTGCTGGAGGCGGTCGCGCTCAACGTCGGCTGGGTGTTCGCGGCCGCCGTGCTGCTGGCGCTGCCGATCGTGTTCTCGACCATCGTGGTGCAGATGGGCTTCGGTTTCCTGAACCGGGTCGCGCCCAGCCTGAACCTGTTCTCGCTGGGTTTCGCGCTGGTGACGATCTTTGGCCTGTTGATGTTGATCCAGCTGGTGCGCTTCATCCCCGAGCACTACGTGGCGATGACCAACCAGGTGCTGGAGATGCTGACCGAACAGATGAGGATGGCCCGTGGCGGATAACAACAGCAGCGGCGACAAGACCGAAAAACCCTCGGCGCAAAAGCTCAAGAAAGCGCGCCAGGAGGGCCAGGTGGTGCGCTCGCGCGACCTGGCGACCGCGGTCGGCATTTTGATCAGCCTGAAGCTGTTCGCGCTGATGGCGCCCGGCTACCTGGAAGACCTGCGCCACCTGTTCCGGCTGGTGTTCGTGCCCATGGGCGCGGCCGGCAACATGGAAAACGCGCTGTCGACCGTGTTCGGCGCCAGCATGATGCTGCTGGTGCAGATGGTGCTGCCGCTGCTGGCGATTCCGCTGGCGATCATCGTGGCCGGCGCGGTGCCGGGCGGCCTCATCGCCAGCGGCAAGAACCTGCAGCCCAAGTTCAGCCGCTTCAGCCCCATCACCAACCTGGGCAACCTGTTCTCGCAAAAGCACTGGGTGGGCTTTTTCACCTCGGCCGGCAAGGCCGTCATGCTGGGCGTGGTGCTGTGGATGGTCTCGCGCGCCGGCATGAAGGCCTACGTCGAGCTGCAGCGCATGCCGCTGACGGAAGCCGTCGTCGCCGGCAGCAGCCTGGCCTTCGACGCCCTGATGGCGATGGTCGCGGTGTTCGTGGTGTTCGCGCTGATCGACGTGCCGGTGCAGCACTGGCTGTTCATGCGCAACCAGCGCATGAGCAAGCAGGATATGAAGGAAGAACACAAGAGCAACGAGGGCCGGCCCGAGGTCAAGCAGCGCATCCGCCAGTTGCAGCAGCAGCTGGCCCGGCGCAGCGTGCGCAGCACGGTGCCGACCGCCGACGTCGTGATCGTCAACCCGGAACACTACGCGGTGGCGCTCAAGTACGACACCGAGCGCGCCGAGGCGCCGTTCGTCGTGGCCAAGGGCGTGGACGAGATGGCGCTGTACATCCGCCGGGTGGCGCGAGAAAACAACGTCGAGACCCTGACCCTGCCGCCGCTGGCGCGCGCCATCTACAACACCAGCCAGGTGCAGCAGCAGATCCCGGCCCAGCTGTACCAGGCTGTGTCGCAGGTGCTGAACTACGTGCTGCAACTGAATGCGTTCCGCACGGGCCGGCGCCAGGCGCCCCCGCGGTTCCCCAACGAGATGGAAGTCCCATCTCATCTGAGCGAGAAACAAGCATGAACTTTACGACTACCTTCAACGCGTTCGTCGGCGAGCTGCGACGGCACAAGTTCGCCGCGCCGGTATTCCTGATCGCGCTGCTGGCCATGATCATGCTGCCGCTGCCGCCGATCCTGCTCGACGTGCTGTTCACCTTCAACATCATGCTGTCGCTGATCGTGATCCTGGTCGCGGTGACTGCCAAGCGTCCGCTCGACTTCTCGGTGTTCCCGACCGTGATCCTGGGCGCCACGTTGATGCGCCTGGCGCTCAGCGTCGCTTCCACGCGCGTCGTGCTGCTGCACGGCCACGAGGGCACGCATGCCGCCGGCCAGGTGATCGAAGCCTTCGGCAACGTGGTCATCGGCGGCAACTTCGTGGTCGGCCTGGTGATTTTCGTGATCCTGATGATCGTCAACTTCATCGTCGTCACCAAGGGCGCGGAACGGATTTCGGAAGTCTCGGCGCGCTTCACGCTCGATGCCCTGCCGGGCAAGCAGATGGCGATCGACGCCGACCTGAACGCGGGCCTGATCAACCAGGAACAGGCGACCACGCGGCGCAAGGACGTCGCGGCCGAAGCCGACTTCTATGGCGCCATGGATGGCGCCTCGAAGTTCGTGCGCGGCGATGCGATCGCCTCGATCCTGATCCTGATCATCAACCTGGTGGGCGGCGTCGCCATCGGCGCCCTGATGTACGACCTCGCCCTGGGCGACGCTTTCCGCGTGTATGCGCTGTTGACCATCGGTGACGGCCTGGTGGCCCAGATCCCGGCCCTGATGCTGTCGGCGGCCGCCGCGATCCTGGTGACCCGCATCGGCGAATCGGGCGATCTCGAACAGCAGGTCGGCAACCAGGTGCTGGCCCAGCCGGGCGTACTGTATTCGGCGGCCGGCGTCATGCTGCTGCTGGCGATCGTGCCGGGCATGCCGTGGATGTTCTTCACGGTGGCCGCGGGCGTGCTGGCCTACGCCGGCTGGAAGGTCGGCGCGCGGGTCAAGGCGCCCGACATCGACGGCGTGGCGAAAATCGAGGCCGCGCTGCGCGACGAGCGCGCGCCCGACCTCGACTGGCAGGCCTTGCCGGTGGTGCAGCAGGTGGCGGTGGCGGTCGGCTACAAGCTGGTCGGCATGGTCGACCGCGCCCAGGGCGAGCCGCTGGTCAAGCGCGTCAAGGGCGTGCGCCAGAGCCTGTCGGAACAGATGGGGATGCTGCTGCCGGCGATCGCGGTGCGCGACGACCTGGCGCTGCGCCCGACCCAGTATTCGATCAGCCTGTCCGGCACCGTGGTGGCCGAGGCCGAGGTGATGCCCGAGCACCTGCTGGCGATCCCGTCGCCGAGCGTGTACGGCGAGCTCGATGGCATCCCCGGCATCGAACCGGCCTACGGCATGGCCATCACCTGGATCGAACCAGGCCAGAAGGCGCACGCGCTGGGCCTGGGCTACCAGGTGGTCGAAGTGCCGAGCGCGATCGCGACCCACGTCTCGAAGGTGGTGCGCGAATACCTGCACGAGCTGTTCCGCCACGAAGACGTGCCGGCGATCCTGGAACGCCTCACCGCCTTGTCGCCCAAGCTGGCCGCGGCGCTGGAAAAGTCGCTGACGCACACCCAGCTGCTGCGCGTGTTCCGCGTGCTGCTGGCCGAGGGCGTGTCGCTGAAGGACATCGTGGTGATCGCCACCACCTTGCTCGACAGCTCGGAGACGACCAAGGATCCGATCCTGCTGGCGGCCGAGGTGCGCTGCGCGCTGCGGCGCCAGATCGTCTCGACCCTGTTCGGCAAGAAGAAGGAGATGCCGGCCTTTAACCTGTCGGCCGAACTGGAAAACATGCTGCTCGGTTCCCTGAACCAGGCGCGCCAGAACGGCGGCGGCAAGGTCGTGCTGGACAATTACCCGATCGATCCGCAACTGCTGTCGCAATTACAGATTAATATGCCGGTGGCGCGCGAGCAGATGAAGCAGCAGCATACGCCGCCGCTGCTGCTGGTGCTGCCGCAGGTGCGTCCGCTGCTGGCGCGCTATGCGCGCCTGTTCGCGCCGGGCCTGCACGTGCTGTCGTATAACGAGATTCCCGAGAACCGCGACGTGTCGATCGTGGGAACGGTCGGGTAAAGGAAGAGGGGAGAGGAGATGGCGGAGGATATGAGCCAGCGCAAGCCGATCTATGTGACCCAGCCGGACATGCCGCCGCTGGAGCAGTTCCATGCCTATCTCGCGCAGATATGGGACAACAAGATGCTGACCAACGGCGGTCCCTTCCACCAGCAGCTGGAGGAAGAGCTGTGCCGCCACCTCGGCGTCGAGCACATCTGCCTGTTCACCAATGGCACCCTGGCGCTGCTCACCGCGCTGCAGGCGCTGCGCGTCACGGGGGAGGTGATTACCACCCCGTACTCGTTCGTGGCGACTTCGCACTCGCTGCTGTGGAACGGCATCAAGCCGGTGTTCGTCGACGTCGACCCCGACACGCTCAACCTCGACCCGCGCCGGATCGAGGCCGCGATCACGCCCCAGACCACCGCCATCATGCCGGTGCACTGCTACGGCCAGCCGTGCGACACGCGCGCCATCGGGGCCATCGCCGACAACTACAACCTGAAGGTGATCTACGACGCGGCCCATGCCTTCGGCGTGCGCCACGAGGGCTCGAGCGTACTGAACCAGGGTGACCTGTCGGTGCTGAGCTTTCATGCGACCAAGGTGTTCAACACCTTCGAGGGCGGCGCCATCGTGTGCGGCGATGCGCGCACCAAGCAGCGCATCGACCGCCTCAAGAACTTCGGCATCGTCGACGAGACCACGGTGGTGGCGCCCGGCATCAACGGCAAGATGAGCGAGATTAACGCCGCCTTCGGCCTGCTGCAGCTCAAGGGCGTGGATGCCGCGATCGCGGCGCGCGG
Organism: Massilia sp. UYP11; assembly: GCF_050434805.1. Taxonomy (NCBI): domain Bacteria; kingdom Pseudomonadati; phylum Pseudomonadota; class Betaproteobacteria; order Burkholderiales; family Oxalobacteraceae; genus Massilia; species Massilia sp. UYP11. The sequence goes on from NZ_JBNDJE010000018.1 coordinate 53,717, forward strand.
CCGGCTGGCGCGCGCCTATACCGAGGCGCTGGCCGGGGTGCCCGGCATCCGCTGCGTGCAGCCATGGACCGAGCCCGACGCCAACGCGCGCGATGCGACTAATTTCTCGTACTTTCCGATCCTGGTCGGCCCCGACTATCCGCTCAGCCGCGACGCCCTGCATGCACGCCTGAAGGAGCACGACATCGTCGCGCGGCGCTACTTCTATCCCTTGATCTCGAGCTTCCCGATGTACCGCGACCTGCCGTCGGCGGCCCCTGACCGCTTGCCGGTCGCGGCGCGCGCCGCCGAGCAGGTGCTGTGCCTGCCGATCTTCCCGGCGCTGGCCGACAGCGACCAGCGCCGCGTCATCGACCTGATACGGGAGACCGCATGAAACAGCACGCCACCCTGGCCGTCATCGCCGACCTGGCCGGACACCTGCCCGCCACCGTGCTCGACAACGAGGAACTGGGCCGCCTGTATCCCGGCTGGGGCGCCGACAAGATCTTCGAGAAGACCGGCATCCGCAGCCGCCGCATCGCCGCGCCGAACGAGACGGCGGGCGACCTGGCCTTCCACGCCGCCGAGGCGCTGTTCGCGCGCGGCAAGGTCAAGCGTGAACAGGTCGACTTCGTGATCCTGTGCACCCAGGCGCCCGACCATGTGCTGCCGACCACCGCCTGCATCCTGCAGCACCGGCTCGGCCTGGCCACCGGCAGCGGCGCGCTCGACGTCAACCTGGGCTGCTCGGGATTCGTGTATTGCCTGTCGCTGGCCCGCGGGCTGGTCGAGAGCGGCGCGGCGCGCTGCGTGCTGGTGCTGACCGCCGACACCTATTCGAAATACATTCACCCGCTCGACAAGAGCGTGCGCACGCTGTTCGGCGACGGCGCCGCGGCGACCGCCGTGGTGGCGCGCGAGGCCGCGCCGGAGGAACAGCCCGCGATCGGCCCCTTCGTGTTCGGCACCGATGGCCGCGGCGCCGACAAGCTGATCGTCGAGGCCGGGGGCTTTCGCACCCCGCGCAGCCAGGACACGGCGCGCGAAACCAGCGACGACTCGGGCAATGTCCGTTCGCGCGAGCACCTGTACATGGCGGGCGCCGATATCATGGCGTTCTCGCTGCGCGAAGTGCCGCGCGCGGCTACCGCGCTGCTGGACAAGGCGCAGGTCGCGCGCGAGGCGGTCGACTACTTCGTGCTGCACCAGGCCAACCGCTTCATGCTCGAATCGCTGCGCAAGAAGATGGGCGTGGACCCGGAGCGCTTCCCGATCCACGTCGAGGACTGCGGCAATACGGTGTCGTCGACGATTCCGCTGGCGCTCGACGCGATGCGCGCGCAGGGCTGCCTTGCGACCCCCAAAACATTGATGCTACTCGGCTTCGGCGTGGGATTTTCCTGGGCCGGCTGCCTGTTAACCCTGGAACTGGACTAAAAACATGAGCAAATTCTACGAAGGCATGGCCGAGATCTTCGAGGTCGACCCAGCGCGCATCAACCCGGAATTCGAATTGAACAGTGCCGAGGCGCAGTGGGATTCGCTGGCGCTGGTCTCGACCATCGCCCTGGTCGACGACTGCTACAACGTCATGCTCGACGGCAGCGCGCTGGCCGCCTGCACCACGATCGCCGACATCGAGGCGCTGATCGCCCAGGCCGCGAAAGGCTGACCATGAACGCCGGACGTGAAGCGAAGGTCGCCGGCGCGCGCATCGCGGGCCTGGTGTCCTGCCTGCCGCGCGAACGGGTGGGCAACGCCGGCTTCGCCGAGCGCTTCGGCCAGGCCGCGGTCGACGAGGTGGTCAAGATGATCGGCGTGCAGTCGCGCCGCCGCGTCGCGCCCGGCGCCACCACGCGCGACCTGTGCCGCGTCGCCGGCGCCCGTCTGCTCGAGGGCCTCGGCTGGAGCCTCGACTCGGTCGACGCCGTGATCTTCGTGTCGCAGACCCCTGATTGGCGCCTGCCGGCCACCGCCTGCGCGCTGCAGGCCGACCTCGGGCTGCCGCCCGGCTGCATCGCCTTCGACGTCAACCTCGGCTGCTCCGGCTATCCGTACGGCCTGTGGCTGGCCCAGGGCATGGTCGCGGGCGGCGCCGCGCGGCGCGTGCTGCTGGCGGTGGGCGACACCGTCAGCCGCATCGTCGATCCGCAGGACCGCGCCACCGCCATGCTGTTCGGCGACGCCGGCACGGTGACCGCGATCGAGGCCGATCCGGACAGCCTGGCGCATTTCATCCTCGGCAGCGATGGCCGCGGCGCGGCCAACCTGATCGTGCCCCAGGGCGCATTCCGCGAGCACGTGGCGGGCGTCGATGCGCGCCTGGACGGGCGCGACCCGGCCGCCCTGTACATGGATGGCGGCGAGATCTTCAATTTCACGCTGCGCTCGGTGCCGCCGCTGGTGGCCCGCACCTTCGAACACGCGGGCATCGGGATGGAAGGGCACGACGCCTTCCTGTTCCACCAGGCCAATCTGTTCATGCTCAAGCACCTGGCGAAGAAGGCGAAGCTGGCGCCGGAAAAGGTGCCCTTCAATATCGACCGCTACGGCAATACCAGCTCGGCCTCGATCCCGCTCCTGATGACGACCGACCTGGCCGAGGCCCTGCGCAGCGGACCGCGGCGGCTGGCCATGTTCGGCTTCGGGGTCGGCTATTCCTGGGCTTCCGCCTCACTGGACGTGGGCCCGCTTGCGGTCTGCGAGACCATCGACACATGACGACTATTCCTGATACCGGCCTGGCCGGCACCTATCTCGTGACCGGCGCTTCGTCGGGCATCGGCCGCGCCACGGCCGAACTGCTGGCGCGCCGCGGGGCGCGCGTGATCGCGGCCGGACGCGACGCGGCCCGCCTGGATGCCACTGTCGCCGGCCTGGCAGGCAGCGGCCACGTGGCCGCCAGCGCCGCGCTGCAGGACGCCGACGGCGCCGCCGACTGGGTCAAGTTGCTGGTCGCGGACCACGGCCCCTTGCAGGGCGTGTTCCACGGCGCCGGCATCGAGGCGATCCGGCCGGTGCGCCTGCTGCGCCAGCAGCAGGTGGACGAGGTGATGGGGGGCTCGCTGTTCGCGGCGCTCGGCATCGCGCGCGCGCTGGCCGCACGCGGCGCCATGCCCGACGGCGCCTCGCTGGTGTTCATGTCCTCGGTCGCCGGCGCCGCCGGCCAGGCCGGCATGGCCGCCTATTCGGCGGCCAAGGCCGGCATCGAGGGCATGGTGCGCTCGCTGGCCTGCGAGTTCGCGCCGCGCAGGATCCGGGTCAATGCCATCGCCGCCGGCGCGGTGCGCACGCCGATGCATGAGCGCCTGGCGCGCGCCGGCACCGAGGCCTCGATGCAGGCCTACGAAGGCCAGCACCTGCTGGGCTTCGGCGAGCCGGGCGACGTGGCCGAGGCCGCCGCCTTCCTGCTGGGGCCGGGCAGCCGCTGGATCACCGGCACCGCCATGGTGGTCGATGGAGGCTACCTGTGTCGCTGAATCACGCATCCACGACAGCGCGCACGATCCTGGTGGGGGCGGGCGCCTTCGCCCGCGAACTCATCGACTGGTCGCTCGACGGCGCGCTGGAAGACGGCCGCGCCTTCACCGGCTTCCTCGACAGCAGCCCGGCCGCGCTGGACGGCTTCGGTTACGCGCTGGACTATCTCGGCGCGATCGACGACTTCGTCCCGCGCGAAGGCGACCGCCTGGTGATGGCGATCGGCGATCCGGCGGCCAAGGCGCGGCTGGCAAGCCTGCTCAAGGCGCGCGGCGCCCGGTTCGCGCGCCTGGTGCACCCGAGCGCCACCGTGGCGCGCAGCGCCGTGCTGGGCGAGGGCGTGGTGATCTGCCCGCAGGCGGTGGTGTCGAGCCATGCCCGGGTCGGCGACTTAGTCGCTGTCAATGCGCTCAGCGGCGTCGGCCACGACGTGGTGCTGGGCGCGTATTCGACCTTGAGCTGCCACGTTGACCTGACCGGCGCCGTGCAGGTGGGCGAGGGCTGTTTCTTCGGCAGCGGCGCGCGCGTGCTGCCCAAGGTCGCGATCGGCGCCGGGGCGCGCATCGGCGCCGGCGCCACCGTGATGCGCGACGTGCCCGAGCGCGCCGTGATGTACGTGATGCCCGCAAAGAAGCTCTGACATGGATTTCGACGCCCGATTGTTCCGCGAGCACTGGCACCTGCTCTGCCACCGCAACGAGCTGCCGCTGGCGGGCGACTACCTGCGCCTGCACACGCCGCTGGGCGAGCTGGTCGTCTTCAACGACGGCGGCGAGCTGGTCGCCTTCGACAACCTGTGCCCGCACCGCGGCGCGCGCATCTATCCCGACGCCGCCGGCAACCAGCCGCCCACCTGCCGCTATCACGGCTGGAGCTTCCATGGCGGCCGGGTCAGCGTGCCGCAGGCCGCGTCCTTCGCCGGCTGCGACCTGTCCACGGCGCGCCTGAACACGCTGCAGCTCGACTGGTGCGGCGACTTCCTGTTCGCCGCGGTCGCGCCGGCGCTGGCGCTGTACGACCAGCTGGGCGAGGCTGCCGGCCTGCTCGAGAACATCGGCTTCAATATCGCCGGCCGGCTCGATCTGAACACCTACGATTTCGGCTGCTACTGGGCGGTGGCGGTCGAGAACGCGCTCGAGCCCTACCATATCGGCATGGTCCATCCGGATACCCTGGGCACGCTCGGGCTGGAGGCCGGCGAGAACGTCTACCATGGCCGCAACTCGGTATGGCGCGCGCCGCTGGGCAATGCCCGCGTCGCCAGGCAGCTGCAGTCGTTCAGGCGCCATTTCGCCATCGACTACGCCTACGACGGCTACATTAGCATCTACCTGTTCCCGTTCACGATGATCTCGTCGACCTTCGGCTACTCGTATTCGCTGCAGCATTTCTTCCCGGCCGCGCACGGCGCCGAGACCACCCATTTCAGCAGCCGCCTGCTGGGCGCGCACCCGGCGAATCCGCGCTCGGCGCAGCTGCTGGCGCCGCTGTTCGCCTCGAGCGCCGAGATCAACCGCAAGGTGTTCGAAGAGGACCACCAGGTCTGCCGCCTGGTGCCGAAATCGAGCTGGAGTCCGGCGCCGCTGGCGTACGCCTCGGCGACCGAGGCAAAGATCGTCCATTTCCGCCAGTCGTGCCGCGACTGGCTGGCAGGGCTCTAGACTTCCTGCTCCCGCGCCGGCACGGCCGGCAGCAACAGCGCCAGCTCGGCCACGGTCCGGAACACGGCCGGGGTCAAGGCCTGGGCCGCGGCTTCGGCATTCGCGATCATGGCGTGGGTGCGCCCGACCGGCAAATGGCCGCGCAACTGCCAGCGCACGACATTCACCCCGGCGCGCGCCAATACTTCTTCGAGTTCCGGCTGCAGCCGGCGCAGGCGCGTCAGCGCGCGCGCATCCGGCGCGCACAGTTCGATCGCCACGCCCTGCGGCAGCGGTTCGACCTGGATCACCACCGGGGTGCCGTCGGCCAGTTCCAGCTCCAGGCGCAGGGCCGCGCGCGGGCGCCGGCGGCGTCCAGGCGGCTTGTCGGCGTCTTCCGCCAGCACCCCCAGGTGCTGGGCGGCCTGGCCGCCGGCATGCACCGTGAAGCGCCAGGCGTCCGGGTGGGCCAGCTGGTGCTCGGGGGCCCTCGCCACTTGCCCCTGCTGGGCCGCCGCCAGCATGGCCGGCGACAACTGGCCGGCGCTGGCCGCCAGCGCGCGGCTGGTCAGCTGGCTGCCGTGGTTGCGCACCTGGGCGCGCCAGCTGCGCGCGAGCTGCGCGGCGTCCTGCGGCGGATAGGCCAGCTGGCGTGCCAGCACTGCCTGGTCGGGACGCATGGCCGCGCCTTCGGCGCCGGCTTCGGCCGCCGCTGCCTGGCCATTGGCCGCGGCGGCGCCCGGCAGCGGCTGGGAAAACGGCAGCGGCGGTCCATCGCCGCCGAGCAGGGCGGCGGGCAGGGCGGCGGCCACGGCGCCGACCTGCAGCGCGGGCACGATGGGGGGAGGCAGGGCGGCGGGCAGGAGGGGCGGGATGGCCATGGCGGTCGTGGTCCAAAAAAGAAAAAGGCCAACCGCGCGGCTGGCCTTCTGGAATCTTGCCCGGGGTGAGGCCCGGGCGAGGTCCGGCTATGCGGTCATTACTGCAGCAGCGACATGACCATCGACGACATGCTGTTCGACTGCTTCAGCATGGCGGTCGACGCTTGCAGCAGCATCTGGTTGGAGGTCATGTTCGCGCTCTCGCTGGCGAAGTCGACGTCCATGATCTGACCGGTCGCGGCCTTGGTGTTGGTGCTGATGTTGGCCAAGTTGTTGTACACGTGTTCCAGGCGGTTTGCAGCGGCGCCCAGGCTCGAACGCACGGTGCTGACCGACGCCAGTGCGTCTTCCAGGGTCTGGATGGTGCTGTTGGCGTTCGTGGTCAGTTCGGTGCCGGTGGTAGCGGCGCTGTAGTTCGCCGACACGGCCGAGATGTCGGTGTCCAGGGTGCTCATCGCGGCGCTGAGGTCGACTTCCATGGTCTCGCTCGACGAAGCGCCGATCTGGAAGGTCATCGCCGATTCCACGGTGCCGCCGACCAGCAGCGTCTCGCCGCCGAAGGTGGTGTTCTTCAGAACATTGCTCAGTTCCAGGCCCAGTGCATCGTATTCCAGCTGCATGGCGTCCTTGTCGTCGTCGGTCGACGATGCATCGGCTGCCTGGGTTGCCAGATCCTTCATGCGGACCAGCATGTTCGACACTTCGTCCAGCGCGCCTTCGGCGGTCTGCAGCATCGAGGTCGAATTCTGGGTGTTACGCATTGCGACGGTCATGCCCGAGGTCTGCGCTTTCAGGCGCGAAGCGATCTGCAGGCCGGCGGCGTCGTCCATTGCCGAGTTGATGCGGTAGCCGGTCGACAGGCGGGTCATCGAGGTCGACAGGTTGCCCTGGGTCCTGGCGATCGAGTTCTGTGCGGACAGTGCAGCGTTGTTGGTGTGAAGGCTCAGCATGTTTAGCTCCTGGTAAGCAGGTAATTCGGTCAATCGGTCGGTGTTTTCGAGTGCGTCACTCGCTCTCACAGTAACAAGGCGACCAATTTCCCTGCGGCATTAAATTCTTTTTAGAAATTTTTTTGATGCCCGCTCCGGTCACGCCATCCCGTCCTGCCCGGCTGCGGCGGACGCCCCGGTATCGGCCAGGTCCTGCATCGTGATCTCGATCGGCGCCGCGTCCATCCCACGGCACCAGCGTTCCCACATGCGGCGCAGCGCCAGTTCGACGCCACCGCCAACGATGCCGGGGTAGCCGAGGATGGAATTGAGGAACCGCTCGCGCATTGTGCTGCGGATGGTCGCCAGCGCGGACAGGTTCTCGGCCAGCAGCTGGCCCAGCTTGACATAGGTCTCGGGGCTGTCGGTGACAAAGGTGTGCAGCCCCAGGTGGGTCATGTACGGCGCCGCAGCCTGGCTTGGATTGGTCTTGCCGACCGTGCCGAGGGTGGGCACGCCCATCCACAGCGCATGGCCGATGGTGGTCGAGCCGCTGTAGGGGAAGGGGCTCAGGCAGATGTCGACCTCATGGTGCTGGGCCAGATAGGCGCGGATGCCGCTGCGCTGGCGCATCAGCAGGCGCTCGCGTGGAATTCCCTCCCGGGCGAACCACTCGGTCAGCAGTTCATCGTTGCCGGCCACCAGGCCGCCGAGCAGCATCTTCGAGGTCGGCACTGCGCGCAGCAGCGAGGCCCAGAGTGCGATCACGCTAGGGCTGAGCTTGCTCGCGCGGTGGAAGCTGCCGAAGGTGAGGTAACCGTTGCTCAGCGCCGGCAGCGGGTTCACCGGTGGCGCGTCTGACGACGGCAGGAAGGGTGCGCCCAAGGGCAGCTTGACGATTTTCTCGGTAAACTGCTTGTCGTAACGCGTCCCAGGCACCATGAACCGGTCTTGCAGGATGTAGTCCATCGAGGCCAGGCCGGTGGTGCCGGCATAGCCCATCCATGTCGCCTGGACGGGAGCGGGTTTGCGCGCGAACAGGGGCAGGCGGTTCATGGCCGAATGGCCCGACAGGTCGATCAGGATATCGATGCCGTCCTTGCGGATCAGGTCTTCGGCGGTCGCATCGTCCATGTTCCAGATGACGCGCCAGGCATGGACATCGTTCTTGATCGCGTGCGTGATGGCGTCTTCGCGTGCGTTATTGTAATAGGCGTAGATCTGAAGCTGGGTGCTGTTCTTCAGTGCCGACAACGTCGGCGCCAGGAAGTTGGACACGGCGTGATTGTACAAGTCGGCCGAGACCAGTCCGACCCGCAGTACCCGCGCCGGATCCCGGTCGTTCGTGTGCGGCCGGCGCAATGCCTGCAAGCCGGGTTCCCAGCGTTCGCCGAAGGCGAGGTGCTCGCGCGTGAGCGCTTCTGCGTCGGTGCAGCAGTGGCTCAGGATGAACAGCAGGATGCTATGGTGCACCGCCGAAGGCGACACCTCGAGCAGCCGCCGCGCCGCTTGCAGGGCATGTTCCCATTCTCCGATCGTGAAGTGGCAATGCAGCAGGGTATTGAGGGCATTGCCGCTCTCAGGATTGCGCTCCAGCAATTGGCGCGCCACCCCGATGGCGTCCGGATAGCGTCGAAACTTTTGCAATACCGCGCGCAGCTCGTCGAGCAGGCTGTCGTCGCCGGGCGCGAGCGTGACGGCTTGTTCCAGCGTACGGATCGCTTCGTCGCCGTTGTCGAGTTGTTTGTGGCACAGCGCCAACTGGTGCAAGGCGCGGACGTGCTGCGGCTGAGCGGCGAGCACGCCCTCCAGGCAGGTGCGCGCCTCGATCAGGCGGTTGCCCTGGTAAAGCAGGCATGCCAGGTCGAAACGCGCGCCGGGCTCGTCCGGGGCCAGCGCCAGCACCCGCGCCATGATCTCGTCGACTTCGGCAGCGGCGCCGCGGGCGTTCATCACGCCGGCCAGGGTCAGCTGGATGGCGATGTCCTGTGGCGCCAGCTCGGCCGCGCGACGGGCGCTCGGCTCGGCCTCGTCCGCGCGGCCAAGGCGCAGCAAGGCGTCGGCCAGATGCTGGTGCAGGTCTGCCGCTTCCTGGAAGCGCAAGGCGACGCGGTAGCAGGCGACGGCTTCTTCATAACGGCGCAGGTCGAACAAGGCGCCGGCCAGCACTCCGTGCACCCCGCGCAACTTCGCATTGAGCTCCAGCGCCCGCTGCAATGCCTTGACGCCCTCCTCGAGTTGCAATTCCTTGAGCAAGGCAAGACCGAGCAGGGCGTTGGCGTTGGCATCGCGCGGATTGCGGCGCACGCCTTGACGGCGTTCGGCAATCCTGGCCGCGGCATCGGGTGGAATCATATTGTTCATGCATACAGGGCCGACGCAAATCGGCTTGCCTATGGGAAATAATGCTAATTGTAATTCGGTATGCCGGCACCATGCCTTGTTTGTTGCTGCATGGGAGCGTTTTTTTCGCCGCGCCGTCGTCGAGCGAACATGACTGCAGACACGAAGGCCAACGACCGGATCTGATGCCGTCATGCACGCCAGGGCGCCGCTTCCCCGGCGTGCAGGCGTGAGAGAAATCGAATCTGGTTCAACCATGCGCCAGGACATCGGTCGACTCGATACTATTTGGATAACACCAACTATCAAGGACAATCCGATGTCGACTGTCGTTACAGCAAACCCGGCATACCGCAGTGCGCCGGGCACGCTTCATACCATCCTGCTCGCGGGCAGCGTCTCGCTGTTCCTGGGCGCATTGCTGAGCGATCTCGCCTACTACAATACTTACCAGATTCAGTGGAGCAATTTTGCGTCCTGGCTGATCGCCGGGGCCGAGTTGCTCAGCGGACTCGCTCTGGTGTTTGCGCTGGTCAACCTGATCCGGGCGCCGCACAAAAAGGGCCATGTCCTGACCTACTTCCTGCTGCTCCTGGCCACCTGGGCGCTGGGGCTGTTCAACGCCTTCCAGCACGCCAAGGACGCCTGGGCCGTCATGCCGGCCGGCCTGGTGCTGTCGGCCATCGTCTTCGTCCTGGCCTGCCTCGCGGCCTGGGCCGGTCTCCAACCACGCGTGGGAGGTGCACCATGAAGCGATCGAGCACACTGGTATTGCTGGGCGTTAGCCTGCTCCTGGCTGGCTGCACCGAAGGCGAGGGCGCCAAGACGCTGTCGCTCGGTACCGACCCGAAACTGCCGGCGCCGCAACGCGGCATGTTGCCGAGCATGAAGATTGCCGAACCATCGCCATGGGGCGACCAGAAGCCGACCGTGCCGGAAGGCTTCAGCGTCACGGCCATCGCGACCGGCCTGCAAATCCCGCGCCAGACGCTGGTCTTGCCGAACGGGGACATCCTGGTGGCGGAAGGCCGCGGCGGCAATGCGGCCAAGCTCAAGCCGAAAGACGTGATCGCCGGCTACATCAAGGCCAAGGGCAATACCCAGGTCAAGGGCGGCAATCGCCTGACCCTGCTGCGCGATGCCGACGGCGACGGCCAGTACGAACTGAAAACCGTGTTCGCGGACAAACTGAACGCACCGTATGGCCTGGCGTTTGCCAACAACAAGATTTACGTGGCCAACCAGGATGAGCTGGTGAGCTTCGACTACCAGGAAGGCCAGACCGCGGCCGGCGGCGCGCCGACCTCGATCACCGAGCTGCCTTCCGCGATCAACCACCACTGGACGAAGGCGATGACCGTCAGCCCCGACGGACGTTACCTGTACGTCGGCATCGGCTCGAACAGCAATATCACCGAGCGCGGCATGGAAGCCGAAGTCGACCGCGCGATGGTATGGCAGATCGACGCCGCTGCCGGCACCTATAAACCGTATGCGACGGGCCTGCGCAATCCGACGGCGCTGGCGATCCATCCGGACACCGGGCAGCTGTGGTCGGTGGTCAACGAGCGCGATGAGCTGGGACCGGACCTGGTGCCGGATTACCTGACCTCGGTGCGCGAAGGCGGCTTCTATGGCTGGCCGTACGCCTACTGGGGCCCGAACGCCGATCCGCGGGTCATGCCGGGCGACCCGGAAAAGGTCAAGGCCACCATCAAGCCGGACTACAGCCTCGGCTCGCACGTCGCCGCCCTCGGCCTGCATTTCTCGTCGCCGGTGATGGGCGAGCAATTTGCCAACGGCGCCTTCGTTGGCGAGCACGGCAGCTGGAACCGGATTCCGCCGGTAGGCTACAAGGTGATCTTCGTGCCGTTCGCCAACGGCCGTCCGGCCGGCGAGCCGATCGACTTCGTCACGGGCTTCCGTGACGAGAACGGCAAGACGCGCGGCCGTCCGGTGGGCGTCACCGTCGATCCGCGCGGGGCCCTGATCGTCGCGGACGACCTGGCCAATACCGTGTGGCGGGTGAGCCGCAACCGTTGATGCCGTTGCCCGAGTGTGCGTAGTTCAACAGCCGCGTAATGAAAGCGGCTTGAGCGGCGCGCGCGCGGGCGCGCCGCGCAGGAACGTCAGCAGGTCATCGACGTAGTCCGCAGCTGAGCGCTTGACCCCTGAGCGCTCAGCTTTCTCATGCATCCGCACGGCATCCGAAGCGCGTCCAGATCGCGTCACAGATGCGGCGCAGCCAGGTTTGGCTTATCATTGCCGGTTCCCGACAGTATTCGTCGCCCGCACCGGCGGCGACCAGACTCTTCCAGCATGAGCACCACCTCGACCATTCCGGGCGCCGCCGCCCCTGTCCTGCCATCGCGCCGCCTGTCGGTCGCCCCCATGATGGATTGGACCGACCGCCACTGCCGCGTCTTCCACCGCCAGATTACCCGCCACACCTGGCTGTACACCGAGATGGTCACCACCGGCGCCCTGGTCTACGGCGACGTCGAGCGCCACCTGCGCTACGACGACGTCGAGCACCCGGTCGCTCTGCAGCTGGGCGGCAGCGATCCGGCCGACCTGGCCAAGAGCGCGAAGCTGGGCCAGCAATGGGGCTACGACGAAATCAACCTCAACTGCGGCTGCCCGTCCGAACGGGTGCAGAAGGGCGCGTTCGGCGCCTGCCTGATGAACGAGCCGCAGCTGGTGGCCGATTGCGTGAAGGCGATGCGCGATGCGGTGTCGATCGACGTGACGGTAAAACACCGCATCGGTATCGATTACGACGAGGAATATGGCTTCGTGCGCGATTTCGTCGGCACCATCGCCGCCGCCGGCTGCAAGACGTTCATCGTGCACGCCCGCAATGCCGTTCTGAAAGGGCTCTCGCCGAAGGAAAACCGCGAGATCCCGCCGCTGCGCTATGCGGTGGCCTATCAGCTCAAGCGGGAGTTCCCTGACCTCGAGATCCTGATCAACGGCGGCATCAAGAGCGACGACGAGATCGCGCTGCACCTGGAGCATGTCGACGGCGTGATGCTGGGCCGCGAGGCCTATCACAATCCCTGGACCATGGCCGACTGGGACCGGCGCTTTTATGGCGACCTCGATGCCGGCCGCCCGCGTTCGCGGGTCGAGGTGCTGGAAGCGATGATTCCGTATATCGAGGAGCAGCTGCGTCTGTACGGCCCGCTGGGCCTGAAGCTCAACAGCATCACGCGCCACATGCTGGGGCTGATGCAGGGCTTGCCGGGGGCGCGTTTATTCCGCCAGACCCTGTCCGACTCAAAAAAACTGGCGCTGGGCGACCCGCGCCTGCTACTCGACGCCGCCGCCAGGATGCCGGCCACGGCCTGAATCTATCCAAGCGTAACGAAAAGGCGTGCCTCGGCACGCCTTTTTCATTTCCTGTCGACAAATCGATACATCCGATTGTCAATACAACCACAGAAGTTTCAAAATTGCTTGCTGCGTGGAAATAGTCGTTCCATAATGCAGACCTGTTCCATATGTTGCACTGTATCAATCCTGTTGTTGTTCCGAAACAATTCGGTTGAGCAAGAGGTTTTCTGACTAGCCATATGAAATCTTGATTTATCCTGTCGGAAATACCTGAAGTCGTGGAGAAATAACGATTTCAGATGCGCTTCGCTGGGCGCTTGCCTCTCCGAGCGAGTTTCGATCAATAAGTTACAGGGAAAACACGAATGAATTTGAACAACATGAAGGTCGGTACCCGTCTGGCCCTCGGTTTCGCACTGATTCTGCTGCTGCTGGTGGCTGTTGCCGTAGTGGGTATCCTGCGCATGTCGCAGATCCAGCATCGCCTTGATCACGTGGTCAGCGTGAGTAATGTGTCGACCGGCCTCGTGATCGAGATGCGCAACAACGTCAACGATCGCCTGCAGTCGCTGCGCGTCCTGACCCTGATGGCCGACCCGGCCGACATGGAGCCAGAGATCGCCAAGTTCAAGGAGCAGACTGCCCAGTACAACGAAACCCAGCGCAAGCTGACTGCCCTGTTCGCATCGAACGGCAACGACCAGGAAAAAGCGCTGCTGGCCCAGATCAAGGAACACGAAGCCGCCGCCATGCCGGCGATCGCCCGCGCCACCGAACTCTATCTGGCCGCCAATGCCATGGACGCTACCCGCGTGATGGTGCGCGAAGTGCGCCCGGTGCAGCGCAAGTGGACCGACGCCCTGAACGCGCTGGCCGCCCAGGAAGAAAAACAGAACGCCCAGACCAAGGCCGAGGCCGAAGCGGCGTTCGCCAATGCCCGTAACTTCATGCTGGTCCTGCTGGCCCTGGCCGTGGTGCTGGGCGTGGCGGCGGCCGTCGTGATCACCCGCAGCCTGCTCAAGCAGCTCGGCGGCGAGCCTGGCTACACCGCCAGGATCGCCGGCAGCATCGCCAACGGCGACCTGTCGATCGCGATCGACACCAAGAGTTCGGACCGCGGTAGCCTGCTGGTCGAAATGAAGGAAATGCGTAATAGCCTGGTGGACATCGTGGGCCAGGTGCGCCGCGGCACCGAAACCATCGGCACCGCCTCGCGTGAAATCGCCGCCGGCAATATCGACCTGTCCTCGCGTACCGAACTGCAGGCCAGCTCGCTGGAAAAGACCGCCTCGGCGATGGAGCAGCTGACCTCGACCGTCAAGCAGAACGCCGACAACGCCCGTGAAGCGAATGCGCTGGCCGCCGCCGCGTCGGATGTGGCCCGCAAGGGCGGCGACGTGGTGTCGCAAGTGGTCGGCACCATGGGTGAAATCAATGGCTCTGCCAGCAAGATCGCCGACATCATCGGCGTGATCGATGGTATCGCTTTCCAGACCAACATCCTGGCGCTGAACGCCGCGGTCGAAGCGGCCCGCGCCGGCGAACAGGGCCGCGGCTTCGCGGTCGTGGCTTCCGAGGTGCGTAACCTGGCCCAGCGCTCGGCTGCGGCGGCAAAAGAGATCAAGACCCTGATCGACGATTCGGTCTCCAAGGTCGAGCGCGGCAGCAAGCTGGTCGGCCAGGCCGGCGTGACGATGGACGAAGTGGTATCGAGCGTCAAGCGCGTGACCGACATCATGAGCGAGATCGCCAACGCCAGCGCCGAACAGAGCGCCGGCATCGCCCAGGTCAACACCTCGATCATCGAGATGGATGGCATGACCCAGCAAAACGCCGCGCTGGTGGAAGAAGCCGCCGCGGCCGCCCAGAGCCTGCAGGACCAGGCCGGCGAACTGGCCCGCGTGGTCAGCATCTTCAAGCTGGAAGAGAGTGAGCAGTTCCAATTCGAGGCGCAGGCGCCCGTCGCGACCACCACCGCGGTGGTGGTCCGTCCGGCCGCGAAGCGTCCCGCACCGCCGGCGCCGAAAAAGCCGGCCGCCGCCAGCGCCGCGGTGAATCCGGAAGAGGCAGAAGTTGCGCCGAAGCCGAAAAAGGCAGCTGCCACCGTCGGCAACGACGAGTGGGAAGAATTCTAAGAACGCATTACCAAGCAATTTGCGCCGGCCAGTCGGGCGGCGTGTAGCGAAGCATCACGACATTCAACTCTTAAAAACCTTATCTGGGGAAACCATGAAAAACCTGTCCGCCAAGCTGTTCGTTGCACTGACCCTCACTGCTGCCGCCAGCGCCAGCTTCGCCGCCGAAACCCCGGCGTCGTTCGATCCGAAGAAGTGCACTATCGAATATCCGAAGTCGTCGCTGATGAACGAAGAGCAGGGCACGACCTCGGCCTCGTTCCTGGTCAACGCGGACGGCACCGTGGCGGAGTCGAAGATCGACAAGTCGAGCGGCTTCAAGAACCTAGACCGCGCACTGGTCAAGGGCCTGACCTCGTGCAAGTTCAAGCCGGGCACCAAGGATGGCGCACCGGCCCAGACCTGGACCAAGGTCGACTACGCCTTCAAGCTCGACTGATCCCTTCCCCCTTTGCACGGCCGGCTTCCATCGCCGGCCGTGTTTTTGCAGCGCCCGCTTTTCTCGCCTCCCGCCTCTCCCTGTTCCCTGTTCCCTGTTACAAGTTTGTAGCGGCATGTATCCGCTGTAAAGACTTCCTTCAGTTCATCTTTTTGGCGTCCCGTCTCGCTATAGTGGTTTCACACCAACCGAAACGGAGAGCACCATGAAAACCATTCTTGCCACCGCCGCCGCCATCCTGATCGGCAGCGCAGCATTCGCACCAGTGCAGGCCCAGGCCGCTCATCCGCGGGCCGACGTACTCGTCATCAAGAAGGCGCCGCCGGCGCCCCGCCGCGAAGCCGTGCCGGCCGCGCGCCGCGGCTTTGAATGGGTGTCGGGTTACTGGGACTGGAACGGCCGCCGTCATGAGTGGGTCGCCGGCCACTGGGAGCGTGTGCGTCCGGGCTATGCCTACCAGCGCGCGCAATGGCGCCAGGACCGCAGCGGCTGGCATCTCGACCGAGGCGGCTGGCAGCAGTCGCGCCAGGTGGCGGCCTACCGCGACCGCGATCGCGATGGCGTCCCCAACCGCCACGACGCCCGTCCGAACAATCCTTACCGCCATTGATGATGGCGAGCCTGGCGCGGCCCGGGCAGCGGCTCAGGAGGCGGCGAGATCGCCGCCGCACACCTGGTTGCGGCCCGAATGCTTGGCCTGGTAGAGCAGGGCGTCGGCCCGCTCCACCAGCGCAGTGGCGCTGCCCGCCGGCGCACCTGGGGCGCTGGTGTCGACGCCCACGCTGATCGTCACGATGCCGGCGCCATTGCCGGCATGCGCGATTGCGAGTGCCATCACCGCCTGGCGGATGCGCTCCGCCACCATCCTGGCGCCGGCCGGATCGGTATCCGGCAGCAGGGCCACGAATTCCTCGCCGCCATAGCGCGCGGCCAGGTCGGCCGGACGCACCAGGCAGTCCCTCAAGGTCTGCGCAACCTGGCGCAGGCAGGCGTCGCCGGCCACGTGGCCATAGGTGTCGTTGTAGCGCTTGAAGTAATCGACGTCGAACATCAGCAGCGACAATGGCGCGCCGCTCCTGGCCGCGCGCACGAATTCCATCTCCAGGGCTTCCTCGAAGCGGCGCCGGTTGGCGATGCCGGTCAGGCTGTCGTGGTCGGCCAGGACCGCCAGCGCGCGGTTATGTTCCTGCAGCAGTTCGCGCGCCTGCACCAGTTCGTGCTCGAGGTGGTCGCGGATCACGATCTGGCGCACCAGGCGCCGGCCGAAGTACAGCAGCAATGCAATGGCGACCGCCGTGAACACGGCCTGGCCAAGCACC
Organism: Massilia sp. UYP11; assembly: GCF_050434805.1. Taxonomy (NCBI): domain Bacteria; kingdom Pseudomonadati; phylum Pseudomonadota; class Betaproteobacteria; order Burkholderiales; family Oxalobacteraceae; genus Massilia; species Massilia sp. UYP11. The sequence continues at coordinate 70,201 of NZ_JBNDJE010000018.1, forward strand.
GACTTCAGCCATTTTTCCAGGATGTCGTGTTTGCTCTGCGCGGTGGCGACGATCAGCGGATAGGTTTCCAGATGGCGGTAACTGTACAGCCTTTCGATGCCGTCGATCTTCGAGCGCAGCATGGCGGTACCGGCGGGGCCCGAGCTGCGATACATCTGGTGCACCGGACCGTTACTGATGTCGGTTCCGACCAGCTTCTCGTTGTGTGGCAGGCGGTAGATCAGGGTGCCGTCGTCGAGGGCCAGCATGATCACGCCGGACTGGCCGACGTCGAAGCTCTGGTACAGGCTCGAGAAATACGCGATGCGGATCGTGCCGAGCGCGACGCCGCCGAAGGTCCCGTCCGGATTGTTCAGACGGCGCGAGACCGGCAGCATCCATTCGCCGGTCGACCGGCTGCGCACCGGCTTGCCGACATGGACGAAGCGATCGGGATTCTTGACGTGGTACTGGAAGTATTCGCGGTCGTCGACCGTGTACAGCGGAAGGCGGTCTTCCGAGCTCATCAGCCAGTGGCCGTCGGGGCCGAACACGAACAGACCGTCCAATTCGTCGACCTCGGCCGCCATGTTCTTGAGATGCAATTGCAGGCGTGGGCGCCCCGCGCCCGTCATGCCATCGGTCTCGGCCCGCTCGACCACGCCCGCCAGCACCGTATCGACCACCCGCACCGCGCTTTCGGCCTGGGCCGCCAGCGCGTGCGACATATTGGTGGTGGCAACGGCCACCTCGGCCAGGCGCTCCTTGCGCGCGCGCCAGCCGTCCCACACCTGTAGTGCCGGCAGCAACAGGCACAGGGCGAGGATGAACAGTACGGCATTGCGTACGGCAGGGCGTTTCTCGGCGGTGAGGCGGGAGATTTCGGGATTGACGCGCTTGTTTGGCATGGATCGGGGAGTCGCCACTGGCTGCCGCGGTGTGGCGGCGAAAACGGCGACTGGAGTTTCTTTTGGAAAACTCATCAATTGTCGCACATCAGGCATCTTCCGGCGGGCCGGTCGTTGCATTTTGCGCCATTTCCCGTGGTCGACGCGAGATGCGGCAGGGTCGGGCGCTTTCCCGGCTGGCTTTCGTAAAACGGAAAAAAGCCACATGCCGGGCAGGTGGCCTTTGGTGGATCCCGGTGGGCGGCGGTAACAGAACCGCCGCCTTTATTTAGTCGGTCTTGGCCGGCGCCGGGCGCAGGCCCAGTTCGGTTTCGTACTTGATGATCTTGAGAACGCGCGAATTCGCGAAATATCGGGCGCAGTTGAGGGGTGAATAGAAGATGTCGGTCTTCCATTCGCCGGACAGCAGCTCCTTGCTGGTCGGATCGTCAGCCGGCTGCATGATCATGTCGGCCATGATGCGGTGCACGCCGTTCTTGTTCGGCCCCGATTCGTGCCACAGGGAGCTGTTCATCACGATGAAATCGCCCGGATGCAGCTCGGGCGTCACTTTGGGCCACCGGATCTCGAACGCCTCGGGGTTGATTTCACCCGCGTCGCCGAGATAGCCCAGCTTGTGCGAACCGGCGTGGAAGGTCATGCCGCCATTGTCTTCGTTGGCAATGCTCAGCGGGACGAACAGGCTGCACTTGTTCAGGTTGCCCAGGTGGTAGCAGCTGTCCTGGTGCAGGAACACCTTGCCCGAGCTGTGCGCATCCTTGATCACGAAGCGGTGATTGAACAGTGCCACGTTTTCGCCGAAGATCTGCTTGACGGTGTCGATAAACACCGGCTCGCGGTACATCCTGGCCAATGCCTCGGGCAGTTCCTCGGTCAGCGCCACCGGATTGGCGCGGTTGACGTTGCGGCCCTCGCTCAGCTTCCCGGCATGGAAATCCTGCCACACCTGCTGCCAGCGCGCGACGACCTGCTTGTCGATCGCCTGGCGCAGGATGAAGAAACCGGTTTCGGCATACACCTGCGGGTCGAACCGCTGCGCCGATACGTGCGCCAGTGCGCGTTCGACTCGTTCGATCGTGTTCATCGTGGCCTCAGATATAGCGGAACGCCAGTTCGTGATCCTCGACCCGCTTTTCCTTGTTGCACTTGGCGAGTACGTTGTAACGGATGGGGAACAGTTCACGTCCGGGCGACTCGAGGCTGTCGATGGTCTCGATGTCGAAGTCGCGCAGCAAGGCCTTCCAGCCATGTTCGGTGATGCGCCAGCAGTCTGGGATCGGCCCGTGGATGCGCCAGTTCAGGGGCGCCGAGATCAGGAGATGGCCACCATCCTTCAGGATGCGACGGATTTCCTTGACCGCCTCGAACGGGTTCAGCGTGTGTTCGATCACTTCCATGCAAACCACGCAATCGTAGGTGCTGTCGGCGATGAAGTCGTTGTGTTTGGTAATGTCGCCGACCAGGGTGGGCTTGTAGGTATCGACGATGTCGAAGGTGTCGACGGCGAAGTTCGTGAAGCTTTCCCGGACCAGCGAGCGTTCTTGCGGCCCGACCTCTAGCAGTCTTCCGCCGTGTGCCGACAGGCGGCGGGCGGTGGCGGTGACGAAGTCCGCCAGGTGCTGGCGGGCCAGCGAGAAGGTGTCGTTATCAAACTGGGAAGGGGTGGCCATAGGATTCGCTTTTCTTTAGAAATGCAACAGGGGACAGCCATGTCAACAGTGAGGATGGCGATCCAGGTAACAAGCCATGATAGCTGTTGCATTGCCTCGATGCAATGTCGAGCGCCGCGACTGTTGGGTTGTTGCGGAACGTCGGGTCGGAGTGTCAGTTTAACGGACCTGGGTTGCGCGAGCAGGCAACGGTGACTGGTCCCGAAACAGGTTGACAGTGACACGCATCGATATCGGATGCTCTGCTGTTCCAGAGACGTCCGATGATCTCGTTGAACCGCCCTGGGTTTTGTAGAGAGTGAAATGGACGCCTCCCGCCCGTAACGGACGAGGAGTCGAGGCGAGGTCAAGCCGGTGCGTCGGCAACCGGTCTGAATGAACAGTGTGAAGCGATCTGGTCGGGAGCCGCTCACCCGATCCGAGATTCAGGCTGTCGTGGTCCGCACGGACCTCGACGCCGCAATTGACGCCGCCAACCATGCCGCCGCTCGATAGCGCGCTGGCGGCGCCGTGCCCGGCGATCGCGCGGCCGACCGCCGACGACTATGACGCCTGGCAGGCCTGGGCCATCGACCTGCTGCACCAGTATGCTGAGTGCGCGTCGCGCCATGCGAAGACCGTGCAGGCCTGGCCGAAGTAGGGTACTGGCCGGCCCGCGGTCATTTCAACGGCCAGAACCAGATCGGCTTCGCCGCCCAGTAGCAGGCACGAGCGCAAGCCTGAAAGCTGCTCCCTGGCCGCTGCGCGATCAGGTCAATATGGCCGACCGGGCCGCCACCGATGCGGAAGAACGACGACGCCGTTGCGGTTGCCGATCCCGATGCGGGCTGCGTTCTCGTCGTGGTAGACCTCGGGCTTTCCCCAGACAACTTTCAGAATCTCCGAAAGCTTTGCCTGCCCTGGCTCGATATATTTCCCGGCCAGAGCGCCGCTCTTTGCCTTCATCCGTGCGCCAGGCAGCGGCACTCCCGCTCGCAGCAGCCCGTAGCTCATGCGGACCGCACACGTATTCATGTATGCGGGGTTGTTGCTCAAATCATCCCAGCCTATTTCGCTGTACAGCTCGTGGCGCGAGGAGTCAGCGGGGAAGTGCTGAAGCACTCGAAGAAAGCTGGGTCTCATGACTTGGCTCCGGATTTTTGGCATGGGTAGAGCTTGCTCACGACGGCAAGGGCCAGCTCGGCGGCGCTGCCCTTAAGTTGTTCTGGCGGCAGGCGCCTCATTTGACCGGCAGCTTCATAGCCAAGCTCATGTGCGACATGGTGTCCAGCCGGACACCACCGCACGCCAACCGTTCCGTCCAACACGCCATCCATGTAGCCCATTGCCCGCTCGCGGCGGATCGTAGCCAGATCGCTGTCGGGCAGGGGGCGCATATCGCGAACGAACTGCTCGCCGGTCATTGCGGGCACCGGCGGCGATGGCGGTAACGGCGTCGCGCTCGCTGTGGGCGCGGCCCACGCCAAAACGAATGCGCTGATCGCTCTTGCGGCGCCCCTGATTGGGGCTTTGGCTTTCTGTTGTCCCATCTGACCCCCTTTGTCGAACACCCATGTTCTCAGGGGTGTGCGCAATGCAAATTGGTAGAGGTCAACTATCGAGTGAATGAGGCGTTTGGCCAGGACGGGCGGCACACGGTCAATCCTGGGACGCTGGCTCCACAATATTCCGACGCTCGGACGGGCGCAGCAGCACGCGGTCAATTACTGCTGGCGAAACGCCCGAGTCGACCATCATCTGCTTGGCCGAAGCGTAGCCGATCAGCGGTAGGAGGATGAGGGGGACGTCGAAGCGGCTGGCGAGGCGCTGCTTCGTGAGCTGGACGCCGAGCCGGTAGTGCAGGAGCAGCCGAAGTTATAGACGCCCGTACGACCAGGCGCAACACGCAAAAAAGCCACCTCTAGGGTGGCTTCTTCGTTTCGGTTGTTGGAAAATTCCGATTTGCATTGGAAATTTCACTATCCGAAAAATCTAGACTCTTATAACCGCTTTAATCTAGACGAATTCTTGGGGTGGCTGATGGGGCTCGAACCCACGACAACAGGAATCACAATCCTGGACTCTACCAACTGAGCTACAGCCACCACTGACTTGCTTTTCTATCTCTGCATTGCCGAGACAGAACGAGATTATAAGGGCTTCTTCTGAAACTGGCAAATTTAAATGCGCACTCAGGATGCCGGGACGGGCGGCCAGCCTCTCGGCAGCGGCAGTTTCACCTCGTGCACCGGCGGATCGATGCCCAGCAGGCTGCGAAACGCCGCCGTCAGGGCGGTCGCGCTGGCGCTGGTGTAGCCGGTCAGGCTGGCGGGAAGGGGGGCGCAAGCGCCGCGCACGCGCAGCAGGCTCGCGCCGGCCAGCAGGCGTGCAAGCTGGCGCGCTACGGCGTCGCCGGTGTCGACCAGGGCCACGCCCGGGCGGCCGGCGTCGTTCAACACGCGCTCGATCGAGGCGCGCACCAGCGGGTAGTGGGTGCAGCCCAGCACCAGCGTGTCTGCTCCTTCAGCCAGCAGCGGCATGATGAAGCGTTTCAGCATCGCGCTGGTGGCGCTCGAATCGAGTTCGCCGAACTCGATCTGGTCGGCCAGGCCGACGCAGGGCTGCAGCAGGAACTCGGCGCCTGAATCGCGGTGGATCTGGTCGCGCAGCTGCAGGAACTTGGCGCCGCGCAGCGTGCGCTCGGTGGCCAGCACCCCCACCTTGCCGCTGCGGGTAAGGCTTGCCGCGGGCTTCAGGCCCGGTTCGACGCCGACGATGGGCATGCCGGGATGGCGTTCGCGCAGCTCGCGTACGGCGGCCACGGTGGCGGTGTTGCAGGCCACCACCAGCGCTTTCGCGCCTTGCGCGAGCAGGAAGTCGCCGATCGCCAGCACGCGCTCGACGACGATGTGTTCGGGTTTGTCGCCGTAGGGGGCGAAGCCGGTGTCGGCCAGGTAGAGCAGGCGTTCGTGCGGCAGCTGCGCCTGGATGTGGCGCAGCACCGAAAGGCCGCCGACGCCCGAGTCGAAGATGCCAATCGGAGCGTCGGGGAGAGTCATGATGGCGTGCGAATCAAGCGACGGTGATCGGCACGCCTTTCAGCGATTCGATCTTGGCCGACCATTCCTTCGGGCCGGTGTTGTGGACCGAGGTGCCGGTGGAGTCGACGGCGACGGTGACCGGCATGTCGGTCACGTCGAACTCGTAGATCGCTTCCATGCCCAGGTCTTCGAAACCGACCACCCTGGCCGACTTGATCGCTTTCGAGACCAGGTAGGCCGAGCCGCCGACCGCCATCAGGTAGGCCGACTTGTGCTTCTGGATCGATTCGATCGCCGCCGGGCCGCGCTCGGCCTTGCCGATCATCGAGATCAGGCCGGTCTTTTCCAGCATCATGTCGGTGAACTTGTCCATGCGGGTGGCGGTCGTCGGGCCGGCCGGGCCGACCACTTCGCTGCCGACCGGATCGACCGGCCCCACGTAATAGATCACGCGGTTGGTGAAGTCCACCGGCAGGCTCTCGCCCTTGGCCAGCATGTCCTGGATGCGCTTGTGCGCGGCGTCGCGGCCGGTCAGCATCTTGCCGTTAAGTAAGAGGGTCTGGCCCGGCTTCCACGATGCGACTTCTTCCTTCGTCAGGGTATTCAGGTCGACCCGCTTCGACTTCTCGGTGTCCGGCGTCCAGTTTACATCGGGCCAGGTCGACAGCGCCGGCGGTTCGATGTAGGCCGGGCCCGAGCCGTCCAGCACGAAGTGGGCGTGGCGGGTGGCGGCGCAGTTCGGGATCATCGCCACCGGCTTCGATGCCGCGTGGGTCGGGTACATATTGATCTTCACGTCCAGCACGGTGGTCAGGCCGCCCAGGCCCTGGGCGCCGATGCCCAGCGCATTGATCTTGTCGCACAGCTCGATGCGCAGCTCTTCGAGCTTGTTTTGCGGGCCGCGCTGGCGCAGCTCGAACATGTCGATGTCTTCCATCAGCGACTCCTTGGCCATCAGCATCGCCTTTTCGGCGGTGCCGCCGATGCCGATGCCGAGCATGCCCGGCGGGCACCAGCCGGCGCCCATCAGCGGCACGGTCTTGAGCACCCAGTCGACCAGCGAGTCGGACGGGTTGAGCATGACGAACTTGGTCTTGTTTTCCGAGCCGCCGCCCTTGGCCGCCAGCTTGACGTCGACCGTATCGCCCTCGACCAGTTCCATGTGGACCACGGCCGGGGTGTTGTCCTTGGTGTTCTTGCGCTCGAAGTGCGGGTCGGCCACGATCGAGGCGCGCAACTTGTTGTCGGCGAAGTTGTACGCGCGGCGCACGCCTTCGTTGACGGCGTCGGTCACCGAGCCGGTGAAGCCTTCGAAGCGCACGCCCATGCCCACCTTCAGGAACACGTTGACGATGCCGGTGTCCTGGCAGATCGGACGCTTGCCTTCGGCGCACATGCGCGAATTGGTCAGGATCTGGGCGATCGCATCCTTCGCGGCCGGGCTCTGCTCGGTCTCGTAGGCGCGTGCCAGGTGCTGGATATAGTCGGCCGGATGGTAGTAGCTGATGTACTGCAGTGCGGCCGCGACGGATTCGATCAGGTCTTCCTGGGTAATGACGGTTGCCATGGTGGGAAATCTCTCGTGATGGAGTGTCGGAGTATCGTTGTTGTTACTGCTTCAGTGCTTTTCGTTGTGCGTCATGGTGGTGATGCGGTCGGTCCACGAGATCGCCAGCGCCGACACCAGGAAGGCGACGTGGATCAGCGTCTGCCACATCAGGGTCTTCTCGTCGTAGTTGGCGGCGTTGATGAAGGTCTTGAGCAGGTGGATCGACGAGATGCCGATGATCGCCATCGCCAGCTTGGTCTTCAGGACCGACGCGTTCACGTGCGACAGCCATTCCGGCTGGTCAGGGTGGCCATCGAGGTGCATGCGCGAGACGAAGGTCTCGTAGCCGCCGACGATCACCATGATCAGGAGGTTCGAGATCATGACCACGTCGATCAGGCCGAGCACGACCAGCATGATGACGGTTTCGGTCAGGCGTTGCGGACGATTGCCGGACAGGCCGACGGCGTCAATGATATGGTTCAGCGAATCGACGTTGCCCATGGCGGCGCCGATCAGGTCAACGAGCTCGACCCAGAAGTGGAACACGTAAACGCATTGCGCCAGGATCAGGCCGAGGTAAAGCGGCAACTGCAGCCAGCGGCTGGAGAAGATCAGATTACTCAGTGGGGACAGCTTGCGGACTTGCTTGCTTGGTTCAAGGGCGGACATTGGGATGGAACTCCAGGGGGATGCGAAAAAAATTTCAGCTCAGCATTTTACACCGGAGCCTGTCGATACGGTGGGGCGCGCGCCGGCAAGGGCGGCACTTGCACGCTTTGCAACGGCTGGCGGTAGAATAAGGATGAATAAAAGGCGGACAAGCGCGGTCAATACCGATCCGCCAGGAGCCACTCTCGCCTGCCGGGACAGGCTCCAAGGGGTTTCCATGTAAGGGCTCAGTAAGCGAGCCCCCCTATGGTATCTGGCATAACCTACTACATTTAAAATGGAGACGAGCATGGCCGAGAACGAGACCACCCAAGAGCAAACCCAGGGCCTGCAGGAACACCGCGTGTTCCAGCCGCCGAAGGCGTTTGCCGACAAGGCCGCCATCAGTGGCATGGCCGCCTACGAAAAGCTGCGCGCCGAAGCAGCCAGCGACTACGAAGGTTTCTGGGCGCGCCTGGCGCGCGAACACCTTGACTGGCACAAGCCTTTCACCTCCACCCTCGACGAATCGAACGCGCCGTTCTACAAATGGTTCGCCGACGGCCAGCTGAACGCCTCGTACAACTGCCTCGACCGCAACCTCGAAAACGGCAACGCCGACAAGACCGCCATCATCTTCGAGGCCGACGACGGCTCGTCTACCCGCGTCACCTATCGCGAGCTGCACGAGCGCGTCTGCAAATTCGCCAACGCGCTCAAGTCGCGCGGCATCAAGAAGGGCGACCGCGTCGTCATCTACATGTCGATGTCGATCGAAGGCGTCACTGCGATGCAGGCCTGCGCCCGCATCGGCGCCACCCACTCGGTGGTGTTCGGCGGCTTTTCCGCCAAGTCGCTGCAGGAGCGCATCATCGACGCCGGCGCCGTGGCCGTCATCACGGCCGACGAACAGCAGCGCGGTGGCAAGGCGCTGCCGCTCAAGGCGATCGTCGACGAAGCGCTGAGCCTGGGCGGCTGCGACACCGTCAAGGACGTCATCGTCTACAAGCGCACCGGCGGCAACATCAACTTCAAGGAAGGCCGCGACATCTGGCTGCACGAGCTGGTGCAGGACCAGTCGGCCGAATGCGCGCCGGAATGGGTCGATGCCGAGCATCCGCTGTTCATCCTCTACACATCCGGCTCGACCGGCACCCCGAAAGGCGTGCAGCACTCGACCGGCGGCTACCTGCTGTGGGCCGCGCTGACGATGAAGTGGACCTTCGACCTCAAGCCCGAAGACGTCTACTGGTGCACCGCCGACATCGGCTGGATCACCGGCCACACCTATATCGCCTACGGCCCGCTGGCCGTCGGCGGCACGCAGGTGGTGTTCGAAGGCGTGCCGACCTTCCCGAACGCCGCCCGCTTCTGGCAGACCGTCGAGAAGCACAAGGTCAGCATCTTCTACACGGCGCCGACCGCAATCCGTTCGCTGATCAAGGCGTCGGACCTGGACGAGAAGGTGCATCCGAAGAACTTCGACCTGTCCAGCCTGCGCCTGCTCGGCTCGGTCGGCGAGCCGATCAACCCGGAAGCCTGGATGTGGTACTACCGCAATGTGGGCCAGGAACGGTGCCCGATCGTGGACACTTTCTGGCAGACCGAGACCGGCGGCCACATGATCACGCCCCTGCCGGGTGCGACCCCGATGGTGCCGGGTTCCTGCACCTTGCCGCTGCCGGGCATCATGGCCGCGATCGTGGACGAGGCCGGCGCCGACGTGCCGGACGGGCAGGGCGGCATCCTGGTCGTCAAGCGCCCATGGCCGTCGATGATCCGCACGATCTGGAACAATCCGGATCGCTTCCGCACCAGCTACTTCCCAGAAGAACTGGGCGGCAAATACTACCTGGCCGGCGACGGCGCGATCCGCAACAAGGACACGACCAACTTCACCATTACCGGCCGCATCGACGACGTGCTGAACGTGTCGGGTCACCGCATGGGCACGATGGAGATCGAATCGGCGCTGGTGGCCAACCCGATCGTGGCCGAAGCGGCGGTGGTGGGCAAGCCGGACGAGACCACGGGCGAGTCGATCTGCGCCTTCGTCGTGCTCAAGCAGGCGCGCCCGACCGGCGAGGAAGCGAAGAAGCTGGCCAACGAGCTGCGCGCCTGGGTGGGCAAGGAGATCGGTCCCATCGCCAAGCCGAAGGAGATCCGCTTCGGCGACAACCTGCCGAAGACCCGCTCCGGCAAGATCATGCGCCGCCTGCTGCGCGTGCTGGCCAAGGGCGAGAACATCACGCAAGACGTCTCGACGCTCGAGAATCCGGCCATTCTCGAGCAGTTGAAGGAATCGGCTTGAGCTACAATGCCTGAGCAACCTGCCTGCGCCAGCCCACAAGGCTGACGCAAGGCTTGCCCGCCTACTCGGGAGAGGGGCGGGCATTTTTTTTGAAGGGTCCCCCGGGAGGGTTGGCGACTGCAGTGGCGACGTGCGCCATCGTAGGGTGGACGGCCGTCCACGCGTTCAGCAAGGTATCCTCCTTGCGGTCCTTGTACTGCTGGGAATACTTGCTATAATAGGCGGCTTCGTGGGGTTCCCACGTTGACCCATCAGGAGAGATGGATGAGTGGTTTAAGTCGCACGCCTGGAAAGCGTGTGTAGGTTCATAGCCTACCGGGGGTTCGAATCCCCCTCTCTCCGCCAGGAATACCGAAAAGCCCCTATATCGGGGCTTTTTTATTTCTGCCTACCCCTATTTCTACCCACAGCGGCAGGAGTCGGGTCAGGTCTAACATCAAGGTCAGACATTCAGGGGCGGTCTGATATTCAGACACGGCGCCAGCTTTAACCAGGTCGGAGCGACGCGAGCGATAGGACCGGCTAGGGTCATATCATCATCTGAAGCTGTATGCATAGGCTCGCTAACGTTGTCGAGTTCGTTACCGAATGTCACCTCACCCTTTTCCGGATCCCTGTCCGCTGGGGAAAGTCCAGCTCAGTAGTGTCTACTGAAGTCGTAGCGCGTGGATCATCTGCTCGACGTTGGCGATCATCACATTCTCCAGTCCGACCTCGTAATACTTGACGCGCTGATCGTCTCCGTCAGCGCGCATGAACTCCAGCTTGGCCTTCGGAATGGTTTTCCCATCGAACAGGTCTACATGAGCAGGGGAGAGGACAGGTCTGCAAGCTTCGATAACGCCAGCGTACGGTGCTCACACCGCTCAGCGGTGTGGCCACTCCCTGTCGATGCGGTAGCGCTCCCTTGGCTGCACGACGCCCCACTGCGCCGAGGTGACTTCGATCCAACCTCGATGCGCAGAGTCCTGAGACTCGCCCTTGGTGCCGTCGATCTGCAGATAAACGTCGGTTGCCACGCGCTCCTCCTTGCTAGTGAAGGACGCAATTGTCATGGTGCACGTCGCCCGGTACGTTGACGTCGACTAAGTGACAACCAATCAATGGCAGCCGATCGCCTTCAAAAAGCGCTGTTCGACGAAGCATCACCGCATATTGCCCATAAATAATTGTCAACGACTGACTTTGTGAGTTGTCAATTTGTATTTGAACAGCGCTGAACATGGTAATGTGGGAAGCATATGCCCATCTGCCTGAACATTCTTCACCCTAGCGTTGCTCCGCGGACCATCTGAGCTGCTCGCGCCCCTACGGACATGAATAAATTCCCGAGAAAATCGCGACCCACGATCGGTGATGATTCATTTTCTGTGCCGCATGTGCCGATCGCTGCCGCCAACCAGTCGACCAGGCTGCTGCTCGTGGACGACGAGCCGCGCATGCTCGCGTCGCTGCACGAGTTGCTCAGCCAGCGTCATTTCGACATCGATACGGCAAGCACCGGCACCGACGCACTGGCATCCCTGTCCAGCACCCGGTATGACCTGGTCTTGCTCGACCTTAGCCTGGAAGACATGGATGGCCACCAAGTCATGGATTTCATCAACCACCACTGCATCGAAACCGACGTCGTCGTCATCAGTGGCAACGTCCAGATCGACGCCGCCATCGGGGCGATGCGGCGCGGCGCCCACGACTTTCTGCGCAAGCCATTCAGCCAGCAGGACTTGTTCAAGAGCATCGATCACGTGCTGACCCTGCGCCGGCTCCGGCAGGCCAACCGCGACATGGCGCATCGGCTGGAGATGTCCGAGCGCACCTACCGCTACATGGTCGATACGTCTCCGGATCTCATCTATATGGTCGAACCGGATGGACGATTCACGTTCGTCAATGAACGGGCCTGCCAGATGCTGGGCTACGATCGGCGCGAACTGATTGGCCAGCATTATTCGGTGCTGGTGCACGAGGAGGATTTCGCCAGGGCGCGCTATGCCTTCAACGAGCGGCGCTCCGGCGACCGGGCGTCGCGTGACGTCGAACTGCGCATGACTTACCGGCCCGGCGCGGCCCGGGTGGACAGCGTCGACGCATCGATCACCGTATCGCTCAACGCGGTCGGCATGCATCTCGATCACGTGGAGCCGGGCGGCTCGAGATATATCGGCACCTATGGCATCGCCCGCGATATCACGGCGCGCAAGCAGGCGGAGGCCATCATCCTTCATCAGGCCTACCATGACGTCCTGACCAACCTGCCCAACCGCCTGCTGTTCAAGGACCGTCTCGGACAGGCGATCCTGCAGTCCCGGCGCAACCAGACCGAGCTGGCGACCATGTTCATCGATCTCGATCGCTTCAAGCTCGTCAACGACACGTTCGGTCACGACAAGGGCGATGAACTGCTGCTGCAAGTGACGGCGCGCCTCAAGGGCTGCCTGCGCAAGGGCGACACGCTCGCGCGCCAGGGAGGCGACGAATTCACCGTCGTTCTTCCCGACCTGCACACCCGGGACGACGCGCGCGTGGTCGCCGACAAATTCCTGGAATGCCTGAATGCGCCGTTCGACCTGGGGGGGAGGGCGGCGACGATCTCCGCATCGATCGGCATCGCGGTCTTTCCCCATGATGGTGAAACGATCGATGAACTGCTGCGCCGCGCCGATGTCGCCATGTACACCATCAAAACGCGGGGCAAGAATGGCCAGGCGTTTTATGCCGACACGATGGAGCAGGGCGCCGGGTCCTGATCGGCACGCATCGGAAATCCACGCGACCAGATCGACGTGCGCGCAGGCGTCGCGCACACCCTCCCTGGCATGCATCCAGACACGGTACGCCGCTGACAGGACGCCGTGATCCAGGGTCTGCCAGGTTGCCGGTCTTGCGAATGAACCGCGATGCAAACGCCGGTTTCGGCGACCGTGGCGGCCGGCGTCCGGGCGCCGTGGCTGCGCCGCCGGTTCTTCCCCGATGCCGATACGATCGCGTACAATGCCCCTTCCCTCACTACAAAACACTCCAATGGAATGGCTACTTGACCCGAATATATGGGTCGGCTTGCTCACACTCGTCGTGCTCGAAATCGTCCTGGGCATCGACAACCTGATCTTCATCGCCATCCTGGCGGACAAACTTCCCCCGCACCAGCGCGACAAGGCACGGCTCCTCGGCCTGTCCCTCGCCATGATCATGCGCCTTGGCCTGCTGACGATGATTTCGTGGCTGGTCACGCTCACCGCACCCTTGTTCTCCGTCGGCACCCTGTCGTTCTCGGGGCGCGACCTGATCCTGCTGATCGGCGGTATCTTCCTGCTGGCCAAGGCGACCATCGAACTGCACGAGCGGGTCGAAGGCAAATCGCACGTCCAGAGCGGCAAGCGCGCATACGCGAGCTTCGCCGCCGTGGTGGCGCAGATCATCGTGCTCGACGCCGTGTTCTCGCTCGACGCCGTGATCACCGCGGTCGGCATGGTCGAACAACTCAGCGTCATGATGGCCGCCGTGATCATTTCGATGGGCGTCATGCTGTTCGCGTCGAAGCCGCTGACGCGCTTCGTCAACGCCCATCCGACCGTCGTCGTGCTGTGCCTGTCCTTCCTGCTGATGATCGGCTTGAGCCTGATCGCCGAAGGCCTGGGCTTCCACATTCCGAAGGGCTACCTGTACGCCGCGATCGGCTTCTCGGTGGTGATCGAGTTTCTCAACCAGCTGGCGCGCCGCAACTTCATCAAGCAAGAGGCGCACATCCCGCTGCGCGACCGCACCGCCGACGCCGTGCTGCGCCTCTTGGGCAGCAAGCGCGGGGCCGACCATCACGACGAACCGGAAGCCGAGGCGCAGGCAACCGAGGAACCGACGTTCGAGGCCGAGGAGCGCAACATGGTCAGCGGCGTGTTGAGCCTGTCGCAGCGCTCGGTGCGCTCGATCATGACCAACCGCTCGGAGATCTCGTGGATCAATATCGAGAATGACGCCGACACCATCCGCGCCCAGCTGCTGGCCACGCCGCACGGTTTCTTCCCGGTGTGCCGCGGCCAGCTCGACGAAGTGATCGGCGTGGCGCGCGCCAAGGACCTGATCGCCGACCTGACCCTGTCGGGCGCGATCGACCAGGGCCATATCCGCGCGCCGATCATCATGTCCGACGCCAGCGGCGTGCTGAGGGTGATGGACCGCCTCAAGCGCTCGCATGGCCAGCTGGTGATCATCGCCGACGAATACGGCACCCTGCAGGGCCTGGTGACGCCGATCGACATCCTGGAAGCGATTGCCGGCGAATTCCCCGACGAAGACGAGCAGCCGGTGGTGCAGGCGCTCGGGCCGGGCCGCTGGCGCGTCGACGGCACCGCCGACCTGCACTACCTGGAACAGGTGCTCGAGGTGGACGCCCTGGTGGGCGAGACCGACGACTACACCTCGCTGGCGGGCCTGATGCTGGAACGCTTCGGCACCCTGCCGAAGGTGGGCGACGCGGTCGAGATCGAAGGCTTCCGGTTCGAGGTGGCGCAGGTGCTGGAGCGGCGCATCGCCACCGTGATCGTGAGCCGGGTCGAGGACGAATACGCCCAGCCGCTCGACAAGGCCTGAGCGAACGACTTTCCCCGGTTGGAGGTTGACATGAAACAGCTGCAACGCGGCGAGCGCCTGCCGCTGGCGCAGTTGGCGCCCGACGGCGTCCTGCAGGCCGGCCTGTCGGCGCAGGGCCTGGCGCTGGACTTTGCCTGCTTCGCGCTCGACGCCGGCGGCAAGCTGGCCGACGAGCGCTACATGACCTTCTTCAATCAGCCGGCGACGCCGTGCGGCGCCGTGGCGCAAACCAGCGTCGGCCCTGATGCCGGGGGCTTTTCCTTTCGCCTTGCCAGCCTGCCGGCATGGGTCGAACGGCTCAGCATCGTGGCCAGCACCGACGGCGCGCCGATGTCGCAGTTGCAGGCGGGGCGCCTGCGCCTGGTGAGCGCGCAGGGCGAGATCGCGCGCTTCGACTTCGCCGGCCGCGACTTCACCGGCGAAAGGGCGGTCATGCTGGGCGAGCTGTATCGCAAGGACGGCGGCTGGCGCTTCATGGCGGTCGGCCAGGGCTTCAACGGCGGCCTGGACGCCCTGGTGCGGCATGTCGGCGGCGCGGTGGCCGATGAAACGCCGCCGCCTGCATCACCGGCTCCTGTCCCTGTTGCGGCCCCTGTTTCGGCCCCGGCATCCGCCGCGCCGCGCGCCGCCGCTGTCGACCTGGAAAAGCGCGTCGCGCAATCGGCGCCGCAGCTGGTCAACCTGGTCAAGTCGGCGGCGGTGTCGCTCGAGAAGGCCGGCCTGGCGCAGCACCGGGCCAAGGTCTGCCTGGTGCTGGACATCTCGGGTTCGATGAGCGCCTTGTACCGCAAGGGCCTGGTGCAGCAGTTCGCCGAGCGCATCCTGGCGCTGGGCTGCCGCTTCGACGACGACGGCGAGATCGACGTCTTCCTGTTCGGCCGCAACGTGCACCGCGGCGCGCCGATGGGCCTGTCGAACTGGTCGAACTATATCGAGCGCATCATCGACAAGCATCCGCTCGAAGGCGACACCCGCTACGGCGCCGCGCTCGAGGCGGTGCGCCGGCATTACTTCCCGGACGGCGGGGGCGGCGAGCGCAAGGCTCCGCTCAAGGCCGAGGTGCCGGTGTACGTGATGTTCGTGACCGATGGCTCGACCTCGGACAAGCCGCTGACCGAGCGCCAGCTGCGCTGGGCCAGCCGCGAGCCGATCTTCTGGCAGTTCATGGGCATCGGCAAGGGCCGCAAGTCGCGCGCCAAGGCCCTGGCCAACTTCGCCGACTCGGACTTTCCATTCCTGGAAAAGCTGGACGAACTCGATGGCCGCCTGATCGACAATGCCGACTTTTTTTCGGTAGCCTCGCCCGACGAACATTCCGACGGCGCGCTGTACGATCTCCTGATGAACGAATACCCGCAATGGGTCATCGAAGCGCGCCAGCGCGGTCTGATCGCCTGATCGTATCATTCCGGCATCGCTCGGCGAGGCGCTGGCATGACGAAATTCCAGCGGTGCCGCCTGGTGCATGCCCGCATGGGCGAGTAGCCATGCCTGGTGCATGTCAGCGTAAAGCCAGCTGAACGATAAACACAGGGGGAAATACCGCTCTTTTCATCGATTTGGCCCGCTCCGGCGCACGTTATTCTCTATGCAATATCAGGGCGACATTTCCCTGATCAATATACCAACAGGGGGAATGCCGTGTTTGAAGGAATCATCCAGCTCAGCCCCATGGGCGTCGGGCTGACCATGGCGGGGTCGTACATCATGACCGTCTTCGCCAGTGAGCTGTATCTGCACCGCTCGCGCAGCCACCGCGCCGTGACCTTTCATCCGGTCCTGTGCCAGCTGTTTCGCATGTGGATCTGGCTGACGACCTACGGCGTCACCGCCAAGACCTGGGTCGCGGTGCACCGCAAGCACCATGCCAAGTGCGATACCGTGGAAGATCCGCACAGCCCGCGCATCCATGGCCTGTGGACGATCCTGGGCAAGGGCACGCTGCTGTACCGCAAGGCGGCGCGCGACGCCGACCTGGTCAAGGCCTATGGCGTCGGCATCAGGGAAGACTGGATGGACGAGCACCTGTATACCAGGCACCGCTTCCGTGGCGCGCTGGTGTTCCTGGCGCTCGAACTGCTGGTGTTCGGCCCCGTGACCGGCTTCATGATCTGGCTGTTCCAGCTGTCGATCCTGCCGTTCTGGGCGTCGGGCTTCATCAACGGCATCTTCCACGTGGTCGGCTACCGCAATTTCGACACCAAGGAAGATTCGCGCAACTTCTTCCCGATCGGGATCCTCTTCGGCGGCGCCGAACTGCACAACAACCACCACGCCAACCCGGCCTCGGCCAAGCTGTCGATGAAGTGGTGGGAGTTCGATTCCGGCTACCTGGTGCTGCGCGCGCTGGCCTTCCTGCGCCTGGCCAGGATCAACCACGTCGGCCGCCTGCCTGCCGGCGACCAGTCGCGTGCCCGCCGCCATGCGGCCGGTTCGGCGGGGCAGTGAAGCCGGCGGCGATGCCCTGAGTTCTCCGCCGTGCCGGGCGGCGGGCGCTGAGGTTTGCATGGTAGACTGCGGCCGCATCTTCAATCGCGACCGTCGGCGTGTACCGCAGGTTCTCGCCGCATACACTCCCTGCCCATGCCGAGCACGCCCGTCCATCCCTTCCTGACGTTCCCCGGCCAGATGGCCACGCTGATCCGCGAGAAGGACTGGTCGACCACCCCGTTCGGTCCGATCGACACCTGGTCGACGGCGCTGCGCTCGGCGGTCAGCATCTGCCTCGGCTCGCGCTTTCCCATGGTGCTGTATTGGGGCGAAACGCGCGCCCTGATCTACAACGACGCCTGGGCGCCGGTGCCGGGACAGAAACATCCCTGGGCCCTCGGCCGGCCGGGCGTGGAAGTGTGGGCCGAGATCTGGGACATCATCGGTCCCATGTTCGACCACGTGATGGATACCGGCGAGGCGACGTGGTCCGAAGACCAATTGCTGCCGCTGAACCGCTACGGCTACGTCGAGGAGTGCTATTTTTACTACAGCTACTCGCCGGTCCGGGGCGAGGACGGCACGGTGGAAGGCATCTTCACCGCCGTCACCGAGACCACCGACCGGGTGCTGGCCGAGCGGCGCGAGCGCCTGCTGCGCGAGATCGCCGAGCGCGCGGCCCAGGCGCGCCATGCCGCCGAGGCGTGCCGCGCCGCCCTCGATACCCTGGCGGGCATGCCCGAGGAGGCGCCGTTCGCGCTGATGTACCTGTTCGACGCCGCATCCGGCACGTTGCGCCTGGCGGCCGGCGCCGGCGGCATCGTGCGGCCGGAACTCGCGCCCGCGGAGGCCGCGATCGGCGACGACGCCCCCTGGCCGTTCGCCGCCGCCTTGCGCGACGGCGCGCCGGCGCCGGTGGCCGGCCTGGCGCGGCTCGACCCGCCGCTGGCGGGCACGCCATGGCCCGAGCCGGTCGACGAGGCGCTCGTGGTGCCGGTGCCGAGCACCCGGCGCGACGCCCCGTTCGGCTTCCTGGTGGTGGCACTGAGCCCGCGCCGGCGCATGAACCGCGCCTACGGCACGCTGTTCGAGCGGGTCGCCGGGCACCTGGCGACCGCCGTGACGAATATCGAAGCCTACGCCGCCGAAAAGCGGCGCGCCGAGCAGCTGGCCGAGATCGACCGCGCCAAGACCGTGTTCTTCTCGAACGCCAGCCACGAACTGCGCACGCCCCTCACCCTGATGCTCGGGCCGCTCGGCGACATGCTCGAGACGGCCGAGCGTGACCTGCGCGAGCAGCTGACACTGGTCGCGCGCAACGGCCAGCGCCTGCTGCGCCTGGTGAACGGCCTGCTCGATTTCAGCCGCATCGAGGCCGGCCGCGACGACGCCCGCTTCGTCCCGACCGACCTCGCCGCGCTCTCGGCCGACCTGGCCAGCTCGTTCCGTTCGGCCTGCATGCGCGCGGGCCTGGCGCTGGTGGTCGATTGTCCGCCCTTGCCGGCGCCGGTGCACGTCGACCAGGGCATGTGGGAAAAGATCGTCCTGAACCTGCTGTCGAACGCGTTCAAGTTCACGCTCGAAGGCGCGATCCGGGTGACGGTGCGCGCCGCCGGGGGCCAGGCCGAGCTCGAGGTGGCCGATAGCGGCGTCGGCATCGCGCCGGCCGAACTGCCGAAGATCTTCGAACGTTTCCACCGGGTCGACGGCCAGCGCGGGCGCTCGGTCGAGGGCACCGGCATCGGCCTGTCGCTGGTGCGCGAGCTGGTGCGCCTGCACGGCGGCACGATCGACGCGGCCAGCCGCGAAGGGCAGGGCAGCAGCTTCGTCGTGCGCCTGCCGTTCGGGGTCGCCCACCTGCCTTCCGAAAAACTGTCGGTCGCCGCGCGCGGCGCGGCGCGCAGCAGCGCCTTCGTCGAGGAAGCGCTCGGATGGGTCGACGGCGCCGCCGCGCACGACGCCGCGGCGCAGCCCGGCGCCGAGGGCGCGCGCATCCTGCTCGCCGACGACAATGCCGACATGCGCGGCTACGTGTCGCGCATCCTGGTGCAGGCCGGATACCAGGTGCAGGCGGTGACCAACGGCGTCGCGGCCCTGGCCGCGGTGCGCGCCGGAGCGCTGCCCGAACTGGTGCTGAGCGACGTGATGATGCCCGACATGGATGGCTTCGCCCTGCTGCAGGCGCTGCGCGCCGAGCCGGGCGCCGACGGCCTGGTCGTGATTCTGCTGTCCGCGCGCGCCGGCGAGGAAGCGCGCGTGGAAGGCCTGGATGCCGGCGCCGACGACTACATGGTCAAGCCGTTCAGTGCGCGCGAGCTGGTTGCGCGCGTGGGCGGGGCGATCGCGCTGGCGCGCGTCCGGCGCGAGGCGGCCGCGCGCGAGCAGGCGCTGCAGACCGAGATCGAGACCGAGCGCGGTCGCGCCGCCCTGCGCGAGAGCCAGGCCCACCTGGCCACGCTGTTCGAGCAAGAGGCCGCGGGCATTGCCGAAGCCGGCATGGACGGGCGCCTGGTGCGCGTCAACGACCGCTATTGCGCGCTGGCCGGCTATCCGCGCGCGCGGCTGATCGGCATGGCAATGACCGACCTGCTGTGCCCCGACGACGTCGCCGAGGAGCGCGCCTTGCTGCACCGGCTGCGCGACACGGGTGCGCCCTTCATGGTCGAGAACCGCTACCTGCGCGCCGACGGCCGCATGACCTGGGCCAGCAAGGCGGTGTCGCTGGTGCGGGCCGGCGCCGCCAGCGAAGCGACCGGCATCGTCGCCGTCGTGCTCGACATCGCCGACCGCAAGCTGGTGGAACGGCTGCAGGATGCGGACCGCCGCAAGGACGAATTCCTGGCGATGCTGGCGCACGAGCTGCGCAATCCGCTGGCGCCGATCGGCGCGGCGGCGCAACTGCTGCAGATGATGAAGCCGGACGAGAGCCGCGTGCGCGAGACCAGCCGCATCATCGGGCGCCAGGTGGCGCACATGACGCACCTGATCGACGACCTGCTCGACGTGTCGCGCGTCACCCGCGGCCTGGTGGAACTCGACGACACCTTGCTCGACGTGCGCCAGATCGTCGCCGACGCGGTGGAGCAGGTGACGCCGCTGGTCGAGGCGCGCCGGCACCGGCTGGTGCTGTCGCTGGCGCCCGCGCCGACGCGGGTCGTGGGCGACAGGAAGCGCCTGGTGCAGGTGTTCGTCAACATCCTCGCCAACGCGGCCAAGTACAGCGACGATGGCGGGCGCATCGAGTTGATCACCAGCCTGGAAGGCGCCAGGGTCAAGGTGCAGGTCGTCGACGACGGCATCGGCATGACGCCCGAACTCGTGGCCAGGGCGTTCGATCTGTTCAGCCAGGGCGAGCGCACGTCCGACCGCTCCATGGGCGGGCTCGGGCTGGGCCTGGCCCTGGTCAAAAGCCTGGTCGAACTGCATGGCGGCGCGGTCGAAGCCGCAAGCGCCGGCCCCGGAGCCGGCAGCACCTTCACGATCCGCCCGCCGCGCGCGGCGGCGCAGGCCGGTCTTGACGAGCCGGCGCCGGCGCCGGCCCTGTCCGCCGGCGCGCCGCAACGCATCCTGATCGTCGACGACAATGCCGATGCGGCCGCGATGCTGGGCATGCTGCTCGAGGCGTCCGGGCACGAGGTCGCGATCGAGCATGATTGGCGCGGGGCGCTCGCGCGTGCGGGCGAATGGGCGCCCGGCGTCTGCCTGCTCGACATCGGCTTGCCCGGGATGGACGGCTACGGCCTGGCGCGCGAGCTGCGCGCGCGGCCGAACACCGCGGGCAGCCTGATCGTCGCGGTCACGGGGTATGGCCAGGAACAGGACCGACGGCGCTCGGAAGCCGCCGGTTTCGACCATCACCTGGTCAAGCCGGTCGACATGGCCCGCCTGGGCGCGCTGCTGGCCGCGCGCTGACTGCGTCCGAGCGTGCGCCCGAGCCGGCGCTGAGCCGCTGCCGAAGCCGCGGCGCTGCAGAGCCGCCGGTTGCCGGGTGGCCTGGGCCAACGCATGGGATACCGCAGGCACGAACAGAACGAACAGGAACGCCAGGAGCACGGCCCAGCCATACGGCGTTCGGGTTGTCCGGAGCCTGTGCATGTGAAAATTATTGCCTTGCCGATGCGGCGGCGTGCACGGGTGGGCAATTGGCCTGCCGCCCCGATCCTGCTACCATTGGCTGTCATTTCCCAAGGAGCGCGCGCGTGTAATACCTCATCGATGCCATTTTTTCTCGGTCTTCCCGGCATGGCTGCGGAAGTGTCCAGGCATCCTTGGAGTCTTGCATATGACGCATCCCATTCTGGCGCTCGACGGCGTTTCCCTGTCTCTGCCCGACGGCAGAATCCTGTTTTCAGACCTGCATCATCAGTTCGACCTGCGCCACACCGGCCTGGTGGGACGCAATGGCGTGGGCAAGTCGATGCTGGCGCGCGTGCTGGCCGGCGAGCTGGCGCCCACGAGCGGACGCTGCCTGCGCAGCGGGCGCGTGTCCTTTCTCTCGCAGCAGGCCGGCAGTGGCGGGGCGGACTCGGTGGCCGGGCTGGCTGGCGTCGCGCCGATCACGCACGCGCTGGCGCGCATCGAGGCCGGCAGCGTGGACCCGCATGATTTCGATGCCGTGGGCGAGCACTGGGACATCGCCGCCCGCCTGCGCCAGGCATGCCAGGCGCATGGCCTGCCGCACCTCGACCCCGACACGCCGGTGGCCGCGCTCAGCGGCGGCGAGGCGATGCGGGTGGCGCTGATCGGCGCCACGCTGTTCGATCCCGACTTCCTGATTCTCGACGAGCCGAGCAACCACCTCGATGCAGCGGGCCGCGCGGCGCTGGTGCAGCAGCTGCAGGCATGGCCCAAAGGCCTGCTGGTGATCAGCCACGACCGCGCGCTGCTGGACGCGATGGACTGCATCGTCGAGCTGTCCAGCGAGGGCCTGCGCAGTTACGGCGGCAACTACGCGTTCTACGAGGAGGCGCGCCGCCACGAGCAGGGAGCGGCGCAGGGCGCGCTCGATCATGCGCGCCAGGAATGGCGCCGCGACGAAGCCGCGCGCCGCGCGCAGCGCGAACGCCAGGACCGGCGCCAGGCGCGAGGCAACCGCGACGCCAGGCAGGCCAACCAGGCCGCGATCCTGCTCGGCCGCGGCAAGGACCGCAGCGAGGGCAGCGCCGGCCGCCTGCGCCAGCAACACGAGGCCGCGCGTGCGGAGCAGGCCGGGCGCGTGCGCGACGCCTTTGATCGGGTCGCCGCCGACGCCGCCGTGCGCATCCACGCGGCGGCAGTCGACGGCGCGGGCCAGCGCCGCGTGGCGCGCCTGGAACAGGTCGTGCTGCCCTGGGTGGCCGCGCCGCTGGAGCGCATCAGCGTGAGCCTGACGGGGCGCCAGCGGGTGGGCCTGGTCGGCCCGAACGGCAGCGGCAAGTCGACCCTGCTCAAGGTACTGGCAGGACGGCTCGATCCGCTTGCGGGCGAGCGTCGCCTGCCGGCGCACGTCGCCTGGCTGGACCAGCAGCTGGGCAGCCTTGATCCGCGCCGTTCGACGCTCGACCAACTGCTGGACGTGAACCGCAGCGCCGGGCAGGACATGCTGCGCACCTGGCTGGTCCAGCTGGGCCTGGATGCGTGCGCGATCACCCGGCCGGCCGGCCTGCTGAGCGGCGGCGAGCGCCTGAAGGCGGCCCTGGCCTGCGCGCTGTATGCCGACACGCCGCCGGCGCTGCTGCTGCTGGATGAGCCGAGCAACCACCTCGACCTGGCGTCGCTGGCGGCGCTGGAGGCGATGCTCAGCGGATACCAGGGCGCACTGGTGGTGGTGTCGCACGACCGCGTGTTCCTGGAGCGCATCGGGCTGACCCACCGCTTGTGCGCGCTGGACGGCGGCTGGCGCCTCGAGGAATGCTGAATCGGCCGCGATTGCTATAATCGTGGGTTGGCACACCACCTGAAGAACACCATGTTGCGCACCCTTGTGATTTCCCCGAACTGGATCGGCGACGCCGTGATGGCCCAGCCGCTGCTGCGCCGGCTCAAGGAGCTGGCGCCGGGGAGGCCGATCGACGTGCTGGCCCCGACCTGGGTGGCGCCGGTCTGGCGCGCGATGGCGGAAGTCGACACCGTGATCGAGTCGCCGTTCAAGCACGGTGCGCTGCAGTGGAAGGAGCGCAAGGCCTTCGCCAGGATGCTCGAGGCGCGCGGCTATGCCGACTCCTATGTGCTGCCCAATACCCTGAAATTCGCGCTCATCCCCTGGCTGGCCGGAATCCCGAAACGGGTTGGCTACAAGGGCGAGATGCGCTACGGCCTGGTCAACGTGATGCACCACGACGACAAACAGGCGCCGCGCCCGATGGCCCAGTTCTACCAGGCGCTGGCCGACGCGCCGGTACGACACCTGCCGCGCCCGGAACGCCTGCCGGAACCGGTCATGACGGTCGCCGCGGGCGAAGCCGAGGCTGCGATCGCGCGCCTCCAGCTGCCGGCCGGCGTCTTCGTCGCCTTCGCGCCGGGCGCCGAATTCGGCCCGGCCAAGCGCTGGCCGGCGACTTATTTCGCCGAACTGGCCCGGACCATCCTGGCCAACCGCCCGGACGCGCAGATCCTGCTGCTCGGTTCCCCCAAGGACCGCGCGGTATGCGACGAGATCACGGCCATCGTGCCGCAGGCGCACAACCTGGCCGGCTCGACGTCGCTGAGCGAAGCGATCGCATTGATCTCGGCCGCCGCCGCGGTGGTCACCAACGATTCGGGCCTGATGCACATCGGCGCCGCCCTGGGGCGGCCGCTGGTGGCGATCTATGGCCCCACCGACCCGCGCCACACGCCGCCGCTGTCCCAGCTGGCGCAGATCCTGTGGCTGCACATCGAATGCTCGCCCTGCCAGCAGCGCGAATGCCCGCTGGGGCACCAGAACTGCATGAAGCAGATTCTTCCAGCTGACGTGTGGCAGCCATTGCAACCCATGCTTGCCGGCGCCTAAACCAAGGCAGGAGCGGCGGCACAACGATATTGAAGAGGACTTAATTATGATTCTGGTTACCGGCGCAGCAGGCTTCATCGGCGCGAACCTCGTGCACGCGCTGTCGCAGCGCGAGCCGTTCAGCGTCTTCGCCGTCGACAATATGTCGCGTCCCGAGAAGTTCCACAACATCGTCGACGCCGAGATCGCCGACTATGCCGACAAGGAAGACTTCCTGGTGCGCCTGAAGGCGGGCGAATTCGACAACAAGTTCACCGCCGTGCTGCACCAGGGCGCCTGCTCCAACACGATGGAGACCGACGGCCGCTACATGATGAAGAACAATTACGACTACACGGTCGCCCTGTTCGAATTCTGCCAGCGCCAGGGCATCCCCTTCATCTATGCCTCGTCGGCCGCCGTCTACGGCGCCGGCACCGTGTTCCGCGAGGAGCGCCCGCTCGAACGTCCGCTCAACGTCTACGGCTACTCGAAATTCCTGTTCGACCAGTACCTGCGCCGCTACTGGCAGGCCAAGGGCCAGGACGCCGGCAGCCAGGTGGTCGGCCTGCGCTACTTCAACGTCTACGGTCCGCTCGAAGGGCACAAGGGTACGATGGCGTCGGTGCCGTTCCACCAGTATCACCAGTTCCTCAAGGACGGCAAGGTCAGGCTGTTCGGCGCCAACGAAGGCTATCAGGCCGGCGCCCAGATGCGCGATTTCATCTACGTGGAAGACGTGGTCAAGGTCAACCTGTTCTTCCTCGATCACCCGGACAAGCGCGGCATCTTCAACCTCGGCACCGGCCGCGCGCAGCCGTTCAACGACCTCGCGGTGGCCACCGTCAACGCCCTGGCCAATGAAGGCAAGCCGGCGCTGTCGCTGCAGCAGATCATCGACGGGGGCCTGCTCGAATACCTGCCGTTCCCCGACAAGCTCAAGGGCAAGTACCAGAGCTTCACCCAGGCCGACATCGCGGCGCTGCGCGCGGCCGGCTACGACGAGCCGTTCACCGATGTGGCGAGCGGCGTGGCGAAGTACATGGACTGGCTGCGCGCGCAGCCGGCGCGCTGAGCCCTTTTCAAAAGGCAGCCGCGAGCCGCGCCACAAGCTCGACGCCGATCCAGCCCAGCCGCGCCACCTGCCCACCGAACCCGGCGTGGGCTACCGGCTCCGGCTGGGGCAGTGAGTGTGTGGAGGGCTCAGCGCGCCAGTCCGTGGCCGCCAACCGGTTCGGTCTCGAACCGTTCGGCGAAGCCGGCGATCAGCGGCCGGCCTTTGGCGATGGCGGCCTGCACCGACGGCAGCGACAGCGAAGCCTTGTGGCTGGCCTGGTCTTTCCAGGTCTCGGTGATCCAGATCGCGTCGGCATCCTGCGCGTCTTTCGCGATCACGTAGGCCAGGCAGCCGGGCATGCCGGCGGTGCCGTCCAGCAGGAGGGCGATGAGTGCGTCGCGCTGGCCCGGCTGGGCGCGCATTTTTCCAATCAAACCGTACATCCTGGGCTGCTCCATATCGATGGTGGTGGTGGCGGGGCCGGCGTACGCGCCGGACAGCGGCGTGACGGCCAATGGGGTGATGGCCAATGGTGTAATCGCCAACCCTGCGATCGCCGTGCGGCGGGATACCGGCATATGCTTTCTCCTGGCGTCATTGCAGAGTGACCGACAGTATAAGGCCCTGTTGGTTTAAGATGGTTTTTTTCACCACACTGTCACGGAACTTCGATGCGACTTCATCCCCTCGCCCTGGCCGCCGGCGCCGCCATCCTCGCCTTGTCACAAGCGGCGCACGCCCAGCAACCGTCCGCCATATCGGAAACCGCGCTGCGCGCGCACATGTCGTTCCTGGCCGATGACCTGCTCGAGGGCCGCGGCACCGGCCAGCGCGGCGGCGACCTGACGGTGCGCTACCTCGAGACCCAGGCCGCCCTGATCGGCCTGAAGCCAATCCCCGGCGGCGGCTATCGCCAGAAGGTCGAGATCGAGGGCAGCAAGCTGCTCGAGGGCAGCGCGGTCTTCAGCGCCGGCGGCAAGACCATCGAGCCGGAACTCGGCAAGGGCATCGTGATGGGCACCAGGAGCGGAAAAGAGAACGTGGCGTTCGACGCGCCGCTGGTCTTCGTCGGCTACGGCGCCGCCGCGCCCGAGGAAAACTGGGACGACTACAAGGGTCTGGACGCCAAGGGCAAGATCCTGGTCATGATGGTCGACGATCCCCAGCCCACCGCCGAAGAACCGAACCGCTTCGCCGGCAAGGCCTATACCTGGTACGGCCGCTGGGTCTATAAATACGAGGAAGCCGCGCGCCGCGGCGCCGCCGGCGTGCTGTTGATCCATACCACGCGGTCGGCCTCGTACCCGTGGAGCGTGCCGGCCAACGGCTTCGGCAACGAGCGCTTCGGCCTCAAGGGCAACGGCAACCCGATGGAAGGCTGGCTGCACGAAGACACCGCGCGCGAACTGTTCGCCGCCGGCGGCCATGACCTCGACCAGCTGCGCGCCCAGGCCGAGCGGCGCGATTTCCGCCCGGTCGACCTGAAGGTGGCCGCGAAGGTCGCGCTGCGCTCGACCATCCGTCCGGTGGACCAGTTCAACGTGGTCGGCATCGTGCCCGGCAGCGACCCGAAGCTGAAGGAGCAGGCCGTCATTTATTCTTCGCACTGGGATCACTTGGGCGTGGCAGAAGCGAAACCGGGCGCCGACCCCAAGGCCGACCGCATCTACAACGGCGCGATCGACAACGCCTCGGGCACCGCCGCGCTGCTGGCGATGGCGGCCGAAGCCGTCAAGAAGCCGGCCAAGCGCACCCAGATCTTCCTGTGGCCGGCGGCCGAAGAGCAGGGCCTGCTGGGCGCCGCCGCCTACGTCGCCAAGCCGGTGTGGCCGCTGGCGCAGACCGCCGCCGACCTGAACCTGGACAGCCTGAACTTCGTGGGCCGCACCAGGGACATCGGCGTGGCCGGCGCCGAGCGCAGCTCGCTGTACGAGACCTCGCGGCAGGTGGCGAAGTCGATGGGCCTGAAGATCGCGCCGGCCGTTCCCGACCTGTCGGGGTCCTTCTTCCGCGCCGACCACTTCGCCTTCGCGAAGGCGGGCGTCCCGGCCTTCAACGTCGGTTCGGCCGTGTTCTCGGGCGACGGCCACTTCGAGTTCGAGCAAAACCAGCAAGCATCGAGCGCCCGGATGAAGGACTTCAAGAACCATTACCACCAGGTCACCGACGAATACGTCCCGGAATGGGACCTGTCGGGCATGGTGCAGCAGGCCCAGTTCACGCTCAACCTCGGCTACGCCGTCGCCAACGCGCCGGCCATGCCGACCTGGAACAAGGGCGAAGCCTTCGGCAGCGTGAAGCGCTGAATTGAAGCGCTGAATGTGAAGCGCTGAGCTAGGCCGCCGCGGCGCCGCCGACTGCCGCCAGGATCCGTTCCAGCTCGGCCATGTCGAGCGGCTTGACCAGGTGATGGTCGAAACCGGCGCGGCGGCTGGCTTCGCGATCCTCGGCCTGGCCATAGCCGGTGACCGCCACCAGCAGCGCGCCGGCGCTGGCCGGCTGCGCGCGCAGGCGGCGCGCCAGTTCGAGTCCGTCCATGCCGGGCAGGCCGATGTCGAGCAGGCAGGCGTCGGGTGCGAACGCCTCGGCGCGCGCCAGCGCCGCGAACGGGTCGTGCTCGAGCGCGACTTCGTGGCCGGCGGCGCCGACGTACAGCGCCAGCACCTGGGCCGCGTCGACGTTGTCGTCCACCACCAGCACCCTCAGCGCGCGCGCCGCTTCCACCCGCGCCGCGCCAGGGCCGGCGCCAGGCGCGCCGGCGTTGCGCCCGGCGCAGCGCGGCAGGGTCACCGTGAAGGTGCTGCCCTGGCCCTGGCCGGCACTCTGCACCGCCACGCTGCCGCCGTGCAGCAGGACCAGGCTGCGCACCAGCGCCAGCCCGATGCCCAGGCCGCCCTGGGTGCGGTCCGGCGTGCGCTCGCCCTGCACGAACATCTCGAAGGCGCGCTCCAGCTCGTGCGGCAGCATGCCGATGCCGTTGTCGGCGACGACGATGCGCAGTGTCGTTTCATCGAGTTCGAGCGCCACCGCGATGCGCCCGCCGGCGGCGGTGAACTTGACCGCGTTGTGCAGCAGGTTGCCGACCACCTGCACCAGGCGCTTGCGGTCGCCCATCACCCAGGCCGGCGCCGGCAGCAGCGCGGTCTCCAGGTGGTGCCGCTTCTGGCGCAGCGGCTCGCCCACCTGTTCCAGCGCCTCGAGCACCACCTCGTTGACGTCGATGCGGACCTTCGACAGCGCCACCAGGCCGCGCGTGACGCGCGAGACGTCCAGCAGGTCGTCGACCAGGCCGGCCATGTGGCGCGCCTGGCGCGCGATGATGCCGCTGATCTGGCGCGTGCGCGCCGGATCCAGGCCGTCCCGGCCCAGCAGCTGGGCGCCCGAGGCGATCGGCGCCAGGGGATTTCTCAGTTCGTGCGCCAGCATGGCCAGGAATTCGTTCTTGCGGCGGTCGGCCTCGCGCAAGCCTTCCTCGGCGTTGACGCGGTCGGTGACGTCCTGGATGGTGCCGCGCAAGGCCGTCACGCGGCCGTCGGCGTCGAGCACCGCTTCGCAGTGCAGGTCGATCCAGATGCGGTGGCCGTCGGCGTGCAGCACCTGCATCTGCAGGCGGCCATTGCCGCCGTCGCGCTCCAGCTCGCGCAGCAGGGCGTCAAGCCGATCCCATGAGTCCTCGGGCAGCAGGGTGCCGCGCTGCTGCGCGAATGGCGGCAGCGCGCGCCCGCTGATGTAAGTCACCGATTCCGAGGTCTCGATCGCGCCGGTGGCCAGCGTCAGGTGCCAGGTGCCGAAGCGCGCCATCCGGTGCGCGTCGCGCAGCTCGGCCTCCTTGACCGCCAGCGCCTGCGCGCGCTCGCCCAGCAGGCGCGAGGCGGCGCCGATCGCCTCGGCCACCTCGGCCGTCTCCTTGACGTAGGCATGGGCGAAGCGCGGGGGATCCTCGCCCTTGCCCAGTGCCACCGCCGGCGCCGTCAGGCCCTGGACCGCGCTGGCCAGCCGGCCGCCGATCTGCCACGCCAGCCACAGGCCGATCGCGAACAGCAGGGTGATGCCGGTCAGGAGCGCCGCCAGCGGCTCGAACATGGCCTCGTTCAGGTTCGCGCGCGGCACGCCGATCGCCACGTGCCAGCCGGTGGCGCGCGAGCGCGAGTAGAAGGTCAGCAGGGTCGTTCCTTCCTGCGAGACCGAGGGCACGATGCCTTCGGGTGCGCTCAGGATGGCGCGGTACAGGGGATCGGTGACGCGCTTGCCGACGAACAGCTCCGGGCTGAGGTTGCGCGCGAAGATGGTGCCGGCGGCGTCGATCACCGAGGCGCGCGCGCCGTCCGCCACCGCCTTGGGCGACAGCATGTCGTCGAAGTAGTCGGGCTGCACGCCGACGCTCAGCACGTAGGCGATGCGGCCGTCGACCAGCACCGGAACGTTGACGCTGACGGTGGGGCGCTTACCTACCGCGCTGGTGAACGCGTTCGAAATCGAGGGTTTGCCGCTGGCGAACACGCTCTCGAGCTGCTGCGCGCGTCCGACCGGGAGCCCGGCGCCATAGGGAAGGCTGGTGTTGAAGATCTGCTGCCCGCTGCGGTCGCGCAGGACGGCGCCCATGCCGGGGCCGGCCAGCCGCAGGGCTTTGCGCGCCTGGCGGTGCGCGCGCGCGAAATCGGCGCTTTGCAGCGCGTCGAGGGTCGACAGGGTCTGGGCGATTGCCTGCGCCTGCAGCAGCTTGCTGTCGACCGTGTGCACCAGCGCGCGCACGGTCTGCATGGTATTGCGCTCGTACTGGGCGCGGCTCTTGCGGTATTGATCGATGAACAACAGCGAGGCGCCGACCACGCCCGGCAGCAGGGTCGCCAGGACGAGCCAGAGCAGGTAGGCCCGCAGCGGCCTGCGGGTCATGATGGAGGAGGCGCCAATCACATTGCTTTCCGGAAGTTTTGAACTGGCGATTCTACGCGCAATCTTCCCCGGGCACACTGGCCGGCGCGGTCGCTCATGGCCGGCGCACGATGGCGCGCAATCGTCGCGCGGTAGCGGCGGCTCAGGGACGGCTGCGGCTGAACAGTGTCTTGTAGTAGATCACCGTCGCGTGCCAGCGGCCGTTCGGGGTGCAGGCGTATTCGGGCAGCTCGCCGACCCGCTGGTAGCCGGTCTTGCGGTACAGCGCTTCGGCCTCGGACCCGGCCGCCGTGTCGAGGTAGAGCAGGCCGCGGCGCAGCGCCAGCGCCTCGATCTCGAGCGCCTGCATCAGGGCGGTGCCGATGCCCCGGCGGCGCTCGGTGCAATGCACCAGCACCTTCTGCACCTCGGCGCGGTTGTTGCCGTTCGGTTTCAGGCACAGCGCGAGCTGGGCGCTGCCGACCAGGTTGCCGTCGCGCTCGGCCGCGAGCAGCACGCGCCGCCCGGCGCCGACCTCGTCCGCCACGGCCTGCCAATAGGCGTCGAGCTGGTCCTGGTCGAGTCCGTTAAGAAAGCCCAGCGAATGGCCATCGGCGACGGCGTCGAGCAGCAGCGTGGCCAGTTGCGGCTTGCGCTCGGCGATGGCGCGCGGGTCGAGTCGGCGGATGATCATGATGGCTCCTGGTTGGGTAGGTGGCGCACCGGATCGCAGTGCGGAGAAATTTTATTTCCGAAGCACAATTTATGCCAACTGGTATGGCACTGAGTTGGAAAGCCTGTTCAAAATCGTTGCTATCACGCCATAGTTAAACCTAAATTAGAACGAATTTCACGGGTATTGACACTTGTCCATCGACAGCCGCAAGCGGCGTCAGTAACGTATTTCCGTTGAGAAATTTATTGACGCAGCAACCATTGGACGGGAAACGATATGGAAACGAGCAACGAGAACGAAGTGCTGTCTTTCCGCCTCGGAAAGGAAGAGTACGCGATCAGCATCCTGAAGGTGCAGGAAATCCGCGGCTACGAAGCGCCCACGCGGCTGGCCAGCGCGCCGGCGCACCTGAAAGGCATCATCAACCTGCGCGGCGCCATTGTTCCGATCGTCGACATGCGCCTGAAGTTCGGCATCGGCGCCGCGGTGTATGACGCGTTCACCGTCGTGATCATCCTCAACATCGAGCACCACGTGATCGGCATGGTGGTCGACAGCGTCTCGGACGTGGTCACCCTGAGCCCGGAGCAGATCCGGCCCGCCCCCGAGATGCAGGCCACGCTGGACGGCAACTGCCTGCTTGGCCTGGGCACCGTGGACGAGCGGATGCTGATCCTGCTCGATATCGACAAACTGATGCAGTCCGACGAGCTCGGGCTGGTGGCAGAGCTGCCGCGCGCTGCCTGAAAGGGAACCGACATGACACTTGCACACCTGAATATCGGAAAACGGCTCGCCCTGGGCTATGGCGTGATCTGTGCCATGCTGGTGGTGATGATCGTGATGAGTAATGCAATGCTGGGCCGGATCAATGCCGGCACCGACGAGATCGTCAACGGCCGGATGCCGCGCATCGAGCTCACCAACAGGATGCAGATGGAGGTCAGCGATATCGCGATCGCCGTGCGCAATATGATGCTGAGCAGCGACGCGGCCGACCATGCGCGCCAGGTGGATGTCATCATAACGTCGCGCAAGGCAATCGACGAAATCCTGGCCCAGATGAAGGATGCGCTGACCAACCCGAAAGCGGTCGAGCTGCTCGAACAGATGAACAAGGAAGTCGTGTCATACAAGGCGGGCCAGGATGCAATGATCAAGCATATCGCCGCCGGCGACATGGAGGCGGCGCACGCGCTGCTGGCGGACGACTTGCGTCCGCTGGTGCGGCGGCTCAAGCAGGCGACCGGCGAACAGATCGCGCTGCAGAACGAGATCGCCACCCAGGCGGCGCGCGATGCCGATGCCACCTACCGCAGCACCAGCATGCTGATGTGGGGCCTGGGCGGCGCCGCGCTGGCGCTGGCGGCCCTGGTGGCGTGGCGGATCACCCGTTCCATCACCGAGCCCCTGGGCCGTGCGCTCCAGATTGCCAATACCGTGGCCGCGGGCGACCTGACCAGCCGCATCGAGGTCACCGCGCGCGACGAGACCGGCCAGCTGCTGCAGGCCCTGAAGAGCATGAACGAGAGCCTGGCGCGCACCGTCGGCGCCGTGCGCGTCGGCACCGACACCATCGCGGTGGCCGCCGGCCAGGTGGCGGTGGGCAGCCAGGACCTGTCGGGCCGCACCGAGCAGCAGGCATCGGCGCTGGAAGAAGCGGCGTCCTCGATGGAAGAGCTGACGTCGACCGTGCGCCAGAACGCCGACAATGCGCGCCAGGCCAATGTGCTGGCCACGGCCGCATCGAACGTGGCGGCCCGCGGCGGCGCCGTGATCGAGCAGGTGGTGGGCACCATGGACGCGATCAACGCTTCATCAAGCAAGATCAATGACATCATCGGCGTCATCGACGGCATCGCCTTCCAGACCAATATCCTGGCGCTCAACGCGGCGGTCGAAGCGGCCAGGGCCGGCGAGCAGGGCCGGGGCTTTGCCGTGGTGGCGAGCGAGGTGCGCAACCTGGCCCAGCGCTCGGCAGCGGCCGCCAAGGAGATCAAACAGCTCATCGGCGACTCGAGCGACAAGGTGGCCGGCGGCAGCCGCCTGGTGGCCGAAGCCGGCGCCACGATGGCGGAGATCGTCGACAGCGTGCGCCGCGTGACCGACATCATGGGCGAGATCAGTTCCGCCAGCCACGAGCAGACCGAGGGCATCGAGCAGATCAACGGGGTGGTGGCGCAGATGGACGAGGGCACGCAGCAGAACGCGGCCCTGGTCGAGGAGGCGGCGGCCGCGGCGGCGGCGCTGCGCGAGCAGTCGACCTTGCTGGCGCAGGCCGTGTCGGTGTTCCGGATCGACGGCGCGCAGATGCTGGCGGCGTCGAGCGCCGCGGTGGACGCGTCGCCGGCGGGCGCGGGGCCGGTGGTGGCGCCGGTGGCGCCGCCGGCGCGGCCGGTACTGGCCGCAGGCAAGCCACGTGCGCGCCCGGCTGCGGCGACATCGACGGCGAAGGCGACGGAGGCGGCGGGGGAGTGGGAAGCGTTCTGAGGCCGGAGGATTGACAGCCGCGACGGCAAGCCTGGCTTGCCGTTTTGCTGTTTTGATATGAATCATTACTAAAAACCTTGCATATCGTCCAGAAAATAGCTCGATCAGGCGGATATCCCCGATTCGTTAGCGTGCACACATCGTCATAGCAAGAACTTGAACGTACTCTAATTTCCATTTGGAAATATCTATTAATAGAATGGAAATGAGGAGTACGACCATGAAGTTAGCAAACCTGGGTATCGGCAAGCGCCTGGCGCTGGGTTTCGGCGCCGTCAGCCTGATGCTGGTGCTGATCAGCGCCCTGAGCAATGCCTCCATCCTGCGCCTGAACAACGGCACCAGGGAGATCGTCGAACACCGCATCCCGGCCATCGAGATGAGCAACCGGATCGATGCCCAGATCAGCATCATCGCCATCGCCGTGCGCAATATGATGCTCAACGACGATCCGGTCGACCGCCGGCTGCAGGTCGGGGCGATCGAGGACGCGCGCAAGGTGATGACCACCACCCTGGTCGAGATCGAGCCGACCCTGCTGGCGCATGCCGCCTCGATCGGCATCCTGCGCCGCATGGAAACGGCCAGCGCCAGCTATCTGGCCGGCGCCGACGAGCTGGTCAAGCTGATCCAGGCCGGCGAGGACGCGCAGGCCAGGGCTTATCTGCTCAACGAGCTGCGTCCGCGCCTGGGCGCCCTGAAAGAGGCCATCGGCGCCGAGCTGGCGCTGCAGAAACAGTTCAGCGAGGCGGCGGCGCAGGATGCGGCCGCGACCTACGGCAGCACCATCCGCCAGACCTGGGGCCTGGGCCTGTTCGCGCTGGCGCTGGCTGCGGGCATCGCCCTGTGGATCACGCGGTCGATCACCCGGCCGGTGGCGCGCGCGCTGGAAGTGGCCAATACCGTGGCCGCGGGCGACCTCACCAGCCGCATCGAGGTCACCACGCGCGACGAAATGGGTCAGCTGCTGCAGGCCCTGAAGACCATGAACGAAAGCCTGGCGCGCACCGTCGGCGCCGTGCGCGCCGGCACCGACACCATCGCGGTCGCCGCCGAGCAGGTCGCCGCCGGCAGCCTGGACTTGTCGAGCCGTACCGAACAGCAGGCGTCGGCGCTGGAAGAAACCGCGTCATCGATGGAAGAGCTGACCTCGACCGTGCGCCAGAACGCCGACAACGCGCGCCAGGCCAGCATGCTGGCCGCATCCGCGTCCGGCGTGGCCGCGCGCGGCGGCGACGTCATCCATCAGGTGGTCGGCACGATGGACGAGATCCAGGCGTCTTCGAGCAAGATCGGCGACATCATCGGCGTCATCGACGGCATCGCTTTCCAGACCAATCTCCTGGCGCTGAACGCCGCGGTCGAAGCGGCCAGGGCCGGCGAGCAGGGCCGGGGCTTTGCCGTGGTGGCGAGCGAGGTGCGCAACCTGGCCCAGCGCTCGGCGGCGGCGGCCAAGGAAATCAAGGGGCTCATCGGCGACTCGAGCGACAAGGTGGCCAATGGCAGCCGGCTGGTGGCCGAGGCCGGCGCCACGATGGACGAGATCGTCGACAGCGTGCGCCGGGTGACGGACATCATGGCCGAGATCAGCGCGGCGAGCCGGGAGCAGACCGACGGCATCGAACAGATCAACGGGGCGGTGGCGCAGATGGACGAAGGCACGCAGCAGAACGCGGCCCTGGTCGAGGAAACCGCCGCCGCATCGAATGCGATGCAGGAGCAGGCGGCGCGGCTGGCGCAGGCAGTGGCGGTATTCCGGATCGCCGCCGCCCCGGCTGCCGCAGCGCCGAGGGCGGCCGTGCGGGCGCCGGCGTCGCGCCGCCCGGCGGTCGCCGGCCCTGCCGCAGCCGGGGCGGCGGCGTTCTGAGCGATTGTCCGACCAGCGCGAACCGGACGGCCAAATCGAGCCGCTGCACCCGTCGGCTGTCGATGACGCCGAATGTGATGCGCAGCAAGTGCTCAACAGAAGCGACTCGCCCGCCATCGCGCCCGATGCCAGCCGAGGTAGTTGGGTAGCCGGCGCGACGCCACGTCATGAAAGCGCCAGCCATTCCTTGAAGCGTCGGTGACAGCCGTTGACGTGCTGGACATGGAGGGCGCCCCCGACGGCCTTGCGGACCCGTTCGCCGGCGCCGGCATTGACGGCCTGGTGCGCGACGCCGAGGGGCACGCGCGAAGGCATGGGCGGCGCTGGCGTCCGTGACCAGCAGCGCCTGGGGCGCATCCACAGCGAACGAGGACAGCGCCAAATAAAAACGGCAAGCCGCGAGGCTTGCCGTTGTTGTGCTTCGTGCCGGGTGACGCACACCCGGATCGAGGCGGCGTCGTTTAGAACGAGTGACGCAGGCCGACGTTGTAGACCTGTGGGTCCGAACCGAAGGCGGTTGCTGGCAGGGCGACGGTGCCTGCTGCCGAGGTCAGCGAGAACACGCCGTTGCTGTTGTTGCGCAGCTTGGCGTACGACGCGTACACGTTGGTGCGCTTCGACAGGGTGTAGGTGTAGGCCAGGGTGACTGCCTTGCCTTCCGTATCGCCCAGCTCCTGCTCTTGCTGCTGGTAGTTCAGGTAGACGCGGCTGGCGCCGAAGCCGTACGAAATACCGGCGTTCATCTGCTCGTACTTGTTGTCGATGCGGTTGGCGAATTCAGGATCGGCTGCCATGTAGCCGCCACGCAGTTCGAAGTCGCCGAACTTGTAGCCCAGGCCGAAGTTGTATTCCTTGCTGTCGCCCGATGGCAGGTCTTCGCGGTTCTGGTAGCCAGCGCCGACGTAGAAGCCCGCGTTCGCGTATTCCAGCGCCACGCCGGTGATGTCGCCGGTGTCTTGCGTGGTGGTCTCGTTACGCTCGCCCGCGCCATAGGCTGCGCGCAGAGTGAAGCCGTTCAGCGCGTTGCTCTGGTAGTTGACCGAGTTGTCCAGGCGACGGGTCAGGCGGTTGGTGCCGAAGGCTGCCAGGTTGGAACCGTAGAAACCCTGGCCCAGGATGTCCGATGCGCCAGCGACGGCGGCGATCGGGCCGTATTCGCGGCCGACGGTCACGGTGCCGAAGGCGCCTTGCAGGCCGACCACGGCGCGGCGGTCGAACAGACGCGAGTTGGTCGCGCCGGTGTCGGCAGCGATGGCGGCTTCGATGTTGAACAGTGCTTTCAGACCATTGCCCAGGTCTTCGGTGCCACGGAAGCCGAGACGGCTTGCCGACTGGGTGCCCGACTGCACGACGGTGCGGCTGCTTTCGCCTGGCGCATCGTTGTTTTCGACGCCGATCGAGGCGTCGATCATGCCGTACATGGTGACGCTGGTTTGTGCTTGAGCCGCCAGCGGGAGTGCCGACACGAGGGCGATGGCAAGGATTTTGTGCTTCATGGATGTCTCTCCAGTGTTTGTTTGTGAAATAGCATATTCATGATGACATGCCAGACGGACATTTGTCATCGGTCCCCAACCAATCGAAACGAGGGCGAAACCCCCAATTGACAAGCGCGAATCGACCTCGCACGCCGCCGTTTTCATAGGAGAACCCTGTATTGGCGGGCTCCGTGCGAAGTAACCCGGGGGACATCGGAGGGCCTAAAAAAATTGCTGATAATCAATTTATTGCGTTGCAATAACGCCACATTTTCGCCATTGACATCTGCTGCGGTGCGCAATAACGGTGCGAATCCCCACTGCCGCTGGTGTAGCGGCGGCGGCCGGCGCGGCGCGCATGGATGCCCGCGCACGCTGTTGCCGGGTACCAGATAGGCCTCGTCTGCCTGTGGCCCTTGCACTATGCATATGCGCTTTTTGCACCGCGGTAGTGCATCGTCTCCGCACCCGCCGGCGTGGCCCGGCGCAACAGACTTGACAGTCGCCTCGATACGTCGATGGTGTCGGAGCCATGGGGGCAGGCCGCTTTCGATGTGCGACGGGGCGCCACGACCAGGCCGGCGCGGATGCCGACCTGATCGCTTCAGCGTGTGGTCCAAGTCGGCGCGGCCGGCCTCGGCGCCATGCTACGATCACGGCGTCGATGGCCCCGGCCACGATTCGCTTATTGATATGGACGACATTCCAGAGGACCGATACGACGTGCAAACCGGTATCACGCAAGCGCCATTCGGCCGACTGCCCGACGGCAGGGCCATCACCCAGTTCACGCTGACCAATGCCGGGGGCATGGTGGCGAAGATCATCGACTTTGGTGGCGTCATCACCGAGCTCCATGCGCCCGACCGCGACGGCAACTTCGCCGACGTGGTGCTGGGCTTCGGTTCGCTTGAGCACTACCGCACGGACAGCCCCTATTTTGGGGCGCTGATCGGCCGCTACGGCAACCGCATCCGGCATGGACGCTTCACGCTCGACGGACAAGAAGTGCAGCTCCCGGTCAATAACGGCAACAACCACCTGCATGGCGGGCCGGATGGCTTCGACCGCGTCAAATGGGAGGCAGCGGTGATTGGCGCCAGCCTGCGCCTGCGGTATCGCAGCGTCGATGGCGAGATGGGCTATCCGGGCAACCTCGATGCGACCGTCACCTACACGCTCCTCGACACCAACGAGCTGGTGGTGTCGTTCCACGCCGTCACCGACAAGGCGACGCCGGTCAACCTGACCCAGCACAGCTACTTCAACCTGGCCGGCGACGGCGACATCCTCGGCCACGTCCTGAACATCGAGGCCGACGCCTTCGTGGCCATCGATGCCGAATCGATCCCGACCGGCGAGCTGACGCCGGTGAGCGGCACGCCGTTCGATTTCCGCACGCCGCGCCCGATCGGCGAGCGCATCGGCTGGCCGGACGAGCAGCTGGGCCATGGCGGCGGCTATGATCACACCTTCGTGCTCGACAAGCCGCAGGGCAAGGCGTTGCGCCGCGCCGCGCGCGTGTACGAGCCGGGTTCCGGGCGGGTGCTGGAATTGTGGACCGAGGAGCCGGGCGTACAGTTCTACAGCGGAAACTTCCTCGACGGTTCGCTTGCGGGCAAGGGCAGGACGTACCCGCACCGCAGCGGCTTGTGCCTGGAGCCGCAGCATTTCCCCGATTCGCCGAACCAGCCGCAATTTCCGGACGTGATCCTGCGTCCGGGCCAGGTGTACCAGACCGAGTCGCGCTTTCGCTTCCTGGTGGAGCCGGGCGCATGATGGAGGTGCTGCAGGGCGCCGGGCACGAGCTCGGCGAATGCGCGCTGTGGTGCGAGCGCACCGGCCGGCTGCTGTGGACCGACATCCCGGCCGCCACCCTGTGGTCGCATTCGCCTTCGACCGGCCGCACCGCCAGCTGGAAGATGCCCGAGCGCCTGTGCAGCTTCGCGCTCACCGGCAGCGACGATCGCCTGCTGCTGGGGCTTGCCTCCGGCCTGGCCTTTTTCACGTTCTCGACCGGCAAGGTCACGCGCATCGTCGACGTCGAAGCGGATGATCCCTCGACGCGCCTGAACGACGGACGCTGCGACCGCCAGGGACGCTTCGTGTTCGGCATGTTCAACCAGGACGAGAATCCGAAGCGCGCGGTGGGCGGCTTTTATCGCCTGAACCTCGACCTGTCGCTGGAGTCGCTGCCGCTGCCGAAGGCGGCGATCGCCAACAGCATCTGCTTCAGCCCCGACGGCCGGCGCATGTATTTCGCCGACTCGCAAGAGAAGGCCATCCTGTACGCCGACTACGATCCCTGCAGCGCCCGGGTCGGGCGCGTGCACACCTTCGTCGCGGCCGATGCCGCGCCGGGCGAGCCGGATGGCGCCACGGTCGACGCCGAGGGTTTCCTGTGGAGCGCGCGCTGGGGCGCGGGGCAGGTGCTGCGCTTCGCCCCAAGCGGCAAGCTGGATCGGGTAGTCCCGCTGGCCGCGCCGCAGCCGAGCTGCCCGGCGTTCGGCGGGCCCGGCCTGTCGACGCTGTTCGTCACCAGCGCCCACGCGGGCATGACGGCGATCGACCGGGCTGCGGCGCCGCTGTCGGGGGCGGTGTTCCAGCTGCCCCTGGACGTGCGCGGCTTGCCCGAAGCGCGCTTTCTTCACCGCTGAGCGTTGCCGTGGGCGGCCGCAACCGCCGGGCTCGATTCAATTGTGTCATCGACACAACCACCAAAAGTCACGGATGTGTAACGGGCGCAGCCTGTTTCGTTTGCTCGCTATAATCGCCCACGATAAGAAAAATGTTGGCGGCCGGGCAATAAGAACGCTTCGGGAAACGTTCCAGTGTATCAAGCCCAGCCAGCTTTGCGAGAACCATACTGGGCAATCCTGATGAGCAATCTGAGCAGTTTCCCGCCGGCGGCCGTCGGCGGCTTGGCGCTGGGAGAGCCGGCGCAGTCCGAGCCACACGCCTGGCCCGAGGGCCTGCGCGCCATCTTCGACCTGATCCTGGCATCGCGCTTTCCGATGTTCCTGGCCATCGGCCACGACCTGCGCCTGTTCTATAACGACGCCTATTCCGACTTGCTCGGTGACAAGCACCCGGCCGCGTGCGGCGCGCCATACGCCAGCGTCCGGCCCGAATTGTGGGAGCGCATGCGGCCCTATTTCGCACGCGTGCTGGCCGGCGAAGCGACCCAGCTCCAGCACGCCCTGATGGAATTCGAGCGCAACGGCAAGCGCGAGCGGCGTTTCTTTTCCATCTCGCTGTCGCCGGTGCGCCATGCGGGGCAGGTGGCCGGCGTCTATTGCGTGTTCACCGAGACCACGTCCGACGTGCTGTCCGAGCACCGCCACGCGTTTCACCAGAAGCTGGGCGAGACCCTCGACGGCCTGGATGACGCCGCCCACATCATCAAGGCCACCAGCGCCATGACCGGGCAGACCCTGGGCGTGGCGCGCGTCGGCTATGGCGAGATCGATCAAGCGGGCCGTACCGTGAACGTCGACCGCGACTGGACCGACGGCCGCATGGCCAGCCTGGCCGGCATGTCGCATGCGCTGGACGACTTCGGACCCGGGATCGCCGCCATGCTGCGCCAGGGCCGCACCGTGCGCATCGACGACGTCGCGGCCGACGCCCACTCGGCGCCATGCGCCGCGGCCTATGCCGGCATCGGCGCGCGCGCCGCGGTGATCGTGCCGATCATCGAAGAAGGCCGCCTGTCGGCCGTGTTCTACCTGC
The DNA here is from genome assembly GCF_050434805.1 of Massilia sp. UYP11. Lineage (NCBI taxonomy): Bacteria > Pseudomonadati > Pseudomonadota > Betaproteobacteria > Burkholderiales > Oxalobacteraceae > Massilia > Massilia sp. UYP11. Next base: position 110,430 of record NZ_JBNDJE010000018.1, read on the forward strand.
ACGAACCGTCCGCGCGCCACTGGACCGAGCAAGAAACCGCGATGGCCGAGGACGTGGCGCGCCACACGCGCGAAGTGGTGCGCCGCTCGCGCCTCGAGGAAACCCTGCGCGACGAGTCCCGGGTGCTGGAGGCCGTCAACCGCACCGGCCAGGTGCTGGCCTCGACGCTCGACCTGGCCACGCTGTCGCAGGCGGTCACCGACGCCGGCACGGAGCTGAGCGGTGCGCGCTACGGCGCCTTCTTCCACCATGCCGACGGCGAGCGCGAACCCTTGCGCTTGTACGCGCGGTCGGGCGCCGCGTGCGACGGGTTCGAGCGGATCGGGCCGCCGCTGTCGGCCGAGATTGTCCGCCTGGTGATGCAGGGCCACGGCGCGCTGCGCAGCAACGACATCGGCAGCGACCCGCGCTATGCCTCCCTGGCGGCCTGCGGCATGCAGCCGGGCCACCTCGCGGTGCGCAGCTTCCTGGCGGTGCCGGTGGTCTCGCACTCGGGCCGGGTGCTGGGCGGCCTGTTCTTCGGCCATCCCGACGCCGGCGTGTTCAGCGAGCGCACCGAACGCATCGTGTCCGGCATCGCGGCCCAGGCCGCGGTGGCAATGGACAACGCCCAGTTGTACGAAATCGCCCAGAAGTCGGCGCTCGAGCGCGACGCGCTGCTGCAGAGCGAGCGCGCGGCGCGCGTGCAGGCCGAGCGCCTCAGCCACGCCAAGGACGAATTCCTGGCCATGCTGGCGCACGAGCTGAGAAATCCCCTGGCGCCGATCAGCAGCTCGGCCAGCCTGCTGAGCATGCAGTTCGCCACCGAGCCGCGCATCTGCCAGACCAGTTCCATCATCAGCCGCCAGGTCAAGCACATGAGCCGCCTGATCGACGACCTGCTGGACGTCTCGCGCGTGACGCGCGGCCTGGTCAAGCTCAAGCTGGCGACGGTCGATTTTCGCGAGGTCGTGACCGGGGCGCTCGACCAGACCCGCCCGCTGGTGCTGGAAAAAGCGCACCAGGTGCGGGTGGAACTGCCGGAGGCCCCGGTCTGGGTGCGCGGCGACCAGACGCGCCTGGTGCAGAGCGTGGCCAATATCGTCAACAACGCCGCCAAGTACACGCAGAAAGGCGGCCAGCTGGCGCTCAGGCTCGAGGTGGTCGATGGCCGCATGGTCTTGCGCGTGCGCGACAACGGGTCCGGCATGCCGCCCGACCTGGTGCCGAGCGTGTTCGACCTGTTTACGCAAGGCGCGCGCACGCTGGCGCGCTCGCAGGGCGGCCTCGGGCTGGGCCTGACGCTGGTCAAGCGCCTGGTCGACCTGCACGAGGGCGAGGTGGCGGCGCACAGCGACGGCGTCGGCTTCGGCAGCACCTTCACGCTCACCTTGCCCTGCGTGACGCTCGCGTGCGACGGCAGTGACGTGCAGCCGGGCGACCCCGAGGCCGCGCGCGCCGTCCTGCAGCGCAAACTGCGGGTGCTGATCGTGGACGACAACAGCGACGCCGCGGACAGCCTGGCCAACCTGCTGCAGGTGCAGGGCCACGCCACCTCGGTCGAGTACGACGCCCAGTCGGCCCTGCGCCGCGCGCGCGCCGAGCGGCCCGACGTGATGCTGATCGATATCGGCCTGCCCGACGTCGACGGCTACCAACTGGCGCAAGAGCTGCGGTCCCTGCCCGAGACGGCGGCCACGGTGCCGGTCGCGGTGACCGGCTACGGCCAGGCCAAGGACCGCGAACGGGCGCTGCAGGCGGGCTTCGCCCATCACCTGGTCAAGCCGGTCGACATGACGGCGCTGGTGCGCGTCCTCGAGTCCAGCGCGGCGCTCGCGGCGGTGGCGGAAGCGGCGTCCGGCCCCGTGGCGCCCAGGCCGGCTTCGGCGTCCGAATCCGAAGAGACGATGGCGCCGGCCTGAATCGACCGCCGGACCACGGCCGTCCGGGGCGGGGGCTTTTTACAGTCAGCTCGAACTTGCTCATTGTTGCGCGGTCTTATGCAATATGAGCAAGCTTGTTTCGATCAGAGTCGCCGCCAAGGCGCTTGGTGTCTCGGCCA
>NZ_JBNDJE010000019.1:0-88290 GCF_050434805.1 Massilia sp. UYP11
CGCTTTGAAAATCACGCTACTGAGCGATGCTGGAGCGCGGACTCACGTTTCGCCTGGCTCTGCTCACGCCGAGAGCGGGTTATTCGAGGTGGCCTGTATGTGTGGCACGGCATGTACGCGCCGAAGGGGACGCCAAAGGCGGTCGTCGACCGGCTCGGGACAGCGCTGCGCGAGGCGCTGAAGGATCCCAACGTCAAGGCCCGGTTTGCCGAGCTCGGCACGGAACCGGTCCCGGCCGAAAAGGCCACGCCGGAAGGCTTGCGCACGCATCTGAAGGCCGAGATCGACAAGTGGGGACCGATCTACAAGAAGGCAGGCGCCTACGCCGATTGACGACGTGCGAGGCAATGTGCGGGCCTGCCCTGCACGCACCACACCATTGTCAGGCGTTGGGTAATGGACAACATCGCGGATGCTGCGCGATGTTGTCCCTCCATAGCAGACAGTTATTGCCGGCGGTCGAGCTGGGCGCGCGGTCATCGCACCATCTCGCGCCCGTTTGCCCGCCATACGTCGTCGGCATACTGGTCGCCTTCAGGAAGGGTCTGGTGAACCAGGCCGGGGGTTCGGGTCGCTGCACGCACCCACCTCGATCCGTACGTCGCCGACAGGCACAAAAACATCGATCGCATCTGATTCACCGACGGCTGGATCTCCTTCGAGACCGACGGCTATGTGTCGGAGCCTGTCGGCGGTTCCAGGCGGCATTCAGACGCCAGCCGTACTAAACCAGACTAAGCGGACTAAGCGGACTCGGCTTCTGGCTCGGTCATATGCCGGAGGGCATGCGTATGTACACGGTCACGGCCGCTTTCTGGAAACCGAGGAATTCGCCGGGGTGCATGGTCGGGCGCCGGGGGACGTGGATGCCGTGACCCAGCGGTACTGGACCATCCTTGATCGCGCGCTGGACCGGGAAGGTGCCAATTGAATAGCGCAATGCCTGAAATACAGGCGGCTCGCGGGCGCGGCAAGTGGTTGAAATGCTGGAGTAAATTGGCCCGCCCTGAGGGAATCGAACCCCCGACCCACAGCTTAGAAGGCTGTTGCTCTATCCAACTGAGCTAAGGGCGGTCTTGGAAGAGGCGCTACTATAAACCGCGAGCATCGATGCTTGCAATATGACCACTCGGAAACCGGTGATCGTAGCGATACTGAAAGAACATGGGGCCGGTAACATTCAGCAGGTCCCATGAACAAACAGGCCGAGAAACAGAACGTCCCATAAACAAAACAGGCCGTCGATGACGGCCTGTTTTGATGAATCTTGTGGTCGGAGTACAAGGATTCGAACCTTGGACCCCCTGGTCCCAAACCAGGTGCGCTACCGGGCTGCGCTACACTCCGCCGTGAGAAACATTATACGCGATGGCGGCGCCAAGCGCCAGCCCCGGCCTGCACCTGGCTGCAATGGCGTGTCGATCAGGCAGCCAGCTTGTCCGCGATGCGGCGCGCCATGCTCTCGGCCATGGCCGCCTCTTTCGCTTCCACCATCACGCGAATCAATGGTTCAGTGCCGGATGCGCGGATCAACACGCGGCCGTTGTCGCCCAGCTCGCGCTCGACCGCTTCCTTCTCGGCCACCAGGGCCGGATCAAGGGTCCAGTCGAAGCCGGGCGCGACCTTCTTGTTGATCAGGGTCTGCGGGAACAGTTGCAGTTCGCTGCAGCATTCCGCCAGCGACTTGTTGCCGCGCACCAGGGCCGACAGCACTTGCAGCGCCGACACGATGCCGTCGCCGGTGCTGTGCTTGTCCAGCGCCAGCAGGTGGCCCGAGCCTTCGCCGCCGAACAGCCAGCCGCGCTCCTGCATCACCTCGAGCACGTAGCGGTCGCCGACCTTGGCGCGCGCGAAGCCGATGCCCATCTCCTTGAAGGCGACTTCGAGCGCCATATTCGTCATCAGGGTGCCGACGGCGCCCGCCACCGGGCCGGTGCTCATGCGGTCGCGCACCATCACGTACAGCAGTTCGTCGCCGTTGTAGACGCGGCCGTTGGCGTCGACCATGATCAGGCGGTCGGCGTCGCCGTCCAGCGCGATGCCGAGGTGGGCCTTGTTGGCCACCACGGCTTCGGACAGCGCCTTCGGCGCGGTGGCGCCAAAGCCGGCGTTGATATTGAAGCCGTCCGGCTGGGCGCCGATCGAGATCACTTCGGCGCCGAGTTCGTGGAACACGTGCGGCGCGATGTTGTAGGCGGCGCCGTGGGCGCTGTCGACCACGATCTTCAGGCCGCGCAGGTCGAGTTCGTTCGGGAACGTGCTTTTGCAGAATTCGATGTAGCGGCCCTGGGCGTCGCGCAAGCGCGTCGCACGACCGAGTTTATCGGAGGCGACGCAGCCCATCGGCTGATCGATCGCCTCTTCGATCTCGAGCTCGACGGCGTCGGGCAGCTTGGTGCCGTGCTCGGAGAAGAACTTGATGCCGTTGTCCTGGAACGGATTGTGCGAGGCCGAGATCACGACGCCGGCCTGCAGGCGCAGCGCGCGGGTCAGGTAGGCGATGGCCGGGGTCGGCATCGGGCCGGCCAGCATCGAATCGACGCCGGCGGCGGAAAGGCCGGCTTCCAGCGCCGCTTCGAGCATATAGCCCGAGATGCGGGTGTCCTTGCCGATCAGGACCACCGGACGGCCGCTGCTCGACTTGCGGCCCTTGGCCAGGACGGTGCCGGCGGCGTAGCCGAGACGCATCACGAATTCAGGAGTAATTGGCGCAACGCCCACCGTGCCGCGCACGCCATCGGTGCCGAAATATTTCCGTGCCATCTAGTTCTCTTTTCTCTTATTGAAACGTTTTTTACAGGACCGAAGGTGGATGCATCGCGGCATGCCACACCTTCAGGGCATCGACAGTCTCAGCCACATCATGCACACGCACGATTCTAGCGCCATGCGCTACCGCAGCCAATGCCGCGCCGATGCTGCCGGCCGTCCGCTGTTCGACCGGACGGCCGGTCACGGCGCCGATCATGGATTTGCGCGACATGCCGGCCAGCACTGGCAGATCGAGTTCGGCGCGCATGCGCGGCAGGCCACCCAGCAAGGCATAGTTATGCTCGACCGTCTTGCCGAAACCGAAGCCGGGATCGACGCAGATGCGTTCGCGTTCGATGCCGGCCGCGGTCAAGGCATCGACCCGTTCGCGCAGGAAGGCGATCACCTCCCCCACCACGTCGTCGTACTGCGGCGCCTGCTGCATGGTCTGTGGCGTAGCCTGCATGTGCATCACGCACAGGCCGCAATCACTGTCCTGCACCGCGGCGATGGCGCCCGGCGCGCGAAAGCCATTGATGTCGTTGATCATGTCGGCGCCGGCGATCAGCGCTTCGCGCATGACGTCGGGCTTGCAGGTGTCGACCGACAGCGCCACGTCGAGCGTACGCAGCGCATACAGGGCCGGCATCACGCGCCGCAGTTCTTCGTCGAGCGGCACGCTCGGCGAACCGGGCCGGGTCGATTCGCCGCCGATGTCGATCATCGCGGCGCCGTCCTTGATCATCGTCTCGGCATGGGTCAGCGCGAATTCGAGGCCCTGGTAGCGGCCGCCATCGGAAAAGGAATCGGGGGTGATGTTAAGGATGCCCATCACGACGGGATGGGTCGCTTCAGGCCCATCCAGCGCGAAGCTGAAATGGCCGCACTGCAGTTTCTTGGTCATAGGGACAACGTGATGGCGCCACGTGGGCAAACAAAAAAGGCACCCTGACGGGTGCCTTTGCGGGGAGAGACAGCGTCAGGCCGGTGCGGTGGCGTTCGGCGCCACACCGCCCGAGCCGCTGTCGCCTGGCGGCGTGCGCTTGGTCAGCACGGTCTTCGGCTGGCGCGGCTCGCGGCCGGCCATGATGTCGTTGATCTGCTCGGAATCGATGGTTTCCCAGTCGAGCAGCGCCTTGGTCATCATCTCGACCTTGTCGCGATTCTCTTCCAGCAGACGCCGTGCCAGCGCGTACTGCGTGTCGAGGATGTTGCGGATCTCGGCGTCGACCTTCTGCTGCGTCGCTTCCGAGATGGTCTTGGTGGCGCCGCCGAAGAAGCCTTCGTTCTCGCTGTCTTCGTAGACCATCACGCCCATGCTCTCGGACATGCCGAAGCGGGTCACCATCGAACGGGCCAGCTTGGTGGCGCGGGAGAAGTCGTTCGAGGCGCCGGTCGACATCTGGCCGACGAAGATCTCTTCGGCGATACGGCCGCCGAACAGGATCGAGATTTCTTCCAGCATCTTGTCCTTGTAGCCGGACAACGCATCATGCTCGGGCAGCTGCCAGGTCAGGCCGAGGGCAAAGCCGCGCGGCATGATCGTGACCTTGTGCACCGGGTCCGCTTTCGGCAACAGTTTGGCGATGACCGCGTGGCCCGACTCATGGTAGGCCGTGTTGCGGCGCTCTTCTTCGCGCATGACCATCGACTTGCGCTCCGGACCCATGTAGATCTTGTCCTTGGCGTCTTCGAAGTCGATCATCTCGACCAGGCGCTTGCTGCGGCGTGCGGCGAACAGCGCGGCTTCGTTGACCAGGTTGGCCAGGTCGGCGCCCGAGAAGCCCGGGGTGCCGCGCGCCAGGATGTCGGCCTTGACGTCGGTGCCGATCGGCACTTTACGCATGTGCACGTTGAGGATCTGCTCGCGGCCGCGGATGTCCGGCAGGCCCACCATCACCTGGCGGTCGAAACGGCCCGGACGCAGCAGCGCCTTGTCGAGCACGTCGGCGCGGTTGGTTGCGGCGATCACGATCACGCCCGACTGGGCTTCGAAACCGTCCATCTCGACCAGCAGCTGGTTCAGGGTCTGTTCGCGCTCGTCGTTGCCGCCGCCCATGCCGGCGCCGCGGTGACGGCCGACCGCGTCGATCTCGTCGATGAAGATGATGCAAGGCGAATGCTTCTTCGCGTTCTCGAACATGTCGCGTACGCGGCTTGCGCCCACGCCGACGAACATTTCGACGAAGTCGGAACCCGAGATCGAGAAGAACGGCACCTTGGCTTCGCCGGCGATGGCGCGCGCCAGCAGCGTCTTGCCGGTACCCGGAGGACCGACCATCAGCACGCCGCGTGGAATGCGGCCGCCCAGTTTCTGGAACTTGGTCGGGTCTTTCAGGAAGTCGACGATTTCCGACACTTCTTCTTTCGCCTCATCGCAACCGGCGACGTCGGCGAAGGTGACGGTGTTGTTGGTTTCATCGAGCATGCGCGCCTTCGACTTGCCGAAGGAGAAAGCGCCGCCCTTGCCGCCACCCTGCATCTGGCGCATGAAGAACACCCAGACGCCGATCAGGAGCAGCATCGGGAACCAGGAAATGAATACCTGCTGCAGGAACGACGGTTCCTCGGGCGGCCTCACGTCGAAGCGCACGCCGTTTTCACGCAGGTCGCCGATCAGGCCGCGGTCCAGGATGGTCGCGGTCGCGCGCACCTTGGAATCGTCGCTGCGCGTGGCGGTGATGTTCGAGCCTTCGATCGTCACATCCTTGATGCGACGCTGTTTGATCTCATCGAGCAGCTCGGAATAAGCGATGGTCTTGCTGCCGCCGGCGACGCTATGGGTGTCGAACTGCTTGAACAGCATGAACAACAGCAGCGCGACGACCACCCAGATGGCGGATTTGGAAAACATATTATTCACGAGCACTCCTCCGATGCAATTGCATCTATACCGATTTCAGTATTCCGATTTTACTCGCAATAAGCCGACACCGCCACGCGGCGCCAGCAATAGTGCCGAAATACTATCTTTTTACATCCCGCCGGCCCATTGCATACAAAACCGTTGCGCCGAGCGGAAGATCACGCGGCAGATGTATGGGCACACGCGGAGATTTCAAGAGGAAATTCTACCCTCTGATGGCTGACTCCCCGCCCTCATGCCGCCGGATTCTTCAGGCCACGGCCGAGCAGGAAGATCTCGGACGATTTATCGCGGCTGGCCTTCGGCTTGATCTGCTTCACGGTCTTGAATTCCATCCGGAATTTTTCTAGGACTTGAGTAAAACCCATGTCTTTAAAACATTTAACCACAAGCGCCCCACCCGGCTTCAAATGCAGCTGCGAAAATTCGATCGCGAGGTCGATCAAATGTTCCATGCGCGCTGCATCGGCATGACTAATACCCGACAAATTGGGCGCCATATCGGATAGCACAAGGTCGGCCTTGCGACCGGACAGGACTTCGTCGAGCTGCGTCAGCACTTCTTCCTCGCGGAAGTCACCCTGAATCATTTGCACATCCGCGATCGGCTCCATCGGCAGGATGTCGAGGCCAATGATGGTGCCGTTGATGCCGCCGCCGTCGGCGCCGGCCAGCTTGCGCCGCGTGTACTGGGCCCAGCTGCCCGGGGTGCAGCCGAGGTCGACGATCACCTGGCCGGGCTTGATCAGCTTTTCCTGCTCGTCGATTTCCTTGAGCTTGTAGGCGGCGCGTGCGCGGAAGCCATCTTTCTGGGCAAGTTTGACATACGGATCGTTAATGTGGTCATGCAACCAGTTTTTGTTTAATTTGTTCTTGGCCATTCGCGTAGAATACTGCTTTTATTGGTACATCAAAAAAGAATTATTATGATCAAACTTACACCGGCTGAGCGCAGCGCCCTGCGCGCAGAAGCACACGGGCTCAATCCAGTCGTCATGATCGGCGAAGCCGGCCTCACTGAATCCGTCGTCAAGGAAATCTCGGCCAGCCTCGACGCACACGGCCTGATCAAGGTGCGCGTGTTCGGCGACGACCGCGAAGCGCGCGTCGCCATGTACGAGCAGATCTGCGCCGATCTCGAGGCGGCGCCGGTCCAGCACATCGGCAAGCTGCTGGTCCTCTACCGTCCCAAGAAAGAGGCGGTCAAGGAACGCAGCGGCAAATCGGGCCCGGGCATGCGCGAAGTCACCATCGTCAAGGCCAGCGCCAGCGGCACCAAGAAGCCGAGCGTCACCAAGGTCATGCTGAAGGGGAACGAACGCGTCACCGCAGGCGGCAACATCAAGCGCGCCAAGCCGCGCCAGACCAGCTCCAAGAAAAATTCGCTCAACAAGTGAACAAAAAACCGGGGCAACCCGGTTTTTTTTCATCCGTCGCGCGCTGCCACCTACCGGATCCTCACGATCAGCCACGCCCCCAGCAAGCTCTGGACGATGTGGAACAACTGCGACACGCCATGCATCACGGCGAACTCGGTCCAGTACGGCGACGCCCGCACCCCGCCCGGCCCGGCCAGCTCGCGCAGCTGCGCCATGGCCGGCTGCAGGCCGACGAAGATCACCAGGGCGCACGCCAGCATCGCCAGCACCAGCAGGCTCAGGAAGCGGCGGCGCGGCGGCGCCAGGTCGGCCGACATCCGCAGCAAGACCAGCAGCACGACGGCGCAGGCGATCGACAACCAGGCCTGGCGCGTGAGCAGCACCGCGACCAGGTCGCCCGCCTGGCCGCTGTCCAGGACCGCGAACGCGGCCGGCGCCGCCACATAGCCGAGCGCCCACAGCGTGCCGGCCCACAGCGCGGCCACCAGCAGGCGCGCCGCCGGCAAACGCCCCCGCACGGTGCCGCCCGCCGCGCCTCCCATCAGACGTAGCGTACTTCGAGGATTTCGTACTCGCGCGGGCCCGACGGGGCCTGCACTTCGACCACGTCTGCGGCAAACTTGCCGATCAGCGCGCGCGCGATCGGCGAGGTCACCGAGACCTTGTTCAGTTTCAGGTCGGCTTCATCGATGCCGACGATCTGGTAGGTGACCTTCTGGCCCGATTCCAGGTCTTCGAGGTCGACGGTGGCGCCGAACACCACGCGGCCGTCGGCGTCGAGCGTGGACGGATCGATGACCTGGGCGGTGGAGAGCTTGCCCTCGAGCTCGGCGATGCGGCCTTCGACGAAGGACTGGCGCTCCTTGGCGGCGTCGTACTCGGCATTTTCGGACAGGTCGCCATGCGAACGCGCCTCGGCGATCGCGTCGATCACGATGCGGCGCTCCTTGGTCTTGAGCTGGTGCAGCTCTTCTTTCAGGAGTTCTGCGCCGAATTTGGTCAGTGGAGTGTTCATGGTTTTCTGCTGTTGGTGTTGTACGGGACACCCGTAGCGTCTCAAAGCGAAAACCACAGAGGCACGCGGCCAAGGCCGCGCGAGCTCTGTGGTTTGACTGTCTTACGGGTACTGCGTGTGCTTAGTGTAAGGTTTTATGTAGGCCTTGTAAATCGTACACGCGCAGTTCGTCGATGTGCGGCATGCCCTCGATCGCCGCTTCGGCGCCGGCGATCGTGGTGTAGGTCACCACGTGCGAGGCCAGTGCCGAGGTACGGATCGCGCGCGAGTCGGTGATCGCGCTGCGCTTTTCCTCGACCGTGTTCACGACCATGACGATCTCATGGTTCTTGATCATGTCGACCACGTGCGGACGGCCTTCCAGCACCTTGTTCACCGAACGCACCGGGATGCCGGCCGCCGAGATCACGGCGGCGGTGCCCTTGGTCGCCACCAGGTCGAAGCCCAGCTTGACCAGGTCGCGCGCCACGCCGACCGCGCGCGGCTTGTCCGAGGATTTCACCGACAGGAACACGGTGCCCGACTTCGGCAGCTTGATGCCGGCCGCGAGCTGCGATTTCACGAACGCTTCGCCGAAGGTGGTGCCCACGCCCATCACTTCGCCGGTCGATTTCATTTCCGGCCCCAGGATGGTGTCGACGCCCGGGAACTTCACGAACGGGAACACGACTTCCTTGACGCTGTAGAACGGCGGCACGACTTCGCGGGTGATGCCCTGCTGCGCGAGGGTCTGGCCGACCATGCAGCGCGCCGCGATCTTGGCCAGCTGCAGGCCGGTCGCCTTCGAGACGAACGGCACGGTACGCGAGGCGCGCGGGTTCACTTCCAGAACATACACGGTGTCCACGGTCTGGCCGTCCTGTTCCGACTGCTGGATCGCGAACTGGACGTTCATCAGGCCGACCACGTTCAGGGCCTTGGCCATCAGCGAGGTCTGGCGCTTGAGTTCATCGATGGTCGCTTGCGACAGCGAGTACGGCGGCAGCGAGCAGGCCGAGTCGCCCGAGTGCACGCCGGCCTGTTCGATGTGTTCCATCACGCCGCCGATGAAGGTGGCTTCGCCGTCCGAGATGCAGTCGACGTCGACTTCGATGGCGTCGTTCAGGAAGCGGTCGAGCAGCACCGGCGAATCGTGCGAGACCTTGACCGCTTCGCGCATGTAGCGCTCCAGGTCGCGCTGCTCGTGCACGATCTCCATCGCGCGGCCGCCCAGCACGTAGGAAGGACGCACCACCAGCGGGTAGCCGATCTCTTCGGCCAACGCCAGCGCGTCGGCTTCGGTGCGCGCGGTGCGGTTCGGCGGCTGGCGCAGATTCAATGTCTGAAGCAGCTGCTGGAAACGCTCGCGGTCTTCGGCGGCGTCGATCATGTCCGGCGAGGTGCCGATGATCGGCACGCCGTTCGCTTCCAGGTCCAGCGCGAGTTTCAGTGGGGTCTGGCCGCCGTACTGGACGATCACGCCCACCGGCTTTTCCAGCTCCACGATCTCGAGCACGTCTTCCAGGGTCAGCGACTCGAAGTACAGGCGGTCCGAGGTATCGTAGTCGGTCGATACGGTCTCGGGGTTGCAGTTGACCATGATGGTCTCGTAGCCGTCTTCGCGCATGGCGAGGGCCGCGTGCACGCAGCAGTAGTCGAACTCGATGCCCTGGCCGATGCGGTTCGGGCCACCGCCCAGCACCATGATCTTCTTCTTGTCGGTCGGGTTCGATTCGCACTCTTCGTCGTACGTCGAGTACATGTAGGCGGTGTTGGTCGCGAACTCGGCGGCGCAGGTGTCGACGCGCTTGTACACCGGGCGGATGCCCAGCGCGTGGCGGCGCTCGCGCACGGCGCTTGGCTCGACCTTGAGCAGGAAGGCCATGCGGCGGTCCGAGAAGCCCTTTTGCTTGAGCTTGTACAGCACGTTCTTGTCGAGCGACTCCAGGGTCTGGGTCTCGAGCCACAGCTCGATGTCCACGATCTCCTTGATCTGCACCAGGAACCATGGATCGATCTTGGTCAGGTTGTGCACTTCTTCCAGGGTGAAGCCCTGGGCGAAGGCGTCGCCCACGTACCAGATGCGTTCCGGACCCGGCTCGCCCAGTTCTTCCTCGATCTTTTCGCGGTCGCGGGTCTTTTCGTTCAGGCCGTCGACGCCGACTTCCAGGCCGCGCAGCGCTTTCTGGAACGATTCCTGGAAGGTGCGGCCCATCGCCATGACTTCACCGACCGACTTCATTTGCGTGGTCAGGTGCTTGTCGGCGGTCGGGAATTTTTCGAACGTGAAGCGCGGGATCTTGGTGACGACGTAGTCGATCGACGGCTCGAACGAGGCCGGGGTCGCGCCGCCGGTGATCTCGTTGCGGAGCTCATCCAGCGTGAAGCCGACCGCGAGCTTTGCAGCGACCTTGGCGATCGGGAAGCCGGTGGCTTTCGAGGCCAGCGCCGACGAACGCGACACGCGCGGGTTCATCTCGATGACGATCATGCGGCCGTCTTTCGGGTTGATCGAGAACTGCACGTTCGAGCCGCCGGTGTCGACGCCGATCTCGCGCAGCACGTCGATCGACGCATTGCGCATGATCTGGTATTCCTTGTCGGTCAGGGTCTGCGCCGGCGCCACGGTGATCGAGTCGCCGGTGTGCACGCCCATCGGATCCAGGTTCTCGATCGAGCAGATGATGATGCAGTTGTCGTTCTTGTCGCGAACGACTTCCATCTCGTACTCTTTCCAGCCCAACAGAGATTCTTCGATCAACAGCTCGTTGGTGGGCGATGCTTCCAGGCCGCGCTTGCAGATCTGCTCGAATTCTTCTTCGTTGTAGGCGATGCCGCCGCCGCTGCCGCCCATGGTGAACGAAGGACGGATGATGGTCGGGAAGCCCAGCTCGCGCTGCACGCTCCACGCCTCTTCCATCGAGTGGGCCACGCCCGAACGCGCCGAGCCCAGGCCGATCTTGGTCATCGCGTCCTTGAACTTCGAACGGTCTTCGGCCTTGTCGATGGCTTCCGGGGTCGCGCCGATCAGCTCGACCTTGTATTTGTCCAGCACGCCGTTGCGGTGCAGGTCGAGCGCGCAGTTCAGCGCGGTCTGGCCGCCCATGGTCGGCAGGATCGCGTCGGGACGCTCTTTCTCGATGATGCGCTCGACGACCTTCCAGGTGATCGGCTCGATGTAGGTCACGTCCGCCGTTTCCGGGTCGGTCATGATGGTCGCCGGGTTCGAGTTGACCAGGATGACCTTGTAGCCTTCTTCACGCAAGGCCTTGCAGGCCTGGGCGCCGGAGTAGTCGAATTCGACTGCCTGGCCGATGACGATCGGGCCGGCGCCGATGATCAGGATGCTTTTGATATCACTACGTTTTGGCATATTATTTTTTCTCCGCTGCTTGCATCAGGCCGATGAAGCGGTCAAACAGGTAGGCGACGTCGGTCGGGCCAGGCGAGGCTTCCGGGTGGCCCTGGAAGCAGAACGCCGGCTTGTCCGTGCGGGCGAAGCCCTGCAGCGAGCCGTCGAACAGCGAGACGTGGGTCACGCGGCAGTTGTCCGGCAAGGTTTCCGGGTCGACCGCGAAGCCGTGGTTCTGCGAGGTGATCAAGACCTTCTTGCTGTCCAGGTCCTGCACCGGGTGGTTGGCGCCATGGTGGCCGAACTTCATCTTCATGGTCTTGGCGCCGGAAGCCAGCGCCATGATCTGGTGGCCGAGGCAGATGCCGAAGGTCGGGATGCCCTTTTCGATCAGCTCGCGCGATGCCTGGATCGCGTAGTCGCAAGGCTCGGGGTCGCCCGGACCGTTGGCCAGGAAGATGCCGTCAGGGTTCAGGGCCAGCGCGTCGGCGGCGGTCGATTGCGCCGGCAGCACCGTGACCTTGCAGCCGCGTTCGGCCAGCATGCGCAGGATGTTGCGCTTGACGCCGTAGTCGAAGGCGACCACGTGGTACTTGGGATCGGTCTGCTTGCCGTAGCCTTCGCCGAGCTTCCATTCGGTCTCGGTGAACTCGTAGGGTTCGGTGACGGACACCACCTTGGCCAGGTCCATGCCGGCCAGGCCCGGGAACGAGCGCGCCAGTTCCAGCGCCTGGGCCGGCGACGGCTCGACGCCTTGCGCCGCGGTCAGGATCGCGCCGGCCTGGGCGCCTTTTTCGCGCAGGATGCGGGTGAGCTTGCGGGTATCGATGCCGGCGATGGCAACCACGTTTTCCTGCTTGAGGTAGTCGCCCAGCGATTGGGTCGAACGGAAGTTCGACGCCAGGAGCGGCAGGTCACGGATGATGAGGCCGGCGGCGTGCACCTTGCCCGCTTCGACGTCGGCGCTGTTCACGCCGTAGTTGCCGATGTGCGGATAGGTCAGGGTGACGATTTGACGCGAGTAGCTCGGGTCGGTCAGGATTTCCTGGTAGCCGGTGATCGCGGTGTTGAACACCACTTCGCCCGTCGTATGACCGACGGCACCGATGGAAATTCCTTTGAAGATGGTCCCGTCAGCAAGTGCCAGGATGGCTGGAACGGAGGGGCCAGAAAAAAATGGCGGCAAGGGCAACTCCCGAAAAAGTTGCCGTAGCTTCGCCACGTCAGACCGACATCCAACTGTCCTGGGCGTGGTGAAGCCGCCCGGTGTTGGAGGTCATGTTGAATGAGGGATGGTGGGTATGCGCTACGGCTAAGTTTGAATTAGATAAACTTCCGAATTATAGCGCGAACTCTGATGTTCGGCAATGCGGCGCCGCCACATAACCGCTAGCAAATTTGCTGAAGATGACATGCCACGCCATCTTCCCTGCCCTGCTGAAACATATGTTGCGAGTGCAATATCTCACCCGCAACTTGCGATTAGGCGGCCTTCAGGCGGCGTTCAGTGCGGCAATCCCTGCGCGGGCGATCTGCACGTCCTGGTCCGACTTGACGCCCGACACGCCAACCGCGCCGATCACGTGGCCGTCGACGATCACCGGCACGCCGCCTTCGAGCATGCCTTCCAGCTTCGGCGCGCTCAGGAAGGACATGCGGCCATTGTTGACCACGTCTTCGTAGATCTTCGATTCGCGCCGGCCGAGGGCGGCGGTATTGGCTTTCGCCGGCGCGATATACGACGACACGGGCGGCGCGCCGTCCAGGCGCTGCTGCCACAGCAGGTGGCCGCCGTCGTCGACGATCGCGATCGACACGGCCCAGCCGTTTTGCACGGCCTCGGCTTCGGCGGCGGCGCCGATCTTCTTGGCATCAAGCAGGGTCAGGTAGGGTTTGGTGTTCATGGTTTTCCTTGCGCAGTTTGCGATGATGTGGGTTGCGATACGTTGAGCTTCAACTTGGCCTTGATCTGCGGCATGGCCGCGGCGGCGGCCTGCTCGCCGGCCAGGATGGCGAGATTGCGTCCGCCGAAATCGCCCGATCCCATATTGCCGAGCGCCGGCGTGATCACGATGTCGGCGTCCTTCAATTCGAAATGGTTCAGGCGCTGACCCATGATGCTGAACGTCTGCATCAGGACGTCGAGCGAGCTGGCCGTGGCCGCACCCTCGGTCGCGCTCGAGATATTGACGGCGATAATGAAATCGGCGCCCATCTCGCGCACGAAACGCACCGGCACCGGCGCCACCAGGCCGCCGTCGACGTATTCCTTGTTGCCGATTTTAACTGGCTGGAATACGCTCGGCACGCTCGACGACGCGCGCACCGCCATGCCGGTATTGCCGCGGTTGAACAGGATCGGCTGGCCGGTCTTGAGGTCGGTGGCCACGGCGCCGAAGCGCAACTTGAGCTTTTCCATCGGCACATTGCCAACAGCCTTGTTCACATAATTCTGCAGCGCCTCGCCCTTGAGCAGGCCAGTGGATTTGCCGAGCCACGGCAGCGCCCAGTCCGAAATGGTGGCCTCGTCCATGGCAAGGGCCGTCTTTTGCAGGGCGAAGCCGTTCAGGCCCGATGCATACAGCGAGCCGACCACCGAACCGGCGCTGGTGCCGACCACGATCTCGGGATAGATGCCCTGGGCTTCGAGGGCCTTGATCACGCCGATGTGGGCGAAGCCGCGCGCGGCGCCGCCGCCAAGGGCCAGGCCGATGCGGATTTTCCTGGGCGGCAGTGGCGCAGCCGCCGGGGCGGCGGCGACCGGGGTGGCCGGCGTCTGCAGCGGCGTGCCGCCGCAAGCGCTCAAGAGCAGTGCGGCGCACGCCGCGAGAGAGGTACGACGAGAGAGCATGAAATGTGCCGAAGAGAACAAGGCAGAGATTGTACCTCGGCTGGTTCCCCTGGGGCACGAGATCCGCCCCCCCGCCGGCCGGCGCCCTCTTCCAGTCGTTCCCGAAGTTGTCGAACAACTCGGCGCCGGCCCTGGTCAGCCTGGGATCAAGCCGGCAGCGAGGTATTCGGGAGCATGGCGGAGAAGGTGCTGCCCTTGCCCGGCTGCGAGGTGATCGTCAGCTTGCCGCCGTGGCGCAGCAGGACGTGCTTGACGATCGCCAGGCCCAGGCCGGTGCCCTGGGTGTCGCGCGAACGGCTCTTGTCGACGCGGTAGAAACGCTCGGTCAGGCGCGGGATGTGTTCGGGGGCGATACCGATGCCGCAATCGGTCACGGCAAAGCTCAGCGCATCGGGGCCGCGCGTCCAGGCCAGGCGGATCGTGCCGCCGTTCGGCGAGTAGCGCACCGCGTTCGACGCCAGGTTGGCGAAGGCGCTGCGCAGCTCTTCCATGCTGCCCATGACGTCCGGGCCGTCGACCGCCACCTCGATCTGGTGCCGGCCGCCCGACAGCGCGCGCGCCTCGAGGGCGATCGAGTCGATCAGGCTGCGTATGTCCACCCGCTCGCGCCTCATGGGAAATTCGTCCGACTCCAGCCGCGACAGGGTCAGCATGTCCTGGATCAGGCGCTGCATGCGGCGCGCCTGCTCGGTCATCAGGTTCAGGTGCGCCATCCGCGTGGCGACGTCGATGCCCGGATCGGACAGCGCGATCTCGAGGAAGCCCACGATCACCGTCAGCGGCGTGCGCAGCTCGTGCGAGGCGTTGGCGATGAAGTCGCGCCGCATCGCCTCGATGCGCTCGGTGTCGGTGGCGTCGTGCGTCACCAGGATCTGGCGCCGGTTCTCGAACGGGATGATGCGGCATTCCAGCTTGCGGCCACGCAGCGACAGCGTCAGCGGCTGCTCGTAGCGCCCCAGCACGATGTAGTCGATGAAGTCGGGGTGGCGCACCAGGTTCGTCACGCGCAGCCCCTTGTCGCGTTCCATCGTCAGCCCCAGGTGGCGCTCGGCCGCCGGATTGCACCACTCCAGGAACAGCACGTCGTCCATGATGGCCACGCCTTCCGGCAGCAGGTGCATCGCCTGGCGAAAACGCGCCAGCCATTCGGTCAGTTCGGTCTGATGGCGCTCGTCGTCGCGCCGCAGGCGATACAGGCGCGCGAAGGCATTGGTCCAGGCGCCCCAGCCGTCCGGCAGGCGCGTGCTGTGCGGCTCTTCCAGCCACTGGCCGAGCTTGTACAGGTACGACAGCTGGATAAATACCGCCACCGCCATGCCGGCCAGCGCCAGCGCCAGCCCGGCCACGGGGCCAGACCACCACCACACCACGCCGGCCACGGCGAACAACAGCGCCGTGCGCAGCAGCGCCGGCACCCAGAACAGCAGCTTCGGATTCATCGCGTCCTTCGATACCGTGTTATTTTTCGGACAGCATATAGCCGACGCTGCGCACGGTGCGGATCAAGCCATCAGCGCTTTTCAATGCCTTCCTCAACCGCAGCACGTGCACGTCCACCGTGCGCTCCTCGATCACCGCATGGTCGCCCCACACCTTGTCGAGCAGCTGGGCGCGCGAGAACACGCGCTCCCGATGCGCCATCAGGTACTTCAAGAGCTTGTACTCCGCATTGCCGATGTCGATCTGCTGGTCCTCGACCGTCACGGTGCAGCTGTTCGGGTCGAGCGTCACCGCGCCGGCGCGCAGCGGCGCCTCGGCCAGGTGCGGACTCTTGCGGCGCAGCAGCGCACGCGCGCGCGCCAGCAGCTCGCGCGGCGAGAACGGCTTGGTGATGTAGTCGTCGGCGCCGGTGTTCAGGCCCGCCAGCTTGTCCTCTTCCATGCTCTTTGCCGTCAGCATGATCACCGGCAGGTCCTGGAAGTCGCGGTCGGCGCGCAGGCGCGACAGCAGGCGCAGCCCGCTCTGGTCGGGCAGCATCCAGTCCAGCAGCAGCAGGTCGGGCTTGCTTTGGCGGATGCTGTCCCAGGCGCTGGCGGTGGTGTCGGCGCTACGGATGTCCCAGCCCGCCTCGCGCAGGGAATAGGTCACCAGCTCGACGATCGCCGGCTCGTCTTCGACCACCAGGACGGAGGTGTTGTCCGCCATGCTCAAGCCGCCGGCTGGCCGTCGAGAATCACCTTGCTGTGGCGGATGTCACGGCCTTCGACCACGTAGATCACGTATTCGGCGATGTTCTTCGCATGGTCGCCGATGCGCTCGATCGCCTTCGCCACCCACAGCGTGTCCAGCGCCGACGAGATCGTGCGCGGGTCTTCCATCATGTAGGTGACCATGCTGCGCAGGATGGTGCGGAACTCGTGGTCGACCACCTCGTCGCCGGCGATGATCTGCAAGGCCTGCTTGCCGTCCAGGCGCGCGAACGCGTCCAGCGAATCGTGCAGCAGTTCCGAGGTCGCCTTGGCGATGGTGCGGATCATGTCGTAGTGGCCAAAGCCGGTGACGCCGCGCTCGTGCAGGCTTTTCGCGGTGCGCGCGACCTTGGTCGCCTCGTCGCCGATGCGCTCCAGGTCGGTGATGACCTTGATGGTCGCCATCACGGTGCGCAAGTCGTTGGCGGTCGGCTGACGCTTGACGATCAGGTGGCTGCAGGCGTCGTCGAGCGAGACTTCGAGCTGGTTGACGGCCTGGTCTTCGGCCATCACGCGCTCGGCGCGCGCGATGTCGCCGATGCGGAAGCACTCGAGCGCCTCCTCGAACTGGGTTTCCACCATGCCGCCCATCAGCAACACCTGGGAACGGATGCCCTCGAGTTCCTGATCGTACTGCTTGGATGAATGCTCGCCTGTCATAACTTCTCCGTCAAATATTCTGTGAAGCCGGCGGGGCCGGCAAAATGAACTACCGGGTGAAATCAGCCGAAGCGGCCGGTAATATAGTCTTGCGTTTCCTTGCGCGCCGGGTTCATGAAGATCTGGTCGGTCTCGCCGAATTCGACCAGCTCGCCAAGATACATGTAGGCCGTGTAGTCCGAGCAACGCGCCGCTTGCTGCATATTGTGGGTCACGATGGTGATCGTGTAATCCTGCTTCAGTTCGCTGATCAGTTCCTCGATCTTGGCGGTCGAGATCGGGTCCAGCGCCGAGGTCGGTTCATCGAGCAGCAACACGTCAGGCTTGACCGCCACGCCGCGCGCGATGCACAGGCGCTGCTGCTGGCCGCCCGACAGCGACAGGCCGCTCTTGTTCAGCTTATCCTTGGCTTCTTCCCACAGCGCCGCCTTTTTCAGCGCCCATTCGACGCGCTCGTCCATCTCGCCCTTCGACAGGTTTTCGTACAGGCGCACGCCGAAGGCGATATTGTCGTAGATCGACATCGGG
Organism: Massilia sp. UYP11; assembly: GCF_050434805.1. Lineage (NCBI taxonomy): Bacteria > Pseudomonadati > Pseudomonadota > Betaproteobacteria > Burkholderiales > Oxalobacteraceae > Massilia > Massilia sp. UYP11. The sequence goes on from NZ_JBNDJE010000019.1 coordinate 17,571, forward strand.
AATGGGGTCGGCTTCTGGAACACCATGCCGACCTTGGCGCGCAGCATGTTGACGTCGACGCCCGGCTCCAGGATATTGCGGCCGCGGTACATGATCGAACCTTCGGCGCGCTGGCCCGGGTACAGGTCGTACATCCGGTTCAGCGTGCGCAGCAGGGTCGACTTGCCGCAGCCCGACGGGCCGATGAAGGCCGTTACCTGCTTGGCGTGGATGTCGAGCGAGACATTTTTCAGACTCTGCGTTTTGCCGTAAAAGAAGTTCAGGCCCTGGATTTCGATCGTCTTGGCCTTGGCAGCGGCCGGCGCTGGAGTCGTATTGAGCATGGCTTGGTTCATCGCTTTATCTTTTAACAATTGGATTAACGCGGAGTTTTTTGGGCGAACATGGTGCGCGAAATGATGTTGAGCAGCAGCACGGTCGCGGTCACCAGCAGTGCGCCGCCCCAGGCCAGCGAACGCCAGTCGTCGTACGGGCTCATCGCGAACTGGTAGATCACGACCGGCAGGTTGGCCAGCGGCGCGTTCATGTCGTGGCTGTAGAACTGGTTGTTCAGCGCGGTGAACAGCAGCGGCGCGGTCTCGCCCGAGACGCGGGCCACAGCCAGCAGCACGCCGGTCACGACGCCGGCCTTCACGGCGCGCAGGCGCACCGTCGTCGCCACCTTCCAGTGCGGTGCGCCGAGGGCATACGCCGCTTCCAGCAAGCTCGACGGCACCAGGCGCAGCATGTTGTCGGTGGTGCGCACCACGACCGGAATCGCAATCAGGGCAAGCGCGATCGAACCGGCGTAGCCGGAGAAATGCTTCACGTTGGCGACGTAGATCGCATACACGAACAGGCCGATCACGATCGACGGGGCCGACAGCATGATGTCGGTCACGAAGCGGGTCACCTGAGCGAACTTGTTGTTCTCGCCATATTCGGCCAGGTAGATGCCGGCCAGGATGCCGATCGGGGTGCTCACCAGGGTCGACAGGCCGACCATCATCAGCGAACCGACGATGGCGTTGCGCAGGCCGCCGCCCGGGGTGCCCGGCGCCGGCGTGTCGTTGGTGAACAGGGTCCCGGCCAGTGCGCCGACACCGTTGTACAGCAAGGTGCCCAGGATCCAGGCCAGGAAGGCCAGGCCGATGCCCATGGCCACGACCGACAGGGTGATGCCGACGCGGTGCGCCAGCAGGCGCTTGCGATAGACGGGGTTCTTGATTGCGTTGTTCATCTCGGTAGCCTTCTTTTACTTGGTGCCTTCGTTGCGGGACATGCCGACCAGCATCAGCTTTGCGGCCGACAGCACGACGAAGGTGATCGCAAACAGGATCAGCGCCAGGGCGAACAGCGACGACGAGTGCAGCTCGGTGGCCGCTTCGGCGAATTCATTGGCCAGGGTCGACGAGATCGAGTTGCCGGCCGAGAACAGCGAGGCCGACAGGTCGTGGGCGTTGCCGATCACGAAGGTCACCGCCATCGTCTCGCCCAGCGCGCGGCCCAGGCCCAGCATCACGCCGCCGACCACGCCGTTGCGGGTGTACGGCAGCACCACCTTGCGCATCACTTCCCACTTGGTGCAGCCCAGGCCGTACGCCGATTCCTTCAACACGGTCGGGACGATCTCGAACACGTCGCGCATCACCGAAGCGATGAAGGGGATGATCATGATCGCCAGGATCAGGCCGGCGGTCAGGATGCCGATGCCCATCACCGGGCCCTGGAAGATCGCGCCGATCACCGGCAGCTGGCCGATGGTTTCCTTGAGGGCGGGCTGCACGTATTCGGCGAACAGCGGCGCGAACACGAACAGGCCCCACATGCCGTAGATGATCGACGGCACGCCGGCCAGCAGTTCGACCGCGGTGCCCAGCGGGCGGCGCAGCCAGGCCGGGCAGATCTCGGTCAGGAACAGCGCGATGCCGAAGCTGATCGGGAACGCCACCGCCAGCGCGATGATCGAGGTGGCCAGGGTGCCGTAGATCGCGATCATGGCGCCGTACTGGTCGTTGACCGGATCCCACTCCACGCGGGTGATGAAGCCGAGACCGAATTCCTTGAAGGCCGGGGCCGCGCCGATCGCCAGCGAGATGATGATCCCGACCAGGACCGCCAGCACCGAGGCGGCGAACAGCAGCGTGACCTTGTGGAAGAAGAAGTCCTGAATGCGCTGGTTGCGCATGGTGTTGCGCATGGCGGCGGACTGGTAGAGGTCGGCGTCTGGCGCTGCTTTCTCGGGCAGATCGTTCACGGACATGGATGGTTGGACGCTCATGGTTTTGTTATCAATATCGTTTTGTCAATAGCGCTGGCATACAGAAAGACCGGCATGGCCGGCCTTTTCTTGTCAGGTGGTTGGTTTACCAGAGCGCCTTGCCGCTCGCGTCCTTCAGGTTGGCGCGCCAGGCGTCCTGCATCAGCTTGGTCACATCGGCCGGCATCGGCACGTAGTCCAGATCGGCGGCGGCAGGCGCGCCGTTCTTGAAGGCCCAGTCGAAGAACTTCAGCACTTGCCGGCCCTTGGCGGCGTCCTGGGTCTTGTGCACCAGGATGTACGAGGCGCCGGTGACCGGCCAGGCGCCCTTGCCGGCCTGGTTGGTCAGGATGACGGCGAAGCCCGGGGTGCCTTTCCAGTCGGCGCTGGCGGCGGCGGCCTTGAAGGCGTCGTCCGACGGCTGCAGCCAGGCGCCGTCGGCGCCCTGCAGCTGGGTGTGCGCCATCTTGTTCTTCTTGGCATAGGCCCACTCGACATAGCCGATGCTGCCCTTGATGCGCTGCACGTTGGCGGCCACGCCCTCGTTGCCCTTGCCGCCCACGCCGACCGCCCACTTGACGGTGGTGCCGACGCCGATGGTCGATTTCCAGGCCGGGCTGACCTTGCTCAGGTAGTCGGTCCACAGGAACGAGGTGCCCGAGCTGTCGGCGCGGCGCACGACGGTGATGTCGTTGGTTGGCAGCTTGACGCCCGGGTTCAGCGCGGCGATCTGCGGCGCGTTCCACTTGGTGATCTTGCCCATGTAGATGTCGGCGATGACCGCGCCGCTCAGCTTCAGCTGGCCCGGGGCGATGCCGTTCAGGTTCACGATCGGCACCACGCCGCCCATCACGGCCGGGAACTGGAACAGCCCCGCGGCATTGAGCTCATTGGCCGCCAGCGGCATGTCGGATGCGCCGAAGTCGACGGTCTTGGCCTTGATCTGCTTGATGCCGGCGCCCGAACCGACCGACTGGTAGTTCAGGCCGACCCCGCTAGCCGCCTTGTACAGCTCGGCCCACTTGGCATAGATCGGGTACGGGAAGGTCGCGCCGGCGCCGGTGATGTTGGCGTTCTGGGCGCTGGCGGAGAATGCCGTTGCAGCCAGGGCGATCGAGACGAAGAAGTGCTTCATGCGCATATCGGATCCTTTGGAAGTGACACCACGGGACGGTCCCGCTGACGATGTGGCGCAGTCTAACGGGCGAATATGACAGGTTCATGACATATTGGCGAATGTGACATCAACATGACACGCGCGCAAGGATGTCATCCACGGGAATGGCGCGGCGCGCGAATGGCCATCGGCGTCGACCGAATCATGCCATGTTCCGCACCGCGACGCTTGTAAATACACCATTGCCTGCTATCCTGAGAGGGTAGTCATGACATGGAGGGGATGCCGAGAGGCGTTTTGTTTCAAATGTTAGAGCTGATGGTGATGGGGATTCTGACCGGCCTGGCCGCCCTCGTGGCGTTCGAGATTTACCAGGAAGTCCGCGGCAGTTCCTCCAAGTTGCACGACCGCTATCACGAATAGCGCACGGCCCGCTCGGCGGGCCGATACAGCAGGCGGCGGGCCCGATGGCGCTCGCCGTTTGTCATATTTGGGGGGTGTACCAGGCGCCGGCAGCGCACCGTCGACTTCATCGCATGAAGCGCGCCAGGGCCGTCACCGCCGCCAGGTCGGGCTGCAGGAACTGAAAGCCTACCTTGAACTCGCCACTGCTGAAAATACAGTATGACACCTTGGCCCGCGTCTGGATGGTGACGATGCTGCCCTCGACCAGCAAGTCGAAGGCCACTTGCCCGCCCTGCCCGACCGCCAGCGGATCGGCCAGGCTGATGCTCACGCCGTTGGCGCCGACGTCGCTGGTCTTGCCGGCGATGGGGGGCTGGCCGTCGATGGCGAGCAGGGCCTTGGTACGGTACGCCTTGCGTGGAGATTTCCTTTGGTCTTGGAACACGTGTTTACCCGAATACAGTGAACAAGGCACGATTATAGAATCTACCGGAAAATCCGACAGGTAGTCGCGGACCGCGATCGACCGTCAGTCGATTTCGCGCAACTTGTTGAACGCCTCGTCGATGCGTTCGACCGCGATGATGGTCATGCCCTCGATCCTGGCCTTCGGCGTATTCGATTTCGGGATCACCGCCAGCGAGAAGCCCAGCTTGGCCGCTTCGCGCAAGCGTTCCTGGCCGCGTGGCGCGGGCCGGATTTCGCCGGCCAGGCCGACCTCGCCAAACACCACCAGCCCGCGCGGCAGCGGCTTGTTGCGCATCGACGAGTTGATCGCCAGGAGCACCGCCAGGTCGGCCGCCGGTTCGGTGATCTTGACGCCGCCGACCGCATTGATGAACACGTCCTGGTCGAAGGCCGCGATGCCGGCGTGGCGGTGCAGGACCGCCAGCAGCATCGCCAGGCGGTTCTGTTCCAGGCCGACCGACAGGCGGCGCGCGTTGGGCAGGTGGCTGGTGTCGACCAGCGCCTGGATCTCGACCAGCAAAGGCCGCGTTCCCTCCTGCGTCACCATGACGCAGGAGCCGGGCACCTGGCTGTCGTGCTGGGACAGGAACAGGGCGGAAGGATTCGAGACGCCCTTCAGGCCCTTTTCGGTCATCGCGAACACGCCCAGTTCGTTCACCGCGCCGAAGCGGTTCTTGATCGCCCGCACCAGGCGATAGCTCGATTGCGTATCGCCTTCGAAGTACAGCACGGTATCGACGATGTGTTCCAGCACGCGCGGGCCGGCCAGCGCGCCTTCCTTGGTGACGTGGCCGACCAGGATGATGGTCACGCCGGTCTGCTTGGCCACCCGCGTGAGCTGGGCCGCGCATTCGCGCACCTGGGCCACCGAGCCGGGAGCCGACGTCAGCGCATCGGAATACATGGTCTGGATCGAGTCGATCACCACCACCTCGGGCTTGAGGTCGGCGATGGTGCCGAGGATTTTCTCGAGCTGGATCTCGGCCTGCAGTTTCAGGTCTTTCGCATCCACCGCCAGGCGGCGCGCGCGCAGCGCGATCTGGGCGCCGGATTCCTCGCCGCTGACGTAGAGGGTGCTGCGGATGGTGGACAGGCTCGACAGCGCCTGCAGCAGCAGGGTCGACTTGCCGATGCCGGGGTCGCCGCCGATCAGGACCACGCCGCCGGCCACCAGGCCCCCGCCCAGCACGCGGTCGAATTCCTCGATGCCGGTGCCGAAGCGCGGCACGTCGATCGCCTCGATGTCGGCCAGGGACAGTACCGGCGCCGTCTGCGCCAGGCTGCGGTGCGGGGTCTGCGACATGCGGTTGACGCCCGGCGTGTCGACGACGGTCTCGACCATCGTGTTCCAGGCCTTGCAATCGGCGCACTGGCCGGTCCAGCGGCTGGCGATCGCGCCGCACTCGCTGCAGGTGTAATTGGTTTTTGCTTTTGCCATCATGTCGATATGGGGTTGGTCGGGCCGGTGTTCAACCGGCGCTCAACTGGCACTCAACCGTCGGTGCCGAGACGGCCTTCGGTGACGCGCACGCGCGGCGCCAGGGCGCACATCAGCTCGTAGCCGATGGTGCCCGCGGCCTGCGCCACTTCGTCGATCGGCAACCCGTCGCCCCACAGGGTGACCTTGCTGCCGATGCGGGCGTTGGGAACCGGCGTCAGGTCGACGGTCATCATGTCCATGGAGACCCGGCCGACGAGCGTCGTGCGCACGCCGTCGACGAGCACCGGCGTGCCGTGCGGCGCGCTGCGCGGGTAGCCGTCGGCATAGCCGCAGGCCACCACGCCGATCGTCATCGGGCCTTCGGCCTCGAAGCGGCTGCCGTAGCCGACCGTGTCGCCCGGCCCGATATGCTGGATGCCGATCACTTCCGAGCGCAGGGTCATGGTGGGGCGCAGGCCGAAATCCCGGGCGCTGCGCCCGCCCGGCGTGCCGCCGTAGAGCATGATGCCGGGGCGGACCCAGTCGTTCGACAACTGGTCGGCGAGTTCGGCCTGGTGCAGCACGCCGCCCGAATTGGACAGGCTGCGCTCGCCGGCCAGGTCGGCGGCCCCCAGCTGGAAACGCCGCACCTGCTCGGCGATCGTCAGGCGCGGATGCTCCAGCTCGTCGGCATTGGCGAAATGGGTCATGTGGGTGATCGAGCGCACGTCGCGGATCGCGCGCAGGCGCTGGTAGGCGGCGCCGTACTGGGCGGGCGGAAAACCCAGGCGGTTCATCCCCGTGTTCATCTTCAGGTAGACGTCGATCGGGCGGTACAGCTGCGTGTACTCGAGCAGCTTGACCTGCTCGATGCTGTGCACGGCGGTGGCGATATTGTGCTCGGCCAGCATGGGCACGTCGGCCGCTTCGAAGAATCCCTCTAATAAAAGAATCGGCTTGATCCAGCCGAGTTCGCGCAGGCGGATCGCGCTTTCCAGCTCGACCAGCGCCAGGCCGTCGGCAGTGGCGAAGCCGCGCATCGCGCGTTCAAGGCCGTGGCCGTAGGCATCGGCTTTCACGACGGCCCAGATCTTCGCCAGCGGCGCGCAGCTGCGCGCCTGGGCCAGGTTGTGCTGCATCGAATCGAGGTGGATGGTGGCGAAGAGCGGACGCGGCATGGCAAGCTTTTAAAGAAAAACGGAGGCGATCCGGTATAAGACGTCAGGTGTCTATTCTACCGGAGCGGGCCGCGCGCTGCCGCCGCGTCCGCGTTTCCGGTTTCGCCGGTCTATGCATTCATGGTATAAAGCAACCCGGACCAGATTTGTGAATTCTCGAATGAACCGTGGTTTCTATACCATCATGGCGGCGCAGTTCTTCTCGTCGCTGGCGGATAACGCGCTCCTGTTTGTCGCGATCAGCCTGCTCGTCGCAATGGACGCCCCGGCATCGCTGACTCCGTTGCTGAAGCTGTCATTCGTGCTGTTCTACGTCCTGCTCGCCGCTTTCGTGGGCGCCTTCGCCGATGCGCTGCCCAAGGGGCGCGTGATGTTCATCGCGAACATCATCAAGGTCGCCGGCTGCGCCCTGATGTTCTTCACCGTCCACCCCCTGATCGCGTATGCCGTGGTCGGCTTCGGCGCGGCCGTGTATTCGCCCGCCAAGTACGGCATCCTGACCGAACTGCTGCCGCCCGAGAAGCTCGTGCCTGCCAATGGCTGGATCGAGGGACTGACCGTGATGTCGATCATCTTCGGCACCGTGCTCGGCGGCACCCTGGTGAGCGAGCGCGGCGTGAACTTCCTGCTGTCGTTTGACGCCTTTACGGCCCTGGGCATCACGACCGGCGCCGAAGCGGCGATGGCGGTGGTGGTCGGCATCTACATGCTGGCTGCCCTGTTCAACCTGCGCATCCCGGACACCGGCGCGCGCTACGAGCACCAGGAACGCAACCCCATCAAGCTAATCACCGACTTCGCCAACTGCTCGGCCACCCTGTGGCGCGACAAGCTGGGCCAGATTTCGCTGGCGGTGACGACCCTGTTCTGGGGCGCCGGCGCCACTCTGCAATTCATCGTGCTGAAATGGGCCGAGCGCTCGCTCGGCCTGCCGCTGGACAAGGCCACGAACCTGATCGGCGTGGTCGCGATCGGCGTGGCGCTGGGCGCGGCGATGGCGGCGCGCATGATCCCGCTGCGCAAGTCCTTGAGCGTGATCCCGATGGGCATCATCATGGGCCTGGTCGTGACCAGCATGGTGTTCGTGCATTCGGTGTCGGTGGCCTATCCGCTGCTGGCCCTGATCGGCTTCCTGTCGGGCTTCTTTGTGGTGCCGATGAACGCGCTGCTGCAGCACCGCGGCCACGTCCTGATGAGCGCGGGGCACTCGATCGCGGTGCAGAACTTCAACGAGAACCTGTCGATCCTGGTGATGCTGGCCGCCTACGCGGTCATGATCACGCTGAACCTGGACCTGGACATCATCATCGTCATCTTCGGCCTGTCGGTCGCCGGCATCATGCTCCTGATCCAGCGCCGCCACACCCTCAACCAGCGCGAACACGATTCGCTCGGACTGATCGGCGAAGGCAAACACTGACCCTGACCCCTACCATAGGGTCAGTGTCGAATTGTTTGACAACGTTTCGCCCCAGCCATTGCTCAACGCGCGAACCAGCTAGCTGATTATCCCAAGCACTTGCTCGGACAGCGCACTCTGTCCCCAATTTCGCCTCCATGCGAAAAATTGCTCAATAAGTCGACTCTGACCCTCATTGTTTTGCAATGAAATTTAAGCCAAGGAAGCAGCGGCTGTTCAGCGCATTCCGCCGCGTCTCGGCATTCTTCGTATTCCTTGCCTTACCTTCACATAAACAGATCCCACCGGCAAAAAAATAATGAGGGTCAGAGTCGACTTATTGGGCAATTCCTCAAAGTTGTCAAACAATTCGACTCCGACCCTATTTATTTACTGTCGAGCTGGCCAGCGGAAAAAGGATGACTCGGGGGCGACTTATTGCGCGCTGCGGAAAGTTGTCAAACAATTCGACGCTGACCCTCATTGAGGGCTGGGCTATGTTGGCGTGCGCGCCTGAGCGGCGCGGGCGCGCCAGTCGTTGGGGACGATGAAGCCGCGGTCGGTTTCTTCGATGAGATCGTCCCGGCGGCGCACGGTCGCCACCAGCAGCGGCGTGCCGGACGTGGCGAAAGCTTGCGCCAGCGCGGCGCCGAGCTCGGTACGGGTCAGCAGCCGATGCGCGCTCGATTGCGCCAGGCACGGCGCCAGCCATTCCAGCTTCGGCAGGATCAGGAAATCCTCACCGGGGATGGCGTCCAGTTCGTCGAGCGCGCACCAGAAGCCGCGGCAGTGGCCGGCCGTGATGCCCTGCATTGCCGGCCAGTTGCCGGCGGGATAGAACAGCCAGCCCTTGACGAGGGCCAGCGCCTGGGTCACCGGGCGCGGCAGCAGCGCCTGCGCCGCCGGATGCTCGCCCAGCGCGAGCTGGCGCTCGAATACCTTGCGCATCTTGGCGCCCAGGCTGTCGGCCAGGTTGGGCCCCACCAGGGCATCGAATTCGTTCGCGGCGCCGCCATCGAGCAGATAGAACTTGGTGGCGAACTCGATATGGGTCAGTGCGTCCGCGCCGCGCTCGAGCAAAAAGTCGAACTCGCCCACCGTGTCGTTGCGGCTGGCGCGCACCTGCAGGCCGTGGCGCACCAGGCGGCCCTGTTCGGCGAAATAGAAGGCCATCAACTTCTCGGCATACAGCCCGAGGCGGGTGTACGTCTTGCCGCCCAGCGCCGCCTCGAGCCTGGACGGGTCCCGGTCGAGTTGCGCCAGCCAGTCGCCCACGTCCGGCGTGACCGGGCCGAGCGTGGCAATGCGGCCCGCCCACGCCGAAGCCGCGGCGTCCAGCAGGTCGGGAGAATCGAGCAGCCAGGCCAGCGCGCGCACCGGCGCCCGCCGCAGGTGACCCCAGCGGCGGTGGAAGGCCGCCTGATGGGCGCTAGTCGCGTGGTCCAAGGGAGCGTGCCCGGCACAGGTCGGCCCAGGCCAGCGCCTTATTGTCGCCGCGCAGCAGCAACTCGCCCGGATGCAGGGTCGCCACCAGCGGCACCTCGTTCAGCTGATGGACCTCGCCGCGCGCACCGGCCAGGGGCTCCTGCAGCGCGCGGCCCAGCAAGCCGTTGGTCGCGACCTGGCCCAGAGTCAGCACGGTCGAGGCCCGGGTGAGCGCCAGTTCGCGTTCGACGAAAGGACGGCAGGCGGCAATCTCGCCGGGGGTCGGCGCGCGCTCGCCCCCCTTCGCGTTCAGCGGCCGGCACTTGACCAGCGGCGTGACGTAGGCATCGCGCTCACGCGACAACCCGACCGCGTGCAGCATATTGTCGAGCAGCTTGCCGGGTTCGCCCGTCAGCGGCTGGCCGGCTTCTTCGTCGAGCGCGCTCGGGGTGCCGGCGGCGATCAGCCAGCGCGCCTGGCGCGGGCCGGCGCCAAACACCGGCTTGCGACCGTCGCCGCAGGCGCAATCCTTGCAAGCCGCGATCGCCTGGCGCAGCCCGGCCCAATCCATCGTGGCGACGTCGGGCGCCGCCGGCTCGGTTGCGACGCCGTCGTCCCAGGCCGCTTCGTCTTGCGCGGGCGGCGGATTGCGGTAAGGCGGCGCGGACAGCGGCGTGTGGACGCGCGCGGCCGGCGCGGATGCGGCTGCAGGTGCGGGCGCGGAGATTGGCGCCACTGCGGGCATTGCTGCAGGCGCCGGTGCGGGCGCGGCGGCGTCCGGCGCCGCCCCGACGACGGCCGCCTCGGCCGCCGGATCGGCCACGGCCGGCGCATCGCGCAGCCGCCACAGCGGGCCGATGCCCATCTCGGCCAGGAACAGCGCATCGCGCTGGCTCAGGTTCGTCATAAATCCAGTCTCATCACGATCGCGTCCTCGCGGCCCGCCGCGCCGGCCGGATAATAGCCCTTGCGGCGGCCGATCTGCACATAGCCATGGCGGCGATACACTTCCAGCGCCCGTTCGTTCGACGGCCGCACCTCGAGCAGGATCGACGCCATGCCGTGCCCGCGTGCGCGCGCCGCGATCTGGTAGAGCAGGCGCCGGCCCAGGCCCTGGCGCTGGCGCTTGCCGGCCACCGCGACGTCGAGCAGGTGCGCCTCGTCGAGCGCGTACATCAACAGGTAATACCCGGCCAGCTCGCCGTCTGCGTCGCGCACGGTCCAGCAATCGTAACCGCTTTCCACTGCGTCGACGAAGTTGCCGCGGCTCCAGGGAAAGGGAAAGACGCTGCATTCGAGCGCCCATACCTCGTCCACGTCGGCCGCCGTCATCGGGGCCAGGTGCAGGCCGGTATCCTGCAACTGCGTCATGTGCCGGCCCTGGCGGCCGCGCTGGCCTGCGCGCTGGCCTGATTGATCGCCTGGCGCTCGGCGCTGGTGTAGGCGACCTTGTTGCGCAGGTAGAGCGGCTGGGCCTGGGCCGCGGGCACGCCCTTCCCGGCCGCCAGCGCGCCGCGCGCCAGCAGCGCCAGCTCACGCGCATGCGGCACGATGCCGGGCAAGGCGGCTTGCGCGAACGGCTTGCCGGCGAAGGCGTCGGCATACTCCGCAAAGCCGTTGCCGCAAGCCCTCAGACCTTCCGCCGCGAGCGGCGCCACGTCCTGCGGCGCCGACAGCGCGGGCGCGAGCACCTCGAGCCACTTGCCACCGTCGAAGCGGTACTGGGCCCAGTACACCTCGCCCATGCGCGCGTCGAGCACGGCCAGCACCTCATCGGCGCCGGTGGCGGCGCGGCAGGCCTCGGCCATCGCTTCCAGGGTCACCAGCGGCAGCACCGGCAGCCTGGCGCCATAGGCCAGGCCCTGGGCCACGCCGCAGGCGGTGCGCACGCCGGTGAACGAACCGGGGCCGGCGCCAAAGGCAATGGCGTCGCAGTCGGCCAGGGCGATGCCGGCCTCTTTCAGCAGTTCCTGCACCATGGGCAGGACCGATTGCGAGTGGCTGCGCACGCCGGGAGTCGAACGCACGATCACGTTGTCCCCGGCCAGCAGCGCGCAGGACGCCAGCTCGGCCGAGGTTTCTATAGCAAGGATGTTAGGCATTGCGCTATTTTACCTTCTCGGCCCGAGGGCTTCCATGGCGCCATGGCGAATCGCCGCTGGATTGCGCCATTGCGGTGCAACATCGCGCCGCAACACCATCCGCAACTCGCTGTACAATGCCGCACATGCAGAGCCTGACCCTCGACTCCACCACCCGCGACGCCGTCGCCGCCGCCGTCCATGGCGACGGCTGGACCGTCGCCTGCCTGTGCGCCGCCTGGTGCGGCACCTGCGCGACCTACCGCGCCACCTTCGAAGAGCTGGCGCTGCGCCATCCCGACAAGCGCTTCGTCTGGATCGACATCGAAGACCAGGCCGACCTGGTGGGCGACCTCGACGTCGACAATTTCCCGACGCTGCTGCTGCAGCGCGGCGACACCGTCGCCTTCTTCGGCACGATTGTGCCGGACGGCGGCGTGGCCGACCGGCTGATCCAGGCCCAGGCCGAACTGGGCGACGACGAGCTGGCGCGCCTCGCGCAGTCGAGCGCAGAGCGCCGCGACTGGCAGGAGGAGTGCAATCTGCGCGTGCTGCTCGGCGCGCCGGACTGATCCGACGTGGATACGCGCCGCAGGTCGCCCTGTGCGCGCTGCTTCCCTCTCGGCGCCTGCGCGGCGTCAGGGTGTCGGCCTTCCTCGACTACCTGAGGGAAGCGTTCCCGAAGGGCATACCAGACGAACTGCCGGCCTGTATCGCGGGCGAGGGCCAGTGCCCGGCCCAAGGGTTCACCCCAATCTCAGCGGCAAGCTGCGCAGGCGCTGCCCGGTCAGCTTGAACACCGCCGCCGCCACCGCCGGCGCCACCGGCGGCACGGCCGGCTCGCCGACGCCTTCCGGATGCGCGCGGCTTGCCATCACGATGGTTTCTACCTGCGGCGCCTGGGCGATGCGCAGCAGCGGATAGTCGCCGAAGTTCGATTGCTGGACCGTGCCTTCTTCGATCGTGATCTCGCCGGCCAGTGCCGCCGACAGGCCGAACACCACGCCCGACTCGACCTGCTGGGCCACGATGTTCGGGTTGACCGCCAGGCCGCAATCGATCGCGCACACCACGCGGTGCACGCGGATCTCGCCATCCTCGACCGAAACCTCGGCCACCTGGGCCACCGTGCTGCCGAACGAGCGGTGCAGCGCCACGCCGTGGGCCCGCCCTGGCGGCGGCTGGCCGGCGGCGCCGACCGCCGCGTCCAGCACCGCCAGCGCGCGCGGATGACGCGCCAGGAGTGTGCGCCGCAGGGCCACCGGATCGTGCCCGCCGGCGTGCGCCACCTCGTCCAGGAACGACTCCTTGAAGAAGGCGTTGTGCGAATGCCCGACCGAGCGCCAGTAGCCGATCGGCACCTGGCTGTCGACCGTCACGTGGGCCACGCGCTGGTTCGGGATCGGATATTGATGGTCGTACGCTCCCTCGGCGGTGGTCTTGTCCGGCCCCAGGCCCGGCAGGCCCAGGCTGCGCTCGACGTACTGGTGGCCGATGGCGCCGCTGGCCGACTTGCTGTCCCAGGCCAGGATGGCGCCGTCCGCGCCCAGTTGCGCCGTGAAGCGCGCCAGCGCCGCCGGCCGGTAGACGTCGTGCATCATGTCCTGCTCGCGGGTCCAGATCAGCTGCACCGGCTGGCCACCAAGGGCCTTGGCGATGGCCACCGCCTGCGCCACCATGTCGACTTCGAGGCGGCGCCCGAAGCCGCCGCCCAGCAGCATCACCTCGATTTCCACGTCCTCGCGCGCCACCCCGGCCACGCGCGCGGCGCAGTCGAGCGCGATGCTCGGCACCTGGGTCGAGGCCCACAGCCGCACCTTGCCGCGCATGACCTGGGCGGTGCAGTTGACCGGTTCCAGCGCCGCATGGGCCAGGAACGGCGCGCGGTATTCGGCGCGCAGCGTTCTTGCCCCGTGCGGTGCGGCGCCCGCGACCGCTTGCGTGCCGGTCTCGTGGTAGACATGCCCCTGCTTGTCGTCGAGCGCGCGCGCCAGGCCGGCCATGACCGCGGCGCTCGAGACCGCCGCCCCCGCGCCCGGCTGCCAGGTGACCGGCAAGGCCTGGGCTGCCTGGCGCGCCTGCCACCAGGTCGACGCCACTACCGCTATACCGGCTGCGGCTGCGGCAGCAGCCCCGGCGCCGCTGCGCCCAACGAGCGCGGACGAGACGTCGACCACAGCCAGCACGCCCGGCATCCGGCGCACCGCGTCGGCGTCGAAGGCCGCGACCGTGGCGCCGATCGCCGGCGCCATCGCCAGCGCCGCATATACCATCCCGGCCGGCCGCGCATCGATGCCGAAACGCGCGCTGCCGTCGGCCTTGGCGCGGCTGTCCAGGCGCGGCTGCGGCTGGCCGATCAGGCGAAATGCCGACGGCGGCTTGAGGCGCACGTCCTTGGCGGTGAGTCCGGCGCCGGCCCGCGCCGCCAGCGCGGCCAGCGCGCCATAGCCGGCGCTGCGGCCGTCGAGGTGGATCACGAAGCCGTCCTCGGTGCGGCAGTCTTCCACCCGCGCCTGCCACGCATCGGCCGCAGCCCGCACCAGCATCGCCCGCGCCACCGCGCCCGCCTCGCGCATCGGCAGCCAGGCATCGCGCACGCTGCTCGAGCCGCCGGTGAACATGATGCCCAGCTCGCGGCCGACCTTCTCCATCAGCCACCGGGCGCCCTGGGCCGTGCGGCCGGCGTCGTCCGGGTGGAACGGCAGGTTTTCGCGCAGCACCGTGACGTTGGCATAGATCTTGTCGATCGGCGGGGCGACCACGCGCACCGCGTCCAGGCCGACGTCGAGTTCCTCGGCCACCAGCATCGGCAGCGCCGTGTGCACGCCCTGCCCCATCTCGCTGCGCGGCACCACCACCGAGACCGCGCCGTCGGGCGCGAGCGCGACCCAGCCATTGAGCGCGACCTCATCGCCGGCAAGCTCCAGCGGGCGCGAAGGATGCAGGCGCTGGCGCGGCGGCTGCATCCCCCAGCCGATCAGCAGCGCGCCGCCGGCGGCGAGGCCCGCCAGCAAAAAGTTACGGCGCGCCGGCGCACGGACCTTCTTGTTCACCTTCTCAGGCACCCGGCGTGCCTCCCCAGCGCGCCAGGATCTCGTCGTGCGCGAGCGGCTTGCCATACAAATAGCCCTGGGCCAGGTTGCAGCCATGGGCCAGCAGGAAGGCCCCCTGTTCCTCGCGCTCTACGCCTTCCGCGATCACCGACAGGTTCATGCTCTTGCCGAGCTGGATGATCGCGATCGCGATCGCCCCGTCGTCCGGATCCTGGGGGATGTCCTTGATGAAGCTGCGGTCGATCTTGAGGGTCTGCACCGGCAACTGCTTCAGGTAGGCCAGCGACGAGTAGCCGGTGCCGAAGTCGTCGATCGCCAGGCACACGCCGATCGCATGCAGGTCGTTCACGTACTGCAGCGCGTCGCCCGTGTTCATGATCGCCGATTCCGTCACCTCGAGCTGCAGGCGCTCTGGCGCCAGGCCGGCGTCCCCCAGCACCGCGGCCACGGCGGCGGCCATGCCGCCGCGCTCGAACTGGCGCACCGACAGGTTGACGGCGATCTTCGGCACCGACAGCCCCTGCGCTTCCCACGCCACCATCTGGCGGCAGGCTTCCTGCAGCACCCACTGGCCCAGCTGGCCGATGAAGCCGGTGTCCTCGGCCAGCGGAATGAAGCTGCTCGGGGCGACCTGCCCCAGTTCGGGGCTGTTCCAGCGCAGCAGGGCCTCGACCCCGACCAGGCGGCCGCTGTCGATCTCGACCTGCGGCTGGTAGGCCAGATAGATCTCGTGCTTCTCGACCGCGCGCCGCAGCAGCGCCTCCATGCGCAGGCGCACGGCGCCGTCGCCGCTCATCGCCGGCGCATAGAACCGGTAGCCGTTGCGGCCGCGCGCCTTGGCCTGGTACATCGCAACGTCGGCGTTGCGGATCAGGATGTGCATGTCGCACCCGTCCTGCGGGTACAGGCTGATGCCGATGCTGCCGGTGACGAACAGCTCGTGGCCCGAGACGTCGAACGGCTGCTCGAACATCGCCATCAGCTTGTCGGCCACGCGCGTGGCGCCATGCTCGCCGTCGACGTCTTCCAGCAGCACGATGAATTCGTCGCCGCCCAGGCGCGCCAGGGTGTCGCCTTCGCGCAGGCAGCGCGACAGCGCCTGCGCCGCCTGCTTGAGCAACTCGTCGCCCACGTGGTGGCCGAGCGTGTCGTTGACGTTCTTGAAGCGGTCGAGGTCGATGAACATCACCGCCAGCTGCTCGCCGCCGCGCTCGGCGCGCGCCATCGCGTGGCGCAGGCGGTCGTGGTACAGCAGGCGGTTGGGCAGCGCGGTCAGCGGGTCGTGGTGGGCCAGGTGGTCGAGCTGGATCTGCGATTCGCGCGCGCCCGTGATGTCGCTGAACACGCACACGTAGTGGGTGGTGGCGCCGTCGTCGTCGCGCACCGCCGACACCGTGAGCGCTTCCAGGTAGGCTTCGCCGCCCTTGCGCGTGTCCCAGATCTCGCCGCGCCAGAAGCCGGATGCGCCGAGCTCGCGCCATATTTCCTGGTACAGGGCGGGATCGTTGCGGGTGCCTGCTGCGCTTTCGGTCGCGCTCCCGCCGTGCGCCGACAGGCTCGACGTCCGCCCCAGCGCTTCCTGCTCGGCGTAGCCGGTGATGCGGGTGAAGGCGGGATTGGTGGCCACGATCCGGCCATGCACGTCGAGCACCATCACGCCGTCGGCGATGTGTTCCAGGACGTTGGCCGACAAGCGCAGCTTCTCCTCGGCCAGCTTGCGCTCGGTGATGTCGGCGAACACCCAGATGCTGCCCTCGTTGGCGCGGTTCGGCTTGAGCGCGCAGCCGCTCATCAGGCACCAGAACAGGCTGCCGTCGCGGTGGCGCAGCTGGCGCTCCTCGCCCAGGTCCATGCTTTTCTCGAGCAGCGGATACTGTTCGACGCTGGTGCGTTCGTAGT
This sequence comes from Massilia sp. UYP11, assembly GCF_050434805.1. Lineage (NCBI taxonomy): Bacteria > Pseudomonadati > Pseudomonadota > Betaproteobacteria > Burkholderiales > Oxalobacteraceae > Massilia > Massilia sp. UYP11. Next base: position 34,255 of record NZ_JBNDJE010000019.1, read on the forward strand.
CTTCGCGGTTCGGATACAGGATCGCGGTCGACTGTCCCACCATCTCGCCTTCGCCGTAGCCGAACAGCGCTTCGCAGCGACGGTTGCTGGAGACGATGCGGCGCTGGCGCACGAACAGCACGCCGAACATGACGTTGTCCAGGATCGCGCCCTGCTCGGCCAGCAGCGCCTCGATGCGCATCTCGTCGTGGCGGCGCTCGCTGATGTCCGAGATGATGCCGTCCACCCGCACGCCTTCCGGCCCATGCAGCGCCGGATCGAGGGCGCCCTGCGGCTGGCCGTGTTCCTGCACCCAGCGCTCGATGCCGTGGGCGTCGATGATCCGGTATTCCATCTCGTAGGCGGCGCCCGACCGGGCCGCGTCGCGCACGGTGCGGTAGTAGGCGCGCCGGTCTTCCGGATGGACGATGGCGGCCCAGTCCTCGGTAGTGGCGCGCATGAAGCGCGCCGCCGGGTAGCCGGTGATCTTCTCGATCTCGTCGCTGACGAATTCGATCGGCCCACCCGCGCGCACCCGGTACACGGCGCCCGGGACCTGGGTCACGATGGTGCGGAACTGTTCCTCGCGGCGCGCGACGTCGGCGAACAGGTCGCGGATCGCCAGGCGCATGCGCTCCATCTGCTCGCCCAGCCGTCCCAGCTCGTCCTGGGCCGACAGCGCCAGCGGGGTCTCGAAGTCGCCACGCGCCAGGCGGTCCGAAAAGCACATCAGCTTGCGCAGCGGCGACAGCAGGCGCCGCCGCAGCAGCAGCGCGATCAGGAGCAGCGACACCGCCAGCTGCAGCGCCAGCACCAGCACCAGCGCATGATTGCCCTGCAGCGCGTCGTCCGGGCCGGCGCCCGCGCGCTGCTGCAGGCCGACCAGCAGGTAGCTGCCGACCACGGCAGGGGCCAGCAGGCCGGCGAACACCACCAGCAGCAACGCTCCGTACAGCGAACGGCCGTACAGCGAACGCAGGCGGGACGGGGGGCGGGCGGCAGGACTCGACATGGAGGCGGGACTGGACGGGCGAACCCGATGCATCAACGATGGTCAGATTATGCACAGTTGCTTGCCTGGAGTCACTAACATCATGGCCGGCGGCATGCCGGTCCCCAGCGCCACCGTCGGCGCCGCGCGACAAGACTTGCTATCATCGGCCTCGTTTTTGGACCAATTCTTTAGCTAAGGAGAAAGACGATATGAGCCATTCCCTGTACGCCGCCTCGGTGCCGGTATTCCGCCAGCTGCTGGGCAGTCTCGCCGCGGTGCTGGAAAAGGCCGAGGCCCATGCCCAGGAACGCCGCATCGAGCCGGACGCCCTGCTCCAGGCGCGGCTCTATCCCGACATGTTCCCGCTGGCCAGGCAAATCCAGATCGCCACCGACTTCGCCAAGGGCGCCGGCGCGCGCCTGGCGGGGATCGAACCGCCGCGCTACGAGGATGGCGAGCGCACCTTCGCCGAGCTGCAGCAACGCATCAGCAAGACGCTGGGCTTCATCGACAGCCTGAAGGAAGCGGACGTGGAAGCCGGCGCCACCCGCGCCATCACCCACGGCAGCGGCGAGCGGGCGCGCCATTTCGACGACGGCGCGCGCTACCTGACGCACTTCGCGCTGCCGCAGTTCTTCTTCCACGCGACGGCGGCGTACGCGATCCTGCGCCACAACGGCGTCCCGATCGGCAAGCGGGATTTCATCGGCGCCTATTGAGAGCGCGCGGCGCTTGACTATGTATTCCGGCGCGGATAACCCTGCGCCAGGATGCGCTGCCATACGACTTCCTTGGCGGCGGCATCCATCGACACCCAGTTGGCGACTTCGGCGACGGTGCGGCCGCAGCCGCGGCACACCTCGTCGAAGGTGGTCGAGCACACCGCGACGCACGGGGTGTCGGGGCGTTCGGACGGCGCCGGCGCGGCGGCGCCGTGTTCAGGCCGGGCCGACATCGAGCTTGTCCCAGCCTTCGTGGCCGAGCTTTTCCATGGTGGCGATATTCTTGTCGAAGATCGCGTCCGCTTCCGGGAAGGCCTCGACCGCGCGCGCGATGCTGTCTTCGCGCAGCAGGTGCAGGATCGGGTACGGGGCGCGGTTGGTGTAGTTCGAGATGTCGGCCGGGTCGGTGTCCGCGAACTGGTAATCCGGGTGGAAGGAAGCCACCTGCAGCTCGCCGTCGAGCTGCAGATCCTCGACCGCGACGTCGGCCACGTCCAGGAATTCGTTGTAGTCCTCGAAATCATTCAGCACGAAGGGGTGGATCAGCAAGGTCGTGTCGACCTGCTCCGGGCTGGTATCGGACAGGTGCTGCAACTCGTCCATCAAGGTCTCAAGCAATTGCTCGGGCGTGGTGGCAGTCGACACGACGTAGCGCACCTGCTCCTTGACATGGACCGACTTGGCGAAGGGACAGAGATTGAGGCCGATGACGGCCCGCTCCAGCCACTTGCGGGTGGCGGCGATGATGGCGTCATCGTCGGCATTCAGATTGGGGGTGCTCATGGTGCAACTTTCGAAAGCAAGGCGAACGGCAAAGCCTGGATTGTACGCACTCTTTGCGCCGACTCATAGTTCGACCCCGCCACGGCGCTAAGGTTTGCCAGACGCGACCGTTATTCATGATGAGTAGGGCAATGCGCGCAGCAGGTCGGGCAACGAGACATCCCTCTCATCAATATGCATGGTATGTACAGCATCTTCCGTTTTCTTGATGCCTACGGATGACATCTTCCGTTCGCCTTCCGAAGTGTAACGAGGCGACTTAATTCTTGACTGACTCGACAATTGATACGTACACTCCCTCCTTGTCCTGTTCTTTCGTTCCTGGACGCAACATTGGAAACGCCTCACCATGAAGCCCATGCACGATACGAAACGCTCGATCCTGACCCTGGCTGCGCTGGCCCTCCTGGCGGCAGCGCCGCTGAGCCAGGCGCTGGACGCGGCCCCGGCGCCAAGCGCCCGCGCCGCGTCGGGCATCGAACGGCCGGCACTGTCGCCGGCGCTGCCGGTGATGAAGCTGGACGCCGACGACTACCGCGAGACCGATGTCTGGGGCCGCATCCGCAGCGGCTATGCGATTCCCGACCTGAACAATGCCCTGGTGACGCGCCACGCCCAGGCCTATGCGGCGCACCCGGCCAACCTGTCGCGCATTTCCGGGCGCGCCTCGCCCTACCTGTATCACGTGGTGTCGGAACTGGAAAAGCGCGGCATGCCGACCGAACTGGCCCTGCTGCCGGTCATCGAATCGGCCTTCAATCCGCAGGCCATGTCGAGCGCCAACGCCGCCGGCCTGTGGCAATTTGTGCCGGGCACCGGCAAGGACTTCGACCTGCGCCAGAACATGTTCAAGGACGAGCGGCGCGGCGTGATTGCCTCGACCGACGCCGCCCTGACCTATCTGCAGCGCCTGTACACGATGTTTGGCGACTGGCCGCTGGCCCTGGCGGCATATAACTGGGGCGAAGGCAATGTTCAGCGTGCCATCAAGAAAAACCAGGAACTCGGCAAGCCGACCGACTTCGAGAGCCTGGCCGAGCTGATGCCGGCCGAGACCCGCAACTACGTCCCCAAGCTGCAGGCAGTCAAGAATGTGGTGGCAAATCCATCCCAGTACGGCGTGACCCTGCCGGCGATCGACAACCAGCCTTATTTCACGACGATCGACAAGACCAGCGACATCGACCTGGCCATCGCGGCCCAGCTGGCCGAGATGTCGCTGGACGAATTCAAAGCGCTCAATCCGCAGTTCAAGAAGCCGGTCATCATCGGCGGCGAGCGCACCAAGATCCTGCTGCCGACCGAGAATGCCGAGAAATTTCACATCAACCTGGCGCAGTGGGGCCAAGCCCTGTCTACCTGGACCACGCACAAGATCACCGGCGCCCGGGTGACGATCGCCCAGCTGGCCTCGAAGTTCGGCACCACGCCCGAAGTGATTCGCCAGGCCAACAACATCCCGCCGCAGTCGCGCCTGAAGGCCGGCTCGACGATCCTGGTGCCGAGGACCTCGGCCTCCGGCCACGCCGACATCGCCGAGAACATCATCGAGAACGCCGTCGTGGCCTTCGAAGCCGACCGCGGCAAGGTCAAGCGCAGTGCCTCGCGCTTCAAGGCCAAGGCCGACGCCGGCAAGAACGGCAAGCGCATCGCGCGCAATACCTCGTCCAAGCGCAAGCAGCGCTGAGCGCGCCGCCCGTGCCAGAATATTGCCATGCAGCATAAACTGCATGGTTTTGCGTTGTGTCGTGCAGAGAACCGGAAAAACCTGTATAGTACGGTTTGTGCGCTGCGACATGATCCGCTTTCAAGCCGACAGTCACTGCAGCGACAGCAGTACCAGCACAGCAGTACCAGCACTACAACCAGCAGCTACGCAAACCCCAGGCAGCTCGACCAGAGCGCCTTTCCAAAGCCTCCCGCCTTGCGTGTCGTTTCCAGACACCGTCCCGGCGCAAAGCTTTTGTGCCGAAATTTCTTTCATTACTGAGTCATTTCGTTTGTCGGTTCGCGTTGCATTTTTACGTTCGCGCCACATGTGCGAACGCATGATTTATTCTGAAAGTAAAGAACACATGAGTTTTGAAGCCCTAGGCCTGCACGCGTCCATCGTCCAGGCAGTCGCCGATACCGGCTACACCACCCCGACCCCGGTCCAGGCGCAAGCCATCCCTGCAGCCATCGCCCGCCGCGACCTGCTGGTCTCGTCGCAAACCGGTTCGGGCAAGACCGCGGCCTTCATGCTGCCGGCCCTGCACCACCTGGCGAACGCCGAGCCTCTGCCTGCCGGCAAGACCCCTGCGCAAGAAGCGCAGGCTGCCAAGGCCCGCGGCGAGCGCGTTCGTTTCAAGCCGGCGCAACCAAAGATGCTGGTCCTGACCCCGACCCGCGAACTGGCCCTGCAAGTGACCAGCAATACCGAAAAATACACGGCCCACATGCGCCGCGTGCGTTGCGTCTCGATCCTGGGCGGCATGCCGTATCCGAAGCAGATGCAACTGCTGGCGAAGAATCCTGAAATCCTGGTCGCCACCCCGGGCCGCCTGATCGACCACATGGAATCGGGCAAGATCGACTTCTCGCAGCTCGAGATCCTGGTGCTGGACGAAGCCGACCGCATGCTCGACATGGGCTTCATCGACGACATCGAGAAGATCGTCGCCGCTACCCCATCGACCCGCCAGACCATGCTGTTCTCGGCAACCCTGGACGGCATCGTGGGCAATATGGCGCGCCGCATCACCACCGATCCGATGACGATCCAGGTCGTCAGCGCCGGCAACCGTCACGAGAACATCGTGCAGCGCGTGCACTTTGTCGACGACCTGTCGCACAAGAACCGCCTGCTCGACCACCTGCTGCGCGACGAGACGATGGACCAGGCCGTGGTGTTCACCGCCACCAAGCGTGACGCCGACATGATCGCCGACCGCCTGAACATCGCCGGCTTCGCCGCCGCCGCACTGCATGGCGACATGCACCAGGGCGCCCGCAACCGCACGCTCGACGGCATGCGCCGCGGCAGTGTGCGCGTGCTGGTGGCCACCGACGTCGCCGCGCGCGGCATCGACGTGCCGACCATCACCCACGTGGTGAACTACGACCTGCCGAAGTTCCCCGAGGACTATGTGCACCGTATCGGCCGTACCGGCCGCGCCGGCCGCAACGGCACCGCGATCTCGCTGGTGAACCATGCCGAAAACATGAACATCCGCCGCATCGAGCGCTTCACGCGCCAGCCGATCCCGGTCAATGTGGTCGAAGGTTTCGAGCCGAAGCGCAGCGCGGCGCCACGCACGGCAGCGCGTCCGGGCTGGAAGCCGGGCGACGGCCGCAACGCCAAGCCGGCCCAGCGCGGCTTCGGCAAGCCGTCGGGCCCGCAAGGCGGCTACGCCGATCGCGCGCCACGCGAAGGCTTCGCGGCGCGTCCGCAGGGCGACCGCCCTGCCGGCGAGAGCCGTTACGCCGACCGTGGCCCGCGTGAAGCTTACGCACCGCGCCCACAAGGTGACCGTCCGGCCGTCGACCGTGCGCCACGCGACGGCGCCCGCTTCGCCGGCCCGCGCGAAGGCCAGGGCCAGCGCCGCGAAGGCGGCTACAAGGGCGCCCACCCGCGCTCGATGGACGGCGCCCGCCGTTCGTTCGGCGAATAAGCATGTCCCCGCGCAGGCGGGGATCCTGACTGAACGTCAGTGAAGAGCGGCTGCTTCGGCAGCCGTTTTTTTTGGCGCCGGCCCGGCGCCAAGCATCCGTGCCCGACTTGCGCGATAATTCGTCGATCAACGATAACCGGATGACCTCATGAGCACCACCGACCAACCCATCAAACTCACCTCGTTCTCGCACGGCGGCGGCTGCGGCTGCAAGATCGCGCCCGGCGTGCTGGCCGAGATCCTGAAATCCTCCGGCGGCTTCCCGCTGCCGAAGGAGCTGATGGTAGGCATCGAGACCTCGGACGACGCCGCGGTCTACCAGATCAACGACGAGCAGGCGCTGGTCGCCACCACCGATTTCTTCATGCCGATCGTCGACGACCCGTTCGACTTCGGCCGCATCGCCGCCACCAATGCCATCTCGGACGTGTACGCGATGGGCGGCACCCCGATCATGGCGCTGGCCCTGGTCGGCATGCCGATCAACAAGCTGCCGCTCGAGACCATCGGCCGGATCCTGGAAGGCGGCGCATCCATCTGCCGCGAAGCCGGCATCCCGATCGCTGGCGGCCATACGATCGATTCTGTCGAGCCGATCTATGGCCTGGTGGTGATGGGCCTGGTGCACCCGTCGAAGGTCAAGAAGAACAGCGCCGCCCGCGCCGGCGACGTGCTGGTGCTGGGTAAACCCCTGGGCGTGGGCGTGCAGTCGGCCGCGCTGAAAAAAGGCGTGCTGGGCGAGGAAGGCTATGCGGCGATGATCGCCAACACCACCAAGCTGAACAAGCCGGGCCGCCTGCTGGCCGACATGCCCGGCGTGCACGCCATGACCGACGTCACCGGCTTCGGCCTGCTGGGTCACCTGCTCGAACTGGCGCGCGGCGCGCAATTGCATGCGCAGCTCGACATGCCGGCGATCCCGCTGCTGCCCAGCGTGCTGCAACTGGCGCACGACGGCATCTTCACCGGCGCGTCAGGCCGCAACTGGGATGCCTATGGCAGGGATGTGCAGCTGGACGCCGCGCTCACCCCGGCCCATCGCGCCTTGCTGACCGATCCGCAAACCTCGGGCGGGCTGCTGGTGGCCTGCGATCCGGCCTCGGTCGACGAGGTGCTGGCCCTGTTCGCGCGCGAAGGGTTCCTCGACGCGGCGGTGGTCGGCCGCATCGAAGCCGGCGCCGCCGGCGTCACCGTGCGCGCCTGAACGTAGCGGCATCCGGGGGCGCTCAGCGGCGCTCAGCGCCCAACCCCAAGCGCCTCGCCATGCCCGGCCAGCTGGAACAGGCCGGGATCCGTCCCCGGCTGGCCCAGCACGGGCGACAGGCGCAGCTCGGCGCCGTCGAGCACCAGGCGTGCCGACGGCCATTGCAACAGGTTGTGGCGCGGCGCGACGCCGCCGGCCGGCATCGACACCAGCCAGCTCAGCGCGCCGAGCCCCCGGTCGACCAGGCTCAGGCACCAGGCATGACTGCCGTGCACGCCGATGCGGTAGCCCGCGGCGCCGCCCAGCGCGCTGCGCACGCCGGCGAGATAGCTCTTCAGGCCGCCGTCGATATCGGCAGGCGTCGCGTCCTCGCCCAGCGCGAAATAGATCGCACTGCCAGGCGGCTGCCCCGCCGCGCGGGCCAGGCGCAAGGCCTCGGCGCCATCGCGCAAGCCCTGCTGGCGCGACTGCTGGCGCCAGAGCGGGTCGCGCGCCACGCATCCATCCCATAGCGCGCCGATGCGCAGCCCGGCGCCGCACAACTGCTCTGCCTCGTGGGCGCCGAGATTGATCGATGGATCGCGGCTGTAGCGCCGCATGACGAAGTCGATGCCGCGCCGGCGCAGCGACGCGGCGTGGGCCGCGATGGCGAACGGCGAATCGCAGCCGCGCAGCAGTCCCATGGCGCGGCGCCCGTCAACCGTGGTGCGCGCCATGGGATTGCTGCGCCGGATTCGGCAAGATGCGCGCCGCCAGGGCCAGCGTGACGGCATGAATGGTGCTCATGGCTCCTCCCGATTCGTTTTTTGCGTCCGATTGGTTTCGCGCAAAACATACTGTGCCATTCCAGGCGTCACCTAGGATTGACTGAGCGCAACAGCATCGTCATGTCGCCCGTCGCCGCCGTCAGCGCGGCCTTCGCCCCGCGCGAACAGCTTGTCGCGCGCCAGCCTGCTGATCGCCACGGTGGCCGGATGGCTCATGCGGCGCTCGGTCGTGATCGCATACACCTGCTCGACGACCGACTCGACCTCGCCCAGCGCGACCAGTCCGTACTGGCTGCTGACCTGGGCCGCGATCACGCTCGGCGCGAAGAACACCCCGGCCCCCGAGCGGCCAAATGCCTGGATCATCGCGCTGTCGTCGAACTCCCCCACTACGCGCGGATGCACGTCGCAGCGCTCGAGCCAGCGCAGCAGGCGCTGGTGGATCGCGAAATCCTCGCCCGGCAACAGCAGCGGCGCGTTGTGCAGGCAAGCCGGGAACGGCCGGTCGAAGGTGGCCGCCAGCGCTTCGGTGCAAAAGGCCGTCATCGGGCTCTCGCCCAGCAAGTGGCTGTAGGCGCGCACGCTGAAGTGGGCCGGGATCGGACGGTCGGCGACGACCAGGTCGAGCCGGTGCACCGCCAGGTCGGCGATCAGGCTGTCGAGCCGCCCTTCGCGGCAGATCAGCTTGACGGGTTCCTCCAGCTTGAGCGCCGGCTCCACCAGGTCGAAGGCGATCAGCTTGGACACCGAATCGGCGCAGCCGACGCGGTAGGAGGTGGCGGCGAAGGCGTGGTCGCGCACCACCTCGAGCAGCTCGTCGCCGGTATTGAAAATGTCTTCGGCGTAGCTCACGATGCGGCGCCCGGTATCGGTCAGCTCGAGCTTGCGCCCAACCCGGCGAAACAGCTCGACGCCCAGGCTGTCGGCGAATTCGGACAGCTGGCCCGAGATCGAGTGCGGGGTCAGGTGCAACTGCTCGGCCGCCCTGGCGATACTGCCGGTTTTCGCCACCATCCAGAAGTAGCGTAGGTGCTTGTAATTGAGGGTCGACATGGAAAGCTCGCGTAAACATCGAGAAATTCGATGTTACATCAAATAAGATTCGATTTGTGCGAGGTATTAGGGCATCATATAGTGACGTTTTACCATAAATGGAGGATTTGTATGCCCCCTCGTTCCATTGTATTTGCAAGGAATATCCGATGAACGGCCTGGAAACCATCGCAAGCCCCATGATGTGGGCCGGCTTCGTCGGCTTCGTGCTGGTCATGCTGGCGCTCGACCTGTTCGTGTTCGGCGGCAACAAGGCGCACAAGGTCAGCGTCAAGGAAGCCGGCATCTGGTCGCTGGTCTGGGTCAGCCTGGCGCTGATCTTCAACGCCGCCCTGTACTTCTACCTGAAAGACACCGCCGGCCCCGAAATCGCGAGCCAGAAATCGCTCGAATTCTTCTCGGGCTACCTGATCGAGAAAGCGCTGTCGGTCGACAACGTGTTCGTGTTCCTGCTGATCTTCACCGCCTTCCAGGTGCCGCAGCAATACCAGCGCCGGGTCCTGATCTATGGCGTGCTGGGTGCGATCATCATGCGCGCCATCATGATCAGCGCAGGCGCATGGGTCGTGAGCGAATTCAGCTGGGTCCTGTACCTGTTCGGCGCATTCCTGCTGTTCACCGGTATCCGCATGCTGGTGGCGGTCGACGAAGAGCCGGACGTGGCCAACAACCCGATCCTGAAGCTGGCGCGCAAGCACCTGCGCGTGGCCGAGGGCGACCATGGCGAGAAGTTCTTCGTGCACAAGAACGGCCTGCGCTACGTGACGCCGCTGTTCCTGGTGCTGATCCTGATCGAAGTGACCGACCTGATCTTCGCGGTGGACTCGATCCCGGCGATCTTCGCGATCACGACCGACCCGTTCATCGTGTTCACGTCGAACATGTTCGCGATCCTGGGCTTGCGTGCGCTGTACTTCCTGCTGGTCGACGTGGCTGACCGCTTCCACCTGCTCAAGTATGGCCTGGCGATGGTGCTGACCTTCATCGGCGTCAAGATGCTGATCATGCCGTGGTATCACATCCCGGTGCAGGCTTCGCTGACCGTCGTCGCCGTGCTGATCGCTGGCAGCTGCATCGCCAGCCTGATGATCAAGCCGAAAGCCGAAGTGAAGTAAGAAGTAAGTAGTAAGAAGCAAGCAGTCAGCGTGGGGTGGACGGGACGCCGAATCGGCAAGCCGTCCACCCCACGTCGTTTCCGCCCCTGCTATCCGCGCGCCAGCGGCGGAATGCCGCACACCGGTTGCGACGGCGGCTCCCCGCCGCCGGCCTGCCCCACCCGCTCGTACTCGGCGATCACCTGGGCGCCCAGCAGCAGCAGCGTGGCGGCGATTTCCAGCGAAAACATCACCACGATCGCCGTCGTCATCGAGCCATACACCAGGTTCACCTGCGACAGCGTCGAGAAATACCAGACCAGCACGTGGCGCGCGATTTCCCACAGCAGCGCCGCCGTCGCGCCGCCGATGAAGGCGTGCCAGATCGACAGCCGGCCCACCGGCATCACCAGGTAGATCGAGGTCAGCACCAGGATCTCGCCCGCCAGTCCCAGCAGATACAGCAACACCCCCGACACCCCGCCCAGCGACCACTTGTAGTTGAACAGCCAGACGCTCTCGGTGCCCAACACCTGCAGCGCGCCGGAAACCAGGGTCACCACCATGATGCCGATGCCCAGCGCCAGGATGTAGCAATAGGGCAGCACCGCGGAGACGAGAAAATGGCGACGCCGCACCGCGACCCGGTGCACGAAGATCACGCTCATCGCGTTTTCCAGCACGGTGAACGCGAGCGAGCTGAAAAACAGCATGGTGAGCGCCAGCACCCAGGTCAGTATCTGGCGATCCTGCAGGAAGTTGGCGACCTCGGTCACGATCGGGCGCGACTGGCCCGGCACCAGCAGTTCGAGGTAGCGGCGCAAGGTGTCGAGCAATTCCACCGGGTCGATGAAATGCGACAGCGCCACCACCACCAGCATCAGGAAGGGCACGATCGACAGCAGCGCGTAATAGGCGACGGCGCCGGCCAGCAGCAGGCCCTGGTTGGCGCGAAAGCCCCTCAGCACCTGCAGGGCGAACTTGAGGGGATGCGACAGGATGTAGATATTGGCGCGCTGGTCCTTCAGGCGCGCGCGCCAGTCACGCCGGCGGCTCATCGCGCCAGCCGGATGCCGGTAAACTGCCAGCGCGCGCCGGTCGGGAAGAAGTTGCGGTAGCTGGCGCGCGCATGGCCCTCGGGCGTGGCGCACGACGAGCCGCGCAGCACGTACTGGTTGACCATGAACTTGCCGTTGTATTCGCCGATGGCGCCCGGCGCCGGCGCATAGCCGGGATAGGGTGCGTAGCTGCTGCTGGTCCACTGCCAGCAGGCGCCGAACAGTTGCTGCAGGCCGGCGCCACCGGCCGCCGCCGGATGAAGCGCCAAATGAGGCGCCGGCAGCGCGCCCAGGCCGGGCGCCTTGACGTTGGCCTGGAGCGCGGCGAATTCCCACTCCGCCTCGGTCGGCAGGCGTGCGCCGCACCAGCGCGCATAGGCGTCGGCTTCGTACAGCGAGACGTGGGTGACGGGACGCTCGGGGTCGAGCGGCGCCAGGCCGTGCAGCGTGAACTCGTGCCAGCCATCTTCGCGTTCGATCCAGTACAGCGGCCGGGTGATCTCGCCCGCACACACCCGGTCCCAGCCCTCGGCCAGCCACAGGCTCGGGTCGCGGTAGCCGCCGGCCTCGATGAAGGCGCGGTATTCACCATTGGTGACGAGGCGCGTGGCCAGCGCGAACGGCGCCAGGTAGGTGCGATGGCGCGGCAGTTCGTTGTCGAAGCAAAAGAGCGCGCCCGCGTGGCCGATCTCGGTCAAGCCGCCGTCGAACGCGAGCCAGTCCGGCTGCGCCGCCGGCCCGGATGGCGCCAGGGGATCGGCCGCATAGGCCGGATACAGCGGACTTTGCGCCAGCAGGTGCTTGACGTCGGTGAGCATCAGCTCCTGGTGCTGCTGCTCGTGCTGCAGGCCCAGTTCGACCAGGGCCGCCAGCGTGTCGTCGATGCCGCGTTCCAGCAACGCGTCCATGCGGCGGTCGACGTCGTGGCGGTAGGCCTTCACCTCGCCGAGCGACGGCCGCGTGAGCAGGCCCCGGTGCGGGCGCGGATGCTTGTCGCCGACGCCGTTGTAGTAGGAATTGAAAATGACCCGGAACGCCGGGTGGAACGGCGCGAAGCCCGGTTCGCGCGGCTCGAGGATGAACGTCTCGAAGAACCAGGTGGTGTGGGCCAGGTGCCACTTGATCGGGCTGGCGTCCGGCATCGACTGCGCGCAGCAATCTTCGTCGGACAGCCTGTCTGCCAGGTGCAGCGAACGGCCGCGCACCCTGGCGAAGGTGCGCGGCAGCCCCTCGTCGCGCAGCATATTCATAGGGAAATAGCCTGTGCGTGGATCACTGCGAACCAGCGCTGGGGATCGGTCCAGACCCGGGTCGCTTCGAAACCGGCACGCTCCAGCAGCCCGATGGCGTCGGCCTGCTGGTACTTGTAGCTGTTCTCGGTGTGGATGCAGTCGCCGGCCTCGAAGCGGCGCGCGCCGCCGCGCCAGCGCACCTCTTGCGCCGTGCGCGCCTCGAGGTGCATCTCGATGCGGCCGCGCGCGGCGTTGTAGAAGCCCTGGTGGCGCCACTGGCGGATGTCGAAGTCGGCGTCGACCAGCCGGTTCACGTGGCGCAGGATGTTCAGGTTGAAGGCGGCAGTCACGCCCAGCGCGTCGTCATAGGCGGCGTCGAGCGTGGATTTGTCCTTGGCCAGGTCGATGCCGATCAGGATGCCGCCATCGGGTCCGCACTGCGCGCGCAGGCGCGCCAGGAAAGCCTCTGCATCCTCGGGCGTGAAATTGCCGAGCGACGAGCCGGGATAGAAGAACAGGCGGCGCTCGGCGCGCACCACGTCGGGCAGCTCGAAGCGGTTGGAGAAATCCATGCCCAGCGCTTCCATCGCGATCTGCGGGAAGCGCTGGCGCAGGCGCGCCAGGGCGTCGTGCGTGAATTCGCTGGAGATGTCGACCGCCACGTACTGCGCCGGCTGCAGGAGCGGGAACAGCCTGGCCGCCTTGGCGCAATTGCCGGCGCCGAGGTCGATCAGGGTGGCCCCAAGGCCGGCCACGCGCGCGATCTCGGCGCCGTGGCGTTCGAAGATCGCGGCCTCGGTGCGGGTCGGATAGTATTCGGGCAATTCGCAGATGGCCTCGAACAGCTTGGAACCGAGCGCGTCGTACAGGAATTTGGGCGAAATGCAGGCTTCACCGGCGCGCAGGCCGGCATGCAGCTCTTGCGCGTCGTGGGCATTGGCCACGGGGGCCATCTGCGGGTCGAATGTGCAGGATGTCAGCATAAGGTTTATCATTCGTGCCGCCACGCCGCACCATGCGAGATGGCATATGAGGTTGTCGCTTTCGTTGCCGTTTTTGCCATCATAGCGGATTCCCCCATTTCGTCGTGCGCACGACAATTCAAGCGTGCAGGGCCTGCCCTGCGATCTTTCTAAGTTGAAATATGGACCAGCGACTTCATTGGGAAACCGTGTACCGCAGCAAGGCGCCGGATGCGGTGAGCTGGTACGCCCCGCACCTGAACACCTCGCTCGCCCTGATCGAGCGCAGCGCCGGCGCGCGCTCGGCGGCGATCATCGACGTCGGCGGCGGCCAGGCCACGCTGGTCGACGACCTGCTGGCGCGCGGCTGCACGGACGTGTCGGTGCTGGACATCTCGGCCGAGGCGATCAGCGTCGCCCGCGCGCGTCTTGGCGCGCAGGCGGACCGGGTCGCGTGGCTGGTCGCCGACATCACGCAGACGACCTTGCCGGAACGGCGCTACGACGTCTGGCACGACCGCGCCGTGTTCCATTTCCTGCTCGAGCCGGCGCAACGGGCGGCCTACGTGCGCCAGGTGGCGCGCGCCATGCGCCCGGGCGGCAGCGTGATCGTCGCCACCTTCGGCCCGGAAGGGCCCACCACATGCAGCGGCCTGGACATCGTGCGCTACGACGCCGACGGCTTGCATGACGAATTCGGCCCGGCGTTCCGCCTGGTCGAGAGCCGCACCGAACTGCACCGGACGCCCTTCGGCACGACACAGCAATTTGTATACTGCTTTTGCCGCGTGGAATAGTTACTTGCAGTGGTGAAGCACTTATAATCCGTATCCTGATTTAATCCACCATCATAAGAGCCAGTCATGACCATGTCCCTCCGCCGTCACGTCCTGAAAACCCTGTGCGCAGCCGTTGCCGGCACGATGCTGTTCGCCGGCGCCGCTTCCGCCCAGAGCAACGGCGTGCTGCGCGTCTCGGCCATCCCCGACGAAGCGCCGACCGAATTGCAGCGCAAGTTCAAGCCGCTGGGCGAATACCTGGCCAAGGCCACTGGCCTCAAGGTCGAGTTCACACCCGTGACCGACTACGCCGCCTCGGTCGAAGGCCTGATCAACCGCAAGATCGACATGGTCTGGTTCGGCGGCTTCACCTTCGTGCAGGCCAATGCGCGCAGCAAGGGCCAGGTTACCCCGCTGGTGCAGCGCGAGGAAGACGAGAAATTCCGCTCGGTCTTCATCACCACCGCGCCGGGCATCACCAAACTGGAAGACTTGAAGGGCAAGACCCTGGCCTTCGGTTCGGAATCCTCGACCTCGGGCCACCTGATGCCGCGCTCGTTCCTGCTTGCCGCCAAGATCGACCCGGACACCGACCTGAAGCGCGTCGCCTTCTCGGGCGCGCACGACGCGACCGTGGCGGCCGTGGCCGGCGGCAAGGTCGATGCCGGCGCGCTCAACATCTCGGTCTGGGAAAAGCTCGTCGAGAGCAAGAAGGTCGATCCGAAACAAGTGCGCGTGTTCTACACCACCCCGGGCTACTTCGACTACAACTGGACCGTGCGCAGCGACATGGACCCGGCGCTCAAGAAGAAGATCCAGGATGCCTTCCTGGCGCTGGACGGCTCGACCGCCGAAGGCAAGCAGATTCTCGACCTGCAGCGCGCCACCCGGTTCGTGCCGACCAAGACCGCCAACTACGGCGCGATCGAAGCCGCCGCACGCAACGCGGGCCTGCTGAAGTAATCCGGGAAAGCGCTTCGCCATGGCGACCTACCGCCTGCACGGCCTGACCGTGCGCCACCTGGCCGGCAGCCGCGCGCCGGCCCTGCACGCGCTCGACCTCACGGTGCGCGCCGGCGAGCAGGTCGCCCTGATCGGTCCTTCCGGGGCCGGCAAGACCACCTTGCTGGCCACCCTCGCCTGCGCCCACCGGCCGGCCGCGGGCACCCTGGAAGTCTTCGGCCAGGATCCCTGGCGGCTGAGCGGGGCCGAGCGCCACCACCTGCGCTCGCGCCTGTTCCTGGCGCCGCAGGCGCCGCCGTTGCCGCCGCGCCAGCGCGTGGTGACGGCGGTGCTGGCCGCGCGCCTGCCGCACTGGTCGCTGTGGCGCGCCCTGGCTTCGCTGGTGCGCCCGCAGGATCCCGACGCCGCCCACGCCGCGCTGGCGCGCTTTTCGCTGGGCGACAAGCTGTATGCGCGGGTCGACCGCCTGTCGGGCGGCGAACGCCAGCGCTGCGGCCTGGCGCGCCTGCTGTTGTCAAGCGCCGAAGCGCTGCTGGTCGACGAGCCGATCTCGGCGCTCGACCCGGCGCTGGCGCGCCACACCCTGGCCACGCTGCGCCAGGAAGCGCGCCAGCGAGGCGCGACCCTGGTGTGCAGCCTGCACCAGGTCGACCTGGCGCGCGAGCAGTTCGCGCGCCTGGTCGGCCTGCGCGACGGCCGCATCGTGTTCGATGCGCCGCGCGAGGACGTCAGCGACGCCATGATCGCCGAGCTGTACGCCAACGAGCAGGTCGAGCCGGCATCCGATACCCCGCACCCCACACCCGGCCAGATCGCCGTCGGCGCCTGCTTCTGATGAGCACCTGTTTCTGATGAGCGACATTGCAGTGCCTCATCGCGACCCCGCGTGGCGCGCGCGCGTCACGTGGGCCGCGATCTTCGCGGTTTTGCTGTACCCGCTGCTGGCCGGCGCCGAATTCAAGCCCTGGCTGCTGTTCGATGCGCAAAGCCTGCGCGCGGCCGGGATGTTCCTGTCCGATTTCCTGGTGCCGGCCGTTGATCCTGAATTCCTGGCCATGGTGCTGCGCGAGACCTGGCAGACGGTGGCCATCGCCACCGCCGGCCTCACGCTGGCCCTGCTGGTGGCCGTTCCCGCCACCGTCGTCATCACCGAGCGCCTGTCGATCTCGCGCCTGGGCACCGGCCGCGTGCATCCGCTCGCGGCGCTCGTGCGCCAGGGCCTGCGCTGGATCCTGATGATCCTGCGTTCGGTGCCCGAACTCGTGTGGGCCCTGCTGTTCGTGCGCATCGTCGGCCTGGGCCCGACCGCCGGCGTACTGGCGATCGCCCTGTCGTACAGCGGCATGCTGGCCAAGGTGTACGCCGAAATCCTCGAGTCGAGCGACGCCCATGCCACCGACGCGCTGCTCGCCAATGGCGCCGGCCGCCTGCCGGCGCTGCTGTACGGCGCCCTGCCCGATTCGAGCGCCGAACTGGTCTCGTACACCGTATACCGCTGGGAGTGCGCGATCCGCGGCTCGGCGGTGATGGGCTTCGTCGGCGCCGGCGGCCTGGGTCAGCGCCTGGACGAATCGACCAAGATGATGGCCGGCGGCGAGGTCGCCACCATGCTGATCGTGTTCGTGCTGCTGGTGGCGGCCGCCGACCTGGTGTCGAAGATGCTGCGCCGGAGGCTGGGATGACGCCATCCACGCAATCGCAGGCGCCGCCGGCGCCGCCGCGCGACCCCGGCGCATGGCTGATCCTGCTCGGCCTGCTGGCCCTGGTGGTGGCCAGCTTCGCCTCGCTGCCGCTGCAGTGGAGCGCCTTCTTCAGCGCCGAGGCGATCGATTCGAGCCGCGAATTCCTGGCCGGCTTCGCACCGCCCGAGACCAGTGCGCCCTTCCTCCTGAAGACCCTCGGCGCGCTGTGGGAGACGCTGGCCATGTCGGCCGTCGGCACCCTGCTCGCCGCCATCGTCGGCCTGCCGCTGGCGCTGGCCGGCGCCGGGCGCCTGGGGGGCGCGGCGCGGCTGGCGACGCGCCTGGTGCTCAATATGCTGCGCTCGATTCCGGAGCTGGTGTGGGCCGCGGTGCTGCTGGTGCTGGCCGGCCTGGGACCGATGGCCGGCACCCTGGCGCTGGCCGCGCACACGGCCGGGGTGCTGGGACGGCTGTTCGCCGACGCCCTGGAAAACGTCGAACCGCATGCCGAGCAGACCCTGCGCACCAACGGCGCGCGGCCGCTGGCGGCCTTCCTGTACGCTACGCTGCCCCAGGCGCTGCCGCAGATGCTGTCGTACACGCTGTACCGCTGGGAAAACAATATTCGCGCCGCGGCAGTGCTGGGCGTGGTCGGGGCCGGCGGCCTGGGCCAGATGCTGAAGTACCACCTGTCGCTGTTCCAGATGCCCAGCGCGGCCACCGTGGTGATCGCGATGCTGGTGCTGGTGGCGCTGGTGGATGCGGCCAGCTACCTGCTGCGGCGCGCCCTGACCCGATAAAGCCGCGGTTATTCAAGCCCCGTTATTCAAATCCACGATCCGCATGCTCGAACTCGACCAGCTCACCAAATCCTACGGCGGCCGTACGGTGCTCGCCCAGCTGTCGCATGTGTTCCAGGCCGGCGAGTTCGTGGCGATCATGGGCGAATCGGGCGTCGGCAAGTCCACCCTGCTCAACCTCATCGCGGGCCTCGACAGCCCTGACTCCGGCCAGGTGATCGTGGACGGCGCGCCGATGTCCAGCCTCGACGACGATGCCGCCACGCGCCTGCGGCGCACCCGCATGGGCTTCATCTTCCAGGCCTTCCACGTGCTGCCGCACCTGACCCTGCGCCAGAACGTGGCGCTGCCGCTGCTGCTCAACAAGGAGCGCGGCGCGCATGCGGCAGAGCGCGCTGCCGCGATGCTGGACGCCGTCGGCCTGCAGGGACGGGGCGACGATTTCCCTCGGCAGCTCTCGGGCGGCGAACTGCAGCGGGTGGCGATCGCGCGCGCCCTGGTGCACCGCCCGGCCCTGCTGCTGGCCGACGAGCCGACCGGCAATCTCGATCCGGAAACTGCCAATGGCATCCTCCGGCTCTTGCGCGACGAAACCCGTGCCCACGGCGCCGGCGCCATCATGGTCACCCACTCGCACGCCGCGGCCGCCATGGCCGACAAGGTGCTGCTGCTGACGCATTCGGGACTGAAGTTAGCATAAGTTCCTGCAAGAAACCTGCAATTGCGCCATTTTTAGTTAAATTTCATGAATCGTGCGCAACACAATCGTAGTATTATCACAACGACCCGCCACGAATAATCCAACACAATAGGTAGGGCTAATTTTCCAGAACAGTCGATCTGTCTTGAATCATGTTTTCATATTGGAGAATCGACATGAGCGTACGACAGAAAAAACAGGAAATGCTCGAGGCCATGCACCGGGCGCGGGCCCTCGAGCCCTCGAGTTTCGTGCCCAATAAATTGCTCGACACCCTGATCGAGCGCCTGCAACTGAAGAACGACGCGGAGCTGTGCCGCGTGCTCGAAGTGCAGCCGCCGATCATCAGCAAGATCCGCCACCGCAAGCTCAACGTCGGCGCCACCATCTTGCTGCGCATGCATGAAAAGTCGAACATCCCGATCCGCGAACTCAAGGAATTGACCAGCGCGTCGGCGATCCATTAGCGCCCGGCGCCACTTAGAACCTATCCCGGTAGGTTCCTAGCCTTGCGGCGGTCGCCCGGTCTTGAGCTGGGGCAGCGCCGCCAGTACGCCCTGCAGGGTGGCCACGTCGAGCTGGCCCAGCAGGGCCACGCCGATGCGCAGCAGTTCACTCTTCTTGACGTCGATGCCGGCCCGCAGGCAGGCCTGCTTGACGTCGAGCAGCACCGCGTATTCCTGCTCGGGCATGGTGAAGCTGTCGCGCACCAGCACCGGACGCGCATCCTGGACCGGCGCGCGCACCACGGCCCTTGGGGTTGGCTTCGGGGTTGGCTTCGGGGTTGGCTTCGGGGTTGGCTTCGTGGTTGGCTTCGTGGTCGGCTTCGCTGCCGACTTTGCCGCCGACTTCCTGGGCGGGGGATGCGCGAGCGCCCTGGCGGCCGACTTGACCGCCGTCCTGAGCCCGCCCTTCGTCGGTGTGGCGGCGGCGGGCATCTGCTTGGCCGCAGGCTTGACGGCGGGCTTGACCGCGGGCTTGGTCACAGACCCGGCCACGGTCCTGGCCGCCGGTCGAGGGTGGGCGCTGTTCGCCCTGGGGCGCTGCGCGCGCGCTGCTGGTTCGGGCGCGGCCGCCGGCTTGCGTGGCATGGGTGCTGCTCCATCGTTGAGTGGGAAAACAGTATAAACGATTTACTCGCTTCCCGCAGCGCGCCGTACATACCGCGCGCCTGTCGCCACCGGCGCCGATCGGTGTCACAATATTATTCCCATAGGGGCGGCCTTCTGTTTTTCAGAAGAATTCATTCCGTAAACTCCGCTTTTTTGGGAATGCATCCTGTATTATTCTTTCAAGCGGACAACTCTGCTGTAAACTCCGCGCGACGCAGAAATTTTTTGAGGAAAACGTGATTCGATCCGGGCCAGTATGCGCAACAAAGCTCATTTGATCCTGCCGGTGCTGTTCGCCATCGCCCTGGCCTTCTTGTTGCAACATTTTCTCGGCTCGATCGCCTGGGCCGGCCTGCTCGCGGTGATCACCTGGCCGTTGCACCAGCGTCTGCTGCGGCGCGGCTGGGCGCCGCTGGCCAGCGCCAGCTTCATGCTGCTGCTCCTGATCGTCAGCTTCGTCGGACCGTCGGTGCTGCTGTTCCACACCCTCACCTACGAGCTGGCCAGCCTGCAGCGCATGCTCGTCAGCTTCAACCAGACCGGGGTGCCGGTGCCGAGCTGGCTGGCCAACCTGCCGCTGGTGGCCGAACCGGCCGTCAAGTGGTGGCTCGAGCACCTCGCCGTGCCGGGCGGACTGAACGCTCTGGTGCGCACCACGGTGGGCGACTTCATGCCGCACCTGACCGATACCGCGCGCGTCTGGGGCTCCACGATCCTGGCCAACGCCCTGTATCTGTTCCTTACCATGCTCACGCTGTTCGTGCTGTACGTGCACGGCTCGAGCGTCATGCACTACATCGACCGCGCCGGCGCGCGCCTGCTGCCCGACCAGTACACCAAGCTGCGGCGCGTGCTGCCGCTGTCGGTGCGCGGCACCGCGCTGGGACTGGGGTCGATCGCGATCCTCGAAGGCATCGTGCTGGGCGTGGCCTACTGGGTGGCCGGCGCCCCGGCCCCGGTGCTGCTGGGCGTGATCACCGGCTACCTGGCCCTGATCCCGGGCGGCGCGCCGCTGTCGTTCACCGTGGTCTCGCTGCTGCTGTTCGGCCAGGGCCATTCGGCCGAGGCGCTGGGCCTGTTCACCTGGGGCGCGGTCGAGCTGTTCCTGGTCGATAAATTCATCCGCCCGAAACTGATCGGGCAGCGCGTCAACCTGCCGTTCCTGGCGGTGCTGTTCGGCCTGCTGGGCGGCGTCTCGACCATGGGCGTGATCGGCCTGTTCGTCGGCCCGCTGATGATGGCGATCCTGTTCGGCTGGCTGCGCGACGAGCCGCCGGGCACGGCGCTGCTGACGGTGCCGCCGCCCGGGCAGCCGGTCGCCGAGGCGTCAGGCGACGCCGAGCGAACGCGCTAGCGGGTCGATCAACGCGGCGGCGCCCGCCGCCGCCTGCTGCTGCAAGTCCTGCTGGTGCACATCCCGCTGGTGCAAATCCCATAGCGCGCCCACGCGCAGGCCGGCCCGCACCGGCGCCAGCTCGCCGATGTCGAGTTCTTCCATCAAGCCGATCAGAATCGCCAGCCCGCCCGGCAGGTGCGGTGCGCGTTCGGCCGCCGCATAGGCCCGGCGCACGCCGGCCAGGTGGCCGATCCCGACGAAGTGGGCGCGCAGCCGTTCGAGGCCGGCGCGGCCCAAGACGCCTTCCTCACCGTGCAGCTGCGCGATCTCGGCCAGCGCGCGCACCGTGCCGCAGGCGCCGACCGCCTGCTGCCAGCGCTGCGCGCCCAGCCTGGCCTCGGCGAAGCGGCTGCGGCTCGAACGCACCGCAGCGTCGAAGGCGGCGGCGTCCAGGCGCCCATCGGCGAAGAAGGTCAGGCTCTGGCGCACGGCGCCCACGGCGAACGATTCGATGCGCCGGATCGCGGCGCCCTGCCCCAGCACCAGCTCGGTCGAGCCGCTGCCGATGTCCACCACCAGCCGCGGCCCGCTGTCCTGCGCACCGAGCGTGGCCGCCACGCCCAGGTAGACCAGGCGACCGGCTTCGTCACCCGCGATGAGTTCGACCGGCCGGCCCAGCGCCTTGCCGGCCGCGGGCAGGAACAGCGCAGCGTTGCGCGCCATGCGCAGGGCCGAGGTCGCCACCACGCGCACCGCCTGCGGGCGCCAGGCGTCGAGCACGCCGCGAAACGCCTCCAGGCAGCCCAGCGCGCGGCGCATGGCGGCCGCGCACAGCATGCCGTCCTCGTCGAGCGTGGCGGCCAGCCGGACCGGCTCGGCCATGGTGGCGACCAGGCGCAGCACGCCGTCCTCGACACGCCCGACGTGCAGGCGGAAGCTGTTCGAGCCCAGCTCAACGGCGGCGTAGACGGGCGACTCGGTGGATCCGGCAGGTGAGGCTTGCATGGCATGTCCAGTTGAACTGAGCGCAGGATAATCCTCGCCCGTGACATGCGCATGACGGCGCGACGCCAACGCCCGCCGCTGCTGCTGCTGTTACTGTTACTGCTGCTGTCGCTGCGGCTCACATGGTGAGGCCGCTCACACCTCGGCCAGCGTCTCGCTGGCCAGCTCCACGCGGTTGCGCCCGCCCTGCCTGGCCCGCTGCAAGGCCTCGTCGGCGCGCTGGAACAGGGTCGTGGTGCTGTCCTCGGGGCGGATGGTGGTGACGCCGAAGCTGGCGGTGAGCTTGATCATCGCGCGCTCGCCCTTGAACGGGGTCGACTCGATCGCGGCGCGGATGCGCTCGGCCACCTGCGCGGCATCGAGCAGGTTGGTGCGCGGCAGCAGCAGCGCGAACTCGACGCCGACCACGCGCCCCAGCTGGTCGCTGTCGCGCAGCTGGCGCCGGCACAGCTCGACCATCTGGCGCAGCACGACGTCGCCGGCCGGATGGCCATAGCTGTCGTTGACGCGCTTGAAGCCGTCCGGATCGAACACCACCAGCGCGGTCGGCAGGCCCGGGCGGCGCGCCAGCGCCATCCACGGACCCAGGAGCTGGAACAGGCCGCGCCGGTTCGGCGCATCGGTCAGCGGATCGATCACTTCGGCGCGCTGCAGCGCGTCCTGCAGGCGTTCGCGGGTCAGGAGCAGCACGCCGAAGGCATTGCCGAGCATGAGCAGG
This sequence comes from Massilia sp. UYP11, assembly GCF_050434805.1. Taxonomy (NCBI): domain Bacteria; kingdom Pseudomonadati; phylum Pseudomonadota; class Betaproteobacteria; order Burkholderiales; family Oxalobacteraceae; genus Massilia; species Massilia sp. UYP11. The sequence continues at coordinate 56,851 of NZ_JBNDJE010000019.1, forward strand.
TACAGGGCGCCGCTGGACAGCTGGCCCAGCAGCTCGCTCGTCAGCCAGCCCCAGCCGCCCGGCAGCAGCAGCACCGACAGGCCGCGCGCGGCCACCACGAGGGCCAGCGCCATGCTGGCCAGCGCCAGGAAGCGCTGCAGCAGGCTGGCCTCGCCCCAGCGCCAGGCCAGGGCCAGCGCGCCCGAGAAATAGAAGCCGCCCAGCAGCAGTGAAGCGGCCACGGCGCGCAAGCCCTCCTCGTCGATCAGGTAGCACAGGAAGAAGCCCAGGATCGCGACGCCGCCGACGATCATGGTCGGGGTGCGCCAGGCGCGCGGCCGCGCCGCCTCCCACGCGGCGCCGCCCTCGACCGCCACGCCGGCGAACAGCAAGGCATAGCCGCCCGGCACCGCGATCGGGGCCGGCACCACGCCGGCGTCGCCCAGGGCCAGCAGCAGCCAGGCGCTGCCCTGGATCTGCTTCGACAGGCCCCACAGCGTCAGCGCCGGCGAGCGGGTCGGTCCGTGGTTGAAGAAGGTCAGCAGCGCGCACAGGGCCAGGTTGCCCAATGCAAGTACCAGGACCATGGTCGACGCGTCCAGCATCATTGTGTCAGTACTCATGTTCGACGTTCAGGGTGCCGTCGCCGACCTTGCTGGCCCAGGCGCGGGTGAAATAGTCCCGCTCCGCATCCAGGGGCGGCTCGTGCCAGAACACGATCAGGGTGCCCTTGTGGTCGTGCAGCTGCGTGACTTTATCGACGAAACCGCCATCGCCCGCCGCATCCGCCAGCGCCGTCGCGTAGCCGTAAACGCGCTGCAGCCGCTCCAGGCGGTCCGGCTCGGCCACAGCATTGGTCGCGGTCATGGTGGGATGATCCAGGAACATGGGCTCTTTCGTCGAAGCGGCCAGCTTATCAGAAGAAGATGCTTTGCAACAAGCCAACTCTTCCGCATCGACGTTGCTCCCGGGCATCGTCCTCAGCCGGCGAAGCGGTTGAACACCTCGCGGATGGCCAGGCCGCCGCCGCCGATCAGGACGGCGAAATACAGGATCGTCACGACATTGCTGACGTGGCCCAGCAGGATGCACAGGCCGTCGCGCTGCAGCAGGCCGATGGCGAGGAACAGGATGGCTACTGCCGGGAAGGTATTACTGAATGGGATCAGACCGAACGGCATCATCAGCAGCACGGCGCCCAGGATCAGGGCCAGGTTGTTGATGACCGCCATGGTGCCGCCGGTCACCAGCCACTCGATGCGGTTGGGGCGGCTGACGCGCTCGAGCTTTTTCAGCCATGACAAGGCCTTGCGCAGCAGCGGGCGCAGCTTGCGGGTGCCGATGATGCGGTGCTCGATCTTCGCCGGGATCCACAGGTTGCGGCCGAACAGGCGGCTCACGCTGATGAGCAGGATGGCGGCGCCGAACACGGTGCTCACGCCCGGAATCGACACCGGGATCAGGAACACCAGCGTCAGCAGGGTGACCAGGATCAGCAGGCCATCGTTGCCGACACGCTGTATCAGTTCGCTGAGGGTGATGCCGGTGCGCGGCAGGGAACGGACCAGCGAGCGGAGCGTCTGGGAAATCGGTGCACTGTTCATGGCGTTTCTTGTCCTGGTGTCGTGAATGCGGGATCTGTCGGGCCCGGCGGCGGGGAATGCGCGGCCGTGACCATATCGACGGAGCGACAGCAGTATACGCGTTACGGCGACTCGGCACTGCGAATTGCCCGGCAATCGTCATCGCGCAGCGTCATTTCGTTAACTGCATTGCAACTTTTCGATCGCCTCGAAAGCAGACGGTGACAATGAAGGGCTCGCCAGGATTTCAGGTCGGGTATTCAGCGTTCGCGCAGCAGCTTGAATTGTCGCGCCTGGCGATGGTGGCCGGCGACCGACTGCCGGATGTAGCGGGTCAGCGCGTCGCCGGTGAGCGAGAACGGATACAGGCCGGCCCGGGCCCGTTTTTCGGCGAATTCCGGGCTGGCTTCGATATTGGCGAACGCCTGCACCCAGCGCCGGTAATCGGCCTCGGGCACGTCCGGACCCATCCACACGCCGCGGATCACGGGCCAGACCACGTCGTAGCCCTGTTCGCGCGCGGTCTTGACGCCCGACAGCGCCCCCGGCAGGCGCCGTTCGGACAGCACCGCCAGCACCCTCACACGGCCAGCGCCGGTATGGAGCAAGGCCTCCGAGGTGTCGCCCGACACCGCCTGCACGTGATTCTCCTGCATCGCGATGAACTGCTCGCCGCCGCCCTCGAGGGCGACGAAGCGCATTTTGCGCGGATCGATGCCGGCCATCTGCGCCAGCAGCGCCATCTTGATCCAGTCCTGGCTGCCGACCGTGCCGGACATGCCGATCAAGACCTTGCCCGGATCGCGCTTCAGGGCGGTCAACAGATCGTCCAGCGACCGCCAGGGCGAATCGGCGCGCACCGCGACCATGCCGTAGTCGGCCCCGAACGCCGCCACCCAGCGCACGTCGTCGACGTCGGCGGCGCCGAATTTGCCGAGCGCGAGGTTGAGCACCGAACCGCCGGAAAAGGCGACCAGGGTATTCGCTTCGGCGCGGCGCTGCGACACCACCGTATGCCAGGCCACGGCGCCCACGCCGCCCGGCAGGTAGCTCAGTTGCAGCTCGGGCGCGCCGCCCTGGCCGTGCAGGGCCTTGCGCGCCAGCTTGCAGGTCAGGTCCATCGCGCCGCCGGGCTTGGACGGGATCAGGCATTCGGCCTCGCGCGGCTGGGCGGCGCCGGGCGCAGCCAGCGCCAGGCCCAGGATGGCGAGGAAGGTGTGCACGAATCTCATGGGAGGCATGATAGCGCCATGCCGGCTGCAGTGGCGAACCGGCTCAGAAACGGTGCTGGATGCCGGCCGTGACGCCGGTCTGGGTCGAACCGAAACCGGGGTCGTCGCGCGACAGGCCGACCAGTTGGCCGTGGTCGGCCTTCGCATGCGCGGCCGACAGGTAGAGCGTGGTCCGCTTGGACAGCGCCAGCATGCCGCGCACGACGAACATCGTCGGGTCGGCATCCCCGACGTCCGGCACGTCCCCGGTATCGACGTGGTAGACGGCGCCGGTCAGGGTCACATCGTCGATCGTGCGCGAGATCCCGCCCCAATAGGTGTCGGCGCGCAGGTCGGCGCCGGCGCGGGCAGCGTCAAGCCGGTAGCCGCGCATGCCGGCGGTGTAGCGCCATTCGCCGGTCTGGTAATCCGCAGCCAGGTGGTAGGCGGCGGTGTCGTCGCGCGCGGGCACGCCGGCGACGGCGATGCCGTTGATCCGCTCATAGGCTGCCATCAAGCCCAGGCCGCCCTCGCCGAACCACGAGCCGCCGAGCGCCAGCTTGCGTCCCTCGGCCAGGCTGCCCGCGCGCTCGCCAAGGCCGATCGTGGCGCCATAGGTGAAGCCGCCGCTTTTTCCCGTGTACTTGACCAGGTTGTCGAACTGGGTCGTCATGCCGTACTTCGACGGTCCGGTGGCGCTGGCGCCGGTGGCCCAGGAATAATTGGGGGCGAAACCCAGCGGATCGAACTTGATCACCAGTTCATAGGTGGTGGTGAACGAGCGGCCGATGACCAGGCGCCCGAGCGAACCGTCCAGGCCCACCCAGGCCTGGCGCTTGAACACGGCGCCGTCGCTTTCGCCGGTATCCATCAGGATGCCGCCTTCGAGCTGCCAGACCGCCTTCAGGCCGCCCTTGAGGTCTTCACTGCCGCGAAAACCCCAGCGCGAGGTGTTCTTGCCGCCCGAGATCACGCGTAAGATGTTGCCACCACCTTTGCCGCCGTCTTCGCCGGCATGGTTAACGTACTCGACGCCGGCGTCGATCAGGCCATACACCTGCACATTGCTCTGGGCGAAAACCGAATGGTTCAGGGAAAGCGCTGCCAGGACGGCGAGCGCGAGGGCCGACTGCTTCATGGTGTCTCCGAATCTTATATGTTTGTGCTGCTTTATTCGACCGACTATATGCGCGACTACCTTTCAATTCGCTTTCAGTCGGCCGTCGACGCCCGCCCTTTCCGCCGCCCGGCCTTTGCGCTTACACTGGCGCGATGAGAATCCTGCTAGTTGAAGACCACGTCGAGCTGTCGCACTGGGTGTCGAAGGCGCTGCGCGACGCCCATCTCACCGTCGAATGCGCGCGCACCGGGGCCGACGCCGACGCCCTGCTGCACACCCAGGACTACGCGCTGGTGATCCTGGACCTGACCCTGCCGCGCATGGATGGCCTGGACGTGCTGCGCCGCCTGCGCGCCCGCGGCGGCGCGCGCGCCAGCACGCCGGTGCTGATCCTGACCGCGCGCGGCGGCCTGGAAGACAAGGTGCAGGGCCTGAACCTGGGCGCCGACGACTATTTGTCCAAGCCGTTCGAGCTGGCCGAACTCGAGGCGCGCGTCAAAGCCTTGCTGCGCCGGCGCGGCGGCAGCGAGGCGCTGGTGCACCGCTGCGGCCAGCTCGCCTTCGACACGGTCTCGCGCATGTTCTCGTATTGCGGCGAGCCGCTGGCGCTGACGCCGCGCGAGCACGCGGTGCTCGAAGCCTTGATCACCAGGCCGGGCCGCGCGCTGTCGAAGGAAAAGCTGTTCCAGGAAGTGTTCGCCCTGAGCGACGACGCCAATCTCGACGCGATCGAGCTGTACATCCACCGCATCCGCAAGAAGCTCGAACGCCCCGGCGGCGACGCCGCCATCGTCACCCTGCGCGGCATCGGCTACCTGATGCAAGAAAAACCCGCCTGAGGCCATGGACCAGCGCACCTCCCCGCTGCCGCGCGCCGCGCCCGGGCCGCTCGGCAGCCTGCGCCAGCAGCTGCTGCGCTGGCTGATCCTGCCGCTGGTGGCGCTGGTGGCGGCGAATGCCGTGTCGCTGTACCGCGACGCGCTGGACGCGGCCGACGTCGCCTACGACCGCTCGCTGCTGTCGTCCACGCGCGCGCTGGCCGAGCGCGTGACGGTGAGAAGCGGCAAGGTGGTGGCCGACGTCCCCTACGTGGCGCTGGACAGTTTCGAGACCGACACCCTGGGCCGCATCTACTACAAGGTCACCGGCCTGGATGGCGAGACCGTCAGCGGCTACGACGACCTGCCGCCGGTGCCGGCGGGCGTGCCGCGCAGCGACCTGTATCCGGCCCTGGTGCGCTTCTACCACGCCAGCTACAACGGCGAACCGGTGCGCATCGCGGCCCTGCTGCAGCCGGTCTACGACGATTCGATGCGCGGCATCGCCCTGATCCAGGTGGGCGAGACGCTCGACGCGAGGAACGCCCTGTCGCGCGACATCCTCCTCAACACCCTGCTGCGCCAGGCCGTGCTGGTGCTGGCGGTGGCGGCGCTGGTGTGGTTTGCGGTGCGCCTGGTGCTGCGGCCCCTGATGCGGCTCAAGAACGAGGTCGAGACGCGGGCGCTGTCCGACCTGTCGACCATCGACCAAGCCCTGGTGCACAAGGAAGTGCGGCCGCTGGTGGCGGCCATGAACGGCACCATGGCGCGCATGCAGGACCTGATCGCCAGCCAGCGCCGCTTCATCGCCGACGCCTCGCACCAGCTGCGCACCCCGCTCGCGGTGCTCAAGACCCAGGCCGCGCTGGCGCTGCGCGAGAACGATCCGGCGGCGATGCGCGCCATCGTCAGCGCGATCGCCGGCACCACCGACTCGGCCATCCACCTGGCCAACCGCCTGCTGCTGCTGGCGCGCATCGAGCATGGTGGCGGCGGCGAGCATGCGCGGCCGGTGGCGCTGGCGCTCGTCGCGCGCCAGGTGGGCCTGGAACTGGCCCTGCCGGCGGTGCAGAAGGGCATCGACCTGGCGCTCGAAGTCGCGGCCAACGCCGACACCACGGTCGTCGGCCAGGAACTGCTGCTGCACGAACTGGCGGCGAACCTGGTCGACAACGCGATCCGCTACACGCCGGCGGGCGGCAGCGTGCTGCTGTGGGTGGGCCGGCGCGACGACCGGGTCGTGCTGGCGGTGAGCGACAGCGGCCCCGGCATCAGCGAGGCCGAGATCGACAAGGTGGTGATGCCCTTCTACCGCGCCCAGGCCACGCTCGACGCCGATCCGGGCGGCACCGGGCTGGGGCTGGCGATCGTGCGCGACATCGCCACGCTGCACGGCGCCGCCCTCACGCTCGGGCGCGCGGATGCCGGCGGCTTGCGCGTCGAGGTGGTCTTCGATGCGCCGCGCGCTGAAAGCTGATTGAAAGCTTGCGCGGCCTATAGTTGGCGAAAACGGGGCACTACCCCATTCACGACAACGATCGGAGACATCATGAAGCAGCCGGCTTTCGCGCGCGCCGTCCTGGCCACGCCATCCCTTATCCCTTCGCGGAGCATGACATGCTGACCATCCTCGCCTATTCGATGGTCGTGGTCTTCATGTTCCTGATCATGACCAAGCGCCTGCCGGCGCTGGTCGCGCTGATCGTCGTGCCGATCGTCTTCGGCCTGATCGGCGGCTTCGGCGCCGGCCTCGGCCCGATGATGCTCGACGGGATCCGCGCCCTGGCCCCCACCGGCGTGATGCTGATGTTCGCCATCCTGTATTTCGGCATCATGATCGACGCCGGCCTGTTCGACCCGGTCGTGCGCATCATCCTGAAACTGGTGCAGGGCGACCCGATGAAGATCGTGGTCGGCACCGCCGCGCTGGCGATGTTCATCTCGCTCGACGGCGACGGCGCCACCACCTACATGATCACGGTGTCGGCCATGCTGCCGCTGTACATGCGCCTGGGGATGAGCCGCCTGACGATGGCCTGCGTCATCATGCTGGCGGGCGGCGTGATGAACATCCTGCCGTGGGGCGGCCCGACGGCGCGCGCCGCCACCGCGCTGGGCGTGGACGTGAGCGACATCTTCGTGCCGATGATCCTGCCGATGGCGGTCACCGCCATCTGGGTGATGTTCGTGGCCTGGGTGCTGGGCATGCGCGAGCGCAAGCGCCTGGGCAGCGTCAGCCTGCCGGGCCAGGCGACCGTCAGGAAGCCGGCCCCGGCGACTGTCCTGCCGGCCTTCCCGGAACTCGCGGTGGCCGGCGCCATGAACGGCACCACCGGGCAATGGAGCGCCGCCCCGGCCGCCCCGGCCGCTCCGGCCCCCATTGGGCGCGAGGGCAATGTGCACGCCTTCGCCGCCGGCCGCATCGACGCCGATGGCGGCGCCCCGCTCACGGGCGGATCGGGTGGATCGGGTGGATCGGGCGGGGGCGACGAGCCGCCGGCCGGCGTGTCCTCGCCCGACACCGCGCGCCCAAAACTGATCTGGGTGAACTTCCTCATGACCGCGGCGCTGCTGGTGCTGCTGGTGCTGGGCGCCCTGCCGCTGCCGGTGCTGTTCATGATCTTCTTCGCGATCGCCATCACCGTCAACTATCCGGGCCTGGAAGCGCAGAAGGCGCGCATCGAGGCGCATGCGGCCAACGTGCTGCCGGTGGTGTCGCTGATCTTCGCGGCCGGCATCTTCGTCGGCACCCTGCAGGGCACGAAAATGGTCGACGCCATCGCCCTGAGCGTGATCGCGGCGGTGCCGGAATGGATGGGGCCTTACATGGCGATCGTCACCGGTTTGCTGAGCATCCCGTTCACCTTCTTCATCTCGAACGACGCCTTCTATTTCGGCGTGGTGCCGGTGCTGGCCAAGGCGGCCGAGGTGTATGGCATCACGGCGGCGGAGATCGGCCGCGCCTCGGTCATCGGCCAGCCGGTCCACCTGCTCAGTCCCCTGGTCGCGTCCACCTACCTGCTGGTCGGCATGTGCAAGGTCGAATTCGGCGACCACCAGCGCTACACCCTGATCTGGTCGATCTCGGCCTCGCTGGTGATGCTGGTCGCGGCCGTGATCTTTGGCGTGGTGCCGCTGATGGGTCCGGGCGCCTGACGCCGGAATGCGGGCGGCGCCTGGCGGGCGCGCCGCTCGCATATACTTCTTCCATGCCTGTTCCCCTCGACCGCCCGGCCGCCCTCGACGACCACCCGCCCCTGGTGCGCACCGAGGGCGACCGCCGCACCCTCGAATTCACGCCCGGGGACGTCCAGAGCGAGATGCTGGTCTCGCGTCCCGACGCGCTGGTGCTGGAATACACGCGCGCCATGATGTGCTTCGCGCTGTTCGTGCCCGATCCGCGCCACATCGTGATGGTCGGGCTGGGCGGCGGTTCGCTGGCCAAGTTCTGCCACCGCCACTTTCCGCGCGCCCGCATCACCGTGCTCGAGATCCGGCAGGACGTGATCGCCCTGCGCGACCAGTTCCGCCTGCCGCCCGACGACGCCCGCCTGCACGTCCTGCACTGCGACGCGGCCGACTACCTGGCGCGCATGCCGGGCTGCTGCGACGTGCTGCTGGTCGACGGCTTCGACAGCCGGGGCCTGCCGGGCGCCCTGGCAAGCAGCGCGTTCTATGGCGCCTGCCGGCGCGCCCTGCATCCGGGCGGCGTGCTGGTGGCAAACGTGTTTACCTACGATCCCCAGTATGCGAGCGCGCTGCAGCGCCTGCGCGCCGCCTTCGACGGCCGCCTGGCCTGGTTTGCGCGCATCGCCGGCAACAACCGGATCCTGTTCGCGGTCCGTCCCGGCCGCCCGGGCGCGGCCCCCGGCCGCGGCGAGCGCCTGCTGGAGCGCATGGCCCGCAAGGAAGGGCGCGGCCTGGGCTGGAGCAACCGCCTGCTGGCGCGCCTGCTGGTGGCCTGGCTGGCGCGGCGTTGAGCATGTGGAAGAATTGTCTCGCACGACAGGATTCGTTTGCGAGCCTACCGCGTTTATGACACACTTGCGCGGATAAATGCCTACCGGAAATCAGTTTTCTTTCAACGCACCACTACTTCCCTACCATAGCCCAGGAACACGACCCCATGCCGCGCCGACCAATCCGTTCATTGACACTCGCGGCGGCCCTCACCCTGGGGGGCGGGCTGGCGGCTTCATTCGGGCTGTTCATCGGCGTCAGCCACCTCGAGTATGACAATATGGCGCTCGCCTTCGCCCAGCGCGCCGACGAGCGGGTGGCGGCGATACGCCAGGGGATGGACGGCGCGATCGAAGTGCTGGCGGTGACCAACCAGCTGTTCTCGAACGGCGAGCCGGTCAGCCGCGAACGCTTCGCCGACTTCACCTCGCGCCTGCTCGAGCGGCATCGCTTCATCCAGGCTTTCCACTATCATCGGGTGGTGCCGGCGCACGAGCGCGCGGCGGTCGAGGCCGAACTGCAGCGCGTGCGGCCGGGCGCCGTCCTGATGGAAAAGACGCCGGGCGGCCTGGCGCCGGCGGCGCCGCGCGAACGCTATCACGTGATCGAGTACGTCGAGCCGATGCCTGGGAACGAGGGCGCCTTCGGTCTGGACCTGGGCCCCGACGCATCGCTCATGACCGCGCTCGACCAGGCTCGTCGCAGTGGCCAGCCCACCGCGACGAGCCTGTTCATGCTGGTGCGGACCGGGACCGCCGCTTTCGACCTGGTCATGCCGGTATTCGGCAAGCGCGGCGAACTGCTCGGCAATACCGCGGTCGTCATCCGGGCCAGGCAACTGATGCACCAGTCGCTGCTGGGGGCTGGCCTCCTGGACCGGGCCGATATTTTCGTGTCGGTATATGCCGGCGAACAGGCCGAGCCGGCGACGCTGCTGCTGTCGACCGGCCCTGCCGCGCCGCAGGCGCGCCCGGCGCTCGCCAGCTGGCTCAGGCCAGGCCACGGCGAGCGCGCCACCGTGCTGCAGGCCGGCGGACGCCCATGGCGGGTCGAGGTCACCGCCGCGCCGCGTCCGTTCCTGGCCGACCACATGGCCTCGGTGGCGCTGCTGGTGGGCGGCATCCTGGTGACGCTGCTCGGCGCCGCCTTCGTCCAATCGGCGGGGATGCGCGCGCGCGCGGTCCAGCAACTGGTGCGCCAGCGCACCTCGGACCTGCGCCGCAGCAACCGCCGCCTGATCGAGGACATGGCCGCGCGCGAGCGCGCCGAAAAGGCGCTGCTGCAAAGCGAGCAGCGCTTCCGCCAGCTGGTCTCGATGTCGTCCGACTGGTACTGGGAGCAGGACCAGGATTTCCGCTTCACGATGGTCACCGGCGGCTTCACCGAGAAGTCGGGCGTGGCGGTCCAGGGCCTGCTCGGCAAGACGCGCTGGGAATGCGTGCCGGGGCTGCTCGACAGCGAGGGCGGGCGCGCGCACCTGGCCAGGATGCAGGCCCACGAGGCGTTCACCAATCTCGAATACCAGATCGTCAACGACCACGGCGAGACGCGCTGGTTCCTGGTCAATGGCCAGCCGATCTTCGACGACCGGGGCGAGCTGCAGGGCTACCGCGGCACCGGCAGCGACATCACCGAACGCAAGCTGACCGAGCAGCGCGTGCACCACGTGGCCCAGCACGACGTGCTGACCGGCCTGCCCAACCGCTCGCTGCTCCAGGACCGCCTGGGCCAGGCGATCGCCTACGCCAACCGCAGCGGGCGTCCGGTCTGGGTGATGCTGATCGACCTGGACCGCTTCAAGTTCGTCAACGACAGCATGGGCCACAAGGCCGGCGACGTGCTGCTGGTGACGGTGGCGGCGCGCCTGCGCTCGTCGCTGCGCGACGCCGACACCGTGGCGCGCCTGTCGGGCGACGAATTCGTGGCGATCCTGGGCGAGCACGCCGACGAGCCGCTCAATCCGGCCATCGTCGAGCGGGTCATGCATGCGGTGGCGCAGCCGGTCATGCTCGGCAACAAGGAGTTCTTCGTCACCTGCTCGATCGGCGTGGCGGTGTATCCAAGCCAGGGCACGTCGAGCGACCACCTGATCGAACATGCCGACATCGCCATGTACCGCGCCAAGAAGCTGGGCCGCAACAACTTCCAGTTCTACACCCCGGCCATGAACGAGGAATCGCTGGAGCGGGTGCGCATCGAAAGCGCGCTGCGCAACGCCCTCGAACGCGACGAATTCGTGCTGCACTACCAGCCGCAGGTCGACCTCAAGAGCGGCCAGATCGTGGGCATGGAAGCGCTGATCCGCTGGAACCATCCGGAGCTGGGCATGGTGCCGCCGAGCCGCTTCGTCGGCGTGGCCGAGGAGACCGGCCTGATCGTGCAAATCGGGGCCTGGGTGATGCGCACCGCCTGCGCCCAGAACAAGGCCTGGCAGGATGCCGGCCTGCCGCGCCTGCGGGTGGCAGTGAACCTGTCGGCGCGCCAGTTCGGCGCGCCCGACCTGCTGGACAGCCTGGAGTCGGCCCTGCGCGAGACGGGCCTGGACCCATCCTGCCTCGAGATCGAGCTGACCGAAAGCCTGTTCATGAGCGACGTCACGCCGGCGGTGGAACTGCTGCACCGGATGAAGGCGCTCGGGGTCAACCTCTCGATCGACGACTTCGGCACCGGATACTCGAGCTTCTCCTACCTGTCGCGCTTCCCGATCGACGTGCTCAAGATCGACCGCTCCTTCGTGGCCGACATCACGCATGACGCCAATGATGCCGCGATCGTGACCTCGATCATCGCCCTGGCCCACAACCTGAAGCTGGCGGTGATCGCCGAGGGCGTGGAAACGGCGGAACAGCTGGACTACCTGCGCAGCCGTGGTTGCGATGAGATGCAGGGCTATTACTTCAGCAAGCCGCTGGCGGCCCCTGAATTCGAGCAGCTGCTGCGCCAGCGCCGGGCGCTGCCGGCGCTACAGCGCGAGCAGGAAGCGTCGATGCCCGCCTGAGACCGCCGCTGGGACAGCGCTGCGACGCCCTATCCGGGAGGCATGAAAATTGTCTTCTCGAAAACATTTCCATAGTCATTTGGTTGTCAATCGACGTACAATCACCGTCCTTATCGTGCATTGACGGAGTACGAACCATGATGATCAACGAGACGCCCGAGGCAGCGAACGAGTCTGGCGCGCAGGCGGTGCGCAGGCAGCGCGTGGACGGCCGCACGCGCGACCTGGTGAACCAGGCGGTGGCGTCGGTCCCGACGCTTGGCCTGGCGCGCGCGGCGGAATTCCTGGCCACGATGAACGTGCCGGCCGAGGTGGCGGTGCGGGCGCTGGTCTATCCGAAGCCGCGGCGCGCCAGCTAGTGGCCAGCGCTGCAAGCCAGGATCAGTGGCGCGCTTCCTGCTGGTCGATGTCGGCCAGCGACTCGCGGCCGCGCTCGCTGAGCGCATGGCCACCCGTCTCGAGCGGCAGGACGTGCGATTTGCGGCCCAGGAAGCGCAGCACGTCGTCGTCGACCGCCGCCATCGGGTCGGCTGCCAGCGCGCGCAGGCCCAGCACGCAGCGGCGCAGGAACAGCACTTCCTCGCCCTTTTCGGTGAGCGCCAGCCGCTTGTCGCGGCTCAAGGACATCAACTTGATGCCGCACAGGCGCTTGGTGTTGCGCCCGACGCAGGCCGTCGCCAGGTTCTGCTTGCCACCAAGGCGCACCAGTTCCAGCGCATCGTATTCGTCCGTCGTCAGCTTGTCGTTTTTCATTACCGCATTCAGTTAAGCAAAGGGCGCATGGTACGCGCCTCGGCCCATGGCGGCAACCTTCAGCGCAGCGAACGCAGCGCGTACCATCCGATCCCGGCGCCGGCAAGCACGCCGAGCAGCAGCGCCAGCCGGGCGTGGCTGGAATCCAGCAGCGGGCGGCGGCCCAGGTAAATCTTGTTGTACAAAGTCGAACCCATCATCTCCTCCTGGCTTTTATTGTTACAAGCTCATTATAGAAACCGCATTGTTGCCGCAGTGTGACAGCGAGCACACCCGCGTCACCGACGACGAAAAAGCAACACCGCATGCGCCGTCCTGCCGCGCGCCGGCACTGTGGTCGGCCTGTTAGGATCGTACGACATTGACAACTTTAGCGGAGCACAGCATGAACGACCCAACGCCCAGTATCGATCCCAAGAACAAGGGCCGCACGATGTACGAGGAAGCGGACATCGGTAGCGGCGAACGTTCCCCGGGACAGCACGAGACCGATGAATTGATTCGCGAAATACCGCCATTGCCAGCGAACCGGCAGGCCGACGATGGCGCGCAGGACTGCGACAAGGAAGGCCGTGAAGGCGGCGCTGCGCCCGACGGCAACCGCCAGGGGGATTCGCGCTGACGCACCAACGGATTCCCGCGCATGCGCAGGGATCCGGTCTGCGCCCGGGACCGGCTAATGTGCCCGGGACCGGTTAATGTGCCCGGATCGGCGGTTCGGGCAGGCGCGGCTCCTCGACCGGGGCATTGACCGGGTCGGGAACGTCGTCCGGCACCGGCGGCGGCGATGGCGGCGCCGGCGGTTCGCCCGGATATTCCGGGTCGGGGGTGGAATGGAAGTGCTGGCCGACGCGCTCGCGCCGGGATGTGTGGGAATGGTGTTCGCTCATCTGGGCCTCTCAGGTTGGACGCGCGCGGCGGCGATGCCGGCCGGTGCGCGATGACATGGAAGGCAACGCGGTTGCCTAAGGTGCATTCGAGCGCAGACTAGCACGGATCAAGCAGCCCGGTTTTTCGATTGACCTGCCGCCAGTGCAGTTTCCTCACGCAATAACAACTCGGCTATAGTGGCGTTTTACCACTTCGGCCACCGATCCCATGCGCCTGTCCAGACTGCTTCCAGCCTTCCTGCTCGGCGCGCTCCTGAACGCCCACGCCGCCCCGACGAATCTCCCGCCGATGACGCTCGACGACTACCTGGCCCTGACCGGCCCCGCCCCCACCGCCAGGCTCGCCTATGGCCCGGCGCCCTCGCAATACGCCGAGCTGTTCGTGCCGCAGGGCAGCGGGCCGTTCCCGGTGGCGGTGCTGGTGCACGGCGGCTGCTGGACCAGCAAGTTCGGCGGCATCCGGCAATTGCGCAATATGGCCGGCGCCCTGGCCGCGCGCGGCATCGCCGTGTGGAACGTCGAATACCGGCGCGTGGACGAGGAAGGCGGCGGCTATCCCGGCATGTACCTGGACATGCATGCGGCGCTCGACCTGCTCGCGGCCAGTGCGCCGGCCCACGCGCTGGACCTGGAACGCGTCGTCGCGATCGGTCATTCGGCCGGCGGCCAGCTGGTGCAGTGGATCGCAGGCCGTGCGCGCATCCCGGCCGCCAGCCCCCTGTACCGCGCCGGGGGCCTGAAGGTCGACCGTGTCGTCAGCCTGGGCGGCCTGGCCGACCTGCGCCACGAGGCGGCACTGATCAAGTCCAGCTGCGGCCGCGACCTCGCGCAACTGGCCGGCACGCCCAGCCCCGGACGGCCGGACGTACTGGCCGACACCAATGCCGCCGACCTGATGCCCAACGGCAGCCGCACCTGGCTGGTGACGGGCGCGCTCGACACCATTTCTCCGCCGCGCGTGGCGCACGACTATGCGGCACGCGCCAAAGCGGCCGGCGACGCCGCCGAGGTGGTGATCCTGCCGCAAGCGAGCCACTACGACGAAGTCGCCACGACCTCGCCCGCCTGGCCGCAGGTGCTGCGGGTGATCGAACAGGCGCTCGCGATCGAGCGCTAATCCAGGGAGCCCCTATCTTGAAACCGATGCCGGCACTGCTGGCGCTGAGTTTGCTCACCGCTTCCGGCGCCGTCCTGGCGCAGACCTGGTCGCGCGCGGCCGACGCCTCGCTGGCGCGCCAGGAAATCTATCCCGCCGTATTGGGTGACAAGATCTACGTGGCCGGCGGCATCCTGAGCGCGGCCCCCGGCTATACCGATCTGTTCGAAGCCTATGACCCGGGAGCGGGCCGCTGGACCCGGCTGGCGCCGCTGCCCGAGGGCCGCCATCACATCGCCCTGGCCGCGGCCGGCGGCAAGATCTACGGCATCGGCGGCTTCTCGGGCGCGATTCCCGACTGGCGCGCCCACGCCTCGGTGTTCGTCTACGATCCGAAGGCCGACCGCTGGTCGACCGGCCCTGCGCTGCCGCAGCCCCGCGCGGAAGGCGTGGTCGCGACCGTCGGCGCCAGGATCTATTTCATCGGCGGGCGCGTCCCGACGCGCCCCGATGCGAAGCACATCAGCGAACACGCCGACACCCGCCGCGCCGAGGCGCTGGATCTGCAGTCGGGCCGTTGGTCGCGCATCGCGGACGCGCCCAGCGCGCGCAACAGCGCCGCCGGCGCGGTGATCGACAACAAGATCTACGTCGTGGGCGGGCGCCAGATGGTCGCAGGGGCCAACGGCAGGTCGCGTCCGGTCAACGTGGCGACCCTGGAAGTGTATGACCCGGCCCGCGATCGCTGGGAGACCCGCTCGCCGCTGCCGCTGGCCCAGGGCGGCCTGGCGGCGGCTGCCCATGATGGAAAACTGTATGTGTTCGGCGGCGAGCAGTTCGTCCCGCAAGCCAAAGTGTTCGGCGAATCCTGGGTCTACGACCCGGCAAGCGACCGCTGGTCGGCCCTGCCGGCCATGCCGACGCCGCGCCATGGGCACGGCGCGGCGGTGGTCGGCAACCGCATCTATCTGATGGGCGGCGGAGAAAAAGTCGGGGTCGCGGCCAGCGCGGCGCACGAAGCGCTCACGCTGCCGGCCGACTGATCCGCATGCGTCAGTAGAGCACCACCGAGCGGATCGATTCGCCGCTCTTCATCAGGTCGAAGCCTTCGTTGATGCGCTCGAGCGGCAGGCGGTGGGTGATCAGGTCGTCGATATTGAGCTTGCCTTCCATGTACCAGTCGACGATCTTCGGCACGTCGGTGCGCCCGCGCGCGCCGCCGAAGGCCGAGCCCTTCCATTCGCGGCCGGTCACCAGCTGGAACGGCCGGGTCGCGATTTCCTGGCCGGCGGCGGCCACGCCGATGATGAAGGACTGGCCCCAGCCTTTATGGGTGCATTCGAGCGCCTGGCGCATCAGCGTGGTGTTGCCGACGCATTCGAAGCTGTAGTCGGCGCCGCCGTCGGTCAGCTGCACGATGTGGTCCACCACGTTCGCGACCTCGTTCGGATTGATGAAATCGGTCATGCCGAACTTGCGCGCCATGGCTTCGCGGGCCGGATTGATGTCGACCCCGATGATCTTGTCGGCGCCGACCATCTTCGCGGCCTGGATCACGTTCAGGCCGATGCCGCCCAGGCCGAACACGACCACGTTGGCGCCCGCTTCGACCTTGGCCGAGAACAGCACCGCACCGACGCCGGTGGTGACGCCGCAGCCGATGTAGCAGACCTTGTCGAACGGCGCATCGCTGCGGATCTTCGCCAGCGCGATCTCGGGCACCACGATGTAGTTCGAGAAGGTCGACGTGCCCATGTAGTGGAACAGCGGCTTGCCGTCCAGCGAGAAGCGCGAGGTGGCGTCGGGCATCAGGCCGCGGCCCTGGGTCGAGCGGATCGCCTGGCACAGGTTGGTCTTGCGCGACAGGCAGAACTTGCACTGGCGGCACTCCGGCGTGTACAGCGGGATGACGTGGTCGTCCTTCTTCAGGGTGGTCACGCCCGGGCCGACCTCGACCACGATGCCGGCGCCCTCGTGGCCCAGGATGGCCGGGAACAGGCCTTCCGGATCGGCGCCCGACAGCGTGTAGTAATCGGTGTGGCAGATGCCGGTGGCCTTGAGCTCGACGAGCACCTCGCCTTCGCGCGGGCCTTCCAGGTCCACTTCTTCGATCGTCAGCGGCTGGCCCGCCTGCCATGCGACGGCTGCTTTGGTTTTCATGGTGATTCCTTCGCTTGCATTGATGTGATGTGGTGCTATCTGCCCGCAGTATGCGCGCCGCGGCCGGCGCCTTGCGCGCCGCGGCGCGAGAATGGCAGGATTTTGCCGCTCGAAGACTGGATTTTGCCGGTCGCGACAGCGACAATGGCGCATGACCAGCATACTCCCACCCGCGATCGACGCCAGCACGGCACGCACCCGGACCGTCGACATCGTGGTCTACCCCGGCTTCAAGGCCGTCGAAGCGATCGGGCCGATGTCGGTGTTCGAGTACGCCAACCTGCATCTCGCACGTTCAGGCCAGGGCCGCGCGCCCGGCTACGACGTGCGCATCGCGTCGACCCGCCTCGGCCCGGTGCGGTCGGACACCCTGATGTCGCTCGAGGCGACCAAGGTCTTGCACACGCTGGCCCTGCCCCACAGCGCGATCGTGGTCGGCGCCCGCCACATCGAGGCGGCGTTGGCGGACGGCGCCGCGATCGTCGACTGGGTGGCGGCGGCCTGCCCCCGCATCGAACGCCTGGCGTCGCTCTGTTCGGGCGCGTTCTTTCTCGCCGCCGCCGGGGTGCTCGACGGCAGGCGCGCCACCACCCACTGGAGCGTGGCCGCGCGCCTGCAGGCGGCCTACCCCGCCATCGCAGTCGAGGCCGACGCGATCTTCATCCGCGACGGCAAGCTGTGGACCTCGGCCGGCGTCACCGCCGGCATGGACCTGGCGCTGGCCCTGGTCGAGGAAGATTTCGGCCGCGACCTGGCGCTCGAGGTGGCCACCGAAATGGTGCTGTACCTGAAGCGTCCCGGCGGCCAGTCGCAGTTCAGCTCCTACCTCAAGAGCGAACGCACGGCGCGCCCGACCATCCGCGAATTGCAGAACTGGATCCTGGACAATCTGCACCAGCGCTTGACGACGGCGCAACTGGCCGCCAGGGCGATGATGAGCGAGCGCCACTTCGCCCGCGTGTTCCAGCAAGAAGTGGGCCTGAGCGCCCAGGAATTCATCGAGGCCAGCCGCTTCGAGCGCGCCACCCACCTGCTGGCCGACGTTGCGCTGCCCTTGAAGACGGTGGCCGCGCGCGCCTGCTTCAGCGACGAGGCGCACATGCGGCGGGTGTTCATGAAGAAGCTGGGCATCGCGCCGAAGATCTACCGCGAACGGTTCGCCACCACCGGCCTGGACAGCGCCGCATGAGCGCCGCATGCGCCGGCTGGTCCGACGAGCCGGTCGGTCCGCTGAGCCCGTCAATGCAATGAGCCGTTCAGTCCGGCCGGCGCCACCGCGCCAGCGGCAATTCCACTACGAGATCGCTGCGCGCGAGCGCCACACAAGGCAAAATAGCTCCTTCCCGTTTCTCGTCGAACGACAGGCCGGGCCACTCGACCATATAGGCCACCGTGCCTTCGCGCAGGCGGCAGATGCAGGTGCGGCAGGTGCCGTTGCGGCAAGAACTGGGCGCATCGAGCCCGGCCGCCTCCAGCGCCCGCAGCAGGGTCGTGTCTTCCTGCGCGGAAAAGCTGGCGCCGAGGGGAACGAGGGTGACGGTATGGCTGATGGACGACATGGTGCATTGATTGTAGCGCCGGGTGGAACAAAGCGGACGAGATTGAAGAGTTCGTTCACGCACAGACCCGGTCGATTCATGTCCTTACGCTACGGTTTCCAGAAGCATACTGCAGGAGACCGTATGAAGAAAGCCACCGCACTGACCCTGATCGCCGCCCTCGGAGGCGTTTTCCCTTATGCCTTCGCGCAACAGCCAGTCGGCCAGCCCGCTCCTGTCCAGCAGCCAGCCGCAGCGGGCACACCGATGCCGGCTGCGCCTGCTCCGGCGGCACCTGCGCCGGCCACCCCTGCGCCGGTTGCACCCGGCGCCTCCCAGGCCCCCGGCGTCGCCGGACAAGCCGAATTCGAACGCCTGCTGCGGGCCCAGGTCCTGCTCGAACGCCAGCACCTGTCGCCGGGCGAAATCGACGGCGCCTATGGCTCGAACATGCGCCAGGCGCTGAACACCTTCCAGGCCCAGCGCAGTCTCCCGGTCACCGGCAAGCTCGACGAAGCCACCTGGAACGCGCTGAACGTCGATCCCAGCCCGACCCTGGCCGAATATACGATCACCGCAGAAGACGTGGCCGGTCCGTTCCAGCCGATCCCGGACACGATGATGGGCAAGGCCAAGCTGCCCGCGCTCGGCTACGCCACCGCGCTCGAAGGCCTGGGCGAAAAATTCCATGCCAGCCCGGCCCTGCTGCAGCGCCTCAACCCAGGCAAGTCCCTGGCGCAGGCCGGCGAACGGATCATGGTGCCGCACGTGAGCGGCAAGCAGCCGCTGCCGCCTGCAGCCAGGGTCGTGGTGCGCGACTCGACCAAGACGCTGCAACTGTATGACGCCGGCGGCCAGTTGCTGGCCCAATATCCGGTCTCGACCGGCAGCAAGCGCGATCCTCTGCCGGTCGGCAACTGGAAGATCAATGGCGTGCACGCCAACCCGGTCTACCACTACAACCCGAAGCTGTTCTGGGATGCCAAGCCGGGCGACAGCAAGACCCAGATCAAGCCGGGGCCGAACAACCCGGTCGGCGTGATGTGGATCGACCTGTCCAAGCCGCACTACGGCATCCACGGCACCCCGGTGCCCGGCCACGTGGGCAAGACCGAGTCGCATGGCTGCATCCGCCTGACCAACTGGAGCGCCGCCGAAGTGGGCGCGGTGGTCGGCGAAGGCACCGACGTCGAACTCGTCAAGTAATCCCGACTGAGCTTCACACCAACAAAACAGCGGCGCGGGAGGCGCCCGACGGAGAACGCGATGAAATGGCTGATGACCCTGATCGTTGGCGCGCTGCTGGGCGCCGGTGTGCTGTTCGTGTTGCTGAGCGACGGATCAAACCCGCCGGCGCCGGCGCCGGAACTCGCCGCCGCGCCGCCGCTTGCAAACGCGGTCGGCGTGCCCGCGGCCCGGATCGAGGGCCAGCTGCCGCCCGCGCCGGTGGTCGAACCGAACCTGCTTGACGCCGACCTGCCGCTGCGTCCGCAACCCGACCAAGGCGCCGCGCCGATGGCCCCGGCCACCGTTCCCGGCAAGCTGCTGGTGCCGGTCCAGGGCATCGCCTCACACCAGCTGACCGACACGTTCTACCAGCCGCGCGGCGAACAGCGCCAGCACGAGGCGCTCGACATCATGGCGCCCACCGGCACGCCGGTGCGCGCCGCGGCCGACGGCAAGGTGGTCAAGCTGTTCCAGAGCAAACCGGGCGGGCTGACGGTCTACCAGTTCGATCCGGGCGAGCAGTACGCCTATTACTACGCCCACCTCGACCGCTATGCCGACAACATCAAGGAAGGCATGGAGGTCAAGCGCGGCGACATCGTCGGCTACGTCGGCGCGACCGGCAATGCCGATCCAGCCGCGCCGCACCTGCATTTCGCCGTGGTCGCGCTGACGCCCGAAAAAGAGTGGTGGAAAGGCACCCCGCTCAATCCGTTTCCACTAATGTCCGACCAGTAGCCGACGCATTCGACGGCGCGGGCGCCGGTTCGTCGACATCGAGTCCCACATTGATCGCGGCGTAGGCGCGTTGCACCGCGATCGCCTCGCGTCCGCCGGCGCCATACAGTTCGCCGGCCGCTTCGATCATCTTGGCGCGCGCATCCAGGTAATTGGTGCTGGACGTGAACTTGGTCGTATTGGCGCGGAACCAGATACGGTAGGCCTTGTCGATGCCGATGCCCGTCATCGCCAGCGGCTGCCTGACCAGGTAGCGGCTCCAGGCATCGTTGCCATTCTCCGCGCTCGACCCCTTGGCCAGGAAGTAGAACATGCGGTTGTTCGGGCCGCTGCTGTAATGGACGTCGAGCCGGCGCAGGCCCGCGCTCCAGGCGTCGTGGCTATTGCCATCGCGGCTGGGCTTGATCATCCAGCGCAGCGGCGTCCCGGTGCGGCTGATCTCCGTGCCCAGCATCCAGTCGTTGCCGGTCTCGGGGATGACATCGCCCTTGCCGCCAGCGCGCGCATAGGCTTCGACCACCTCGCCGGCGATGTCCGAACTCGATTCGTTCAGGCCCCCCGGCTCGCCCGCGTACACCAGGTTCGAGGTGGCGGCCGTGATGCCGTGCCCCATCTCGTGGCCGACCACGTCGATCGAGGCCAGGTTCGTGAAATACGTGCCGTCGCCGATGAACATGCAGCGGCAGGTATCGCTGTAATAGGCGTTGTCGTAGCCGCGGTTGACGTGCACCGCGATGTGGGTGGCCGTGTCCTGGCCGTCCAGCGCCAGCCAGCCCAGCACGCTCTTGTGCATGTCATAGGTGTTCTTCAAGCCCCACATGGCGTTGACGGCGGCGGTCTGGCCGTTCGGTCCCGTGGTGCTGCCGCCCTCGACGAACTGCTTGCCGTCGCCCCAGGTGTTGACGGTGTTGGTGTACACCCGGCCGCTCGAGGTGCCATGGTTGGCGTTGGTGATCGCCATCGCGCCGAACGAGCCGCCCTTGCCGCGCTCGGGGTCGAGCATCTGGTAGACGTTGTTGGCGAAGGTGGTGCTGAGCGGGACCTGGCCGTTGTACTGGCTGTGGCCGATGCCTTCCACCGTCTGCAGCATGTTCCAGCGGTCGATGATCTCGCCGTCGCGCGCGTTCACGACGACGTCGTAGTACAGCGGCTGCTCGCCGCTTTTCCGGTCCGCCTTCATGCGCAGGCGCACCAGCCAGGCCAGCTCGTAGCGGTCGACAGTCTCGACCAGGTCGGCCGCGTTCAGCTCGGACTCGAGCTTGCCCTCGGCGCCGGGCGCGCGCTCGTCACGCATCATCGGATAGATCAGCAGTTCGGCGGTCGGCGGCACCACGTTGACGACGCCCTCCGGCATGTCGCGCAGCGCGACGGCGATCGCGGCCTTGCGGTTGACGGTCGGCTTGACGTTGAAGCCGCTTGTAGCGCCCTGCATGCGGTTGGAAGGCCCGCGCCCCAGGTGCAGGCGGCGCGGCGAGGCGCTCTCGGACACGATCTGGCGCCGCGCGTCGAGCACCACCACGGATTCCGAACCAAAAATCCTGAGACCCTTGTACAGGTGGGCGACGCGCACCACGTGGGTGCCCTGCACGCCCGGGTGCTGGGCCACGACCTTGTAGCCGTGGTCGGCGTCGAGGCCGACCGCCGGCCGGCGCGCCGCCAGCTGGCTGACGACCTGGGCCTGGGCCTTGGCGTCCAGCTTGAGCGGCGGCGCCATCATCGGCGCGGCGGGCGCGGCGGGCGCGAACAGGATGGCAGCCGCCAGCAGGGCTGCCTTGAGAAGCGGTTGCGGGATCATCTCGTCTCCATCCGGTATGCCGGGCCGGGGGGCGCCGGTCATCGACCATGATGGACGAGCTCGTAAAGGTTGGTTTGCTCAAAAACAATGACCGCGTTGTCAATGTTGACAACACGGTCATGGCTTGCTGCCGACAGGCCGAGTTCAGCGTTAGCGGCGGTCGCGCCGTTTCATCAGGTAGCAGGCAGCGCCGACCACGGCCGCGCCGATCGCCACTTTCTTCGCCAGTCCGGCCGGATTGTGCTTGAGCTCGGACTTGATGCCCATCTCGGCCAGGATGTTCGGCACCTTGCCCTTGGCCAGGTCGTCGCCGATGCCTTCGACCACGTTGACGCGGTCGGCCAGCAACAACAGCAGCCAGTGGCGCACGTCATTCTCGGTGGACCTGAACGCCAGGCGCCGGATCGCACCGGACAGGCCGGACGGCGGCTGCACCGAGCCGAACAGCGGCGTGCGGCCGGGACGCTCGGTCGAGACCAGCACTTCGACGTGCTGCTCCTGCGGCGCCGGGTCGCCGTCGGGGACGTTGATGAAGCGGGGCGGGGTGCGTTCCATCGGCACGCCGGGACGGTTCTTGCGGTCGAGGTCGGCGCCCCAGCCCTGGATGTGCTGCAACTGGTCGCGGGTCGGGCGGCGCGGCGCGATGTGGCCGTGCACATGGCCGACGTGGCCTTCGCCGTCGTGCTCGCCGGGCGCGTGCTGGCCGTCGCGCTGGTCGTTGGCGGTAACGATATCGTGTCGTGTTTCCATGGTTTCTCCTGTGCTCGATCGTGTGTTCACTGCTGGACGCTGGCCTTGACGGCGCGAGTTTCGTTGGCGCGCGGCGGAATCAGGACGGTCTTGATGCAGTTATCCAGCTTGCTCGAGAAAATGTGATACGCATCCGACACTTCTTCCAGCGGGATGCGGTGGGTGATGATCTGCTTCGGATCGATGCGGCCGGCGCGGATGTGTTCGATCAGGCGCGGCAGGTGACGGCGCACGCTGGCCTGATTCATGCGCAGGGTCAAGCCCTTGTTCAGCGCATTGCCGATCGGAACCGCGTTGAAGGTCGGTCCATACACGCCGACGATCGAGACGTTGCCGCCCTTGCGCACCGAGTTGATGCACCAGTGCAGCACGGTCGCCGCACCGGCCTGCATCATCGTGTAGACGCCGGTGATGGTCTGCATGGTGTTGCCGGCCGCTTCGCAGCCGACCGCGTCGATGCAGACGTCGGCGCCCATCCAGTCGGTCATCTTCTTGATGTGCAGCGCCATGTCCTTTACTTCCTTGAAGTTCACGACCTCGCACTGGGCGTAGCGCTTGACGAATTCGAGGCGGTACTCGACGTGGTCGACCACGATCACCCGCCCCGCCCCCATCAGCCAGGCCGACTTGGCGGCGAAGATGCCGACCGGCCCGGCGCCGAACACGACCACGGTGTCGCCTTCCTGGATGTCGCCCATCTCGGCCGCCTGGTAGCCGGTGGGCAGCGCGTCGGTCATCAGGACGGCGTCGTCGTCGTGGATGTCGTCGGGGATGACCATCGGGCCGACGTCGGCCATCGGCACCCGCACGTACTCGGCCTGGCCGCCGTCGTAGCCGCCCGCCGTGTGCGAATAACCATAGATCGCGCCCACCGCCGTCGCTTGCGCATTCGTGTTGTGGCAATTGCCATACAACTCGTGTTGGCAAAAGAAGCAGGAGCCGCAGAACACATTGAACGGCACCAGCACCTTGTCGCCGACCTTCAGGCGCTGCACGCCGGACCCGACCTCTTCCACCACGCCGATGAACTCGTGGCCAAAGGTGTGGCCGACACGGGTGTCGGGCACCAGGCCATGGTACAGGTGGAGGTCGGAACCGCAGATGCAGGCCCGGGTGACGCGCACGATGGCGTCACCGGGATGCTCGATGACGGGATCGGGCTTGTGATCGGCGCGGACCCGATATGGCCCGCGGTAATTCATTGCCAGCATGAGTTCTCCTTCACGATTCGGTTGGTCACTGCTCGTAACAAAACGAGCTGATGTGACACAAACTTATGGTAAAACTTCACGCATTGCGATAGGCGCACGGCAACGAAAGGGGCTTTTCACGCCTTTTATTGAATAAAATCAGGTAATTATGTACTAATGGCAATTAATTGATGCCGTTTATATCTTATTGGCATCAAATGTATTGCACGCTGCGACCTGCCCGCTCTCCAGCCCTCGCTGGAACCAGCGCACCCGCTGGGCCGAGCTGCCGTGGGTGAACGAATCGGGCACCACGACGCCGCGCGCCTGCCGCTGCAGGGCGTCGTCGCCGATGGCGCTGGCCGCGTTCAGGGCCGTCTCGACGTCGCCCTGTTCCAGGATGTTCTTGCGCTGGTTGGTGCGGTTGGCCCACACGCCGGCGAAGCAGTCGGCCTGCAGTTCCAGGCGCACCGACAGGGCATTGCCCTCGGTCTCCCCAGCGCGCTGGCGGGCTGCCTGCACCTTGTTCGAGATGCCCAGCAGGTTCTGTACGTGGTGACCGACTTCGTGCGCGATCACATAGGCCTGGGCGAACTCGCCCTCGACGTTGAAGCGCTGGCGCATGGTGCGGAAAAAGCCCAGGTCGATATAGACCTTGCCGTCGGCCGGGCAGTAGAACGGGCCGCTCACGCTTTCGCCGACACCGCAGGCGGTGGCGGTACGGCCTTCGAACAGCACCAGCCGCGCCGGTGTGTACTGTGCGCCCTGTTCGCTGAACAGCTGGGCCCATGCGTCCTCGGTATAGGCCAGCGTGGTGCGCACGAAGCGCGTTTCGCGGTCGTCGGCGCGCTCGGCGCGCGGCTGCTCCACCTGCGCCCCCTGCGGTGGTGGCGCGCCACCCGACAGCAGGCCAAGGATGGTGGCGGGCGAGACGCCCAGGAAATAGGATGCGACCAGGGCGACGACGATCGTGCCGATGCCGATCGAGCGCCCGCCGAGGCCGAAGCCGCCGCCGCCACCTCCTCCGTCGCCACGCCGGTCTTCTACATTGTCGCTTTCACGGTCACCTTCCCAACGCATCGATGTTCCTTGTTTCTTGTTGTCCGCTCAGTTGCCACCCCGCTTGAGATTGCAGGTATCGGCGCGCTCACGCGCATCCTTGCCGCGCAGGTCGTCCAGCGCGCCCAATCCGGCGCGCAATTCGTCGTGCAATGCGCGCTCACGGCGCTCGCGTGCGATCTCGCGCGCCATGCGGCTGCGCGGCACGTCGTCCAGGTCCAGGCTCGTCATGATTTCTCTCTCTCTCGGTGTGTCCGGTCGATTTTTTTTAGCCGGCTTTTCCAACGTTTTCCGGTTGACCACATCATGCACCAAAACCCGTCCGCGCACGAACACATCCTGCGTGCGTGCGCGCACGGTGCGGCAGTGGCTTCCGTGCCACGCTGGCGCAATGAACTCATCCAACGCCAACGCCCTCCTCGCCCTCGGCACGGCCCTGCGCCAGGCCGGTTACCGCTTCATGACGGTCACGCCCGCAACCCACCGCCGCATCAACAACCGTCCCGGAAACGAGCGCGCGCACGACCTGCGCGGCGTGTTCGGCTGGAGCCGCCCCTTCGAGCGCGCGCTGCTGCCGGCCAGCGTGGTGGCGTTGATGCGCGACGCCGGAGTGCTGGAAGAAAGAGAAGATGGACTGCGCTCGCTGGTGCGGGCGTCGACCCTGGACGACATGCTGGTGTTCCACTCGGCCTGGCCGACGCGCGACGACGACGCCGTGTTCTTCGGCCCCGACACCTACCGCTTCGTGGGCGCCCTGCGGCGCGGCTTCGCCTTCGTCGGGGCCGGACCGGTGCGCGCGGTGGACATCGGCTGCGGCGGCGGCGCCGGCGCGCTCACGATCGCGCGCACGTTCCCGCACGCCGAGGTGATCGGCGCGGACATCAACCCGAAGGCGCTCGAGCTGGCGATGGTCAACGGCCGCCTGAACGGGGCGTCCAACCTGGCGCTGGCCCAGAGCGACCTGTTCGACGGCCTGCAGGGCGACTTCGACCTGGTGGTGTCGAACCCGCCCTTCGTGGTCGATCCGGATGCGCGCCGCTACCGCCATGGCGGCGGCGAGCGCGGCGCCGAACTGTCGCGCCGCATCGTCGAACAGGGCCTGGGACGCCTGCGCCGCGGCGGCAGCCTGATGCTCTACACCGGCGTGGCCCTGTGCGGCCAGCACGACCACTTCCTGGAAAGCCTGCGCCCGACCCTGGCCGCGCAATGCGACACCTGGACCTACGAGGAGCTCGATCCCGACATCTTCGGCGGCCAGCTGGGCGAACCGGGCTACGAGGACGTGGAACGGATCGCGGCGGTGTGGCTGCACGCGGTCAAGCGCTGAGCACCGCCGCGGCGCGGGATGCTGGGCCGGGGCGCGGGTCCGGCACAGGGCCGCCCCAAAGGTCGCGCGCGGCCGGGTTGAAAAAAGCCACCTTGCGGTGTAATGAAGTTAAGTTAAGGCGAAAGTCTTCTTGAGTTAGCGTAAAAACGTCGTCCCCACGAAGGTGGGGACCCAATCTTGCAAACGTATCGGCGACGTTTGCAGAACTTGGGTCCCCGCCTGCGCGGGGACGACGTAGTTGACGGCTAGCCTGTGAACGCCCCGGAATGAAAAAAGCCACCTTGCGGTGGCTGTTTTCATGCTGCTTGGCGGAGAGGGTGGGATTCGCCTACATCCTGCAGGCCGCGGCATCGCGAGTACGCGATGCCCTTCGAATCTCCCCCCTTGGGGACGCACGCAGGGCGCGAAAGCGCCCTGCTCCTCTGTGACGTCCCGGAATGAAAAAAGCCACCTTGCGGTGGCTGTTTTCATGCTGCTTGGCGGAGAGGGTGGGATTCGAACCCACGGTACGGTCACCCGTACGCCTGATTTCGAGTCAGGTACATTCGACCACTCTGCCACCTCTCCTGAATCGGTGCTGCGTGGTCGCGTAAGCGAGGCCGCATTATAGCGGACGCCTGGCGAAAGTTGCAAGGCATGCGGGCCAGGTAAATTTCCATGCCGGCGGACCGCTCAAGCGCGCACGGCAGGCCGGCCGCATGCCGCCTTCACCCGCACTTGCCGTGGGCGCCAGCGCTTTCGGCAACGCGCTCGCCGGGTGAACACGCCTGCCCCGGCACGTCGCAGGCTTCACCGGCGCAGCAATTCTCGGTCAGGAAACCCACCAGCGCGTTCATCGTCTCGAACTGGGCCGTGTAGACCACGAAGCGTCCCTCCTGGCGCGCTTCCACCAGGTTGGCGTGGCTGAGCTCTTTCAGGTGGAACGACAGGGCGGACGATGAGATCTGCAGGGCCTCGCCGATCTTGCTGGCATACAGGCCCGCCGGGCCGGTCTGGACCAGCAGGCGGAATATGGCCAGCCGGGATTCTTGCGCCAGCGCGGCCAGGGCTTTCAGTACGTGTTTGGTGTCCATATGCGGCGCCTGATAAACGGCCGATTGTAACCCCGCCTGCGCCCCGCTGTCGTGCGTGGCGCAAAAATTCAATCGCTGTTGAATCGTCAGGCCGAGGATGTTACTATCGCCATCATCTCAACGTCTCTTGAAGTATTGAGTAAACCGCCACCATGCGACCGCAGCAGTCCGAGCCCGTACGTGAAGCCGGCGCTGCACGCTTGAAAAGGCACGCCAGCGGGCCGGAACCGGCCGCACCGGCGGCGCCCGGCTCCGCGTTTTCACCTGTCGACGACCATCCATGAACGTATTATTCCTTTGCACCGGAAATTCCTGCCGCTCCATCCTGAGCGAAGGCGTCTTCAACCATCTCGCGCCGGAAGGCTGGCGCGCGCTCAGCGCCGGCAGCCAGCCGACCGGGCAGCTCCATCCGCGCGCCGTGGCCCTGCTGCAGCGCAAGGGCATCTCGACCGAAGGCTATTACAGCAAGTCGTGGGACGACCTGCCCGTGACGCCCGACATCGTGGTCACCGTCTGCAGCAACGCGGCCGGCGAGACCTGCCCGGCCTACCTCGGCAACGTGCTGCGCACGCACTGGGGCCTGGACGATCCGGGCCATGTGGTGGGCACGGACGCGCAAATCGAGGACGCGTTCGAACGCACCTACGCCATCATCGTCGAGCGGATCCAGGCCTTCCTGGCGCTGTCCTTGACGCAGCTCGCGCGCGACAAGGCGGCGTTCAAGGCCGAACTCGACCGCATCGGCGCGCTGGCGGCCTGACCGGCGCCTCGCGCGTCCGAACGCCGCGTCCCGGCCCCCTCTTCCAACAAGGACCATCGTGCTTGCCGCATCGCTCATCTTCCTCGCGACCCTCATTCTCGTCATCTGGCAGCCGCGCGGCCTGGGCATCGGCTGGAGCGCCGCCGGCGGCGCCCTGCTCGCGCTGCTGGCGGGCGTCATCAGCCTGTCCGACATTCCCATCGTCTGGGATATCGTCTGGAACGCCACGGCCACCTTCGTCGCCGTCATCATCATCAGCCTGCTGCTGGACAAGGCCGGATTCTTCGAATGGGCCGCGCTGCACGTCGCGCGCTGGGGCAAGGGCAGCGGCAAGCGCCTGTTCGTGCTGCTGGTCCTGCTGGGCGCCGCGGTCGCGGCGATTTTCGCGAACGACGGCGCCGCGCTGATCCTGACGCCGATCGTGATCGCCATGCTGACCGCCCTGCGCTTTTCACCCAAGGCGACGCTGGCGTATGTGATGGCGGCCGGCTTCATCGCCGACACCGCCAGCCTGCCGCTGGTCGTGTCGAACCTGGTGAACATCGTGTCGGCCGACTATTTCGACATCAGTTTTGCCCGCTATGCGGCGGTGATGGTGCCGGTCAACCTGGTCGCCGTGAGCGCCACACTGGCGGCGCTGCTGCTGATGTTTCGCAAGGACATCCCGGTCGACTACGATGTGACGCAGTTGCGGCAACCGGGCGCGGCCATCCATGACCGCGCAACCTTCGTCACCGGATGGTGGGTGCTGGGCCTGCTGTTGATTGGCTTCTTCTGGCTCGACGAAATCGGCGTGCCGATCAGCGCCGTGGCCGCGGCCGGCGCCGCGCTCCTGCTCGCGGTCGCGGCGCGCGGCCATCGGATCGCCACGCGCGCCGTGTTGCGCGATGCGCCGTGGCAGGTCGTCATTTTCTCGCTCGGCATGTACCTGGTCGTCTACGGTCTGCGCAACGCCGGCCTGACCGACTACCTGACCGTCTTGCTCGAGCGATGCGCCGCGGGCGGCGTGTGGGGCGCGGCGCTCGGCACCGGCTTCATCACCGCGATCCTGTCGTCGATCATGAACAATATGCCGACCGTGCTGATCGGCGCCCTGGCCATCGACGACACCGGCGCCCAGGGCGTCGTGCGCGAAGCCATGATCTTTGCCAACGTCATCGGCAGCGATCTCGGGCCCAAGATCACGCCGATCGGCAGTCTCGCCACGCTGCTGTGGCTGCACGTGCTGGCATCGAAGGGCATTCGGATTTCGTGGGGCTATTATTTCCGCGTGGGCCTGGTGCTGACGCTCCCGATCCTGTTCGTGACCCTGGCGGCGCTCGCGCTGCGCCTCGGCTGACCGGCTTTCCGACCTGCGCCGGGCGCAGGCTGAACCACTTTGGAGGAACCTCAGATGCATCGTATTGCCGACCTGCCCAACATCGACCCCGCGCGCCTGGAACCGCCTTCCTCCGCCCTGCTCGCCCGGGCCGCGGACCTTGACCATCCGCCGCGCATCCTGATGCTGTACGGCTCGGTGCGCGAGCGCTCGTTCAGCCGCCTGCTGACGGAAGAAGCGGCGCGCATCCTGCGCCAGTTCGGCGCCGAGGTGAAGATCTTCGATCCGTCCGACCTGCCCATGGTGGGCGGCGCGCCGGAAACCCATCCGAAGGTGGTCGAGTTGCGCGAACTGTGCATCTGGTCCGAAGGCCAGGTATGGTGCAGCCCCGAACGCCACGGCGCGGTCACGGCGGTGTTCAAGAACCAGATCGACTGGATTCCGCTCGAACAGGGTTCGGTGCGGCCGAGCCAGGGCAAGACGCTGGCCGTGATGCAGGTCTGCGGCGGCTCGCAGTCGTTCAACGTGGTCAATACCCTGCGCCTGCTGGGCCGCTGGATGCGCATGTTCACGATTCCGAACCAGTCGTCGGTGCCGATGGCCTACAAGGAATTCGACGACGACGACCGCATGCGCCCGTCTGCCTACTACGAGCGCGTGGTCGACGTCATGGAGGAACTGGTCAAGATCACGCTGTTGATGCGTGGCAGCAGCGCCTACCTGACGGACCGCTACAGCGAACGCAGCGAGCGCGCCAACCGCGCGATCGACCGCCAGATCGCGCGCATCTGAGCTGCCGCGCCATGCGCCGCCACCATGACGCCATGACCGACATCCGCCCCGCCTCCAGCCTGGATGCCGCGCGCATCTGCGCCATCTACAACCATTACGTCGCCACCACCACGATCTCGTTCGAGGAAGCGCCGGTCATGGCGCCCGACATGGCCGGGCGCATCGCCGACGTGACGACCGGCGGCTTGCCGTGGCTGGTGCTGGAAGTCGATGGCGTGGTGGCCGGCTATGCGTACGCCACCAAATGGCGCGCCCGGCCGGCCTACCGGCATGCGGTGGAAAGCAGCGTCTACCTCGATCCCTCGCTGGCGGGCCGCGGGCACGGCCGACGCCTCTACGCACACCTGCTCGACGAATTGCGCCAGCGCGGGCTGCACACGGCCATCGCCGGCATCGCGCAACCCAACGCGCGCAGCGTCGCCCTAAACGAACGCCTGGGCTTTCGCAAGGTCGCCCACTTCAGCGAAGTGGGCCTCAAGTTCGGCAGCCGGATCGACGTCGGCTACTGGCAGCTGCTGCTCGCCCCGCAACCGGATAGCGCGGCCGACTAGCCGGGCCCGCCGCCGGTGGCGCCGCTGGTGCCCCGACAACATGACCTCGCCGTCGCGCCGCGGCAGCAGCATGCGCTCCAAACCGGTGGCTACACGGCTATGCGATCTGGGCATCGCCAAATCGCACAGCCGTCCTGACGTTTCGGATGACAACCCATATTCCGAGGCGCAATTCAAAACCTTGGCGTTACCAGCCCGGCTTGCCGGCGCGCTTTGGCTCGCTGGCCGACGCACGGGCCCACTGCGCGACCTTCTTCACCTGGTACAACCAGCGGCACCACCATTCCGGCATCTGAATGAGGACACCGGAAGGCGTCCATACCGTCTCTGCAACATCGCTCCCTCTCCGCATCTCCGTCCTGTCGCTGGTGCTTCAGTCGATAGATTTCCCCTGCCATCGGCACGATGTGCGCCGGTCGAGCGGGACTTGCGATTTGTCACTGGCCAATCGCAGTTTGATAACTACAGTCAAGGAATTCATCGCAAGTTCAGACGCGCTCTAGTAGCCACGTCGAGCATCTCGAATTCAACAATGTCCAGCTCAACTGATGAGCAACCACGATGTCTGATTTACAAGCACTGCTGGAAGGCCACCAAAGTACCTGCCTGTTGCGCTTGTCGTTCCCAATGGACGACGGCCCGCAAGCCAAGCTGATGGTGCTGCCGCGCACCGGCGCTGAAGCGCCGCCCTCGATCCCGAAAAAATCCGTCATATAAAAACC
Source organism: Massilia sp. UYP11 (assembly GCF_050434805.1). Classification (NCBI taxonomy): domain Bacteria; kingdom Pseudomonadati; phylum Pseudomonadota; class Betaproteobacteria; order Burkholderiales; family Oxalobacteraceae; genus Massilia; species Massilia sp. UYP11. The sequence continues at coordinate 88,259 of NZ_JBNDJE010000019.1, forward strand.
ACCATGACCGAGACCACGCAGGCCCCGTCCAA
>NZ_JBNDJE010000020.1:0-72866 GCF_050434805.1 Massilia sp. UYP11
GGACTGCTGAACCCAGCAATCAAGTCGTCGAGCATAGCCTTTGCTCGGAACAAAGGCCAGCTACGGCGAGGAAAATGATCGCACGGCACTGAACAGTTAAGCAACACCTGCATGATAACTCGCATCGTATCTGCAGTTGCCATGATGCGACCATCGGGGTGGAATGCAATGTTCCAACCCTCTTGTCCATTCGCTACACGGAGTCGTTCCATATAATCGGGGTTGGCGTAGTTGGCCTTTTGTTGGATAACCGCCATCCGTCGAAGGTGCATAACGTTTGTGCCCACATGTGTAATCAGCGGTTCCATTCCGGTGAAACAGCCTAAGAAAGTTGGGTCAGCCTGCAGAGCGGTAAATGAGTTTGCGTATTCGATCCTATAGTTCAGAAGCTTCTCAAAGGCGGGCTTATCGATAATCAAAATGTCGTTGTCGAGCACAAAAAAATCGAGACTCTTTGCGATTGTAAAGCTGCGATCTTCGACTAATTCCAGCCGATTCGCGCGCAGCACGACGTTGATGACGGACCGCGCTTTCTTAGTTTTCCAAGCATCAGTGACTTGCCTCACACAATATAAAACGCGGGCCCCTGTGCGTACACGTATCACGTATCCGGCAATATTCAGGAAGGCTCGCTCGCCCTCGATGCGATGTTCCTCGGCTGGGGCGTCCACCAACGCTTTTAAGTCCGCAAACGATGTCTCATCCGTTCCGACATGCAAACAGCTGACCTCGTTGCGCTGAGCAATTAAAGTGTAATCCTCTACTTCAGTGCGCACCTGTAGCGTTCGCGTGATGATATTTTTCAGCTCGGCCGTCAGCTCATCCGTCACATCGATCGACTTTGCTGTGTAGCCGCCTGCCTGCCGTTTTTTGAACACCCATAGCGACAGCACTCCGGTAGCGAGGTCCAATGCCTTGCAGTGAGCGAGCGCCTGTTCCTTTGTCATGCTTCTAATTCCTTGATAGAACGTATAAACCCTGCACTAAGCAGGACCGAAGTTTTTGGCCGGGCACTACGATGTCACGCGACAGTGCTCTAAGGCTGCGTTTGTTACCTTCTATGTCCGCCTGAATCTCATATAACTGCCACCCCACGGCTAGAAGCAACGGATTCATTAATATTTGTCCTGATCGATAGCTGATAAGGAACAGCCATACCAAAAAAAGCCCGAAGCCCAAGACTTTTCCCATGCTTCCCAGTTCGACGCCCATGAATGAGACGATGTATGGGAAGACATAGTTGATAAGGTCATTCGGAACCGCTTTACTCTCTTCAATGGTCATTTCCGTAGTGCCCTGGAAGTGCCGCAGCACCCATAGAAAGAATACAAGACTCAATAAGCAGGCGGCTATCGACGTATAGGCGAGAAGTGGATTGGCAAGCGAAGGCATCTCGCACTTCGACCAAAACTGCGCCTCTCGGCATAGTGGTCGCTCCCAGAATTCTGCCTTGACATCTTGCACGGCAAGGATTAGCGCAAGGGGGAAGTACGACGCAATGAACAACAGCACCGCTGGAATCAACTTGATTTGCATAGAGCATCATAGCTTTATTCGAGCAAAATTAGCATGTGGCGGTGCATTTTTTTCTGAAGACGTAGGTACTCGATCTGGATCGTGAGCAGCTGCGGCACATGGATCGAGTCGCCGAAAACGGTCAGTTCGGCGTTTGAATTGCTTTTGGAAAAGCGCTTGAGCAACGTATGCAGAGGTCGTTTGCGGGGCATAGATGAGCCATCACGCGACGTTTGACCCAAATTTGAGCTTGGGGCTTGCTTTTGCGTTGACGTTGCCAAATCGCCGGAAATGAAGTTGCGGAAACGACAGTGTCGGTTGGACCGACTTGCCGGATTAGAGCAAGTCGGCGCAGGCCCGCCTGGCTGCTGGCGTTCGTTGGTATGTCCGTTTGTCTGTGCTGTTACTTGCTTGCGCGTGCGCTGCGCGACTTCGAAATGGTGGCCGACGCTGCGCCCTTCTTCGCGGGCGCTTTCGCAAGTTGCAAGGTGCCGTCAACAATACTAAGCGCAGGCGCTGCGGTGTCGGGCGCCTCCAGATTAAGTGTCGGAAGGTGCGCTTTCACCTTCGGGTTGCGTCGGTCGGATTGGATCATGTCAATGTTCTGCTCGCCGGTCAATTTGCTGGCGTAGAAGCGCTCGATCATTTCCACGGATGTGCGGGCATTGCGCGCGAGCGTAAGAAGGTCGATTTTGTCGCCGTCGAGCAGCCGGTACATGATGCTGGTGTGCCGCAAGCTGTAGATCGTGCGCGCTTCGCCCTGCGGCCCGGTCTTGAAGCCCAAGTCGTCCAGCAGATAGTTGAACTGGTGTTGCAGTTCACGCAACGCGGTATCCCGGTTCCGATATTGGGGCATGAAAACGTAGTCGTCTGGCTCAGCAAGACTCTCTTCAGCGTAGGTCGATTTCAGTTGTTCGTACACGGTGACCGCTTCTGCCATCGTGACGATTGGTGCGTCTTTGCTCTTGCTCTTTGGCAGCGTCAGACGCAGGTAGACCTGTTCGGAGCGCACAATCTCCACGTGTATGTGCTGCATATTTTTCAGGTCGGTTGGTCGAATAAAGCTGTTGACCATGAACTGAATCATCTTCGGCAAGTCGGCCGTAAATTTCAGCGTGCGCGGAGGGCCGGCCTCTGTCGTCTGCACCTTTGCAGAAGTGCCGACAAGCTCGGTTGCTCTTGCGATGAGCGCACGGTACTGGGCATCGGGGAACCATCCCCGCGGCTCGTCTTTTTTCTTGATGGTCGGGAAGTTCGGAAGTGCAAGGAGCAGTTGGCGGTGAAGCGCATACTCCATCACTTTGTACACGATGCCTAAGTGTCGCTGGATGGAGGACGGTGCCAGGTCGGCCCCGATCTTCCCCACGAAGTCTTGCAAGGTAGCGTACGAAATACTCGCAAGCTCCATCGCCCCGAACTCGGGCAGGATTCGCTTGTTAAGAATGTAGATATCATTGTCGTGTGCCATCTTGGAAAGCTCGCCGCGTTCTACTCGCGACTTTTGCGCTTCAAGCATCTTGTTCGAGCAGATGTCAAAGCGTGTGCCCTGCGTGAGTGCCTTCCCGGTCGCTTGCGCGTGCAGTATCCGGTTGTAGGTCGCCTTCGCAAACTCGATTGCTTCCTGCTTGTCGGTGGTCTTTGTGCTCAACTTGACTGTCTTGCCACTCTCGAAGCACCTGACTTGCCAGAACGGGCTTGCTTCGATTCGGTAGATTTTGAGCTTGTCTGGATACCCACGCACAGACGCAAGGCTGTCCGGGATCGGCACAGTACGCGTTGATTTGCTGGGGGAGGGGGGATTGCTTGGGGCTTGCTCTGTTTGCGTCACTGTCGCGATTCCAAAAATACTAGGCTAGCTGCGCCGATATCAAAGGAAAACGGACGTGCGAAACCTAACTAAAGTACTACACAGGATACTGTAGTACTTTCAGGAAAGCAACAAAGTTGTAAGCTATTGATTTTAAACAGATTCTTGGTCGGGGTGAGAGGATTCGAACCTCCGGCCTCTACGTCCCGAACGTAGCGCTCTACCGGGCTAAGCTACACCCCGACGGTTTGGGGTGTCATGCAGGTCACCCCGGGAAGACATTACTATAATTTTACTCAATGGTTCCTGTCAACAGCGAAGCTGCTGAGCTGGAGCAGGCTGTTCTTGAAGACGCTGTCGGGCAAACCGGCGATCGCCTGCGAGGCGCGGCGGGCCGCTTCCTCGGCCTGCTTGCGGGTGTAATCCAGCGCGCCGCTGGACGTCACCGCTGCCAGCACCGCATCGAATTGCTGCTCGTCGCCCTGCTCGATGCAGTCGCGCACGAGCGTGCGTTGCTCGGGCGTGCCATGCTCCATGAGCCAGATCAGCGGCAGGGTCGGCTTGCCTTCGCGCAGGTCGTCACCCAGGTTCTTGCCGATCTCGGCGGCGTCGCCCGCATAGTCGAGCACGTCGTCGATCAGCTGGAAGGCCGTGCCCAGCGAGCGGCCGTATTCGCCCGCCGCGGCGACCTGGTCGTCGTTGGCGCCGGCCACCAGTGCGCCGAGCTCGGCCGCCGCTTCGAACAGCTTGGCGGTCTTGGAGCGGATCACCAGCAGGTAGGCGGCCTCGGTCACGTCCGGGTCGTGCATGTTCAGCAGTTGCAGCACTTCGCCTTCGGCGATCACGTTGGTGGCGTCGGACAGGATCTGCATCACGCGCATATTGTCCAGGCCGACCATCATCTGGAACGAGCGCGAATACAGGAAGTCGCCGACCAGCACCGAAGCGGCATTGCCGAACAGGGCGTTGGCGGTCTGGCGGCCGCGGCGCATCGAGGATTCGTCGACCACGTCGTCGTGCAGCAGGGTCGCGGTGTGGATGAATTCGACCACGGCGGCCAGTTCGTGGTGGGCCGTGCCGCGGTAACCGTAGGCATTGGCCAGCAGTAATACCAGCACTGGACGAATGCGCTTGCCGCCAGCACTGATGATGTACTCGGCGATCTGGTTCACCAGGGTGACGTCGGAGTGCAGCCGCTGGCGGATCACGGTATTGACGGCCTCCATGTCGGGCGCGATCGATTGGACGATGGTGTTCTGTTGGGCGTGTTGGGTAGCGGCTGACAAGGCTGACCTGCGAAACGTGGGTTAACTATATGAGAATGCCGCGAATTATACGGTATGCAAGGCCTATCCGTCCGGTCGCCAGGGCAGAGCTGGCGCGGGAGCGCGCGCCTGGGGCGCCGGAGGACGTTGGCGCGCTGCCACGCGTTGATCAGATCGCTGAACGATTTTGACGCGTTGCGGCAAGTTATGTATAATCCCCTGTTCCCCGGCTTACGAACAGTTCGGCGCTCCTGCGCAGGGCAGTCGTGTCCGGTGGATTCTTTTAACATTTGATGAGGTTTCAAATCATGTACGCGGTCATAAAAACCGGTGGCAAGCAATACAAAGTTGTCGCTGGTGAAAAACTTAAAGTAGAACAGATACCGGCAGACATTGGTTCCGAACTCACGATCGATCAGGTCCTCGCCGTTGGCGCGGGCGACAGCATCAAGTTTGGTGCTCCGCTGGTCGAAGGTGCAACGGTGCTGGTGAAAGTGGTTTCGCATGGTCGTCACGACAAGGTCCGTATCTTCAAGATGCGCCGTCGTAAGCACTACCAGAAGCGTCAAGGCCATCGCCAGAACTTCACCGAAATCCAGATCGTTTCGATCAACGGCTAATCGCCGTCCGGTTCCCAGCATAGTCATCAAGGAGCAATACAATGGCACACAAAAAAGGCGGCGGTACTACCCGCAACGGCCGTGACTCAGAAAGCAAACGCCTCGGCGTGAAAGTCTACGGCGGCCAGGCAATCAACGCCGGCGGCATCATCATCCGTCAACGCGGCACCCCGGTGCGCGCTGGCACCAACGTCGGCACCGGCAAGGATCACACCCTGTTCGCGCTGGTCGACGGTACCGTCAAGTTCGTCAAGCAAGGCGTGGGCTCGAAGCAGTTCGTGACCGTCGTTGCCAGCGAAGCAGTCGCAGCGTAATCACGCATCTGCGCCGCATCAGCGGCGCTTCTTTGCAAGGCGCAAGCCTTCCATCGAAAGGCTCTGCCCACGGTAGGGCCTTTTAGTTTTTTAGCGGTCACAATCATGAAGTTTATTGACGAAGCAAGAATTGAAGTCATCGCTGGCGACGGCGGCAACGGGTGCGCCTCGTTCCGTCGTGAGAAGTTCCGCCCATTCGGCGGTCCGGACGGCGGCGACGGCGGCAAGGGCAGCTCGATCTACGTGGTTGCCGACCGCAATGTGAATACCCTGGTCGACTTCCGTTACTCGAAAGTCCATACCGGCAAGAATGGCGAACCGGGCCGCGGCTCCGATTGCTATGGCAAGGGCGCCGAGGATATCACCATCCGCATGCCGGTCGGCACGCTGATCATCGACGACAACAATGGCGAGATCATCGCCGACCTGACCGAGCACGGCCAGACCGAACTGCTGGCCAAGGGCGGCGAGGGCGGCTGGGGCAATATCCATTTCAAGACCTCGACCAACCGCGCGCCGCGCCAGAAGACCGAAGGCAAGGAAGGCGAGCGTCGCACCCTGCGCCTCGAACTGAAGGTGCTGGCCGACGTGGGCCTGCTGGGCATGCCGAATGCCGGCAAGTCCACCTTCATCACGGCCGTGTCGAACGCCAAGCCGAAGATCGCCGACTATCCGTTCACCACCCTGCACCCGAACCTGGGCGTGGTGCGCGTGTCGCACGAAAAGAGCTTCGTGATCGCCGACATTCCGGGCCTGATCGAAGGCGCCTCCGAAGGCGCCGGCCTCGGCCACCAGTTCCTGCGCCACCTGGCGCGCACCGGCCTGCTGCTGCACATCGTCGACCTGTCGTCGTTCGACGAGAAGGTCGATCCGGTCAAGGAAGCCAAGGCCCTGATCAGGGAACTCGAAAAGTACGACGAAGAACTGCTCAACAAGCCGCGCTGGCTGGTGCTGAACAAGCTCGACGTGCTCGACGAGGCCGAGCGCAAGAAGCGCGTCAAGGACGTCGTCAAGCGCCTCGCCTGGAAGGGCCCGGTGTTCGAGATCTCGGCTCTGAACCGCGAAGGCTGCCAGGACCTGATCAACGCGATCTATCTGCACCTCGAAGAAAAGCGCCATTCCGAGCAGCGCGCCGAAGAAACCTCGATGACCGAGGAGGCGCGCGGCATCTCGTCGATCGATCCTGACGATCCACGCTTCAAGATCATCGAAGACTGAACTTGAGCGCAAGCGTACTACCTGCCACCAAATGGACCCGCGCCTGGCTGCGCGGCCAGCTGTTGCAGCTGGTCGCCACCGCCAGTTCGCTGGCCGCGCTCGCGGCCATGCTCGATCCCGACCGCATCGCGGCCGCGATGGGCCTGTTTCTCGTCGGCGTGAACGGCTACAGCCAGTTCTACGCCATCTACGTCGGCATCCGCCTCGCTACCGCGGGGTTGGCGCTGTTGGCGGCCAGGCGGGGCGACCAGCCCATCCTCGGCGACCTTACTGCCCTGTTCCTCCTGGCCCAGCCGGCCGGCCGCCTCGTCGCGGCCTTCGCGATCGGCTTGCCCACGGGGGTATTATTCGTCGTCTGCGCGGTTGAACTGCTGGCAGGACTTTCCCTGCTCGCGTTGCGACCGCGGGGGAAAATCCTGTCGCCATGAATTCCGCACTCCAGCAAGCCTCCCGCATCATCGTCAAGGTCGGTTCCTCCCTCGTCACCGACGAGGGCAGGGGCCTGGACCACACCGCCATCGCCCGCTGGGCCTTTCAAATCGCCGCGCTGCGCGCGCTCGGCAAGGACGTCGTCCTGGTCAGCTCGGGCGCCATCGCCGAGGGCATGCTGCGCCTCGGTTTCGGCAAGCGCCCGACCGACATCCACGAGCTGCAGGCCTGCGCCGCCTGCGGCCAGATGGGCCTGGCCCAGATCTACGAATCCAGCTTCAGCGCCCACGGCGTCAAGACCGCGCAAGTGCTGCTGACCCACGCCGACCTGGCCGACCGCGAACGCTACCTGAATGCGCGTTCGACGCTCACCACCTTGCTGCGCCTGAACGTGGTGCCGATCATCAACGAGAACGACACCGTGGTCACCGACGAGATCAAGTTCGGCGACAACGACACGCTCGGCGCCCTGGTCGCCAACCTGATCGAGGCCGACGCGCTGGTGATCCTGACCGACCAGCCGGGGCTGTACTCGAGCGACCCGCGCAAGGATCCGACCGCCCGCCTGATCGAGCAGGCGCAGGCCGGCGACGTGGCGCTGGAGGCGATGGCCGGCGGCGCCGGCAGCAGCATCGGCCGCGGCGGCATGCTGACCAAGGTGCTGGCCGCCAAGCGCGCGGCGCGCTCCGGCGCCCATACCGTGATCGCCTGGGGCCGCGAGCCGGACGTGCTCACCCGCCTGGCCGGCGGCGAAGCGATCGGCACCCAGTTGCTGGCCGCCACCGGCCGCCTGACGGCGCGCCGCCAGTGGATGGTCGACCACCTGCATACCACGGGCGAAGTCGTGATCGACGCCGGCGCCGCAGCCAAGCTGACGAACGAGGGCAAGTCGCTGCTGCCGATCGGCGTGCTGGCCGTGAACGGCGAATTCGGCCGCGGCCAGGTGATCACCTGCGTCGACGAGGCCGGCAAGCCGCTGGCGCGCGGGCTGACCAACTACGCCAGCAGCGAGGTGCGCCGCATCATGCGGCATTCTTCGACCGAGATCGAACGCATCCTCGGCTTCGTCGAAGGGCCGGAACTGGTTCATCGCGACAATATGGTGCTTCTGTAGTCAGTAAGCGCTCGCTTATGGCGGGCGGGTGTTGCGCCGGCAGGACGTCGGCGCACTTTCGCATGGCTTTCCGTATGGAAATTTAAGTTGGCGGTGATAAACCGAGCGCTTGCCTATACACTGCGCATATCACCCATTCGGGCCGCATTCCCCGAGCACCAGGCGTTGCCACCGCGCCGCTCCATCCGAGGATCACCGATGAAATTAAGCCGCAAACTCCCGCTGGGCTTTGCCGCCGTTACCCTGCTCGTCGCCTGCGCCGGATTCTTCGGCATGAGCCAGATGCACCGCTCGGTCGACACTTACCGCCACGCCGTCGCGATGGAGGGGCAATCGACGCAGGTCGGGGCCGTGCTGGCCCACTTCCGCAAGCAGCTCCAGGAATGGAAGAACACACTCCTGCGCGGCAAGGACGACGGCGAGCGCGACAAGTACTGGGCCGCGTTCCAGAAAAACGAGGCCGAGGTCGCCGCCCAGGTCGCGGCCCTGCTCGCCCGCCTGCCCGAGGGAGAAGTGCGCGCGCTGGTGGCGCAGTTCGGCGCCGCGCACGCGCAGATGGGCGCCGATTACCGGCGCGGTTACCAGGACTTCGTGGCGGCCGGCTTCGATCCGGCCGCCGGCGACGTGGCGGTCAAGGGCAAGGACCGGGCGCCGGCCGAACTGCTGGTGCGGGCGGTGGAGCAGATGTCGGCGCTCAGCGCCGCCGGCGTGCGCCAGGCCGACGCCGTCGGGGCACGCGCGACCATGCTCAGCTACGGCCTGATGCTGCTCGGCGCGCTGGTGGCGGTGGCGGCCGGCGTGCTGGTGTCGCGTTCGATCACCCGGCCGCTCGACGCGGCGGTGGAGGCGGCGCGCAGCGTGGCCGCCGGCGACCTGCGCACCGCGATCTCGGTCAGGAGCGACGACGAGACCGGGCAGCTGTTGCTGGCCCTGAAGGAGATGTCGGCCAGCCTGCAGCGCATCGTGCTGCAGGTGCGCGGCGGCGCACAGAACATCGCCACCGCCTCGCACGAGATCGCCCAGGGCAACCTGGACCTGTCCGCGCGCACCGAACGCCAGGCCGGCGCGCTCGAGGAAACCGCCTCGTCCATGGAAGAGCTGACCTCGAGCGTGCGCCAGAACGCCGACAATGCGCATCAGGCCAGCCAGCTGGCGATATCGGCTTGCGCCGTGGCGGCCAAGGGCGGCAAGGTGGTCGAGCAGGTGGTGGGCACCATGGCCTCGATCAGCGCCTCGTCGCGCCGGATCACCGACATCATCGGCGTCATCGACGGCATCGCGTTCCAGACCAATATCCTGGCGCTCAACGCCGCGGTGGAAGCGGCGCGCGCGGGGGAGCAGGGCCGTGGCTTTGCGGTCGTCGCCGCCGAGGTGCGAACCCTGGCCCAGCGTTCGGCGGTCGCGGCCAAGGAGATCAAGGCACTGATCGGCGAAGCGGCCGCCTGTGTCGACGACGGCAACCGCCTGGCCGGCGAGGCCGGGGCGACGATGGGCGAGATCGCCGCCAGCGTGCGCCAGGTGATGGACATCATCGGCCAGATCAGCGCCGCCAGCAGCGAACAGAGCCAGGGCATCGCCCAGGTCAACGAGGCGGTGACGGAAATGGACGGCGCGACCCAGCAGAACGCGGCCCTGGTCGAAGAAGCTGCCGCCGCGGCGCAGTCGCTGCACGACCAGACGCTGGCCCTGAACCACGTGGTCAGCGTGTTCAAGGTCGAAGAGCCGGCGCCGGCGCTGGGGGGACGGGCCGCGCCGCTGCGCAAGGCGCTCGCCTGACGGCGCCTCGACAGCAACGCGCGGCAGGTTGTTCGAGGGCCCCTTAACGGCGGGCGCCGGACAGCGTAAGATGCGCACGCGCCCGTATTGCCAATATTGCCCGGATCGGCCGGGCAAGCGGCGGCGCGCTTGCTCATCGATCGATTGCCCATGACGCCAATTTCTCCTCTTGCCGTGGTCCAGGCCCAACTGGACGCCTACAACGCCAAGGACCTCGACGCCCTGATGGCCACCTATGCGCCGGACGCGCAGCAATTCGCGCTGCATGGCGCGCTGCTGGCCGCAGGCCACGACCAGATCCGCCCGCGCTACGAGATGCGCTTTGCCGAACCCGACCTGCACGCGCGCCTGCTGTCGCGTACGGTGCTCGGCAACTTCGTCACCGACCTGGAAATCGTCACCCGCAACTTCCCCGAAGGGAAGGGCACGGTCGAGATGCTGTGCGTGTACGAGGTGGTGGACGGGCGCATCGTGCGCGCCTCGTTCGCCAGCGGCGAAACCCGCGTCTAAGTACTCACCCATAAATAAATGTGTTTTTGGCTGCCAGAACCGGCGCGTTGCTGCGTTGGTCCCTGTCCGCTAGCGGGGCTTGCAGTGCTCGCACTGCGGCGCAGTCGCCGCCTTGCACCGCATCGGCAAGCCGCACCTCCGGTTCTGTTTGCCAAAATTCACATTTATTTCCGGTTGAGTACTTAGGCCGCCGCCGGCGTGGCCGCTGCTGCTGCGGCCAGGGCCACGGCCGGATCGAGCACGCCGGCGGGCGCCGGCGTCTTGTCCCTGAATTCGCACAGGTCGGCGATCAGGCAGTTCCAGCACTTGGGCTTGCGCGCCACGCAGGTGTAGCGGCCGTGCAGGATCAGCCAGTGGTGGGCGTCAAGCAGAAAGTCCCTGGGCACGAATTTCAGCAGCTTCTGCTCGACGATGTCGACGTTCTTGCCGGGCGCGATCCCGGTCCGGTTCGCAACCCGGAAGATATGGGTGTCGACCGCCATGGCCAGCTCGCCGAAGGCGGTGTTGAGCACCACGTTGGCGGTCTTGCGGCCGACGCCCGGGAGCGACTCCAGCGCTTCGCGGCTCGCGGGCACTTGACCGCCGTACTGCTCGACCAGGATCCGGCAGGTCGCCATTACGTTCTTCGCCTTGGTGTTGTACAGGCCGATGGTCGAGATATAGGTCTTGAGCTCGTCGATGCCGAGGTCGAGGATCGCCTGCGGCGTATTCGCCACCGGGAACAGGCGGCGCATGGCCTTGTTGACGCCGACATCGGTCGACTGGGCCGACAGCAGCACCGCGATCAGGAGTTCGAACGGGGTCGTGAACTCGAGTTCGGTGGTCGGCTTGGGATTGGCGGCGCGAAAGCGGGTAAAGATTTCCAGGCGTTTGGCGGGATTCATCGCTCGGTCTTTCTCGAATCAGTGGCTGTCCGGGTTGCCCGCCGCCTTCAGGCGGGCGCGTTCCATGGCCGCGGCGATGATGGCGCGCTTGCGCTCCTTCTCGGCCAGTTCTTCCGGGGTATTCGTCGCTTCGGCGGTGACCGCGCGCATCTTTTCGACCGCCTTGGCAGCCAGGCGCGCATCGTTTTCCTCGCGCTCGCGGCGCAGGCGCGCCATGCGGAAGTCGTGACGATCGCGCGCCGCGTTGGCCTCCAGCTGGCTCCAGGCGTCCCAGCCGGTGCGTTCGCCGGTGACGGGCACCATCGCGATGCAGTCGACCGGGCAGGGCGCGACGCACAGGTCGCAGCCGGTGCACAGGCTCGGCAGGATGGTGTGCATCTGCTTGGCCGCGCCCAGGATCGCATCTACCGGGCAGGCCTGGATGCACAGGGTACAGCCGATGCACAGCGACTCGTCGATGAAGGCGACCGGACGCGGACGCTCGACCCCGTTGGCCGGATTGATCGGGATGACGGTGCGTCCGGTCGCAGCGGCCAGGCGGCGCACGCCTTCCATGCCGCCCGGCGGACACTGGTTGATCCCGGCTTCGCCGCGCGCCATGGCCTCGGCATACGGGCGGCAGGCGGGATAGCCGCACTTGGTGCACTGGGTCTGCGGCAGCAGGTCTTCGAGCTGGTCGGCGAGGGTCTTGGTCACGGGGGAAGGATCTGCTGGCGATTCAATCTGGTCAAGCCGACATTATCCGCCAAAACGAGGCCGCAGGCGACCGGACGGCCGTGTGGCCAGCCCGGTCGTGCTCATCCGTTCGCTACGTGGGAGAGCGAACAGACGACTTGTCACGATCCTGCTCTACTGTCGGCTCACGCTGGATCACCGGGGATGGAACATGAACGAGTTGATTGGACCGCTGCTGTTCGCCGCCATCTTTTCGGCAGGAGATGGCTTGCTGCAGCGCGACGCCAGGGCGGATCAGGACGAGGACGCGCGTCCCGGACGCGCGCAGGCCGCGCAACTGAGTCCGACACGCTACCGCAGCGTGGAGGCGACCGGGGAAGTGCGGCGCGGCGAGCGCCTGCCGGCGCGCTACCAGGCGCACCAGCACGTGGTCGAGGACTGGCGCGCGTTGCGGCTGACGAAGCCGCCGCCCGGGCACCAGTGGGTCGATGCCGGCGACAGCTATGCGCTGGTCGCCATCGCGACCGGGCGCGTGGCGCAGGTGGTCACGGCGCACTGAAGGCGCAGCGACAAGAAAAAAGCCGTGGCATGCCACTAATACCGTTAAGTTAAGCTGAGCCAGCCATCAAATACGTCGTCCCCGCGCAGGCGGGGACCCAAGTTCTGCAAACGTCGTCGAATCGCTTGCAAGATTGGGTCCCCACCTTCGTGGGGACGACGTTTTTACGCTAACTCAAGAAGACTTTCGCCTTAACTTAGCGTAATTCGTGGCGTGCCACGGCTTTTGCGGTTTGTGGTGCCTGGTTTATCCGTTCGCGCGGATGAACTCGGTAATCTTCGGACACACGATCTCGCGCCAGCGGCGGCCCGAGAAGATGCCGTAGTGGCCGGCTTTCTCGACCACGAAGTCGTGCTTCTTGTCTTTCGGGATACTGCTGCACAGGGTCAGCGCGGCGCTGGTCTGGCCCAGGCCCGAGATGTCGTCCAGCTCGCCTTCGACGGTGAGCAGGGCGACCGACTCGATGTCTTGCGGGCGCACCAGCTGGCCGCCGACTTTCCAGGTGCCCTTCGGCAGGCTGTATTCCTGGAACACGGTCTTGATGGTATCGAGATAGTATTCGGCCGGCATGTCGAGCACGGCGTTGTATTCGTCGTAGAACTTGCGGTGCGCCTCGGCCGAATCGTCGTCGCCGCGCACCAGGTGCTGGTAGAACTCGCGGTGGCTCTGGGCGTGGCGGCCCGGGTTCATCGCGATGAAGCCGGCGTGCTGCAGGAAGCCCGGATAGACCTTGCGTCCAAAGCCCGGGTAATTGCCCGGCACCGCGTAGATCACGGTGTTCTCGAACCATGCGTACGGCTTTTCGATGGCCAGGTCGTTGACCGCGGTCGGCGATTTGCGCGGGTCGATCGGGCCGCCCATCATGGTCATCGTCCTGGGCAGCTTCGGATCCTTGTTGCTCGCCATCAGGGCGATCGCGGCCAGCACCGGCACCGTCGGCTGGCACACCGAGATCACGTGCACGTCCGGGCCCAGGTGGCGGATGAAGTCCTGCACATAGAAGACGTAGTCGTCCAGGTGGAAGGGGCCGTCGGCCAGCGGCACCATGCGGGCGTCGGTCCAGTCGGTGATGTAGACGTCGTGGTCGACCAGCAGGGCTTTCACGGTGTCGCGCAGCAGCGTCGCGTGGTGGCCCGACAAGGGCGCCACCACCAGCACCGTCGGCTGGTCGAGGGCGGCGAAGGCGGCGTCGCTCATGTCTTTCTTGAAGTGAAGCAGCTCGCAGAACGGCTTGTCGACGACGATGCGCTCATTGATCCCGATCTCTTCACCATTGATGGTGGTGGTCTTCAGGCCGAAGGCCGGTTTTTCGTATTCCTTGCCGAGACGGTACATCAGCTCGTAGCCGGCGGCGATACGTTGGGAAAACGGGGTGTGCGCAAACGGCGACACGGGATTGGAAAACAGTTTCGAAGACGCATCGGCCCACTGCATCAGCGGGGTCAGGAAGGAGCGTTGCATCTCGTGCAGTTGATAAAGCATAAAGTAATCCTTCGTATTGACACTGCGCTGATATCGCCCGCGCATAAGCTTCATCCGATTATAGGGGATTTGCATTGGCGGGTGGAAACAAGGGGTTGCGCGATCCCTTGTGCATAGTGCTCTTGTAGCATATTTACCCGGACCCGCTCCGTTGGGCGGCCCACATAAAGAAAAACGCCCCGCAGGGCGGGGCGTTTCAGGGGACTTTGTCGCCGCCAAGTTACTGAACGTGGCGCGGCAGCGTCAAACCCGGCAGGGCGATTCCTGCCAGCCGGGACAGGTTCTCTGCCGGGACAAGTCCTTAGTCGAACACCGGGGTTTCGACGCCCAGGATCTTGTGCAGCTTCGGCGAGGTCGTCGTGTACTGCATGTGGATCTTCTTGTCCGGGAAGATGTACGGCGCGGCGCCGAAGGCGGCCAGCGCGGCTTCGTGGAAGCCCGACAGGATCAGCTTCTTCTTGCCCGGATAGGTGTTGATGTCGCCGACGGCGAAGATGCCCGGGACGTTGGTCTCGAACTTCTCGGTATCCATCACCTTGAGCTGCTTGCGCTCGATGTCCAGGCCCCAGTCGGCGATCGGACCCAGCTTCGGCGACAGGCCGAAGAACACCAGCAGCATGTCCAGCGGCACGCGGCGGGTGACGCCGTCGGCGCCGGTGACCTTCACTTCGGTCAGCTGGCCGTCCTTTTCGTCGAAACCGGTCACCTGGCCGGTGATCAGCTGCATCTCGTACTCGTCGCACAAGGCCTTCATCTTGGCGACCGAGGCCGGGGCGGCGCGGAAATCCTCGCGCCGGTGCACCAGCACGACCGACTCGGCCTTGCCGACGAAGTTCAGGGCCCAGTCCAGCGCGGAGTCGCCGCCGCCGCAGATGACGATGTTCTTGCCTTCGAAGCGTGCCGGATCCTTGACGCGATAGAACAGCTGCTCGCCGTCGTACTTGTCGATGCCGTCGACCTTGATCGTGCGCGCCTGGAACGAACCGACGCCGGCCGCGATGAAGATGGTCTTGGTGATGAACCGGGTGCCGGTCGAGGTCTCGACGTTGAAGCGCTGGTCTTCGCGGCGCTGGACGGTCGTGACTTCCTGGCCCAGGTGGAAGGTCGGCTCGAACGGTTCGATCTGCTTGAGCAGGTTGTCGGTCAGTTCCTGGCCGGTGCACACCGGGACGGCAGGGATGTCATAGATTGGCTTGTCCGGATACAGTTCCACGCACTGGCCGCCGACGGCGGGCAGCGAATCGATGACGTGGGCCTTGATTTCGAGCAGGCCGAGTTCGAACACCTGGAACAGGCCAACCGGGCCCGCGCCGATGATCACGGCATCCGCTTCGATGGCGCCGGCGAACGAACTGTTGGGAGCGATGCTGCCCGCTTCGTGGGTGGCACTGATAGTCATGCGCTTACTTCCTGTGATTTTTGATTGGTGAGGCGATGGCAGCCAGCACTGCCATGCAGAACGACCCCGGGCCGGCGCCGAACGGGCGGCGCAGCGGCGGTATCAGCGGGCCAGTTGGTCGAGCTTTTCCTTGACGTCTTTCCAATCGTCCGCGTCTGGCAGGGCCGGCTTGGTCTTGGTGATCGACGGCCAGAAGCGCGCGAGATCGGCGTTCAGCTTGATGAACTGCTGTTGGTCGCTAGGCACGTCTTCTTCGGCATAGATCGCATTCACCGGGCACTCGGCGACACAGACGGCGCAGTCGATGCACTCGTCAGGGTCGATGGCGAGGAAATTCGGGCCTTCCCGGAAACAATCTACCGGGCATACATCGACGCAGTCAGTGTAACGACAACGGATGCACGATTCGGTGACAACGTGGGTCATAACAGTCCTATCAATTGGTGGGATGTCGCGTCGCCGGGCGCGTGACGGGAATTACCCGAAATTGGCCGGCCGGACAGAGCAAAGCACTGTATTTTAGGGCAATTCGGCTTTTCTCACAAACTCGCCTATATACACAATCTACATAAGCAAATGAATGAAAAATCCGCACGAGCGTGCGGTTTTTTTGGCTGTCAAGCTGCCCTGCGTTGGTCGTTGACCGGGATAAACAAACCACCCCGGCAGGTAACGTCACGACCGTGCGTGACCGCCAGATCCGGCCCCGCCGGCCCGGCGCAGGTAGTCGAGCAGGTGTTGCCACTGGCCGCCGCTGCCGTCCTCGTGCAGGGACACCGTGTGGCAGCGCTCGCCGTCCTCGACCGTGATTTCCCAGCGCGGCAGGTCGGCGCCGACCTGGCAGGCGGGGGCGGCGCCGAAGAAGTCGAGGCGCCGCAGCAGCGTCTCGAGCGCCGGCCCGTCGGCCAGGCGGGCCGTATCGAGCTCGTAGGATTCGGCCAGCCCGGCAAAGCCGCCGCAGGCGCGGGCGCTGATCTTCATGCCAGCATCGACGGTTCGGCGGACGAATCGGACGGGGAGGCGGACGGGCCGGGCAGCGCCGGCCCGTGGCGGCCATGCTCGAAGCACCAGCGCGCCAGCAGGCGCGCCTCGCCATCCAGCACGCGCTCGGCGCAATCGTATTCGGCCAGCTGCATGGTGCCGCAGCAGGCGCGCCGGTCTTGGCGCGCGCCGGGGGCGTCGCAGACCCGCGCCGCCAGGGGCAGCCCGGGAACGAAGGACGCCGCCGCGTCGGGGGCGCCGCCATGGCCGGCCTCGACGACTTCGCGCCGGCTGAACTGGTGGCGGATGGCGTCGGCATAGGCGGCCGGCCTGCCGTCGCTGGTGACGGCCTGGAGCATGGCGTTGACCACGTCGGCATAGGTGGCGGCTTCGTCGGGCGCCGCGATCAGGGCGCGCAGCAGCACGCCGCTCAGGTAGCCGGCCACCCGGTGCAGGACGGCGGCGCAGTCTTCGCGTCCGGGATCGCGCTCATGTGCGAACAGGTCGGCCAGCACATCGTAGACGGCGCCGGTGAACACCTGCGAGATGGCGTGCACCTGGGTGCCGGCCTCGCTCAGCTTGAGGTCGTTGTCGGCATTGCGCAGGCCGGTGCTGTTGCCGAGCGCCAGCCCGAACTGCTCGGCGATGTCGGTCAGGAAGGATTTGTCGTGCAGGTCGGCCTTGGTCTGGGCGATCACCGCTTCGCACTGGTCGAGCTGGGACAGGGCCAGGAAGATCGCGGTGAGGTCGCCGAAGGCTTCGTGCAGGCCGCCGGTCTGGGGCGGGGCGTCGGCCTGCAGCCAGCGCGGCTTGATGCCGTCGAGCACCGCGTGGGCGGTCTCGTGCGACACGATGTCGAGCGAGCGGCAGGTGAACACCCGTTCGCTCGCGCCGTTGGGAATGAAGTCGCCGAACTTGAGGCAGGCCTGGTTGCGGCTGTAGAAGGCGTTCATGACGTTCGGCAGGCCGTGCGGGAAGACCAGCAGCGGCTGCGTGTCGGTACTGCTGTTCCATTGCCAGGGCAGCGGCATGGCGCTGCCGGCGGCGGCCAGGGCGCGCTGGTACATGGTGAGCGTCTGGCGCACCACGACGAAGGTATGGACGGCGTCGAACTGCGGCGTGTCGGGCTGGGTGACGAAGTCGCCGAAGGCATTGGGCTCGACCGCAGGAATGCCCGGCTCGCCGGGGGCGATGCGGGCGTCGCGCGGGCCGGCCAGCACCACGCCGGGCAGGAAGGCCTTGCGGGTGCCGATTTCGCTGACCGAGGGATCTTGCTTCCAGATGAGGACGCGGGCGCCGAAGGCGTGCGGCGGTGGTTCAGTGGCCGATGGCGCGGCCGGATCGGGGAGCTCGGGTTCTTCGAGCAGGCGCGCGGCGCGCTGCTGCTGGCGGTAGGGGGCGCTCGGGGTGGGGACAAAGCGCACCGGAGGCTGCGCGACCGGCGGCGCATCGGGGTCGCTCGGCAACAGGCGGTTCGGCTGCACGACGGGGCTTTCCATATTGATTCCTCGCGTAAATGACGGGCTGGCGCCTTCATCCTCGCGCTCCCTGCTGGGCACGCTTTGATACCCGTCAAGCCTGTGTGCGCTCGGGCTGTTGTAGCGAGCTCTGGCATAGCCCGGCCGCAACTGGCATCATGGCGGATTGTTTGCAATCGATTCAGGAAGGATCAGTCAGATGGCGGAAATCAGCATCGTCCAGCAGCACAGCCTGAGCCCGGACGCGGCGCGTTCGGCGGCCGAGAAGGTGGCGCAGCGTATCGCGGCCGAATACGGGCTGGAATGCAAGTGGGACGGCGATGTGCTGCGCTTCGAGCGCAGCGGCGTGGAGGGCATGTTGACCCTGGAAGACCGGCGCGCCGCGATGCGCATCCGCCTGGGCTTCTTCATGGGCGCGTTCGCGCCGGCCATCGAGGCCAAGGTGGCGGAAAAGATGCGCAAGACCTTCGCCGCCGCCGCGTAGGGTCGGCGGCTGCGCCGCCGACGCGGTGATGGTTGGCGGCGAGATCATCCGGCGCGGCGCCGGAGCGGCTGGCAATCGCCGCGTCGGCGGGAAACCCGCCGACCCTACCGGTGCGAACCTGGATAGCGATCAATCCGTGGCGAACGATCAGCCCTTCAGCCCTTCAGCTCGTCGATCAGGTCGACGTACTGCTGCTGGGCTTCCTCTTGCGAGGTGCCCTTGAGGCCGGCCCAGGCGTCGTACTTGGCGCGCGCCACGAAATCGGTCATGCCAGGACGCTCGCCGCTCACGTCGCCGCTCGAGCCCTGCTTGAACAGCGCGTAAATCTTCAGCAAGGTCATGTTGTCGGGACGCTCCGACAGGTTCTTCGAATCGATCTGGGCCTGGTTGAACTGTTCCTGCAAGCTCATGGAAACTCCTGTGATGGTTGATTGCGATATTGTCGCTAGGACAACGCGGCAGGCATCTTAGCCCAGGAGACGGGCGGGCGCGGGACATCGGGCCGCACTTTAGAGGAGATGTTCAAAAGCCGGCGCCAGGACGGCGCACGGAGAAACCGTCGCCCCATGCGCCGTCACGGACGGCGCATGGGGCGCGTTTTACTTTTCAATCACCCGCGCTCAGACGGCCAGCAGGTCGACGTCGAAGATCAGGGTGGCGTTCGGCGGGATCACGCCGCCGGCGCCGCGTGCGCCGTAGCCCAGGCTGGCCGGGATGGTCAGGCGGCGCGAACCGCCGACCTTCATGCCCTGCACGCCTTCGTCCCAGCCGCGGATCACGTGGCCGGCGCCGAGCGCGAACTCGAACGGGTCGTTGCGGTCCTTGCTCGAATCGAACTTGGCGCCCAGGCTGCCGTCGTCGTTGCGCAGCCAGCCGGTGTAATGCACGGTGACGTGCTGGCCGGCCTTGGCCTCGGCGCCGTCGCCGGTGACGAGGTCTTCGTATTGCAGGCCGGAATCGGTGGTGATGGTGGACATGGTCTTCCTTGTTGTTCAGATAGAACGACGATTGTAGTCCATGGGTCCGGAAAGTGCCATCACGTAAAATGGCGGCATTGATCCCATCCCGCCATGCCATCAGGAGAAACCATGCTGCAAAGGAAAGCCCGATGAACGGTGTATTGACTGCCTGCCGGCGCGCCTTGCGCGCGCAGTTCAGCGGCCGCATGCTGCTGCTGTCGCTGGCGCCGCTGCTGCTGGCGCTGAGCCTGTGGAGCGTGGGCATGTGGCTGGGCCTGCAGCCGCTGCTCGACTGGCTGCACGGCATGTTCGTCGAGTACGGCGGTTTCGAGACCAGCGGCAGCATGCTGGAGATGGTCGGCCTGGGCATGCTCAAGGTGATGGTGGTGCCGCTGCTGGCGATCGTGCTGCTGCTGCCGCTCAAGATCGGCTCGGCCCTGCTGTTCGTGGGCGTGGTGGCGATGCCGGCCATCGAAGCCTATGTCGGCAAGCGCCACTTTCCCCAGCTTGCCAGGAAGGAGGGCGGCTCCTTCTTCGGCAGCGTGGCGATCAACCTGGGCAGCGTCGCCGTGTTCGCCCTGCTGTGGTTGTTCACCCTGCCGCTGTACGCGGTGCCGCCGCTGGCCTGGCTGGTGCAGGCCAGCCTGTGGGCCTGGGTGACGTCGCGCGTGATGACCTACGACGCGCTGGCGGCCCACGCCACCCAGGCCGAACGCCTGGCGCTGATGCGCCGCCGCCGCCCGGCCCTGCTCGCCATCGGCTTCGTCACCGGCCTGGCCGGCGCGCTGCCGGGCATCGTCTGGATGGGCGGCGCGGTGCTGTCGATCGTGCTGTTCCCGATCCTGGCCCTGGTGTCGCTGTGGCTGTACGTCATGATCTTCCTGTTCGCCGGACTCTGGTTCCAGTATTACTGCCTGCAAGCACTGGAAGAACTGCGCGCGGAAGCGGCGACGCAGCCCGCGTGATCCCCTTTTCGACATGGATCAAACTTGGCTGTGCACCGAAGGCATTTCCAGCGCGTTAAATATTGGTAGCTATAACTACCGGGGGTGCTTGCTTGAATTGCACGCTTCAATATCACTCAGCCAAGACCTCGTTGTTTTTTTGCGAAAATATTCCAAGCGCAGCAAATTTGTTAAACGGCGCCTCGCGTAGGACGTATTGATGTGGTGGAATATTGCCTACGGATGGTGCGGTCTGGAGTGGGATCGCACCGTACGCGAACTAACAAAGATCACGATCACTCGAACGGACCAGCAGCACCACGGATGGCGAGCAGGTTGGCGGGGATTGCTAGCGTTTTGATTCAGACCGGTTAAGCCATCATGGAAAGTATTCGCCGTCAACGACGGCCAAGCAATGTGTCCGACAAACGTGCCGCCAACGAGCGCAGTGAGCCGACCTTCGAGCCGAGCTTCGGCGAGGCGGTCGCGACTTCCGCGGCGCCGGAGGGCGCCAGTGCCGCGAGCGCGGCCGTGGAGGGCGCGCCTGCGCTCGCGGCCGGCGGCAATGACGTCCCCCTGTACGAAGCCTTTCCGCACCTGGCGGGCAACGGCGGCATTCCCGCCGGCCCGGCGGGCGAACCCGGCGACGACGAGCCAGCCCCGCGCAAGCGGCGCTGGAAGCTGTGGCTGGTGCTCGGCCTGCTGGCGCTGACCGCGCTGCTGGCGGCCTGGGTGGTGCTGGAGACGCGCACCTCGCGCCTGCAGGCGAAAATGTTTGCCGACATGGCCAGCGAGCTGACCTTCCGCATGGAAAACGGTCCCAGCGAGGCGATCCGCTTCCCGGCCGCCAGCCCGTATGACACCCGGCTCGGCTATGCCGGCCTGCCGCGCTACCTCGAGCGGCTGCAGACGCGCGACTATGCGATAGCAAGCCAGGCGCGCATCTCGCCGCAGATGCTCAAGATGGCCGACCTCGGCCTGTATGCGACCTACCACGAGAAAACCAAGGTCGGCCTCGAGATCCTCGATTGCCGCGCGCAGCCGATCTATACCTCGCGCTTCCCCGAGCGCTTCTACGACAAGTTCGACGCCGCGCCGCCGCTGTTGGTGCAGAGCCTGCTGTTCATTGAGAACCGCGAACTGCTCGACGCCAGCAATCCGCGCCGCAACCCCGCGGTCGAATGGGACCGCTTCTCGAAGGCGGTGTTCGACAAGAGCCTGTCCAGCGTCGGCCTGGGCGGCGCCGGCCGCGTGGCCGGCGGCAGCACGCTGGCGACCCAGATCGAGAAGTACCGGCATTCGCCTGAAGGTCGCACCAGCTCGACCACCGACAAGATCATCCAGATGGCCTCGGCCACCCTGCGCGCCTACCAGGACGGCGAAGACACCACCGGTGCGCGCCGCCAGATCGTGCTCGACTACCTGAACACGGTGCCGCTGTCGGCCAAGTCCGGCTATGGCGAGGTGAACGGCATCGGCGACGGCCTGTGGGTCTGGTATGGCCGCGACTTCGCCAAGGTGAACGAGATGCTGAAGGGCCCGATGACGAGCCCGGACGCCGTGCTGGCCTACAAGGAAGCGCTGTCCCTGATGATTGCCCAGCGCCGCCCGGCCTATTACCTGGGCGCCGGCGAGCCCGACCTCGAAATCCTGACCGACAGCCACCTGCGCGTGCTGGCCCAGGCCGGCGTGATCTCGCCCCAGCTGCGCGACGCCGCCCTGAGCGCCAAACTGCAGCCGGCCCTGCACAGCGGCGTGGCGCCGCCGCCGGCCGACGCCTTCGTGTCGCGCAAGGCGGCCAACGCGGTGCGCAACCACCTCGGCTTCCTGATCGGCGACACGCGCCTGTACAACGTCGACCGCCTCGACCTGTCGGTGGTCTCGACCCTGGACGGCACTGCCCAGCAGGCGGTGACGGCGGCCCTGCGCCAGCTGTCCGACGCCGAGCACGCCAAAGCGGCCGGCCTGACCGGCAAGGGCATGCTCGGCAATGGCGACCCGGCCCAGGTGGTGTACAGCTTCACGCTGATGGAGCGGGGCGAGCACGTCAACTACCTGCGGGTCCAGACCGACAACTACGACCAGCCGCTCGACATCAACGAAGGCGCCAAGCTCGACCTCGGCTCGACCGCCAAGCTGCGCACGCTGGTGACCTATCTCGACATCGTCGACCAGCTGCACAAGCGCTTCGCGCCGCTGGACAAGATCGGCCTGCACGGCGTCGAGGTCGATCCGAAGGACCGCCTGTCGCTATGGGCGCTGGAATACTTCCAGACCCTGCCGGACGGCGCCGACCGCGGCCTGAAGCCCATGCTCGACGCCGCCATGGCGCGCCGCTACTCGGCCAGCCCCGGCGAGCGCTTCATGACCGGCGGCGGCCTGCACACGTTCGGCAACTTCAGCAAGCTCGACGACAGCAAGATCATGGACGTGCACCAGGCCCTGCGCCAGTCCACGAACCTGGTGTTCGTGCGCATGATGCGCGACGTGGTGCGCTACTACATGTTCCAGCTGCCGGGTTCCTCGGCCCAGCTGCTGGCCGACGCCAACGATCCGCGCCGCGCCGCCTACCTGGCGCGCTTTGCCGACAACGAAGGCAAGGATTTCCTGGCCAAGTTCTGGAACAAGTACAAGGGCAAGACCCCGGCGCAGATCGAAGCGCTGCTGTTCTCCGGCGTGCGTCCGCTGGCCTCGAAGCTGGCCGCGGCCCACCGCACGGTGGCGCCCAACGCCACGCTGGACCAGTTCGGCGCCTTCATCCACGCGACCCTGCCGTCGGCCAACGAGGTCGATCCGGAACGCATCCCGAAGATGTACGAGATGTACGATCCGCGCAATATGTCGCTGGCCGACCGCGGCTACGTGGCCTCGGTGCATCCGCTCGAACTGTGGCTGGTGAGCTACCTGCGCACCCACCCCAAGGCCACCTGGTCCGAGGTGACGGCGGCCAGCGTCAAGGAGCGCCAGGAAGTCTACCAATGGCTGTTCAAGACCAGCCGCAAGAACGCCCAGGACAAGCGCATCGCCGGCCTGCTCGAGGTCGAGGCCTTCCTCAAGATCCACGCCCAGTGGAAAAAGATGGGCTACCCCTTCGATTCGCTGGTGCCGTCGTACGCGACCACGCTGGGCGCCTCGGCCGACCGTCCGGCCTCGCTGGCCGAGCTGATGGGCATCATCGTCAACGGCGGCGTGCGTAAACCCATCGAGCGCATCGATTCGCTGCACTTCGCCAAGGACACGCCGTACGAAACCCTGGTCAAGCGCAACAAGGGCGGCGGCAAGCAACAGGTGCTGGCGCCCGAAGTCGCGCGCACCGTGGCCGACGCCATCCAGGGCGTGGTCTCGGACGGCACCGCCAAGCGCGTCAAGACCGCCTTCGTGCAGGCCGACGGCAGCGTCATCGCGCTGGGCGGCAAGACCGGCACCGGCGACCAGCGCTTCGACGTGTATGCGCGCGGCGGCCGCCTGGTCGAATCGCGCTACGTGAACCGGTCGGCGACGTTCGTGTTCAATATCGGCGAACGCTTCTACGGCAGCATGACGGCGTATGTGCATGGCCCGCAGTCGGAACACTACGACTTCACCAGCGCGCTGCCGGTGCAGCTGTTGGCGACGCTGGCGCCGAGCCTGATGCCGATGATCGAGCCGGCGCCGCCGGGCGCGACGCCGGCGGCGCCGGCCCAGCGCCAGTGCGTGCGCTGAAGCCAGGCCGGGGCGCGCGCGGCGGCGCGCAGGTGAAAGGCCTGCGCGCGCGCCTGCAGAATTTCAGCATCGTCTCGCTGCGCGACCTGGTCGTGGCCTCCGGCCCGACCATCCTGCTGGTCGGCGCGGCGCTGCTGCTGGCCTACTGGTGGGTCGATCCGGCGCCGCCGCGCAGCCTGCGCCTGGCCACCGGCCAGGAAAACTCCGCCTACGAAACCTTCGGCAAGCAGTACGCCGCCGTGCTCGCGCGCGACGAGATCAAAGTGACGCTGGCGCCGACGCTCGGCTCGCGCGACAACCTGCGGCGCCTGCTGGCGGGCGAGGCCGACGTCGCCTTCGTGCAGAGCGGCTCGACCGACGGCGAGACGATGAACGCCGATGCCGGGGACAGCGCCGGGCGCCAGGACCTGGTGTCGCTGGGCAGCCTGTTCACCGAACCGGTGTGGCTGTTCCTGCGCGCGGACGCCGACATCACGAAGCTGACCGACCTGCGCGGCAAGCGCATCAACCTGGGCCCGGAAGGCACCGGCGTGCCGCGCCTGCTGCGCCAGGTGCTCGACGCCAACGGCATCGCGCCGCTGGAGGTGCGCATCGGCGACCTGGCCGATACGCCGGCCACGGTGGAGCTATTGGCGGGCCGTATCGACGGCCTGGTGTTTGCGTCGGCGCCGGAAGCGCCGCTGATCCAGATGCTGCTGCAGACGCCCGGCGTCAAGCTGTTCGACTTCGCCCAGGCCGAGGCGTACACGCGGCGCCTGCCGTTCCTTACCCACGTGGTGCTGCCGCGCGGGATCGTCGACCTGGGACGCAATATCCCGGACCAGGATTACCACCTGATCGCGCCGACCGCGACCCTGGTGGCGCGCGAGGAAATCCATCCGGCCCTGGTGGGCCTGCTGGTGAAGGCCGCCACCGAGATCCACGGCGGGGCAGGCTGGTTCCAGCAGCAGGGCCAGTTTCCGTCGCCCAAGTACACCGAGATCCCGGTGGCGCCGGAAGCCGCGCGCTACTACCGCGACGGGCCGCCCTTCATGCAGCGCTACCTGAGCTTCTGGCTGGCCAACCTGGCCGAACGCCTGTGGGTGGTGGTGGTGGCGCTCACCGCGCTCCTGATTCCGCTGTCGAAGATCGTGCCGCCGATCTACGTGTGGCGGGTGCGCTCGCGCGTCTACCGCTGGTATGGCGAATTGCGCGCGATCGAGCAGGCGTTCGAGGACAGCGGCGCGGCGCCGGACGACAAGGTGCGCACCGACTTGCAGCGACGCCTGGACAGCCTCGAAGACCGCGTCAACCACATCTCGGTGCCGCTGGCCTACGCGGACGAACTGTACCGGCTGCGCAGCCATATCCACCTGGTGCGCGAACGCGTACGCGGCTGGCAGCAGGATGGCGCGGCCGGCGACGCGGACCGAGAAGCAGACGGAGAAGCGAACCGAGAAGCAGGCCGCGAAGCAGACCAACACGCAGCGCCGGGCCATCCGGCGCGCGGAAACGGCTGATTCGTCCGCTGCCTGCGATCCCCGGCCCGATTAGGCCCAACCCTAGCTGACCCGTTCGTTGCGACGGCGCGGGACGCCGCGCTCGTACCATGCCGGCGCCCCGGGAACGAGCGCTGCGCGCACCTCGCGGCGCAGGGTGGTGGCGGGAATCGCGTCGGCCGCCAGCCGGCGCAGGCGCCGCACGTCGGCGTGCCGGCCGCGCGCCGCCAGCACGTCCAGGATGGCGTTCACGTCCTGCACATAATTGTGGATTTCGGCCGGAATGCTGGGCGCGCCGGTGAACCGCTGGCGGCGCGCGCGGAAGGCGTCCATCAGGTAGTCGGCATGCTGGCGGATGTTTTCTTCCGGGTTCGGCATCAGGCGTTCGGCCAGCGCGGCGTCGCCGGCGGCGATCACCTGCGGCAGCACGACCCGGATGCAGGAAGCGGCCAGCGCCGGCGCCAGCGCTTCCAGCTTCACGAACAAGTCGCGCGTGCGCACCGGCTGGTCGCACGCATGGTCGATCGAGACCACGTCGAGCAGGTGGTCGCGGTTGCCCTGGCCGGCCAGCAGCAGGGCGGTATTGCGCTCGCGTACCGCTTCGAGCGCCACCGCCGCCGGCGGATGGGCCTCGGCCAGCATGGCCCAGTCGGCCAGGGCGTAGGAACGGCGCACGCCTTGCAGGGACGGGTCGTGTTCGAGCGCGTGCTCGTGGAACCAGGCCAGCGCTTGCAGCGCGGCGTCGTAGCGGCCCTGGTCGGCCAGTTCTCGCGCCGTCGCCAGGCGTTCGATGGGGGTGCTCATCCCGACACCGGGCTGCCCGCTCATGCCCCGACCCACGGCAATCCCGCCTTGCACCAGCCGCCGATCGTCTTGCGATGGCCTTCGCCATCCTTGTCGCCCTCGAAGCCCTCGAGAATGTCGAAGGCGTTCGCATAACCGAGTTCGGTCGCCACGCGGGCGCTGTGGCGCGAGCGCACGCCCGAGCGGCACAGGAACAGCAGGGTGTCGTCCTTGTTCGCCACGCGTTCGAGCTGGGCGCCGAAGTCCGGGTTCGGCACGCCGCCCGGATAGGTGGCCCACTGCACCGCCGCGTGCTGGGCGTCGGGGATGGCGACCCGGCCCACCCAGTCGCGTTCGGCATTGGTGCGCACGTCGACCAGCTTGACCTTCGGGCTGCTTTTGAGCAATTCGAACGCCTCTTGCGGGGTCACTGCACCGGCATAGGGCTGGCCTGCGCCACGTTGGCGCGCTTCCTCGAGAATATTTTCTATCGTCATAATGTTGGTTCCGTTTTTGGGCATTCGGTTGCGCTGCACCACGATGGATCAGTGTATCCTGCTCTGGAATGGTGCATCGGCATGTTTTTGCACTTGATTGGTGCATCCAGTCTGCACTGACAATCTTTCGGCAAGTCTGCCGATCGACGCGATTTTATGGGTAAACTGGCCGGTCCCCCAAGAGCGATTTATGCATGGCCTCATGCAAACGAGATGGCACGGGGTGTGTCACCAAGTTGGCATGCTTCCTGCTTCAACATGATGCAAGTTGTCGGTCTCAGGACGCGACATCCTTTTTTCAATTAGGAGATTCCGAATGGCAAAGTCCGCCGCAGATGTAATGCAACTGGTCAAGGATAACGAAGTCAAATTCGTTGATTTACGCTTCGCCGATACCCGCGGCAAGGAACAACACGTCACGGTCCCGGTGTCGCACTTCGACCTGGACAAATTCGAATCCGGCCACGCCTTCGACGGTTCGTCGATCGCCGGCTGGAAGGGTATTGAAGCCTCGGACATGCTCCTGCTGCCGGACCCGAACACCGCCAACCTCGATCCGTTCATGGAAGAGACCACGCTGTTCATGCAGTGCGACGTCATCGAACCGTCGGACGGCAAGGGCTACGACCGCGATCCGCGCTCGATCGCCAAGCGCGCCGAAGCCTACCTGAAGTCGTCGGGCATCGGCGACACCGCCTACTTCGGCCCGGAACCAGAATTCTTCATCTTCGACTCGATCCGCTGGAAGATCGACATGTCGGGCTGCTTCGTCAAGATCGATTCGGACGAATCGTCGTGGGCGACCGACAAGGAAATCGAAGGCGGCAACAGCGGCCACCGTCCGACCGTCAAGGGCGGCTACTTCCCGGTGCCACCGGTCGATTCGTTCCAGGACATGCGCTCGGAAATGTCGCTGATCCTCGAATCGATGGGCATCCCGGTCGAAGTGCACCACCACGAAGTGGCCGGCGCCGGCCAGAATGAAATCGGCACCAAGTTCTCGACCCTGGTCGAGCGCGCCGACTGGACCCAGAACATGAAGTACGTGATCTGGAACGTGGCCCACAGCTACGGCAAGACCGCGACCTTCATGCCGAAGCCGATCAACGGCGACAACGGCTCGGGCATGCACGTGCACCAGTCGATCTGGAAAGACGGCAAGAACCTGTTCGCCGGCGACGGCTATGCCGGCCTGTCGGAAACCGCGCTGTTCTACATCGGCGGCATCATCAAGCACGCACGCGCGCTGAACGCGATCACCAACCCGGGCACCAACTCGTACAAGCGCCTGGTGCCCGGCTACGAAGCCCCGGTCAAGCTGGCCTACTCGGCCCGCAACCGTTCGGCCTCGATCCGCATCCCGCACGTGGCAAACCCGAAAGGCCGCCGCATCGAGACCCGCTTCCCGGATCCGCTGGCCAACGTCTACCTGTGCTTCGCCGCGCTGATGATGGCCGGCCTGGA
Source organism: Massilia sp. UYP11 (assembly GCF_050434805.1). Taxonomy (NCBI): domain Bacteria; kingdom Pseudomonadati; phylum Pseudomonadota; class Betaproteobacteria; order Burkholderiales; family Oxalobacteraceae; genus Massilia; species Massilia sp. UYP11. The sequence goes on from NZ_JBNDJE010000020.1 coordinate 28,338, forward strand.
CGGCATCCAGAACAAGATCCACCCGGGCGAAGCCGCGACCAAGGACCTGTACCACCTGCCGCCGGAAGAAGACAAGCTGATCCCGACCGTCTGCGCCTCGCTCGAGGAAGCGCTGGAAGCGCTGGACAAGGACCGCGAGTTCCTGACCCGCGGCGGCGTGTTCAGCGACAGCATGATCGATGCCTACATCGAGCTGAAGATGAACGAAGTGCAGCGTCTGCGCATGACCCCGCACCCGGCCGAATTCGACATGTACTACTCGTCGTGATCGGTTGATCAATACTGTTGTGCCTGCGCATCGCCAAGCTTGACGGCGATGCCACGAAACGCGGGGAAAGCCATGGCTTTCCCCGCGTTTTTTGTTGCTTCGGGTATAGTCGGGCGCGACTACAATGCATCTTCCCGCTGATGCAAGCTACCGAGTGATTGGAATGACAAACATCGTTTTTCACGGCGCCGTGGCCATGTTCGCCCTGCTGTTTGGCGCCTCGGCCCAGGCCCAGATCTACCGCTGTCTCGATGCCAACGGCCGCCCCCTGTACACCGACACCAAGGTCGGCAAATGCCAGCTGATCGACACCGGCTACAGCTCGCCGCCGGCTTCGGCGCCGATCCCGGCCCCGCGTTCGTCCGGCGGGTCGGGTTCGGCCAGCTCGCCGAGCCCGGCCGCCGCCAGCGCCCCGTCGGGTTTCCCGCGGGTGGACAACGTGGTGCAGCGCGCGCGCGACCAGGAGCGGCGCGACATCCTGGGCGACGAGCTGCGCATCGAGGAACGCAAGCTGGCCGACCTCAGGAAGGAATTCAACAACGGCGAGCCCGAGCGCCAGGGCAACGAGCGTAACTACGCCAAGTACCAGGCGCGGGTGGCGTCCCTGCGCGACGAGATCAACCGGACCGAACGCAATATCGAGGCGCTGCGGCGCGAGATCGGCAATATCAGATGACCCTGCCACCTTTGAACGACGCCTCCGCCTTTGACGCGGGCGATCCGGCGCGCTACGCCGGCCTCGACCTGCTGGCCTCGGCCGTGCTGCTGACCGGCGCCGACGGCGAAGTGCTGTATGCGAACGCCGCCGCCGAGAACCTGATGGAGCTGTCGCTCAAGTCGCTGCAGCGCCATCGGCTGCCCGAGCTGTTCCAGAACGGCGCCGAGCTGGCCGCCCTGATCTGCCAGGCGCTGGCCCACCATTACGCCGACCTGCGCCAGGACCTGACCCTGCAGCGCAACAACCGCGAGCCGCTGCACGTGAACAGCATCGTCAGCGCGCTGGGCGACGGCACCCTCCTGATCGAGCTGCGCGAGAACGTGCAGCAGTTGAAGCTCGACCGCGAGGAGCGCATCCTCGACCAGAGCCAGGCCAACAAGGAACTCATCCGCAACCTGGCGCACGAGATCAAGAACCCGCTGGGCGGCATCCGCGGCGCGGCGCAGTTGCTGGAACTCGAACTGCCGCCGCACCACCTGCTCGAGCTGCAGGAATACACGCAGGTGATCATCAAGGAAGCCGACCGCCTGCAAACCCTGGTCGACCGGTTGCTGGCGCCGCACCGCAAGCCCCACATCGTCGGCGACGTCAATATCCACGAGGTGTGCGAGCGGGTGCGCAGCCTGATCCTGGCCGAATTCTCGCAGGGCTTGACGATCAAGCGCGACTACGACGCCTCGATCCCGGAATTTCGCGGCGATTTCGAGCAGCTGATCCAGGTGGTGCTGAACATCGCCCACAACGCCGCCCAGGCCCTGGCGAGCCGCATGGCGCAGGGCGACGCCGAGATCACGTTACGCACCCGCGTGGCGCGCCAGGTCACCCTGGCGAAGGTTCGTTACGGGCTGGCATTAGACTTGCATATCATCGACAATGGACCGGGCATCGCGCCCGATATCCGCGACCGCATTTTCTATCCGCTCGTATCCGGGCGCGACGGCGGGAGCGGCCTCGGGCTGACGCTGGCGCAAACCTTCGTGCAGCAGCACCTGGGGGTGATCGAGTGCGAAAGCCGGCCTGGACTGACGGATTTCCGTATCCTGCTGCCCCTGCCATAAGCGCGGGCGAGCGGGGCGCCGACCAGTCCTTTATTGAATCCATGTTGCGGGAAGCACGAATACATGAAACCAATCTGGATTGTCGACGACGACGCATCGATTCGCTGGGTGCTCGAAAAAGCCCTGGCGCGCGAAAGCCTGGAGACCCGCAGCTTCGCCAACGCGCGCGAGGCCCTGACCGCCTTCGAAACCGACACCCCGCAGGTGCTGGTGTCGGACATCCGCATGCCGGGCGAATCCGGCATCGACCTGCTGCAGGCCGTCAAGGCCCGCCATCCCGGCCTGCCGGTCATCATCATCACCGCCTTCTCGGACCTCGATTCGGCGGTGTCCTCGTTCCAGGGCGGCGCCTTCGATTACCTCGCCAAACCCTTTGACATCGACAAGGCGGTGGCGCTGATCCGGCGCGCCCTGGAGGAAAGCCTGCGCGAGGCCAGCGTCGAGGCGCTGCCGGCCGAGACGCCCGAGATCCTGGGCCATGCGCCGGCGATGCAGGAGGTGTTCCGCGCCATCGGCCGCCTGTCGCAGTCGAACGTGACCGTGTTGATCACGGGCGAATCGGGGACCGGCAAGGAACTCGTGGCGCGCGCCCTGCACAAGCACAGCCCGCGCGCGCAACAGCCCTTCATTGCCCTGAACACCGCGGCGATCCCGAAGGACTTGCTGGAATCGGAACTGTTCGGCCACGAGCGCGGCGCCTTCACCGGCGCCCAGGCGATGCGGCGCGGCCGCTTCGAGCAGGCCGAGGACGGCACGCTGTTCCTGGATGAAATCGGCGACATGCCGTTCGATCTGCAGACCCGGCTGTTGCGCGTGCTGTCCGACGGCCACTTCTACCGCGTGGGCGGCCACCAGCCGGTGAAAGCCAATGTGCGCGTGATCGCCGCCACCCACCAGAACCTCGAGCAGCGCGTGCGCGACGGATTGTTCCGCGAAGATTTGTATCACCGCCTGAACGTGATCCGCCTGCGCCTGCCGAGCTTGCGCGAGCGCAGCGACGACATTCCGGTCCTCACGCGCCACTTTCTGGTGCAGAGCGCACACCAATTGGGCGTCGAGCCGAAGCGCATGAGCGAGCAGGCGATGCGTTTCCTGGCCGGCCTCGAATTGCCGGGCAACGTGCGCCAGCTGGAGAACCTGTGCAACTGGATCACCGTGATGGCGCCCGGCCAGACGGTCGAGATCAAGGACCTGCCGCGCGACCTGACCCAGGGCCAGGCGGGCGCCGGCGCGAATCCGGTGCCGCTGGCCGACGGCGTGGTGGGGACGGGCGCGTTGCCCGTGGCCGGCGCCGGCGTGGGTGCGGGCGGGTATGTGATGCAGGCCGCGGCGCAGGCGCCGGCTTCGCCCGATGGCTGGATCGACCTCCTGGAGCTGCAGGCCGCCGGCATGCTCAGCGCGGGGCAGATGGACGTGATGGACATCCTTGGGCGCCAGTTCGAATCGGCCCTGATCAGGACAGCCCTCAAGCATACGCACGGCCGCAAGAACGACGCCGCGATGCGGCTCGGGATCGGGCGCAACACCATCACGCGCAAGATCGTGGAACTGGGGATCGACGGCGCGCGCGAAGAATAGCCTCGTCGTCAAGCCTGGTGGTGAAAAGGGCGGCCGGTGGTGTAAGCTCCAGCATCGCCTGCTCTACCTTTTCACCTCATTTTTCACCCCATGCTGATCAACTGCGTCGCCTACCAGGAAGGCAAGAAACTATCCGATATCCCGGTCGAGGATATCAGCGAATACCTGAAACAGGACGACACCTTCGTCTGGGTCGCCCTGCGTGATCCGGCGAGCGCCGACATCGCCCTGATGCAGGAAGAATTCGGCCTGCACGAACTGGCGGTGGAAGACGCGATGCGCGGCCACCAGCGGCCCAAGCTCGAGGAATACGGCGACTCGCTGTTCGTCGTGGCCCAGATCGTGGAGCTGGCCGGGGACGAACTGAACGTCGGCCAGCTGGCCGTGTTCGCGGGCGAGAACTACGTGCTGTCGGTGCGGCGCGACGCCAGCCAGGGTTTCCTGGGCGTGCGCGCGCGCGCCGAGCGCGAGCCGCATCAACTCAGGAAGGGCGCCGGCTTCGTGCTGTACGCGCTGGTCGACGCCGTGGTCGACCGCTATTTCCCGGTGGTCGACATGCTCGAATCCGAGCTCGAATCGATCGAGGACCACATCTTCGGCATGCAGGGCAAGCAGCGCGCCAACGTCGAGCGCCTGTACGAACTGAAGCGCAAGGCGCAGATACTGCGCCACGCCGCGGTGCCGCTGATGGACGCCGTCGGCCGCCTGTATGGCGGCCGGGTGCCGGGCGTGGTGGCCGAGACCCAGGATTACTTCCGCGACGTGCACGACCACCTGTACCGCATCGCCGGCCGCCTGGACGCGGTGCGCGACACGATCAACACCGCGATCCAGGTGACGCTGTCGATGGTGGCGATCGAGGAGAACGAAGTCAGTAAAAAGCTGGCATCGTACGCCGCCATCTTCGCCGTGTTCACGGCCTTCGCCGGCGTGTGGGGCATGAACTTCGAGCTCATGCCGGAGCTGAAGTGGAAGTGGGGCTATCCGCTGGCGCTCCTGACCATGGTGGGCGTGTGCGCCTACCTGTACCGCCGCTTCAAGAAGGCCGGCTGGCTGTGATGAACGCGTGGACGGCTCTGCCGGTCAGCGTCGATCGGCCGTCGCCGCCGCGCCGGCGCAGGCCAGCGTCACCAGCGCGATCGCCAGCCATTGCACGGTGGTGAGCCGTTCGCCCAGCAGCAGGAAACCCGCCAGCGCCGCCACCGCGGGGCCGGCGCTGACCAGGATGCCGAACACGCGCCGCGGCAGGCGCCTGAGCGCCTTCATCTCGAGCGTATAGGGCAGGGCGGACGACAGCAGCGCCACCGCCAGGCCGCCGCCCAGCACCGCGGGCGTCAGCAGGTCGCCGCCGGCGTGGATCACGCCGAACGGCACCACGAACACGCAGGCCGCCAGCAGCCCCCAGGAGACCGCCTGGCCGCCGTCCAGCATGGATACCCGCTTGCCGAACACGATGTACATCGCCCAGCAGAACGCCGCCGCCAGCGCATAGACCACGCCGGCCGGGTCGAGCGCGGTCGCCGCGTTCGCCGCGTCGCGCACCGGCAGCAGCAGCCACAAGCCCGCGCCGGCGAGGATCACCCACAGGAAGTCGCGCGCATGGCGCGAGGACAGGATGACCACCGCCAGCGGCCCGGTGACTTCGATCGCGACCGCGATCCCGAGCGGAATGCGTTCGAACGAGCGGTAGATGAACAGGTTCATCGCCCCCAGCATCACGCCGTAGATGACGAGATCGGGCACATCGGCGCGGCGCAGCGAAAAGCGCCACGGCCGCACGATGGCCAGCAGGATCAGGGCCGACAATCCGACCCGCAGCGCCACCACGCCGGCGCTGCCGACCGCCGGGAACAGGCCCTTGGCCCAGGCGGCGCCGGCATTGACCGACACCAGCGAACCCAGGATCGCCAGCGCCGGCGCAGCGACGCCCTGGGCGCTGGCGGCGCGGTCGCTCACCTGCTCGTTCACCTGGCCGCCATCGCCCTGGCCACCGCCTCGGCCACGCGGATGCCGTCCACCGCGGCCGACATGATGCCGCCGGCATAGCCGGCGCCTTCGCCGGCCGGGAACAGGCCGCGCGTGTTCAGGCTTTGCAGGTCGTCGTTATTGCGCTTGATGCGGATCGGCGACGAGGTGCGGGTCTCGACGCCGGTAAGCACCGCGTCTTCCTTGTAGTAGCCCTTGATCTGCTTGTCGAAGGCGACGAAGGCTTCGCGCAGCGCCAGGATCGCGTAATCCGGCAGCGAGGTCGCCAGGTCAGTCAGGTGCACGGCCGGCCGGAACGACGGCGTCACCGAACCGAACTCGGTCGAGGGCCTGCCTTTGACGAAGTCGCCCATCAGCTGGCCCGGCGCGTCATAGGTGCCGCCGCCCAGCACGAAGGCGCGCGATTCGAGCTCGCGCTGGAAGTCGATCCCGGCCAGCGGGTGGCCCGGATAGTCGTCGGGCGTGATGCCGACCACGATCGCGCTGTTGGCGTTGCGCTCGGCGCGCGAATACTGGCTCATGCCGTTGGTGACGACGCGGCCTTCCTCGCTCGAGGCGGCGACCACGGTGCCGCCCGGGCACATGCAGAAGCTGTAGACCGAGCGGCCGTTCGAGGCGTGGTGCACGATCTTGTAGTCGGCCGCGCCGAGCAGCTTGTTGCCGGCGTTGGGGCCGAAGCGGCAGACGTCGATCAGCGACTGCGGGTGCTCGACCCGGAAGCCGATCGAGAACGGCTTGGCTTCGACGTACACGCCGCGCTCGTACAGCATCTGGAAGGTGTCGCGCGCGCTGTGGCCGATCGCCATCGTCAGGTGGCGGGTCGCGATCTCTTCGCCGCTGGCCAGGCGCACGCCGACCACCTGGCGCACGCCGCCGGTCTCTTCGATCAGCACGTCGTCCACGCGCGTCTCGAAACGGATCTCGCCGCCCAGGCGGACGATCTCGGCGCGCATCTGCTCGACCATCTTGACCAGGCGGAAGGTGCCGATGTGCGGCTTGCTGACGTACATGATTTCTTCCGGCGCGCCGAAGCGCACGAACTCGGTCAGCACCTTGCGGCCGTGGTGCAGCGGGTCCTTGATCTGGCTGTACAGCTTGCCGTCCGAGAAGGTGCCTGCGCCGCCCTCGCCGAACTGCACGTTCGACTCGGTGTTGAGCTTGCGCTTGCGCCAGAAGCCGAAGGTATCGACGGTGCGCTCGCGCACGACCTTGCCGCGCTCCAGGATGATCGGGTTCAGGCCCATCTGCGCCAGGACCAGCGCCACGAACAGGCCGCAGGGGCCGGTGCCGACCACGATCGGACGCGGGGTGCCGGGGGCCGGCTTGTTCACCTGCACGAACTTGTAGCCGACGTCGGGCGAGGGCATCACGTGCTGGTCGGTCGCAAGGCGCGCCAGCACGGCCGCTTCATCACGCACGTCGGCGTCGATCGAATAGGTCAGCACGATGGCGGCCTTCTTGCGCGCATCGTAGCTGCGCTTGTAGACGCTGAAGTCGACGAGGTCGGCGTCGGGCACGCCGAGGCGGGCCAGGATGGCGTCGCGCAGGGCCGCTTCGGGGTGGTTCAGGGGGAGTTTGAGTTCGTTGATACGGAGCATGGGGAGTGGTTGCTGGTGAGGCAACAAGATAGGGGGCGAACAAAAGCGTCATTTTACTTGCCGTCATCAAAGCCGTGTGGGGAAAGCGGCGGCCATGGATGGCCCTGGCGCGGGGCCGGGGATCCGGCGTGACCCCCGACATGAGACTGGGTAGCGCGTGAGCGTAAGGACGGACCTTCTTTCCCTTGATTTGGTCGTAGAACAAATATACTTATGCTGGAAACGATGATCGAAATGCAACAAAAATTAGTCAAATTCGATATTTGTCCGAACAATATTTGCATCTGAATACGCGTCTGCAATGTAAATACGGCGTTTATATGCCGAGACTTACTTTTGACAGAATATTGCGAGAAGGCCCAGGTTTGGTGCGTCAGGCGGCCAACATTGTGCGTCTTTGCACCAGTTTGGCTGAATTTAATTTGCAGGCATTTTGTTGTCACAGGGGGAGTGTTGTATATATGCATACTGTCAATGTGTGTCATTGACACAATAAGTTATGCCATGGTCTTATGAATTTAGGCAATTCCACGGCGTTATCAAATAAATGAATATGTCGTCAGTTGCCTAGAGAGAGAAAAGTTACGAATGCAGTAACTGTAGGATTACAACTAAAAACCAACACCAGCCGCTTCACGAGGGCGGCCGACAAGAGGACAGGAAAATCGCATGTTGAAAAAAACCGTATTGGTCCACGCGCTGAGCATCGCCTTCGGCGGCGCCGCACTGGGCCTGGCCGTGATGTCGCCCGCGATGGCGCAGTCGAACGCTTCCGGCAGCGTGTTCGGCACCGTCGCTCCGGGCAGCAATGTCCAGATCCTGATCGAGAACCCGGACATCGGCATCCGCCGCACGCTGACCCCGGACGCCCAGGGCCGCTTCGTGGCCAGCTCGCTGCCGAGCGGCGTCTACCGCGTGACGCAGGTGCGCGACGGCGCCAACGTGGCGACGGTCGACGTCGAAACCGGCATCGGCCGCAACGGCGAGGCGATTTTCGCCAGCGCCCCGGCCGCCGGCGGCACCCAGGTCGTGCAGGTGAGCGGCCGCCGCGCCACCATCGACACCAGCAGCGCCGGCAGCAGCGCCACCTTCAACGCCCGCGAGCTCGCCTCGCTGCCGATCGGCCGCAACGTTGAATCGATCATCCAGCTGGCCCCGAATACCACCACGGCCGACACCCGCTTCGCCGGCGGCGCCTCGTTCGGCGGCGGCGCGGCCTCCGAGAACTCGTACTACATCAACGGTTTCCCCGTCACCAATCCACTGACCGGCCTGGGCGCGGCCCAGCTTCCGTTCGGCGCGATCGCCGAAGCGCAGGTGCTGACCGGCGGCTTCGGCGCCGAGTTCGGTCGCTCGATCGGCGGCGTGGTCAACATCGTCACCAAGAGCGGCACCAATACCTGGGAAGCCGGCGGCCTGGTGACCTGGGAGCCGAAATCGCTGCGCGCGACGCCGTATGACATCTACTACGGCCGCACCGGCACCCCGAACAACGCCGCCACCGACGGCACCCTGCGCCTGGCGCGCGCCGAGAACACCGTCGACCGCAAGGTGTATGGCGCCTACGTCGGCGGCCCGATCATCAAGGACAAGCTGTTCTTCTTCGCCGCGGCCGAAAAGCACGACACCGAAGAAGGCCTGGTCAACGGCTTCCGCGTCGCCACCAACAACGGCGCCGTCGGCTGGCGCGACCGCGACACCAAGGTCGAGCGCTACATGGCCAAGCTCGACTGGAACATCAGCGACAACCACCGCCTCGAATTCACCACGATGGGCGACACGCCCGAGGTGATCCGCGCGGACAGCGGCTTCGACTACGCCACCCGCACCCGCACCGGTGTCGTCTCTTCGACCCAGCGCCTGGTCAACGTCGACAACAACGGCGCCAAGCTCAACACCCTGCGCTACGTCGGCAACCTGACCGACGACCTGACCGTCACCGCGCTGTATGGCCGCGCCAAGTCGCCGCACGAGAACTACTTCACCGGCTACAGTCCGGACCTGTTCCAGATCTCGTCGACCGTCGACGCGCGCGCGCCGGGCCTGAGCTATGCGAATCCGCAAAACATCAGCGGCAACATCCTGGCCCCGGGTTCGGAAGACATCGTCGACTCGGGCCGCTTCGACGTCGAATGGCGCCTCGGCCGCCACACCCTGCGCGGCGGCTTCGACCAGACCAAGGTCGAGTCGGTCGCGGCGGGCGATCTGCGCGCCGGCGGCGGCATGTGGACCTACTTCCGCGCCTCCAACCCGAACGCGCAGATCGCGGGACCGAGCGGCGTGCTGATCCCGTCGCCGGCCAGCACCGGCAGCCCGCTGGGCAGCCAGGGCTACTACGTGACCCGCGACCTGTTCTCGACCGTCACCAATTCGTTCGGCGAGCAGAGCGCCTGGTACCTGGAAGACCGCTTCCAGGCGACCCCGAACCTGCTGCTGACCCTGGGCGTGCGCAACGAATCGTTCAAGAACCAGAACGACACCAAGACCACGTTCCTGGAGATGAAGAACCAGATCCAGCCGCGCCTGGCCGCGGTGTGGGACGTCAACGGCGACGCCAGCCTGAAGGTGTACGGCACCCTGGGCCGCTACTCGGTCCCGATCCCGACCCATATCTCGGTGCGCGGCGCCGGCCGCTCGACCTACACCGCCCAGTACTTCACCTATACCGGCACCGACGCCAACGGCGCGCCGACCGGCCTGGTGCAGCTGAGCCAGCCGCTGTCGAGCAACAACGAGTACGGCCAGGACAAGGTGGTCGAGACCCTGGCGGCGCGCGACATGGATCCGCAATACCAGGACGAGCTGACCTTCGGCTTCGAGAAGGCCTTCTCGCCATCGCTGAACTTCGGCGCCAAGGGTATCTACCGCAAGATGCGTTCGACCATCGACGACTTCTGCGACGTGCGTCCGTTCGAGCGCTTCGCCGAAGCCAACGGCATCGCGATCACGAACCCGCTGTGGGGCAACACCTGCCAGACCTTCAACCCGGGTGAAGACAATGAGTTCCTGGTCGACTTCGCGGGCGACCCGTCGCGCCTGACCCAGGTGAACCTGACCGCGGCCGACCAGGGCTTCGACAAGCCGAAGCGTACCTACAAGTCGATCGAGACCTTCCTGGAGCATCCGTTCCGCAATGGCTGGTACGCCAAGGCCAGCTATACCTGGTCGAGCAACAAGGGCAATACCGAAGGCCAGGTGCGTTCGGACAACGGCCAGGCCGACGTCGCCGTCACCTCGTCGTGGGACTATCCGGAGCTGATGGAAGGCGCGTACGGCTACCTGCCGAACCACCGCAAGCACCAGCTCAAGGCCTTCGGCTTCTACGAAGTCACGCCAGAGATCGTCGTCGGCGCCAACGTGCTGATCGCCTCGGGCCGTCCGCGCAGCTGCATCGGCAGCGCCGCCAATCCGGGCGACTCGCCGAACTATGCGAACCAGACCTTCTACTGCGGCGGCCTGACCCGTTCGCAGAACGTGCTGACCCCGCGCGGCACGGTGGGCAACCTGCCGTGGGAACACCGCTACGACCTGAACGTGGCCTACAAGCCCAACTTCGTCAAGGGCCTGCAGTTCCGCGTCGACGTGTTCAACGTGTTCAATAGCCAGGTGGTGCGCAACGTGACCGAGGCCTACAACAACGGCGCCAACGTCAGCGGCCTGTACCAGACCCCGCTGTCGCTGACCTCGCCACGTTATGCACGCTTCTCGCTGATGTACGACCGCAAGTTCTGATCCTGAGCGGCGGCCGCGAGGCCGCCGCCAGCCAGCGGGCCGCTCTCCGGGGCGGCCTTTTTCATGGCGTCGTCGCGTTCGCCATCGGCGACCAGCCGCCGCGTCGATCATGGCCGATCGGCGTCACCGCCCCTTCCTGCTGCATCCCACTGCTCGCCCCATTGCCATGCATCGCTATTGGCATGCCAAATCGACGCACTTCGTTTTTGCGTTGGATCAACAAATCACGTTTTCATTCTTGCAATTCCAGTGGCCGGCCGTACCGGAATCGGGCGCCGGCAGCCGAGTCGCGCTTTCCTTCGCAATGCACGATGAGTAGGGAGAATGTCCTTTATTGCCTAATGGTAAATTAAAATAACAAAATTATCTTTATGCGACATTGCTCCAAACCTTATGCGGCCGAAGTATCGATTTCCCCTTGTCTGTACTGCTTGCCAAGCCGGTCTTGCGGTGACGAAACAATCTGTCTTTTCATCTGCGATTTGGGGCGACTGATGGCCAATTGTGTGCGTTGATGCGCAATTTTGGCGACGTTTATTCGGTTGGCGTAATTCTTCGCGGTTTGCCAGAGCTAGTGTTGTTTGTATGCATACCAAAGGAAGCTGTGTCATTGACACAATAAGTTTCTGCGTGGTTCCATCCGAAAGTGCCTTTTGGTCGAAACATGCGCTAAATGAATATTTCGTCAGTGGGCCCAAGAGAGGAAAGGCAGCCAAGGCTGCCGAGATCGTGATTCGTATCCAACCATCCGGGGCCGTTCGACCAGAACAGCCGGGAATAAAACAGGAAATCACACATGTTCAAGAAAACCGTTCTAGTCCACGCCCTGACGCTGGCATTCGGCGGCGCCGTGCTGGCCATCGGCGCCATGGCGCCGGCCATGGCGCAGTCGAATGCCACGTCGGTGGTGTACGGCACCGTCGCCCCGGGCGCCGACGTGCGCATCGTGCTGGAAAACCCGGCCACCGGCCTGCGCCGCAGCGTGACGCCCGATGCGCAGGGCCGCTTCCAGGCCACCGCGCTGCCCACCGGTTCGTATACCGTCACCCAGTACCGGGGCGATGCCGTGGTGGGCACGACCAGGGTCGAAACCAGCATCGGCCAGAACGCCGAGGCGGTCTTTACCGGGGCGGGCGTGCAGACGGTCGAAGTGACCGGCCAGCGCCGCAACATCGACGTCACCTCGACGTCGTCCGGCGCGACCTTCAATGCCCGCCAGCTGGCCGCGCTGCCGGTGACGCGCGACATCCAGGGCATCATCCAGCTGGCGCCCAACACCACCCGCGTGGACTCGCGCTTCGCCGGCGGCGCCTCGTTCGGCGGCGGCGCGGCCTCCGAAAACTCGTATTACATCAACGGTTTCCCGGTCACCAATCCACTCACCGGCCTGGGCGCGTCGCAGCTGCCGTTCGGCGCGATCGCCGAAGCACAGGTGCTGGTCGGCGGCTTCGGCGCCGAGTTCGGCCGCTCGATCGGCGGCGTGGTCAACGTGATCACCAAGAGCGGCACCAATACCTGGGAGGCGGGCGCCCAGGTCACGTACGAGCCGAAGCGCTGGCGCGCCAGCGAGAACGATATCTATTACGCCAACACCGGCTACAACCCGCTCACCGACGGCACCTTGCGCCGCGCCCAGCGCGAGAACACGCGCGAGCAGAAGACCTATGGCGCCTATGTCGGCGGCCCGATCGTCAAGGACAAGCTGTTCATCTACCTGGCCGGCGAGATGATCGAGAACGAGCGCGGCTACGTCGAGGGCTTCCGCACCGGCACCTCGAACGCCCAGAACGGCTGGCGCGACGACGAGCGCGAAATCGCCCGCTACATGGGCAAGATCGACTGGAACATCACCGATCACCACCGCTTCGAACTGACGGCGCTCGGCGACAATCCAAAGCGTACCTACACGGACAGCGGCTACGACTACGCCACCCGCACCCGCAACGGCGTCGTCACCTCGACCGCCACCCGCCGCAATGTGGACGACAACGGCGGCCGCTCCGCGATGCTGCGCTACATCGGCAACCTGACCGATGACCTGACCTTCACCGCGCTCTACGGCCGTAGCGAGCTCAAGCACGAGAATGCATTCAGCAACTACCAGCCCGACATCTTCTCGACCACCTCGTCGCCGGAAAACCGCGCCCCGGGCTTCACCTATGCCAACCCGCAGGCGATCACCGGCAATATCCTGGCGCCGGACGCGAAGGACAAGGTCGATTCCGGCCGCCTGGACCTCGAGTACCGCATCGGCGACCACAACCTGCGCGCGGGCTACGACCGGACCGACGTCGAATCGCTCAATGCGGGCGTGTTCAAGGCGGGCGGCGGCACCTGGGCGTATTTCAAGACCGCCAATCCGAGCCGCCCGATCGGCGTGGCCGGCGGCACGGTGCCGGCGCCCGCGAGCGGCGGCGGCCTGGGTACCCAGGGTTACTATGTATCGAAGCGCCTGTTCTCGACGGTGACCGATTCCTATGCCGAACAGAGCGCCTTCTATATCGAAGACCGCTGGCAGGCCACCAGGAACCTGCTGCTGACCATCGGCGTGCGCAACGAATCGTTCAAGAACCAGAACGAATCGAAGGTGACCTTCCTCGACATGGACAACCAGATCCAGCCGCGCCTGGCGGCGGCCTGGGACGTCAACGGCGACGGCCAGACCAAATTGTTCGCCACACTGGGCCGCTATTCGGTGCCCATCCCGACCCACATCTCGGTGCGCGGGGCCGGCCGCTCGACCTTTACCAACCAGTATTACACCTATACCGGCGTCGACGCCAACGGCGCGCCGACCGGGCTGGTGCCGCTGACCGAGCCGCTGTCGGGCAACAACGAGTTCGGCCAGGAGAAAGTGGTCGCGACCCTCGCCGCCCTCGACATGAAACCGGCCTACCAGGACGAGGTCACCATCGGTCTCGAGCGCGCCATCACGCCGCGCCTGACCTTCGGCGCCAAGGCGACCTATCGCGAGCTGAAGGAAACCATCGACGACTTCTGCGACGTGCGTCCGTTCGAGCGCTACGCCGAAGCCAACGGCATCGAGATCACGAATCCGTATTGGGGCAACACCTGCCAGACCTTCAACCCGGGCCGTAACAATACCTTCATGGTCGATTTCTCGGGCGACCCGGCGAACCTGACCAGGGTGCCCCTGACCGCCGCCGACCAGGGCTTCACGAAGCCGAAGCGGACCTACGCCGCGGTCGACCTGTTCCTGGAGCACCCATACCGCAACGGCTTCTATGGCAAGGTGAACTACACCTGGTCGCGCAACAAGGGCAATACCGAAGGCCAGGTGCGCTCCGACAACGGCCAGGCCGACGTCGCCGTGACCTCGACCTGGGATTATCCCGAGTTGATGGAAGGCGCCTACGGCCTGCTGCCGAACGACCGCAAGCACCAGGTCAAGGCGTTCGGCTTCTATGACGTCACGCCGGAGATCTCGGTCGGCGGCAACGTGCTGCTGGCCGCCGGCCGCCCGCGCAGCTGCATCGGCACCTCGGCCAATCCGGGCGATTCGCCGAACTACGATAACCAGAGCTTCTGGTGCGGCGGCGCAGAGGTCCCGCAAAACCGCATCGTGCAGCGCGGCACCGTCGGCAACCTGCCATGGGACAAGCGCCTGGACCTGAACCTTGCCTATCGTCCGGCCGCGCTCAAGGGCCTGCAGCTGCGCCTCGACGTGTTCAACGTGACCAACGAGCAGGTCGTGCAAAACGTGACCGAAGCCTACAACAGCGGCGACGCGGTCTCGAGCCTGTACGAGACCCCGCTGTCGCTGACTGCGCCGCGCTATGCGCGAGTTTCGGTGTCCTATGATCATAAGTTCTGATCAGTAAGCCGCCAGCAAAAAAGCCCGCCGGCAGCGCTGCCGGCGGGCTTGCTTCTTATAGACAGCGCATCGCGCCTACATGCCGCCCCAGGCCCCGGCCAGCACCGCCAGCGCGGCCAGGCCGGCCGTCTCGGTGCGCAGCACGCGCGGTCCCATCGACAGGGACAGGGCGCCGGCGGCGACGGCCGCGGCTTCTTCTTGCGGGGTGAGGCCGCCTTCCGGGCCGATCAGCAAGGTGACGGCTTGCGGCGTATTGGCGCGCGCCCAGCCGGCCAGCGATTCGGTCGCGCGTGGGCTGAGCAGGATGCGCACGCCCGCGGCCGGGGCCGCCAGCCACGGCTGCACCTCCAGCAGCGGATGCAATTGCGCCAGCCGATTGCGTCCGCTCTGTTCGGAAGCGGCCACGATCACGCCCTGCCAGTGGGCATGGCGCTTGTCAAGCCGCTCGCCGGCCAGGCGCACCACGCTGCGCTGGGCCGCCAGCGGCTGGATCGCCGTCACGCCCAGTTCGACCGCCTTCTCCACGATCCAGTCCATCTTCGCGCCTTCAGGCAAGCCCTGGGCCAGGGTGACGGGGTAGGGCGCCTCGGTCTCGACATCCTCGAAGGCGTCGACCGTCGCCGTGGCGCGGCGCTTGCCGGTCTCGCTCAGGGTGGCGCGGTACTGGCCTCCCTCGCCGTTGAACAGGGTCAGGTCGGCGCCCGGCTGCAGGCGCACCACGTGCAGGTGGTGGGCGACGGCTTCCGGCAGGCCGACGCTCGCGCCGACGGCGAGCGGCTGGGGGCAATAAAAACGGGGCATTCTGTGGGGGCGCAGCATGGGCTTGCGCTAAGGGAATAAACCTGCATTTTAAATCGGCAGCACCCCGGTCTGGTAGAATAACGGGCTACGGCCTCGCGGGCCATCGCTTTCCAATCCCTGATCCACGATCTCCATGAAATCTACGCAAACCACCACCCTGATGGCCAACGCGATCCGCGCGCTGGCGATGGACGCCGTCCAGAAAGCCAACTCTGGCCACCCGGGCATGCCGATGGGCATGGCCGAGATCGCCGTTGCGCTGTGGGACAAGCACTACCGCCACAATCCGGCCAATCCAGGCTGGTCGAACCGCGACCGCTTCCTGCTCTCGAACGGCCACGGGTCGATGCTGCACTATGCGCTGCTGCACCTGGCCGGCTACGACCTGACGATGGATGACCTGCGCGACTTCCGCCAGATGCACTCCAAGACCCCGGGCCACCCGGAAGTCGGCATCACCCCGGGCGTGGAGACCACGACCGGTCCGCTGGGCCAGGGCATCGCCAACTCCGTCGGCATGGCGCTGGCCGAATGGCTGCTGGGTAACGAATTCAATCGTCCGGGCTACGATGTGGTGGATCACTACACCTACGCCTTCCTGGGCGATGGCTGCCTGATGGAAGGCATCTCGCACGAAGTGGCGTCGCTGGCCGGCACCCTGCGCCTGAACAAGCTGATCTGGCTGTACGACGACAACGGCATCTCGATCGACGGGCGCGTGGAAGGCTGGTTCACCGACGACACCCAGAAGCGTTTCGAAGCGTATGGCTGGAACGTGATCCCGAAGGTCGACGGCCACAACGTGGCGGACGTCTCGGCAGCCATTGAGAAAGCCAAGCAATCGGATCGTCCGACCCTGATCTGCTGCAAGACCATCATCGGCAAGGGCGCCCCGAACCTGGAAGGCGGCGACAAGGTCCACGGCGCGCCGCTGGGCGACGCCGAGATCGCCGCCGTGCGCAAGCACCTGATCTGGGATCCGATCCCGTTCGACATCCCGGCCGAGCTGTACCAGGCCTGGGACGCGAAAGCGCGCGGCGCGCAGTTCGAGACCGAGTGGAACACGCTGTTCGACGCCTACCGCGGCGCCTACCCCGAGCTGGCCGCCGAATTCGAGCGCCGCATGAAGGGCGACCTGCCTGCCGATTTCAGCAAGACTCTGGACGCAGCGATCGCCGCCTGCATCGACAAGGCCGAGACCATCGCCACCCGCAAGGCCTCGCAGAACGCGATCCAGGCGCTGGCCCCGGTGCTGCCTGAATTCCTGGGCGGCTCGGCCGACCTGACCGGCTCGAACCTGACCAACTGGAAGGAATCGGTGCCTGTGCGCTCGGGCATCGCCGGCAACCACATCAACTATGGCGTGCGCGAATTCGGCATGTCGGCGATCCAGAACGGCGTGGCCCTGCACGGCGGCTTTATCCCGTTCGGCGCGACGTTCCTCACCTTCTCGGACTACAGCCGCAACGCCCTGCGCATGGCTTCCCTGATGAAGATCCGTTCGATCTCGGTGTTCACCCACGATTCGATCGGCCTGGGCGAAGACGGCCCGACCCACCAGTCGATCGAGCACGTCTCGTCGCTGCGCCTGATCCCGGGCCTGGACAACTGGCGTCCCTGCGACACCGTCGAATCGGTGGTGGCATGGGGCGCGGCGGTGCAGCGCAAGGATGGCCCGACCACGCTGATCTTCTCGCGCCAGAACCTGCCGTTCATGGCGCGTGAGGCGGCGCAAGTGGCCGACATCGCCAAGGGCGGCTATGTGCTGCGCGACGCGCAGGACGCCAAGGTCATCCTGATCGCCACCGGTTCCGAAGTCGAACTGGCGGTCAAGGCAGCCGAGGCGCTGGCGCTCGAGGGCATCGCCGCGCGCGTGGTCTCGATGCCGTCGACCGACGTGTTCGACCGCCAGGAGGCGAGCTACAAAGCAAGTGTCCTCACCAAAGGCATTCCTCGTGTCGCCATCGAAGCCGGCGTGACCGCCTTCTGGTACAAGTACGTGGGCCTGGAAGGCGCGGTGGTCGGCATCGACACCTTCGGCGAATCGGCGCCGGCGCCGGTGCTGTTCAAGCACTTCGGCTTCACCGTCGACAACGTCGTCGCGAAAGCAAAAGAAGTTATCGCATAAGCATTCGCTGTATGCGGGCTGCTCCTTCAAGGGCGGCCCGTTTTACTATGTTCGTTACGAAAAAAGTTTTTTTCTAATCAGGAGCACAGCATGACGATCAAAGTTGCAATCAATGGTTATGGCCGCATCGGCCGCAATGTCCTGCGCGCCTTCTATGAAGGCGGCAAGAAGCAGGACATCCAGATCGTGGCGATCAACGACCTCGGCAACGCCGAGTCGAACGCCCACCTGACCCGCTACGACACCGCCCACGGCAAGTTCCCGGGCACCGTCACGGTCGAGGGCGACAACATGATCGTCAACGGCGACAAGATCCGCGTGTTCGCGCAGCGTAATCCAGCCGAGATCCCATGGGGTGAACTGGGCGTGGACGTCGTTCTCGAGTGCACCGGCTTCTTCACCACCAAAGAGAAAGCATCGGCCCACCTGAAGGGCGGCGCCAAGAAGGTCATCATCTCGGCCCCGGGCGGCAAGGACGTCGACGCGACCGTCGTGTTCGGCGTGAACCAGGACGTGCTCAAGTCGACCGATACCGTGATCTCGAACGCCTCGTGCACTACCAACTGCCTGGCCCCGCTGGTCAAGCCGCTGCATGACGCCATCGGCCTGGAAACCGGCCTGATGACCACCGTGCACGCCTACACCAACGACCAGGTGCTGACCGATGTGATGCACGAAGACCTGCGCCGCGCCCGTTCGGCCACCCAGTCGATGATCCCGACCAAGACCGGCGCCGCCGCCGCGGTCGGCCTGGTGCTGCCGGAACTGAACGGCAAGCTGGACGGCTTCGCGATCCGCGTGCCGACCATCAACGTGTCGATCGTCGACCTGTCGTTCATCGCCAAGCGCGACACCACGGTCGAGGAAATCAACGAGATCATGAAGAAGGCCGCAGCCGAAGGCCCGCTGAAGGATATCCTGACCTACAACACCGATCCGCTGGTCTCGGTCGACTTCAACCACAACCCGGCATCGTCGAACTTCGACGCCACGCTCACCAAGGTCTCGGGCCGCCTGGTGAAGGTGACCTCGTGGTACGACAACGAGTGGGGCTTCTCGAACCGCATGCTCGACACCACCGTCGCGCTGATGAACGCCAAGTAATCCGTTCCCGACCCCTGGAGCCCTGGACGCCGCACTGGCTTCCAGGGTTTTTTTGCGCCTGCAGTCAGGGGCGGATGGCGTGCAGATCCTGCGACAACCCGGCTGATGCCGGGTTTTTTTGTGTCGGCGGGAGCGGCCCTTCACCTCATCCGGATGCCTTCTCTCCGAACAAACATTATTTTGGTTGCGATTGCACAACGAAATGTTTCGTGATTCGTTTAGATATCGCAAAAAAATGCTGCGCCGCGATTATTCGTTTTAAACCAGTTTGGGCGAGGTTGCGGGGGAGTTGGGCGAAATAGATTTAAAGATCCCCCGAAATGCGTGGCAATGCAACGTTACATTCAGGATAAATTGCGTTACATAAACTTACCTGAATTGCATAATCAGGGTGCGTCGTGGCGCTGGGGCAGGGGAGACGCGTCCCGAGCGTCGCGAGCGCGTCTTATCACCGCAAACAGTAGAAAGATGCCAATGATGTTGAAAGAAAAAATGGGTGCGCGCGCAGTGCGGCTCGCCTTCGGCCTCGTCGCCGGACTCGCAGTGACCCAAGCAGTTGCCCAGGATGCGCCGATCCAGCGCGTCGAAGTCACCGGTTCCGCCATCAAGCGGATCAACGTCGAGGGCGCGCTGCCGATCCAGACCCTGAGCCAGGAAGCGATCGCCAAGACCGGCGCCACCAGCGTCGCCGAACTGATCCAGACCCTGCCAGCCATGCAAGGCTTCACCATCGGCGCCATTGCCGCCGGCACCAACTCGGGCGGCCGCGTTTCGGCATCGATCCACGACATCGGCGAATCCTATACCCTGGTGCTGCTGAACGGCCGCCGCCTGGCGCCGCAAGGCTCGGGCAGCACGGTCAACCTGCAGGCGATCCCGATGAGCGCCGTCGAGCGCGTCGAGATCCTGACCGACGGCGCCTCGGCGCTGTACGGTTCGGACGCCATCGCCGGCGTCATCAACTTCGTGCTGAAGAAGAACCAGCAGGGCGGCGACATCGAAGCCAACTACAGCCAGCCGACCGCCGGCAAGGACGGCGGTTCGCGCTACGTCGCGGCCACCTACGGCTTCGGCGACCTGGACACCGACGGCTGGAACGTGCTGGTCAGCTACCGCCGCGACGAACAGGACAAGATCCTGTCGACCAAGCGCGACTTCGCCAACACCGCCTTCCGCCGCTTCTCGCGCGATGGCGTCAACTACGTCTACGACAACACCAGCACCGCCTCGGCGCCGGCCAACGTCACCGTGGCGTTCCGCAACCCGGCCGGCGTGCCTGCGCTGCCGTCGATCGGCTTCTCGCCCTATCTCCTGGCCAATGGCGGCTGCCCCGACCTGAACGTGGTCAGCATCAACAACAACGGCACCACCGCCCGCAACTGCACCTTCGACTACATCCAGACCGTCGAGATGGTCCCGGAAAACAAGCGCGACAGTTTCTTCGTCAAGGGCACCAAGAAGCTCGGCGACAACTGGGAAGCGTTCACCGACATCGCCTACTCGCGCTTCGACCTGACCGCCCGCATCGCGCCGAACACCGCGCCGTTCTCGATCGCCGCAGGTTCGGCGCAGTTCAACCAGTACGTGGCGCCTTACCTGAGCGCCGAGCAGCGGGGCCGCGTCAACACCGTGTCGGGCAACTACCGCGCCTATGACTGGGGCACCCGCGACAGCCAGACCATCACCGAATCGAAGCACGCGGTGGCCGGCCTGGACGGCGAGATCGCCGGCTGGACCGTGAGCGGCGCGCTGACCTGGTCGGAAAACTCGATCGACGAACGCTACGTCGGCGGCTACATGAAGAACGCCGAATTCCGCTCGATGCTGGCCACCAATGCCTTCAACCCGTTCACCCCGATCGGCCAGCAGAGCGAAGCGACCCAGCAGCTGATCGAAAACTCGATCTTCCACGGTTCGATCCGCGAAGCCTCGACCACGCTGAAGGCGGCCGACGTACGCGGTTCGCACGAGCTGTTCGGCATGAAGGGCGGCGTCGCGCAACTGGCCATCGGCGCCGACTACCGCGAGTACCACTACCAGCAGGACCCGTCGGCCGATGCGGTCAACGGCATGATCTACAACTTCAACGCCCCGGCACGCTACGACCTGACGCGCGACAATGCCGGCGCCTTCGCCGAAGTGCTGGCGCCGATCACCAAAGAGATCGAAGTGACGGCCGCGCTGCGCTACGACACCATCTCGGCGATCGACAATGGCGTTAGCAAACGCAAGGTCGGCAGCGACCAGTCGAAGACCACCTACAAGGTCTCGGCGCGCTACCAGCCTTCGCAACAGCTGCTGTTCCGCGGTTCGTACGGCACCGGCTTCAAGGCGCCTGACATGCTGGACATCGCTTCGCCGATCGTCAACGCCGGTTTCACCGCGTCGTCGTGGCGCTGCCCGATCCAGGATCCGACCCTGTGCCGTCCAGGCACCACCCAGTACAACGTGCTGTCGACGGGTAACGAGAACCTGCGTCCGGAAACCTCGAAGCAGTTCACCGTCGGCATGCGCTTCGAGCCGTCGTCGCGCTTCTCGGCCGGCCTGGACCTGTGGGACGTGAAGATCAAGGATGCGGTGAGCTCGGTGAGCGAGCAGCAGGCCTGGGGTAACCCGGAGCAGTTCCGCCAGCTGTTCAGCACTTATACCGAACCGGCGACCGGCAACACCTACTGGGCCTTCATGCGCTCGTCGGTGAACATCGGCCAGACCCACAATCGCGGCATCGACTGGGACCTGACCGGCCGCCACCGTTTCGGCTTCGGCAACCTGACCGCGACCCTGAACGGCACCTACATGCTGAAGGCGGACTACACCCGCGCCGGCACCGCCAACGACTGGACCAACAGCCTGAACTACTTCGGCACCAACAACGCCGTCACGTTCCGCCACATCGTCCGCCTGTCGACCACCCTCGACACCGGCAAGCTGTCGAACTCGCTGATCGTCAACTACCGCAACGGCTACACCGACGCGGCAGCGACCGTGCGTAACCTCGACACCGGCGTCAACATTCCTGGCTTCCGCCTGGACGTGCCGTCGTTCACCACCTTCGACTGGCAAGGCCGCTACGCGTTCACCGATGCCTTCACGCTGCGCGCCGGCATGAAGAACATCTTCAACCGCCAGCCGCCACTGTCGCTGCGTGCATCGTCGGGCCACCAGGTCGGCTTCGACCCGCGCTACGCCGATCCGCTCGGCCGTCAGCTGTACGTGACCGGCAACTACAAGTTCTAAGCCGGATATGAGAAGGGCCGGATTCCTCGGGGAATCCGGCCCTTTTTTCGTTAACGCGTGACCTGCCGGAGGCAAGGCCACCCCTGGTGCATCAAATCGCGGGTAAATGCATGCGACACGCATGTTCGGTTGACAGTGCTTTATGCATATGCGAATTTTGCTGCTCGTCATCTCGAACCGGAGTGGTCAATGCCTGCGAAACTCGCCAGGACGATGGGGTCCTATCTGCTCATGCTTGCCCTTGGTTCAGGCATAGGATTCAGCGTCCCTTACCTGGTCAAGGCATGGAAACCCGCTTACGCCACGGGCGACTACAGCGCTTATTATCCGGATAAAAAAACCAATGTCGTCCTTTACGGTACGACCTCATGTCCCTATTGCATCCAGGCGCGATCGTTTCTGAGAGAACGAAATATCGCCTTTATCGATCATGACGTCGCCAGTTCCGACCAGGGCCGTCGTGAATTCGCCCGGCTCGGCAAAGAGGCCGTCCCGGTGATCCTCGTCGGCGGACGCATGCTCACGGGATTCAACCGGGATCATCTCGAAGCCGCCCTTGTCGAGGCAGGCCACATCGCACGACGTTGAAGGTCTGGCCTGAAGTCTTTCGTATTGTCGTGCCGGGATGGTCGCTGAAGGCGGCGCGACTCCCGGAGTGTCATGCCCGTCATTCTTACATCCAGGAGAGATTCATGAGCAAGAAGATCGCAGTGCTGTTGTTCGCAATCGGGCTCGGTAGCGCAGCCTCGGTATCGGCTTTCCAGCAAGACATGGGCCAGTGCGCATGGACATGTCTCAGGGGGTACCAGGCGTGCGTGGCGAATGGGTATGATGAAACCCAGTGTGATATGGACCGTACGGATTGCTACGCCCGTTGCGGCATCTGAACTGAATTCGGGGACATGCCGCATCGCTGTCGATGCGGCATGTTCTGACTCGACGTTTTCAGGCGCTTACTTCGCCTCTGGCCAGGGCGTCAGGATCTCGTAGCCGTTCTTCGTCACCACGATCATGTGTTCCCACTGCGCCGACAGCGAACCGTCGCGCGTCAGCACGGTCCAGCCGTCATCGAGCTGGATCACGTCTTCCTCGCCAATATTGATCATCGGCTCGATCGTGAAGGTCATGCCTTCCTTGAGCAGCAGGCCGGTGTCCGGGCGGCCGTAGTGCAGCACTTGCGGCTCTTCGTGGTAGACGCGGCCGATGCCGTGGCCGCAATAGTCGCGCACCACCGAGTAGCCGGCGCCTTCGGCCAGCTTCTGGATCGCATGGCCGACGTCGCCCAGGCGCGCGCCCGGACGCACGGCGCGGATGCCGGCCATCATCGCGTCAAAGGTCGTGTCGACCAGCTTCTTCGCCTCAGGACTCGGGGTGCCGGCGAAATACATGCGGCTGGTGTCGCCGTGCCAGCCGTCCTTGATCACGGTGACGTCGATGTTCACGATGTCGCCATCGTTCAGGATGTCCTTGTCGCTCGGGATGCCGTGGCAGACCACGCCGTTGATCGAGGTGCACAGCGTCTTGGGAAAGCCGTGGTAGCCGACATTGGCCGGCGTGGCCTTCTGCACCTTGCGGATGTAGTCGTGGCAGCGGCGGTCGAGTTCTTCGGTGGAGATGCCGGGCACGACGTATTCCTTGATCATTTCCAGCACTTCGGCGGCGAGGCGGCCGGCGACGCGCATCTTGGCGATGT
The DNA here is from genome assembly GCF_050434805.1 of Massilia sp. UYP11. Lineage (NCBI taxonomy): Bacteria > Pseudomonadati > Pseudomonadota > Betaproteobacteria > Burkholderiales > Oxalobacteraceae > Massilia > Massilia sp. UYP11. Next base: position 52,074 of record NZ_JBNDJE010000020.1, read on the forward strand.
CCTTGTCGTTCTTGAGTTTGATGGTCATATAAAGGGGATCGGGTGCTGCGTGCTGCAGGCAAACCGCCATGATACCGGGTCGGACGCGGGAGGTGGTCTGTGCAAGTAAAAATGCCCGCCCGGCAAAGCCGGGCGGGCATCAGGGAACTCGTCGGGAGGGGGCGCGCAGGCCCCGTTCCATCAGAAGTTCTGGGTGTAGCGGACGTAGAAGAAGCGGTCCAGCGACATGTCGGCATCAACCGACGACGCCGATGCCTGGGTGCTGTACACGATGCGCGGCGACTTGTCGAAGAGGTTGTTGATACCGAACAGGATGCGGGCATCCCAGTTGGTCTTGTAGCCAACGCTCAGGTCATGGATGACAACCGAACCCAGCTTGTTGGCGCCGGTACCGAACGTTGCTTCGTAGTCAGGCATATTGCATTCGAACTCGTCGTAGCAGATGTCCTTGACCGGGCTGTAGTAACGGAAGCCCCAGGTTGCGTTCCAGTTGCCCAGTGCCCAGTCGAAGCTGGTGTTCGACTTCACGCGGTTGTAGAAGTACTCGCCGGCGTAGTTGTTCCACTCCGAATCGGTGCCGCTGCGGGTACGGAACTTGTCGACATACGAGGTTTCGTTACGCATGCTGAACTGGCCGTACGAAGTGCGTGGCAGGCGATACGAGACCGACAGATCCAGGCCTTCGGTTTCCATATTGCCCAGGTTGGCGTTGCCGCGCGACAGGGTGGTGATCTGGCCGGAGACCGGGTCACGACGAATCGCCGAGCAGAAGTTCGGGCTGTTGTTGATGAAGCACTCGTTGGCAACGTAGGTCGCGCTGATCGCGGTGATACGGTTCTCGATCTGGATGTTGTACCAGTCCAGGCCAACGCTCAGGCCAGGCACGAACGACGGGCTGTACACGAAGCCCACGGTCCTGGTCTTGGCGGTCTCTGGCTGCAGGAACGCATTGCCGGCGCCGGAGTTGAAGGCGACGGTCGACTGGGTGCCGTTGGCGCCACCGATCGCGGCGCCAGCCTGGTTCACCTGGCGGTAGTTGGCGAAGGTGCCCGAAGCAGCGCAACGTGCCTGGACGGCCGGGTTACGTGCAGCTTCGCCGAACACGGTGTCGCATGGATCCAGGAAGGTGTCGAACGACTGCGAGCCGCCACCGAAACTGTCACCCAGGGTCGGGGCACGGAAGCCTTCAGCCCAGGTACCGCGGACCAGAACGTCCTTGTGCGGCTTGTACATGAAGCTGGCCTTGCTGTTGTTGGCCACGCCGAAGTTGCTGTAGTCCGAATAGCGGTGCGCCAGGTTGAAGCTCAGCAGGTCTGCGAACGGCATGTCTTTCAGGACAGGAATGTTCAGCTCTGCGTACGCTTCACGCACGGTGTAGCGACCGTAGGTGGCATTGCCTGCCAGGTCGGTCGAGTAGCCCGATTGCTCGAACTGGCCTGGGACTTCCTGGCCCTTCACTTCGCGGTGTTCGAGACCGACTGCCAGACCCAGCGCGCCCGCTGGCAGCTGGAACAGCTCACCAGCCAGGTCGGCGGTGGCGCTGTTGACGGTCGAACCGTAGGTCGACTGGCCGGTCGAGTTAACATAAGCCAGCGCCTCAGGGGTCGAGGCCGATGGGCCGCCCAGGATGTTGAACGGTACGCACGACGTCAGGCCGATCGGCGCGTTAGGGGTGCCGCACTGCACGACGCCGCTGGCATTCATGAACGACGGACCCAGGGCGCGCTTCAGATTCAGCAGGTTGATATTGCCGGTGCCAAATTGCGAGCCGGAGACTTTGTTGTGGTTGTAGCCAGCGCTCCAGTTCCATGCGAGATCCTTCACCATGAATTCACCTTCGAGGGTGGCGTCGATGTGAAGGGTGCGGTTCTCGGTTTCGGTGTTGCGGGTCAGCTCGATGGTGCGGCGGGCGAAGAACAGGTCCTGGCCATTGCCGGCGCCGGCAACCTGGTTGCCGTACGGGTTCCAGTAGCTGTCCTTGTCGACGTAGACCGGATAGCTGGCCTGCGAAGTCGAGGTCAGCGGATAGCCTGCGATCTGCTGGTTCGACTGGCGCTGCGAGTACATCGCGGTGGTCTTGAGGCGCATGTCTTTCGGCAGCGCGATCTCGCCCTTGACGAACATGGTGTCCAGCTTGCTCGGGATGAGCAGGTCCATGTCCTGGGTCGAGTTGTACTTGTCTGCCTGAATCGCGTTCGAGAAGGCGTGATAATTGTTCGGGTTGCGCGGATCTGCGCCGACGCCGACGCCGTCGTAGGTGCCAGTGTGGTTCAGGACGCGGTTGAAGCCGTTCGGGCCGGTGGTCAGCGAGCCGCCGTTGGCCGGGTTGACCGCGGTGATGCGGCCCCATGGACCGGCGCCCAGGCCGTCGAACGCGTGGTCAGGGCCATTGCCGAACGCGGTGATCGCGCGGGTCTGGGTGCCCACACGGCCCTGCTCGGTGTGCGACAGGCCGAACATCAGCGAAGCCTTGTCATCGCCGGCGCCGTAGGTCAGCGAGAAGTCCTTGTTCTTGCCGTCGTTCTTTTCGTTCTGGCCGGTGTACAGCGACAGCTGGCCACCCTGCATGTTCTTCTTCAGGATGATGTTGATCACGCCTGCGATCGCGTCCGAGCCGTAGATCGACGAAGCGCCATCCTTCAGGATTTCCATGCGCTCGATCATGGCCGACGGGATGGTCGACAGGTCGGTGAAGCCATCGACCGACTGGGTCCAGCGCTTGCCATCGACCAGGACCAGCAGGCGGTTGGAGCCCAGGTTGCGCAGGCTGACGTACTGGCCGCCGATTTCGCTGTTCGACGTCAGCGAGCCGGAGCGCGAGAAGTCAGGGGCGCCAGCCGACGACAGGTTGTTCAGGATGTCGCCAACGGTAACCAGACCGGTTTTCGCGATCTGTTCCGCGTTCATGATCTGGATCGGCTGTGCGGTTTCCAGGTCGACTTGGCGAATACGCGAACCGGTCACTTCGACGCGTTGCAGTGGCGCCGAAGCTTCCTGTGCGATCGCAGCGGTCATGCCGAGGGTCATGCCGCCGAGGCAGATGGCACGAACTGAGCGGGACAAGAGTGTTTCCATCATGTTGCAAAACTCCTAGGGGTGAAAGCGCGGCGGCACCGTGGGAAGGGCACTGCCACCGAAAATGTCGCGATGCGACTCGCTGAAAAAAGGCCAACGAAATGATCAATTGACTTTTCAAGGCAGCAATAAAAACACTCGGCATGCATGACTGTCAATGCGTATGCGCTAGCACGGTGAATGTGTTGCAGAAATGTGTATTTATAGGTTGCGGATTTGACACGTAATTGACCTATTGGTCAGCAACTGATCTAAAGTCGGCAGGACGAAAAAAACCCGCCCGGCTTGCGCCGGACGGGTTTTTTAAGCAATTAAATTGCTTAGAAGTTCTGGTTGTAGCGGACGTACACGAAACGGTCCAGCGGCAGTTCCGGATTCACCGAACCCGACGACGATCCACCACCGTAGCTGCTGTTCGCGCTGTAGTTGATGATTGGCTTCTTGTCGAACAGGTTGTTCGCGCCCATCAGGATCTTCGCGTTCCATGGCAGGGCATAGCCCAGCGACAGGTCGGCGAACCACATTTCCTTGTGGCGGTTGTAGCCGGTGCCCCAGGTCACGCGGTCGGTCGGGTTCGAGCAGTCGACGGCCGGGTTGACCGTCCAGCAGCGGTTCTTCTGGCTGCTGTAGAAGCGGCTGGCCAGCGTGGCGTTCCAGTTGCCGAGGCTCCAATCGAGCGCCATGTTCGACTTCACACGGTAGATGTCGTACTCGCCGGCGTATTCGGTCCAGGCGGCAGTGGTGGTGCTGCGGCTACGCCAGGAATCGACGTAGGTGGTTTCGGAACGGAACGCGAACTGGCCGTACTGCGAGCGTGGGAAGCGATACGACAGGCTGACGTCGACGCCTTCGGTTTCCATCTGGCCCAGGTTGGTATTGCCGCGCTGCAGATTGGTGATCTGGCCGCTGATCGGATCGCGACGCAGCTGGCTGCAGAATTGCGGCACGCCCGACACGTAGCACTGGTTGATCACGTAGGTCGCGGAGATCGCGGTGATGCGATTCTCGACCTGGATGTTGAACCAATCCAGGGCCAGCGAGAAGCCTGGCACGGATGCCGGGCTGAACACGATGCCGGCGGTGCGGGTCACCGCGGTTTCCGGAGTCAGGTTCGCATTGCCGGCGCCGGCGTTGAACGGCGTCGGCGACTGGGCGGCGGCGGTGACCTGCGAGCCGGCCTGATTGACCTGGCGGAAGTTGACCGGAACGCCAGCTGCGTTGCAGCGTGCCTTGGTGGCGGCATTGGTCGCGGCATCGCCGAAGCGGCTGTCGCAGGCGTCGAGATAGCTGTCGAACGATTGCGAGCCGCCGCCGAAGGTGTCGCTCAGGGTCGGGGCGCGGAAGCCTTCGGCCCAGGTGGCGCGCACCAGGACGTCCTTGATCGGTTTCCACATCAGGCTGGCCTTGCTGTTCGTGGTCGAACCGAAGTTCGAGTAGTCCGAATAGCGCGACGCCAGGTTCAGGCTCAGCAGATCTGCCATGAACACGCCCTTGAGCAGCGGGATGTTGGTTTCGAGGTAGGCCTCGCGCACGGTGTAGCGGCCGCGGGTGGTGTTGGCAGCCAGGCCCGACGAGTAGCCCGACTGTTCGAACTGGCCCGGGGCATCGTAGCCGCGCACTTCGCGGTATTCCAGGCCGCCGGCGACGCCGACCGCGCCGGCCGGCAGGGTGAGGAGCTCACCGCTGAGGTCGGCGTTGGCGTTGCTGATGGTCGAGCCATACGAACCCTGGCCGGTCGACATCACGTAGGCCAGCGCTTCCGGGGTCGACGCCGATGGGCCGCCCAGGATGTCCCATGGGGTGCACTGGGTCAAGGCGATCGGCGCGCCCGGCGTACCGCACTGGACCGTGCCGGAGGCGTTCATGAACGACGGGCCGAGCGCGCGCTTCAGGTTCAGCAGGTTGAGGTCGCCGGTGCTGGTGGTGGTGCCGTCGACCTTGTTGTAGTTGTAGCTGATCGACCAGTTCCACGGCAGGGTGCGCATTTCGAATTCGCCTTCGAGGGCGGCATCGATATGCAGGGTGTTGCTGCGGTTATCGGTCGAACGCGGCACTTCGATCGTGCGGCGCGCGAAGAACAGGTCCTGGCCGCGGCCCGGGCCGGCCACCTGGTTGCCGTATGGATTGTAGTAGTTGTCCTTGTCGATATAGACTGGATACTGCGACTGGCTGGTCGAGCTCAGCGGATAGCCGGCGATCTGGCGGGTCGAATCGCGCTGGGCGAACATCGCGGTGGTGGTCAGGCGCGTGTTGCCCGGCAATGCGATCTCGCCCTTGGTGAAGATCGAGGTCAGCTTGTTCGGCGACGCCAGGTGCATCTGGTCGGTCGAGTTGTACACGTCGGCGTCTGCGCCGGTGTAGGCATGGTAGTTGTTCGGATCGCGCGAATTCGCGCCGACGCCGTCACCAAGGTAGCTGCCGGTATGGTTCAGGATACGGTTGAAGCCACCGGCGGCTGCCGAGGTGTTCGAGCCACCCGACGCGTTGACCGGCGTGATGCGGCCCCATGGCGAGGCGCCGAGGCCGGCAGCGTAGCGCTGCGGGCCAAAGGTGAACGACGTGACTTCGCGGGTGTTGGCCCAGACCTCGCCCTGCGTGGTATGGGTCAGGCCGAACAGCATGCTGGCCTTGTCGTCGCCGGCGCCGTAGGTGAGCGAGAAGTCCTTGTTGGTGCCGTCGCCTTTTTCGTTCTGGCCGACGTAGGCGCTGGCGGTGCCGCCTTGCATTTCCTTCTTCAGGATGATGTTGACCACGCCCGCGATCGCGTCGGAACCGTAGATCGACGAGGCGCCGTCCTTGAGCACTTCGATACGGTCGATCAGCGCCGCAGGCACGGTCGACATATCGGTGTAGCCGCCGGTACTTGCGGTCCAGCGCTTGCCGTTGACCAGCACGAGCAGGCGCTGCGCACCGAGGTTACGCATATTGATGTACTGGCCGCCCTGTTCGCGATTCGAGGTCAGGACCGAGCCGCGGCTGAACGCTGGGGTGCCGACCGACGACAGCTGGTTGACGATGTCGCCAACGGTCACGAGACCACTCTTCTGGATTTGTTCGGCGTTGACGACCTGCACCGGTTGTGCGGTTTCCAGGTCGACCTGGCGAATACGGGAACCGGTCACTTCGACGCGCTGAAGTGTTTCCTGCGCGATGGCGGTCAGTGAGGGCAGCGCGAGGGCGACTGCCAATGCGATCTTGGTACGTTGTTGCATGTGCTCTCCATCCTGCGTCCCGCCAGTAGCGGAACGACCTTTATGATTAATAATTGCAACCCGTGCGCATGCGGATACCCGTGGATAACGGGCTGTTCCGTAGTGCATACACATCCGTATAAAACCATTCTGCGTTGATTAGTGTCAACGCGTTACCAACGGGTTTTGGTGGCAAAAACAACAGTTATCAAAAAGAAATTAAATGACCAAAAAGTCAGCAATTTCAACAGCTTACTGATGGTGCAATACAGGTGAATTGCCGAGTAGTTTTGGTGCGCGGGTCGAGCATGCGCACCGGGGGAGTGCGCATGCAAATCGATGGGAGGGGAGAGAAGGAGGGAAGAAAAAGTGCGCCGGTTCAGGCGCCGAAACAGGCTTGCCACAGGCGTTGCACGCTGTCCGGGTGGTGGCCGACCAGGCCGGGTTCGACCCGGGTCTTGTCCTGGCCCTGCAGCCGCACGCCGTGCTGGAGCTTGCGCATGGCGCGGTAGGCGCCGCCGACTGCGGCCGCCAGGCCGGCGTCGATCAGTCCCAGTTCGCCGCAGACGCGCAGCAGGGCGATGTTGCCGGCGTTGGCGGTCAGCTGCGGGTAGGTTGACGCGTGGCGCAGCACCAGGTATTGCACGATGAATTCAATGTCGATCATGCCGCCCGCGTCGTGCTTGAGGTCGAAGAGTCCGCTGCGATTGACGTTGGCGTCGCGCATGCGCTGGCGCATGCGCACCACCTCTTCCTTCAGCCGCGCTTCCTGGCTGGAGCGGTCCTTGCGCAATACCTGCTCGCGGATCGCCTCGAAACGCGCGCCGATGGCGGGTTCGCCCGCGCAGAAGCGGGCGCGCGTCAATGCCTGGTGCTCCCACAGCCAGGCCGAATCGTTCTGGTAGCGCTCGAAGGCGGCGACCGACGACACCAGCATGCCGCTGGCGCCGTCCGGACGCAGGGCGATGTCGACGTCGAACAGGATGCCGGCCGCGGTATGGGCCGTCATCCAGGTGATGAAGCGCTGGGCCAGGCGCGCATACAGCGGCGGCGCGTCCTGGTCCTCGTCGTCGTACAGGAAGATCACGTCCAGATCCGACACATAGCCCAGCTCCTTGCCGCCCAGCTTGCCGTAGGCGATGACGGCGAAGCGTGGTTCGTCGCTGTGGCGTCCGTTGACCGTGCGCCAGGCATGCTTGACCACGGCGCCGACGATGGTGTCGGCCAGCGCCGACAGGTGGTCGGCCAGGCGCTCGACCGACAGCTCGCCGGCCAGGTCGAGCGCCAGCAGGCGAAACAGCTGCGCATGGTGGGCTTCGCGCAGGATGTCGAGCTGGCGCTCGGTGTCGCCCGCCGCCTCGTCCAGGTGTTCGTCCAGCAGCGCGGCCAGCTGCCCGAGGTCGCCGGCGCCGGCATTGCGATCGTCCAGCAATTCGTCGAGCAGGATCGGGTGCTGGGTGAGGAAGGTGGCGGCCCAGCCGCTGGCATTGATCATCCGGATCACGCGCTCGAGCGTGTGCGGGTATTCGGTCAGCAGGGACAGGTAGGCCGAGCGGCGCGCGATCGCCTCGAACAGGTCGAGCAGGCGCCCCAGGGTGGCGGCGTGGCTGCCGATCCCGGCCTCGGCCACCACGGTGACCACCAGCGGCAGGGCGGCTTCCACCAGCGCTTGCAGCCGTGCCCGGCTGGCGTCGGGCAGGTTCGACAGGCGCGGACCTTGCAGGGTGGCGGCCAGGCGGCTGGCGGCGGTGCGGGCGTCGTCGAAGCCGAACGCGGCCAGGCGGCCAGAGAGCGCATCCATATTGTCCAGTTCGTCGGCCAGGGCCGGGGCATCCGGGTTGTCGTCGGGTTTTTCCTTGTCGGCGAAGATGGCGTCGAACTGCCCGGCCACGTAGCTGCGCTGGGCGTCGAGCTGCTCCAGCAGGCCGGCTTCGTCCGCGCAGCCCATCATGCGCGCCACCGCCAGCCGGTCGTCGGCACTGGCCGGCAGGGTGTGGGTCTGGGCGTCTTCCAGGTATTGCACCCGGTGCTCCAGATTGCGCAAGAACACATAGGCTTGCAGCAATCGCTCGACCGTCTCTTGCGGCAGCAATTCGCGCTCGGCCAGCAGCAGCAGGGTCTTGCGGGTGGAGCGCTCGCGCAGGGCCGGATCGCGTCCGCCGCGGATCAGCTGGAAGACCTGGGCCAGGAACTCGATTTCGCGGATGCCGCCGCGCCCCAGTTTGACGTTGTGGCTGCGCTCGGGATGCAGGCGCTCCTGGCGCTTCACCTCGGCGCGGATCTGGGCGTGCATGTTGCGGATCGCGTCGATCACCCCGAAGTCGAGGTAGCGCCGGAACACGAAGGGCCGCACGATGGCGTCGAGCGCCGCGATGTCGTCGGGCGCGCCGGTGACGGCGCGCGCCTTGACCCAGGCATAGCGCTCCCATTCGCGGCCCTGGACGATCAGGTATTCCTCGACCATGCCCAGGCTGGCCGCCAGCGGGCCCGACTTGCCGTTGGGACGCAGCGCCATGTCGACCCGGAACGTGAAGCCATCCTCGATCACCTCGGACAGGGCCGCGTTCAGGCGCCGCCCCAGGCGCACGAAGAACTCGTGATTCGACAACTGCCTCTGGCCCGGGCCGGCCGCGGTCTCGCCGTCTTCCGGGTAGACGAAGATCAGGTCGATGTCCGACGAGACGTTGAGTTCGCCGCCGCCCTGCTTGCCCATGGCCAGCACCATCAGGTGCTGGGGGCGGCCGGATTCCTCGCCCGTCGGCATGCCGTGGCTGGCCACCAGCTCGTCGGTGAGGGCGGCGACGTGGGTCTGGATCGCGAAGTCGGCGAACGCCGTCATCGCCGTGACCACCTCGTCGAGGTCGGCCTGAGCGCCCAGGTCGCGCGCCACGATGGTCGACACCAGCAGGTTGCGCACGCGGCGCATGGCCCGTTCCAGCGGCAGGCCCTGGGCCAGTTCGCGCTCCAACAGCGCGCGGAAATCGGCGCCGCCCAGCGATAATGATGACAATGCGGCCAGTTGGGCGGCGCGTTCGGGAGCGGCGTCGAGCCAGCGCTGGACGAAGCGCGAAGCGCAGGCGGGGGAAACTGTGGTCATTGTCGATCCTGTTGGATGCCGGGTCAGTGCCGCCCGGCAGGGAGGGGTTTTAAGGCTCGGCTCATAGGCGATGCGGTAGAATGGCCCGCTCATCGGCACGATACGCTGCCTGGGTCAGCACCGATGGTAAGGTAGACGCCGCAACTGTTGCAAGCGACCTGTTTTATTGAAGAGTTAAATTTACGGCGAGCCTTTGTTATTAGCACCTTGATGCACAACCCGGATCCGCAGGCGTCCACTGCGGCATCGCCGCTCGCCGTGCGCTGGCGGCGACTGCGTGCGGCCTACCGCATGGCCAACCTGGCCTCGCACCACGTGCTCGGCTTTACCATCAAGCTCGTGCTGCTGGTGTATTTCGCGCTCGCCGTGCTGTTCCTGGTGCTGCGCTACGCCATCCTCCCGAACATCGACCTGTACAAGAGCGACATCGAGCGCATGGCCGGCAATGCCCTCGGCAGCCGGGTCACGATCGCGCGCCTGGCCGCGTCCTGGCACGGCCTGCGGCCGGCCCTGGCGCTTGGCGAGGTGCGCCTGCACGACCGCGCCGGGCGCCAGGTGCTGGCGTTGCCGCAGGTCGAGGCGACCCTGGGCTGGTGGAGCGTGGCCGCCTTCGAGCCGCGCTTCGCCTCGATCGAGATCAAGGGGCCGCGCCTGGCCGTGCGCCGCGGGCCGGACGGCGTGATCGAGGTCGCCGGCGTGCGGCTCGACCCCAGCGAGGCCGGCGGCGGCGGCGGCGACTGGCTGCTGCGCCAGCGCGAGATCGTGATCCGCGACGGCCGGGTCGACTGGACCGACGAATTGCGCGGCACGCCGCCGCTGGTGCTGGAAGGCGTGACCCTGGCCCTGCTCAATCGCTGGGGCGCCCACCACTTCGCGCTGCAGGCCACGCCGCCGCGCGCGCTGGGCAGCCCGATCGACGTGCGCGCGCAGTTCCGCCACCGGTTCGGCGAACGGCCGTCGGACGTGCTGCGCTGGAAGGGCGAGCTGTACGCCGACCTGCGCGACGTCGACCTCGGCGCCTGGAAACGCTTCGTCGACTATCCGATCCAGCTCGAGCGCGGCCGCGGTTCGCTGCGCGCCTGGCTCAGCTTCGACCAGGCGCGCCTGGCCGGCTTCACCGCCGACCTGGCCCTGGCCGGCGTCAATGCGCGCCTGGGCAAGGACATCGCGCCGTTGCAACTGGCGCGCGTGACTGGCCGCCTGTCGGCGCGCGAGGAATTGCTGCCGAACGGGGCCGACGGCAAGCCGACCTTCGGCGCCCACGGCCACACGATCCGCCTCGACCACTTCGCCGTGGTGGCGCAGGGCGGCCGCGCGCTGCCGCCGGCCACGCTGGAACAGACCTGGCGTCCCGCGCAGGGCGGCCAGCCGGAACGGGGCGCCCTGCGGGCGCGCGGACTTGACATCGGCGCGCTGGCGGCGCTGGCCCAGTACCTGCCGGTCACGCCGGTGCAGCGCCAGCTGCTGGCCGACTATGCGCCGCGCGGCATGCTGCAGGACGTCAGCGCCGAATGGGACGGGCGCTATCCGAACGTGAGCGGCTGGCGCATCCGCGGCGACGTCGCCGATCTGGCCCTGAACGCCGTCGCCGCGCGCCCGGCGCGAAACGCCCAGGGCGGCGTCCCGGCGTTGCCGGCGCGGCCCGCCACGCCCGGCTTCGAGCACCTGAGCGGCCATATCGATGCGAACGAACGCGGCGGCAGCGTGGCGCTGGACTCGAAGGGACTGGCGCTGTTCATGCCGGCCTGGTTCGCCGAGCCGCGCATGCCGTTCGACCGGCTGGCGCTGAAGGCCGGCTGGAAGCTCGAGCCCGGCAAGCAGTTGCAAGTCGAGGTCGACGAACTGACGTTCCGCCAGGGCGAGTTCAGCGGCGAGGTGACGGGCCGCCACGTGCTGCCGCTCGAGCCCGGCCACGGCCCTGGAACCGCCGACTTCCGCGGCAGCCTGGACGGCTTCGCGATCGGCCAGATCGGGCGCTACCTGCCGCTGGCCACCCCGCACAGCCTGCACGAGTGGCTGGTCGGCGCGCTGCAGGGCGGACGCCTGCGCGACGCGAGCCTGCGCCTGCGCGGCGACCTGGCCCATTTCCCGTTCCACGCCGCCAACGCCGCCGAGCGCGCGCGCGGCGAATTCCGTGTGGCTGGGCGGCTGGAAGGGGCGCGCCTCGAATACGCCCCCGGCCACCGGCATCCGGACGGCACGCCGCTGTGGCCGCTGGCCGAGGCGATCGACGGCAGCATCGCGTTCGACCGGGCGCGCATGGAGATCCACGGCAAGACCCTGCGCACCCTGGGTGTGACGCTGTCGAACGTCAAGGCGGTGATCCCCGACCTCGGCGCCCACGACAACATGATGCTCGAGATCGACGGCCAGGGCGTCGGGCCGCTGCAGGAATTCCTGCGCTATGTGGCGGTGACGCCGGTGCTGGACTGGACCGGCCACTTCACCGAGGATACGCGCGCCAGCGGCAACGCCAGGCTCGGCCTCAAGCTGCGCATGCCGCTGTCACACATGGCGGACACCAAGGTGCAGGGCAGCCTGCAATTGCAGAACAACGACGTCAGCCTGTTCCCCGAACTGCCGACCCTGCGGGCGGCCCAGGGCCGGATCGATTTCCATGACCATGGCTTCGGCCTGGAGGCGATCCGCGCGAACTTCCTGGGCGAACCGGTCACGGTGGCCGGCGGCACCCAGCGCGACGGCAGCACCCGGGTGCTGCTCGACGGCGTGCTGTCGGCCGAGGGCATGCGCCGCACGGCGCCGGCGCCGGCGCTGGGGCGCCTGGCCGAGCGCCTGTCGGGCAGCACCCACTACACCGGCACGATCGTGCTGCGCGAAGGCCGGCGCACGATCGCCATCGACTCCAGCCTGTCGGGCCTGGGCATCGAATTGCCGCAACCGTTGAACAAGGCGGCCGGCGCCAGCCTGCCGCTGAGCTTCGTGCTGGAAGGCGCGCCGGCCATGGCCGGCCTGGGGCGCGACGAGATCCGCGTCGGCGTCGGCCCGAACCTGGCGGCGCGCTACCTGCGCGAGAAGCAGGGCAAGGGCCCATGGCGGGTGACCCAGGGCGGTATCGGCGTGAACGTGCCGGCGCCGCTGCCGGACGAAGGCATGATGGTCCACGTCGACTCCAAGGCGCTCAATATCGACCACTGGCTCGCGGCCGGGCGCGCCATCGCCGGCGCGGACGCGGGTGCGGACGCCGGCGCCGCCTTGCCGGCGCCGGGCGCGATGGCCGGACCGGCGGCCGGCGCCGGCAGCGGCGCCGACTTCACCCAGTACATCCTGCCGACCGTGCTGGCCGGACGCATCAGCGAACTGACCATCGGCGAACGGCGCGTGGCCGACGTGGTGCTCGGCGCCACCCACACGCGCGACACCTGGCAGGCGAACCTGCATTCGCGCCAGGCCAGCGGCTACCTCACCTGGACCGAGACGCCCAGCGGCCTGGGCAAGGTCACGGCGCGCCTGGCTTCGCTCACGATTCCCGCATCGGCCCAGGCCGACGTCAAGGACCTGCTGGAGTCGAGCCGGGGCGCCAGCGCCACCATCCCTTCGCTCGACATCGTGGCCGAACAGTTCGAGCTGTTCGACAAGCGCCTCGGCCGGCTGGAGCTGCGCGCCAGCAATGTGCGCGCGCTGGCGGGCCGCGAATGGCGCATCGACCGCGTCCTGCTCGCCAATCCGGACGGCCAGCTGAAGGCCAATGGCCGCTGGCTGACCAAGGATGGCAAGAGCAATACCAGCCTGAATTTCGCGCTCCACATGGACGACGCCGGCAAGCTGCTGGACCGCCTGGGCTTTCCCGGCACGATCGGGCGCGGCAACGGCACCCTGACCGGCGACGTCTCATGGGCCGGCCTGCCGTATGCGATGGACATCCCGAGCCTGTCGGGCCAGATCGAGATGAACGTGGAGTCGGGCCAGTTCCTCAAGCAGGACCCGGGCGCCGCCAAGCTGCTGGGCGTGCTCAGCCTGCAAGCGCTGCCGCGCCTGCTCAAGCTCGATTTCCACGACGTGTTCTCGGAAGGCCTGGCGTTCGACGGCATCAGCGCCAACGCCATGATCCAGCGCGGGGTGGTGCGCACCGACAACCTTAGAATGCATGGGGTGGCGGCCACCGTCCTGATGAACGGCAGCGCCGACATCGCCAACGAATCGACGAACCTGCGCGTGGTGGTGATTCCGGAATTCAACCTGGGCACCGGGCCGCTGGTGTATGGCCTGGCGGTCAACCCGGTGATCGGCCTGGGGGGCTTTCTGGCCCAGCTGTTCCTGCGCGCGCCGGTGATGAAGGCGCTGACCTATGAAATGCAGGTGACGGGGCCGTGGAAGGCGCCGACCATCACGAAAATCGACAACCCGGCGGCGCCCGCCGCCGCATCAGCCACGAAGGAGTGATATGACGACCGTAGCCGCGATCCAGATGGTTTCCACCCCCGAGGTCGGCGCGAACCTGGCCACCGTGCGCCGCCTCGTGGCCGAGGCCGCCGGCCGTGGCGCCACCCTGGTGGCCCTGCCCGAATACTGGCCGATCATGGGCATGCATGACGCCGACAAGGTCGCGCACGCGGAGCGGCCGGGCAGCGGCCCGATCCAGGATTGCATGGCCGCGCTGGCGCGCGAACACGGGATCTGGCTGGTCGGCGGCACCTTGCCGCTGGTCTCGCCAGAAGCCGGCAAGGTACTCAACACCACCCTGGTGTACGACCCGCAGGGCCAGGCGATGAGCCGCTACGACAAGATCCACCTGTTTGGCTTTAACAAGGGGACCGAATCGTATGACGAGGCGCGCACCATCGTGCCGGGCGAGACGGTAGGGGTGTTCGATGCGCCGTTCGGCCGGGTCGGCCTGTCGGTGTGCTACGACCTGCGTTTTCCCGAACTGTACCGCGCGATGGGCGAGTGCGCCCTCATCATCGTGCCGGCCGCCTTCACCCACACCACCGGCCGCGCGCATTGGGAAGTGCTGCTGCGCGCGCGCGCGATCGAGAACCAGTGCTATGTGCTGGCCGCGGCCCAGGGCGGGCTGCACGTCAACGGCCGCCGCACCTATGGCCACAGCATGCTGGTCGACCCCTGGGGCGAGGTCAAGGCGGTGTTGCCGGAAGGCGAGGGCGTGGTCGCCGGCGAACTCGATCCGGCCTACCTGGCCGGGGTGCGCGAAAGCTTGCCGGCATTGCGCCACCGCAAGATGTAACGGATGGCAGGGACGCGTCCAGCATGCGTCCAATGTGAAAACACTGGATATGGCACAATGACCTATCCCAGAAAATACCGAACGCCAACATGACTCCATTCGAACCGAACCTTTCCTCCATCGCCGTCGCCCGCGACGTGCTGTTGACGCCATTCGGCCTCGACGAGGGCAAGCTGCTGCGCGCGCTGGGGACGATGTTCACGCACAAGGTCGATTACGCCGACCTGTACTTCCAGTTCACCAAGAGCGAAGGCTGGAGCCTGGAAGAGGGCATCGTCAAGACCGGCAGCTTCTCGATCGACCAGGGCGTCGGCGTGCGCGCCATCTCGGGCGACAAGACGGCGTTTTCGTATTCCGACGAGATTTCCGAGCGCGCGCTGCTCGACGCCGCCACCGCTACCCGCACCATCGCGCGCGCCGGCGCCGGCCGCATCAAGGTGGCCGGCAGCGCGCTGCCGACCGGCGGCCGCTCGCTGTATTTGCCCAACGACCCGCTGGCTTCGCTCGACGCGACCGCGAAAGTGAAACTGCTCGAGCGCGTGGAAAAGATGGCGCGCGCCAAGGATCCGCGCGTGGTGCAGGTGATGGCGGGCCTGGCCGGCGAATACGACGTGGTGCTGGTGGTGCGCAGCGACGGCGTGCTGGCGGCCGACATCCGTCCGCTGGTGCGCGTGTCGGTCACCGTGATCGCCGAGCAGAACGGCCGGCGTGAAGTCGGTTCCTCGGGCGGCGGCGGCCGTTTCGACTATGCCTATTTCAGCGACGAGGTGCTGGACCGCTACGCCACCGAGGCCGTCAAATCGGCCTGCGTCAACCTCGAGGCGCGTCCGGCCCCGGCCGGTCCGATGACCATCGTGCTGGGACCGGGCTGGCCCGGCGTGCTGCTGCACGAGGCGGTCGGCCACGGCCTGGAGGGCGACTTCAACCGCAAGGGCTCGTCCTCGTATGCCGGCATGATCGGCCAGCGCGTGGCAGCCAAGGGCGTGACCGTGGTCGACGACGGCACCTTGCAGGACCGCCGCGGTTCGCTGAACATCGACGACGAGGGCAACCCGACCCAGTGCACCACGCTGATCGAGGACGGCATCCTGAAGGGCTATATCCAGGACACGATGAATGCGCGCCTGATGAAGATGCCGGTCACCGGCAATGCGCGCCGCGAATCGTTCGCCCACCTGCCGATGCCGCGCATGACCAACACCTATATGCGCGCCGGCGACAAGGACCCGCAAGAGATCCTGGCCTCGGTCAAGAACGGCCTGTACGCGGTGAATTTCGGCGGCGGCCAGGTCGACATCACCAACGGCAAGTTCGTGTTCTCGGCCAGCGAGGCCTATATGATCGAGGACGGCAAGATCACCTATCCGGTGAAGGGCGCGACCCTGATCGGCAACGGCCCGGAGGTGATGAACCGCATCTCGATGATCGGCAACGACATGCGCCTGGATTCGGGCGTCGGCGTGTGCGGCAAGGAAGGCCAGAGCGTGCCGGTGGGCGTCGGCCAGCCGACCCTGCGCATCGATGGGGTGACGGTGGGCGGCACGGCCTGATCCGGCTTTCGCCACGTCGATAACGAACGCCCGGCCGCGCGCCGGGCGTTTTGCCTTTCGCACTGTTGCATCAGAATGAGTAGCGCGCCCCCAGCGTGAAGAAGCGGCCGATCGCGCCGTAATAGTCGAGCGGGTTGTACGACACCGCGCCATAGGTCAGCGGATCGAGCGGCGCCTGCTTGTCGAACACGTTCTGGATCGAGCCGAAGACTTCCCAGCGCGCCTGCGGCTTCCAGCGCAGCACCAGGTCGACCGTGGTGAACGAAGCCAGTTCGCAATCGCTCGGCGCGTCGTCGCCGTTGGCGAACTGGCTGGCGCAGCCTTCGGGATCGTCCTTGAAGAAGGTGTTGTCGATCGAACCCCGGTAGTTGAGGTTGGCCGACACGCGCCAGTTGGCGCGTTCCCAGGTCGCGCGCAGGTTGGCCTTGTGGTCCGGCGTGCCCATGCAGTTGCTGACGTCGCAGTTGCCGTGGGTGCCGGCATAGTCGCGCGTGGTGCCGTCCCGCTCGGTGCGTTCCCATCGGTCGAGGAAGGTGTACTTGACGTCGAAGGTCAGGGTACCCCAGTTGTTCGGCAGCCCGAAGCCCTGGCGCGCGTCGAGGTCGATGCCGCGCACCTCGGTCTCGGCCGAGTTCACGTATTGCGCCAGCACCGCCGTGATCGCGCCCGGGTCGCCAGGAATCGTCGGCACCGCCGTGCTCGGATCGCGCGCCACGTTGCCGGCGGCGATCGAGGCATCGATCTGCTCCTGGTTGATTTCGTTCTTGCGCTTGATGTTCCAGAAATCGATCGAGAAGCTGGTGCGCGGCAGCGGATCCCAGATCGCGCCGATGTTCCAGCTCTTCGAGCGTTCCGGGCTCAGGTCCTGGTTGGGCGAGGTGATGACCGCCACCGAGGCCGGGCTGCAGGCGGTCTGCACGCCCAGCGCGCAGCGGGCCGGATCGGTGGCGTTGGCGAAGGCGGCCAGGCCGCCTTGGCCGTTCTCTGCCGGGTTCGGGGCGCGGAAGCCCTTGGCCCAGGTGGCGCGCAGCGCCAGCTCGCGGCGCGGGGTCCACTTGACGCCAACCTTCGGGGTCCAGGCGTCGCCGACGTCGGTGAAGTGGTCGTAGCGCATGGCGCCGGTGAGTTCGACGCCCGGCCATACCGGGGCCAGCACTTCGCCGTACAGGCCGGTCACGTTGCGCTGGCCGTCGTAGGCCGAATAGCCGAGGCCGATGATGTTGCCGCGCTCGGTGCCGGTGGTCGGTTCGAGCCACGCCGATTCGTGGCGGAACTCGGCGCCCAGCGCCACGCCGACGGGGCCGCCAGCCAGCTTGCCGATCTCGCGCGTGGCCTTGAAGTCGACCTGGGCGATCTCGGTTTCGGCGTCGTTCGAGATGGTCGGCGACAGGGCGGCGTACACGGCCGGCGAATTCAGGCCCGCGCTCTCGGCGATGCGCCAGTAGGTGCCGCCCGGCAGCGCGCGGTAGCCGGGATTGGCCTGGGCCGCCGCCACGTTCTCGGGCGACGGATCGAGCAGGGCGAAGGTGGCGTCGCGCTGCAGGTAGCCGCTGCGCTCGCTGTCGACCTTGCTGCGCGAATAGAGCAGCGAAGTATCCCAGTCCCAGGCGCCGCTGGTGCCGCGCGCGCCGAACAGCGCGCGGACGAAGGTAGAGGAGATGTCGTTCTGGCGCGGACCGACGTCGAAGGGCAGGTAGCGCAGCCGGGCGGGGCGGCCGAAATACGGGTTGTCGGGGTGCTCGGCGCCGAGCTGGACGCCGGCGTTGCTGACCGGGCCGCCCGGATAGCCGACGTTGGCCGCGATCGGGTTGGGGGTGGTGCTGGACTGGGCCAGGCTGTCGTACAGATTGAACTCGGCATAGGCCTCGGTATTGTTCTGCAGCCGGAGCGTGCCGCGGCTGTACAGTGTCAGGTATTCGCTGTCGGGCTGGATCTGGTTGTACAGGAAGGCCGAATCGACCAGGCAGCCGCCGCCCGGATCGCCCTGCGGGTGGTTGGTGAAATTGCTGCACGCGGCGCCCGGGAAGGTGCGCGTGAACCCGGTCCCGGCCAGGTTGCCGCGGTTGTAGTAGTCGAACGTGTCGGGATTGCGCACATTGCCGTTGATGGCGTTGCCCGACTGGTTGTTGCCGGTGATGGCGCCGGTGCCGCCGAAGCCTTCCTGGGCCGAATAGCCCCAGGGCCGCAGGTCGACCTTGCCGATGTAGTCGCGGTTGCCGCGGTCGCGGTACCAGATTTCTTGCGTGTGCTTGTACTCGACGTTGAACAGCACGTTGTAGCGATCGGTCTCGAGGTCGCCGATGCCCCAGGCCAGGGCCAGGTTGTGTTGCTGGCCGTCGCCGGCTTCGCCGGTGCCGATCAGCGCGCGCGCGCTGGTGCCCTGGAAGTTGCGGCGCAGGATGATGTTGACCACGCCGGCGATCGCGTCCGAACCATAGATGGCCGAGGCGCCGTCCTTGAGGATCTCGATGCGCTCGACGGCGTCGGTGGGGATCACGTTGAGGTCGGCGAACACCTTCTGGCCGTCGTCGGCCAGGCCGTAGGGCGCCATGCGGCGGCCGTTGAGCAGCACCAGGGTCGATGACGTGCCCAGGCCGCGCAGCGAGATGCCCGAGGCGCCGGCCGCGAAGCCGCTGCCAAAGCTCATCGGCACCGAGCCCTGGTTGTCGACCGCCAGGGTCTGCAGCAGCTCGGCCACCGAGGTCTTGCCCGAGCGCTCGATGTCGCTGCGGTTGACGGTGAGTACGCTCGACGCGGTTTCTGCCTGGGCGCGGCGGATGTTCGAGCCGGTGATCTCGACGCGGGCCACGGGAGCGGCCTCTTGCGCGACGGCAGGGTGGGGCAGGGCCAGCAGCACGGGGCCGGCGAGCGCCAGGCCGGCGGCGCCGCCCCCCGCGAACAGGCGGCGCACGGAACGGGAAAGCAGGGTTTCAGTCATGGTCCGACACTCCAGTGGATGGAAGGATCCGGATCGCCCGCGGGTGGATGGCTTGACCCTTATCGCAGATCAATTTCCTTGGCACCTCTTAGTACCTGTTCATGTCTGCGATCAACACACGCGGCAGCCGGGCTTGAATTGACTGTTGCATCGGCAGCCATGGCCGGGCTGAGGTAACGCAAGCTGCGCGCAAGATGAGGGGGTGCGGATGCGCAGGCTCCGATCGGCATGTCAGTTTGCTGCAACCGATTGTTGTCTGTACAACTGTGGAACGCGCGACAAAAGGCTTGCCAACTTTCATGCCTTGTTGTTATAGTCGATTCGACCTAACCCGGACGACACCATGCGCCACGCTTTCTTTACCCGCTTTTTTTACTTTAGCCATTCCAGCCCCTGGCGGTGGAGTAGCGGCGGGTACGCGCAGTAGAACGTCCCGGCAGCATCCAGACAAACCGCCAGCGATGGCGGTTTTTTTATGTCCAGTCCTGAACAACACACGCACAGAACAGCACGAAAGGGAGTCCCAGCATGCCCCGCACCGACGATTTACGCATCCGTGAAATGAAGGAACTGACGCCGCCCTCGCACCTGATCCGCGAGTTCCCGGTGACCCCGCAGGCCGAGCAGACCGCAAGCGGCGCGCGCGTCGACCTGCACCGCATCCTGCACGGCCAGGACGACCGCCTGATGGTGGTGATCGGGCCTTGCTCGATCCACGATCCCAAGGCGGCGCTCGAGTATGCGCGCAGGTTGGTGAAAGAACGTCAGCGCTTCGCCGGCGAGCTCGAGGTCGTGATGCGGGTCTATTTCGAGAAGCCGCGCACCACGGTCGGCTGGAAGGGCCTGATCAACGACCCGTACATGGACAACAGTTTCCGCATCAACGACGGCCTGCGCATGGCGCGCGAGCTGCTGCGCGACATCAACGAGATGGGCCTGCCGGCCGGCACCGAGTTCCTCGACGTGATCAGTCCGCAGTACATCGCCGACCTGGTCAGCTGGGGCGCGATCGGCGCCCGCACCACCGAGTCGCAGGTGCACCGCGAGCTGGCTTCGGGACTGTCGTGCCCGGTCGGTTTCAAGAACGGCACCGACGGCAATATCAAGATCGCGACCGAGGCGATCAAGGCCGCGTCGCAACCGCACCATTTCCTGTCGGTGACCAAGGGCGGCCACTCGGCCATCGTCTCGACCTCGGGCAACGAGGATTGCCACATTATCCTGCGTGGCGGCAAGGCGCCGAACTACGATGCCGCCAGCGTCGAGGAAGCATGCCGCCAGATCGCCGCGCTTGGCCTGGCCAGCCGCCTGATGATCGACGCCTCGCATGCGAACAGCTCCAAGAAGCCCGAGAACCAGGTGCCGGTGTGCGCCGACATCGCGGCCCAGATCGCGGGCGGCGACGACCGCATCGTCGGCGTGATGATCGAGTCGCACCTGGTGGCCGGTCGCCAGGATCTGGTGCCGGGCAAGGAACTGACGTATGGCCAATCGGTGACCGACGGCTGCATCGACTGGGACACCAGCGTGGGCGTGCTGGAAGGCCTGGCGGCGGCGGTGCGCCAGCGCCGCTTGCGGCAGGAATAAACACGAGCAATAAATACGAGCAATAAGCACGAGCACGACAATGAAAAACGGCGCACCGAGTGAACTGACCCCGTAAAGTTGGACGGTTGGTCTCAGTGAAGTGCCGAGGGCTGGGTTCTGTATTGAACAGGACTCAGCCCTTTTAGCTTCATCTT
>NZ_JBNDJE010000021.1:0-70625 GCF_050434805.1 Massilia sp. UYP11
CAAATATTCTTGCACGACTGCGAGCTTGAACTGCTCATCGTACTTGGTCATGAAAAACCCCCAAAAGTTGTGTCCAACTTTTGGGGGTCAGTTCATCGCTGGTCCCGTTCTTCATGCCGCGCCCGCGATCAACGCTTCTTCGGCGGCGGCAAATCGGTGCAGACGCCTTCATAGGCCTCCGCCGCCATGCCGATCGACTCGCCCAGGGTCGGGTGCGGGTGGATGGTCTTGCCGATGTCCACGCCGTCCGCGCCCATCTCGATCGCCAGCGCGATCTCGCCGATCATGTCGCCGGCATTGGTGCCGACGATGGTGCCGCCGACGATGCGGTGGGTCTCGGCATCGAACAGCAGCTTGGTGAAGCCTTCGTCGCGGCCGTTGGCGACCGCGCGGCCGCTGGCGTTCCACGGGAAGTGGCCCTTCTCGACCTTGATGCCCTTCTGTTTGGCTTCATCCTCGGTGAGGCCCACCCATGCCACTTCGGGATCGGTGTACGCGACCGACGGGATGACCTTGGCGTCGAAGTGGGTCTTCTTGTCCAGCGCCGCTTCGGCCGCCACGTGCGCCTCGTGCACCGCCTTGTGCGCCAGCATCGGCTGGCCCACCAGGTCGCCGATGGCGAAGATGTGCGGCACATTGGTGCGCATCTGGCCGTCGACCGGGATGAAGCCGCGGTCGGTCACCGTCACGCCGGCCTTGTCGGCGGCGATCTTCTTGCCGTTCGGGCTGCGGCCCACGGCCACCAGCACCAGGTCGTACAGCTGCGGTTCCGGCGCGGTGGCGCCGGCCTCGGCCGCTTCGAAGGTGACCTTGATCCCTTCCGGCAGCGCTTCCACGCCGACGGTTTTCGTTTTCAGCATGATGTTGTCGAAGCGGTGGGCGTTGAACTTCTGCCAGACCTTGACCGCCTCGCGGTCGGCGCCCTGCATCAGGCCGTCCATCATCTCGACCACGTCGATGCGCGAACCCAGCGACGAGTAGACGGTCGCCATTTCCAGGCCGATGATGCCGCCGCCGATGACCAGCATCTTCTTCGGCACCTGGCGCAGTTCCAGTGCGCCGGTCGAATCGACGATGCGCGGATCTTCCGGCACGAACGGCAAGTTGACGACCGACGAACCGGCGGCGATGATCGCCTTCTTGAACGCGACGACCTTCTTCGCGCCATCGGGACCGGTGACCTCGATGTGGTTCGGACTGAGGAACTGGCCCACGCCCTGCACCACATTGACCTTGCGCGCCTTGGCCATGAAGGCCAGGCCGCCGGTCATTTTCTTGATCACGCCATCCTTGTGCGCGCGCAGCTTGTCGATGTCGACTTGCGGCTTGGCGAAGGCCACGCCCAGGTCGGCCATGTGCGCGGTTTCATCCATGATGTGCGCCACGTGCAGCAGCGCCTTCGATGGAATGCAACCGACGTTCAGGCACACGCCGCCCAGGGCCGCGTACTTCTCGACCAGCACGGTGTTCATGCCGAGGTCGGCGGCGCGGAAGGCGGCCGAGTAGCCGCCAGGGCCGGCGCCCAGCACCATCATCTCGCATTCGATGTCGACCTGGCCGGAGTAGCTCGAGGCGTTCGGCGCCGCTGCGGCCGGCGCGGCCGGGGCAGGCGCCGGCTTGGCTGGCGCCTGCGATTCGGTCGGTGCGGCTGGTGCGGCCGCCGGCTTCTCGGCAGGCTTTTCAGCCGCGGGCGCGGCAGCGCCCGATTCCTCGACCGTCAGCAGCAGCGTGCCTTCATTGATCTTGTCGCCGACCTTGACCGAGACTTCCTTGACCACGCCCGCGTGGGTCGACGGGATCTCCATGCTGGCCTTGTCCGATTCGACGGTGACCAGGGACTGGTCGACCTTGATCGTGTCGCCCGGCTTGACCATCAGCTCGATCACTTCGACGTCCTTGAAGTCGCCGATGTTCGGGACTTTCACTTCAACAGTGCTCATCTAGGCGCTCCAATCACAGAAGGGTTTTGCGCAGGTCGGCCAGCACGTCGGCCAGGTAGGCGGAGAAGCGCGCAGCGCCGGCGCCGTCGATCACGCGGTGGTCGTACGACAGCGACATCGGCAGCATCAGGCGCGGCTGGAAGGTCGAACCGTCCCACACCGGCTTCATCGCCGACTTGGACAGGCCCAGGATCGCCAGCTCCGGCGCGTTGATGATCGGCGTGAAGTTGGTGCCGCCGATGCCGCCCAGCGACGAGATGGTGAAGGTCGCGCCCTGCATCGCGGTCGGCGGCAGCTTGCCTTCGCGCGCCTGGCCCGAGAGCTCGCCCATTTCGACGGCGATCTGCGAGATGGTCTTCTTGTCCGCGTCCTTCACGACCGGGACCACCAGGCCGTTCGGGGTGTCGGCGGCGAAGCCGATGTTGTAGTACTGCTTGGTGATCAATGCCGCGCCGTCTTCCGACAGCGACGCATTAAATTGCGGGAATTTCTTGAGCGCGGCGACGCTCGCCTTGATCACGAATGCCAGCATGGTCAGCTTGACGGCGGACTTCTGCTTGGCCAGCGCGGCGTTCGAATCGACGCGGAACTGTTCCAGGTCGGTCACGTCGGCTTCGTCGAAGTGCGTCACGTGCGGGATCATGACCCAGTTGCGATGCAGGTTCGGGCCCGAGATCTTCTTGATGCGCGACAGCGGCACGATTTCGGTCGGACCGAACTTCGAGAAGTCGAGCGACGGCCATGGCAGCAGGCTGAGGCCGCCGATGCCGGCGCCGCCACCGGCCGCAGGCGCGGCAGCCGCCGGCGCGGCCATCACGCCCTTGACGAAGTTCTGCACGTCCTGCTGGGTGATGCGGCCCTTCGGACCGGTGCCCGGCACGCGACCCAGGTCGACGCCCAGTTCGCGCGCGAACTTGCGGATTGATGGCGAGGCGTGAGCTTTCGCGCCGGTGACGCCTGGCGCGGCAGCGGCTGCTGGCGCTGGCGCCGAGGCTTGCGCCGGGGCTGGCGCAGCAGCGGGAGCGGCGGCGGGCGCAGGCGCGGCTGCGGCAGGAGCTGCGGCAGCAGGAGTGGCCGCTGAGCCGCCGGTCGCTTCCACGACCAGCACCAGCGAACCCTTGGCGACCTTGTCGCCGACCTTCACTTTCAGTTCCTTCACGACGCCGGCATGGCTCGACGGGATCTCCATGCTGGCCTTGTCCGATTCGACCGTGATCAGGGACTGGTCGACCTTGATCGTGTCGCCGACCTTGACCATCAGTTCGATGACTTCGACTTCCTTGAAGTCGCCGATGTCCGGCACGGCCACGTCGACCGGGCCGCCCGATGCGGCTGGCGCAGGCGCAGCTTCGGCGGCGGGCGCGGATTGTTCGGCGGCAGGCGCAGCGGCAGGTGCAGCGGCCGGCGCGGCTGCAGGAGCAGCGGCCGGCGCTTCGGCGCCGCCGGCTTCCTCGAGAAGCAGCACCAGCGAACCTTCGGCGACCTTGTCGCCGACCTTTATCTTGATCTCTTTCACGACGCCGGCATGGCTGGACGGGATTTCCATGCTGGCCTTGTCCGATTCGACGGTCACCAGCGACTGGTCGACCTTGATGGTGTCGCCCGGCTTGACCATCAGTTCGATGACTTCGACTTCCTTGAAGTCGCCGATATCGGGGACTTTGACTTCCACAACGCTCATAGTGTCAGCTCCAAATTTTTATTCGAGTTAGCGTCTGAGCCGTCGGCCCCGCCCAAGCGGGAACGACGGCGTCGAGCATTTACTGGGTCACCGGATTCGGCTTGTTCTGGTCGATGCCGTACTTGGCGATCGCCTGCGACACGATGGCGCGGTCGATCTTGCCTTCGTCGGCCAGGGCGCGCAGCGAAGCGACCGTGATGTAGTAGCGGTTCACCTCGAAGAACTCGCGCAGCTTGACGCGCGAATCCGAGCGGCCGAAGCCGTCGGTGCCCAGCACCTTGTAGGTGCGGTCCTTCGGCATGAAGGCGCGGATCTGCTCGGCGAACATGCGCATGTAGTCGGTGGTCGCGACGATCGGGCCGGTGGTAGCCTGCATCAGCTCGGTCACGTACGGCACGCGCTGCGGCTGCTCCGGGTTGACCATGTTCCAGCGCTCGGCGTCCTGGCCGTCGCGCGCCAGCAGGGTCAGCGAAGGCGCCGACCATACGTCGGCGGCGACGCCCCAGTCGTTCTTGAGCAGCTCGGCGGCGAACATCGACTCGCGCAGGATGGTGCCGCAGCCGATCAGCTGCACCCGATTCTGGACGTCCTTGGTGCCTTCCTGGAGCAGGTACATGCCCTTCAGGATGCCCTCTTCCTGGCCGGATTTGAGGCCCGGATGCGGGTAGTTCTCGTTCATGATGGTGATGTAGTAGAACACGTCTTCCTGTTCTTCCACCATGCGGCGCAGGCCGTCCTGGATGATGACCGCGACTTCGTGCCCGAAGGTAGGGTCATACGGCAGGCAGTTCGGCACGGTCGCGGCGATCACGTGGCTGTGGCCATCCTCGTGCTGCAGGCCTTCGCCGTTGAGCGTGGTGCGGCCGGCGGTGCCGCCCATCAGGAAGCCGCGCGCACGGATGTCGCCGGCCAGCCAGACCAGGTCGCCCACGCGCTGCATGCCGAACATCGAGTAGAAGGTGTAGAACGGGATCATCGTGCGGTTGTTCGACGAGTACGAGGTCGCCGCCGCGATCCACGAGCTCATGCCGCCCGCTTCGTTGATGCCCTCTTGCAGGATCTGGCCTGCCTTGTCTTCGCGGTAGTACATCACCTGGTCGCGGTCGACCGGCTCGTACAACTGGCCCTGCTGGTTGAAGATGCCGATCTGGCGGAACAGGCCTTCCATGCCGAAGGTACGCGATTCGTCGACCAGGATCGGCACGATGCGCTGGCCGATGCTCTCGTCCTTCAAGAGGCTGCTGATCACGCGCACGTAGGCCTGGGTCGACGAGATCTCGCGGCCCTCGGGGGTCGGCTCGAGCACGCCCTTGAACGATTCCAGCTTCGGCACCACCAGCTGCTCGTCGGCCTTCTCGCGGCGCTGCGGCAGGTAGCCACCCAGCGCCTTGCGGCGCTCGTGCAGGTACACCATCTCGGGCGCGTCGTCGGCCGGCTTGAAGAACGGGATATCGGCCAGCTTGTCGTCGGGGATGGCGATATTGAAGCGGTCGCGCATGTCGCGGATCGCCTGGTCGTCCAGCTTCTTGGTCTGGTGCGCGGTGTTGCGCGCCTCGCCCGACTTGCCCATGCCGAAGCCCTTGACGGTCTTGACCAGCAGGACGGTCGGGGAACCCTTGTTTTCTTGCGCGTTCTTGAACGCGGCGTAGATCTTGTGCGGGTCGTGGCCGCCGCGGGTCAGGCGCCAGATGTCGTCGTCGCTCATCTTCGACACCATCTCGAGCAGCTTCGGATGCTTGCCGAAGAAATGCTTGCGCACGTAGGCGCCGTCCTTGGCCTTGTAGTTCTGGTATTCGCCGTCGACGGTTTCCATCATCACGCGCTGCAGGATGCCTTCCTTGTCCTGGGCCAGCAGCGGATCCCACTGCGAGCCCCAGATCACCTTGACGACGTTCCAGCCGGCGCCGCGGAAGTCCGCTTCCAGTTCCTGGATGATCTTGCCGTTGCCGCGCACCGGGCCGTCCAGGCGCTGCAGGTTGCAGTTGACGACCATGACCAGGTTGTCCAGCCGCTCGCGCGCGGCCATGCCGATCGCGCCCATCGATTCCGGCTCGTCCATCTCGCCGTCGCCGCAGAAGACCCACACCTTGCGGTTGTCGGTCTTGGCGATGCCGCGCGCGTGCAGGTACTTCAGGAACCGCGCCTGGTAGATCGCCATCAGCGGTCCCAGGCCCATCGAGACGGTCGGGAACTGCCAGAAGTCCGGCATCAGTTTCGGGTGCGGGTACGACGACAGGCCCTTGCCGTCGACTTCGCGGCGGAAGTTGAGCAGCTGCTCTTCGGAGAGGCGCCCTTCGAGGAAGGCGCGCGCGTAGATGCCGGGCGAGGAGTGGCCCTGGATGTACAGCAGGTCGCCGCCGTGGTCTTCGGTCGGGGCGTGCCAGAAGTGGTTGAAGCCGGTGCCCAGCATGTTCGCCAGCGAAGCGAAGGACGAGATGTGGCCGCCCAGGTCGCCGTCGGCGCGGTTGGCCTTGACGACCATCGCCATCGCGTTCCAGCGCATCCACGAGCGCAGGCGCTCTTCGTATTCGAGATTGCCCGGCGAATTCTGGTTCAGGTGGGCCGGGATGGTGTTCACGTAGGCGGTATTGGCCGAGAACGGAACATGGGCGCCACGGCGGCGCGCCAGGTCCACCAGGCGCTCCATCAGGTAATGGGCGCGCTCGGGCCCTTCATGTTCGATCACCGCTTCCAGCGCATCGAGCCATTCCTTGGTCTCGATTGCGTCCGGATCATTGGCGGCTTGCGCGGTCAACTGGTCGAGTTGAGCTGACATGTTATGCGTCTCCTAGAGTGGTGCGCCCCGACCCGTCCCTGCGCAGGCTGGCGGCGAGTAGTGAATTTTCAAACTAACTTTTTGATAAACCAATGGATTCTACCAGTGGAATTCGGCATTTTCAAATTGCGATATGCGATTTCACAATGCGAAATGCAATGCTGCAGGTGCACAATTTTCATAGGGAAACACTGTACTTTGGATCAACTGATATCGTATATCGAAGCGCCTTTGGAACGGCAAAAAACCGGGGTTTCGCAGGCTGGCCGCAGGAGATTGCATGCGTGGGTCGTATAATTCTGTTTTTGCCCAGCGACGAGCCTTCACCATGCCTGCACAACTGATCGACGGAGTCCTCCTTTCCAAACAACTGCGCGAGGATATCGCCGCGCGCGCCGCCAAACTCACCGCCGCCGGCAAGCAGCCGGGTCTGGCCGTCATCCTGGTCGGCGAAGACCCGGCCAGCCAGGTCTATGTGCGCAACAAGGTGAAGGCCTGCGGCGACGTGGGCTTTCATTCGGTGCTCGAGAAATACGAGGCCGACCTCTCCGAGCAAGCCCTGCTCGAGCGCATCGCAGCATTGAACGTGGACCCGGCCATCCATGGCATCCTGGTGCAGATGCCGCTGCCGAAGCACATCGACCCGTCGAAGGTGATCGAGGCCATCTCCACCGCCAAGGACGTCGACGGCTATTCGGTGCTGTCGGCCGGCGAGCTGATGACCGGCCTGGAAGGTTTCCGCCCCTGCACCCCGTACGGCTGCATGAAGCTGATCGAAACCACCGGCATCGACCTGCGCGGCAAGCACGCCGTCGTCATCGGCCGCAGCAACACCGTTGGCAAACCAATGGGCATGCTGCTCTTGCAAGCCAACGCCACCGTGACCATATGCCATAGCGCGACTGCGGATCTGGGCTATCACACCCGCCAGGCCGACGTGATCGTGGCCGCCGTGGGCCGCCGCAATACCCTGACCGCCGACATGGTCAAGCCGGGTGCGATCGTGATCGACGTCGGCATGAACCGCGACGACGCCGGCAAGCTGTGCGGCGACGTCGATTTCGACGGCGTCAAGGAAGTGGCCGCTCACATCACCCCGGTGCCGGGTGGCGTGGGCCCGATGACGATTACCATGCTGTTGCAGAACACGGTGGAGTCGGCCGAGCGCGAACTGGCGTAGGGTCGGCGGGTTCTCCCGCCGACGCGTCGATCGCCTCCGGCTCCGATTTTCGGGATCGATGATCTCGCTGCAAACAATCACCGCGTCGGCGGCAGAGCCGCCGACCCTACGAAGGAATACGATGACGCTAGATGCCAGCAATCCCCTCCTCGACTTTTCCGGCCTGCCGCGCTTCGACGCGATCAAGCCCGAACACGTCACGCCCGCCATCGAACAGCTGATCGCGGAGGCGAACGCCGTGGTGGCGCAGCTCGAAGCCCCGGTGGTTGATGTCACCTGGGACACCCTGGCCCCGCTCGAAGACGCCAGCGAGCGCCTGGGCCGCGCCTGGGGCGTGGTCGGCCACCTGAACCACGTGGTGGACACGCCCGAGCTGCGCGCGACCTATAACGAGAACCAGCCGAAGGTCGTGGAGTTCTCCACCGCCATCGGCCAGAACGAGGCGCTGTTCGCCAAGTACAAGCAGCTGCGCAATGGCCCGCACTGGGGCAGCCTCAATCCGGTGCGCCAGCGCATCGTGGAGAACGCCCTGCGCGACTTCCGCCTCGGCGGCGCCGAACTGCCCGAAGACAAAAAGCCGCGCTTCGCCGAGATCCAGGAACAGCAGTCGCAACTGTCGACCCGCTTCTCGGAAAACGTGCTGGACGCGACCAACGACTACAAGCTGGTGGTCGAGAACGAAGCAGAACTGGCCGGCCTGCCCGATGACGTCAAGGCAGCGGCCAAGGCCGCCGCCGAACGCGACGGCAAGAGCGGCTGGCTGTTCACCCTGCACTTCCCGTCCTACTTCCCGGTGCTGCAGTTCGCTGACAACCGCGACTTGCGCGAAAAGATCTACCGCGCCAGCGCCACCAAGGCGTCGGACGCCGGCATCATGTTCACCGAAGTCGAGAAGTGGGACAACTCGTCCAACATCGTCAACCTGCTCAAGCTGCGCAACGAAGAGGCGCGCCTGCTCGACTACGGCAGCTTCGCCGACGTCTCGCTGGTGGCCAAGATGGCGCAGAGCCCGCAGCACGTGATCGAATTCCTCGAAGACCTGGCGCGCCGCGCCCGTCCGTTTGCCGAGAAAGACCTGCTCGAGCTGCGCGAGTTCGCGCGCACCGAACTTGGTATCGATGAACTCCAATCCTGGGACGTCACCTATGCGTCCGAAAAGCTGCGCGAGAAGCGCTATGCCTTCTCGGCCCAGGAAGTGAAGGAATACTTCCCCGAGCATAAGGTGCTCGAAGGCCTGTTCGGCGTGATCCGCCAGCTGTTCGAGGCCGACGTCATCCCGGAGGACGCGCCCGTGTGGCACCCGGACGTGCGCTTTTACCGCATCGAGCGCAATGGCCAGCTGGTCGGCCAGTTCTACCTCGATCCGTATGCCCGCGCCGGCAAGGCGCAGGGCGCCTGGATGAACGACGCGCGCGGCCGCCGCCTGTTGAACAGCGGCGCGGTCCAGACCCCGGTCGCCTACCTGGTCTGCAATTTCACGCCGCCGGCGCCGGTGGACGGCGTGCTGCAGCCGTCGCTGTTCACCCACGACGAAGTGACCACGCTGTTCCACGAATTCGGCCACGGCCTGCACCACATGCTGACCGAAGTCGAAGAGCTGTCGGTGGCCGGCATCTCGGGCGTCGAATGGGATGCGGTGGAGCTGCCGTCCCAGTTCATGGAAAACTTCTGCTGGGAGTGGGACAAGCTGCAGCAGATGACGGCGCATGTCAAGACCGGCGAACCGCTGCCGCGCGCGCTGTACGACAAGATGCTGGCGGCGAAGAACTTCCAGTCCGGGATGCAGACGCTGCGCCAGGTCGAGTTCTCGCTGATCGACATGCACCTGCACTACGACTTCGATCCGCACGGCCAGCAGGTGCAGGACCTGATCGACGACATCCGCCGCAACTTCGCCGTCATCACGCCGCCGTCGTTCAACCGCTTCCTGCATTCGTTCAGCCATATCTTCGCGGGCGGCTATGCGGCCGGCTACTACAGCTACAAATGGGCCGAGGTGCTGTCGAGCGACGCCTATGCCGCGTTCGAAGAAGCCGTCGAATCCGGGGCCGACCTGTTCGAGACCGGACGGCGCTTCCACCGCGAGATCCTCGCCGTGGGCGGCTCGCGTCCGGCGCTCGAATCGTTCAAGGCCTTCCGCGGCCGCGAACCCTCGATCGACGCCCTGCTGCGCCATAGCGGCATGAATGGCTGATCGTTCCAAAAATGCACCGGAGGGCGAAAGCCCTCCTCTTTTTTTAGTGATGTCATGACCCGGATCGACTTCCACACGAATATCCCCGATAAGCTGTCCTATGCCTGCCGGCTGGCGCGCAAGGCATATGGGGCGCGCGCCAAAGTCGTGGTGCTGGCAGAAAGCCTTGAGCAGGCCGAGGCATTGAATGCGGCGCTGTGGAACGTGGGGGATACCGATTTCATTCCGCACGTGCTGGCCGGCGACCCGCTGGCGCCGCAAACGCCGATCGTGATTACCGATAATGAAGACGCGGCACTGCCGCACCACGATATGCTGGTGAACCTCACGCGCCGCACGCCGAACAATTTCGCGCAATTCGCGCGCGTGTTCGAAATCATTTCGCTTGATGAAGACGATGCCGCCGAGGGACGCAAGCGCTATGTCGCATATAAAAGGCAATCCTATCCATTGACCCACTTCGTCGCAGGACAGACATGACCCAGGATCCCGTTTTCGACGCCAGCATTCCCGTATTGACCGAGGTCGTCGCCGACCCGCCGGCGGCGGCCGCGCCAGCCACTGCGGCTGCGCCTGCTGCAACTGCGCCTGCTGCGGCTGCCGCCACTGCGGCCACTGCGGCCACTGCGGCAGTCGGCGCCACGCCGCAGACGCACGGCGCCGATGCCGCGGAGTCCCCGGAAGCCCTGGAACGGCGGGCCGCCGAGCGCTGGAGCGGCGAGCAATGGAGCGTCATGGAGCGCCGCCTCACCGAACGCGTGCTGCAGCAATTGCAGGGCCGGATCGATTTCGTGCTCGAACAGCGGCTGCGCGACGGCATCGCCGAAGCGGTGGATAAAGCGATGACGGGTTTTTCGGCCGAAATTCGCACAAGCCTGCATGAATCCCTGGGCCAGGTAGTGAGCCGCGCCGTTTCGCAAGAAATTGCCCATCTCCAGACCTTGGGAAAATAATCCCGCACGCATTATCGATTTGCCATGGATTTGATTCGAAATCACCCCGCGCACGATTGTCGTTCATATTTGCCGATTAAATAGTAAAATCCCTGCGCGGCACTTCGAAATGAATCGAATCACCTAATCAAGGATGAAACAAAATGGCAAAAATCGATCTGTCGGGTTATAACCTCGCCGAGCTGAAGGGTCTTCAATTCGATATCGAAAAGGAGATCAAAAACCGCCAGCAGCAAGACGTCAAGAAAGCGCGCGAGCAGATTCTCGAGATCGCCCAGAATATGGGAATCTCGGTGGAAGAATTGCTGGCCAAGGGCGGCGCAAAAAGCAAGAAAGCGGGCGGCGGCGCCAAGGTGAATCCCCAATACCACAACCCGGCCGACAATTCGCAGACCTGGACCGGCCGCGGCCGCCAGCCGAAATGGGTAGTCGAGGCGCTGGGTAAAGGCAAGTCGCTGGACGACCTGCGCATCTGATCCTTTTTTTATGTAAATCCGCCGCTGGCGGGCCAGCGGCCTCGTAGGGTTGGCGGCTCTGCCGCCGACGCGGTGATGGTTATCGGTTCCGATTTCGCGCCGGATGATCTCGCCGCCGACGCGGTGATGGTTATCGGTTCCGATTTCGCGCCGGATGATCTCGCTGCCAACGCGGTGATGGTTATCGGTTCCGATTTCGCGCCGGATGATCTCGCTGCCAACCATCACCGCGTCGGCGGCTCAGCCGCCGACCCTACGCAGTCACCCGGCCGTATCAGTGAAACAAACTTCCCTCATCGCCGCGCTCGCGGGCGCCGTCATCCTGGCCATCGGCACGGCCGTCTACTTTACCGACACCATCGAACACCGCCCCGGCGCGCTGGCCATCCTCACGCCGCCCGTCGCCAAGACCACGCCGTTCTGGCCGGCGCGCGTGAACCTGCTGGCGGGCGACGGCCGCGACGGCGTGATCGACGGGCCGGCCAGCGCCAGCCGCTTCAGCGATCCCTATGGCGTGGCCATCGGCGCGCGGGGCGTGGTGTACGTTGCCGACGGGGGCGAAGCCAACCGCATCCGCCTGATCCAGCCCGACGGCGCGGTCTCGACCCTGGCCGGCGGCAAGGAAGGTTTTGCCGACGGCATCGGCGCGGCGGCCGCCTTCCACACGCCATCCGCCCTGGCGCTCGACCATGAAGGCAATCTGTACGTGGCCGACACCGGCAACCATGCGATCCGCAAGGTGGCGCCCGACGGCACGGTCAGCACGCTGGCCGGCGGCGGCAGCCCCGGCTACCTCGATGGCGTCGGCCGTGCGGCCCGGTTCAACGGCCCGGTCGGCATCGCGGTGGCCGACGCCGGCATGGTCTACGTGGCAGACACCTACAACGACCGCATCCGCCGCATCGCGCCCGATGGCCTGGTTACCACGCTGGCCGGCAATGGCAGGCCGGGCCTGCTCGATGGCGTGCTGGCGGACGCCGGCTTCGACACCCCGAGCGCGCTGGCGGCCGGCCGCGACGGTACGCTGTACGTGGCCGACACCGGCAACCACGCAGTGCGCCGCATCAAGCCCGACGGCACGGTCGACACGCTGGCGATCCCGCTCGAAGGGGAAACCAGGCCGCCGCTGCGGCGCCCCACGGGCCTGGCGCTCACGCGCGACGGCTACCTGTACATCGCCGCCAGTGCCGGCGGCCGCATCCTGCAACTGACGCCCGATGGAGAAATGCGCCCGCTGCAGGACGCCGACCGCCCGCTCGATCCGCATGGCTTCGGCAGCGACGGCACGGTGCAGCTGTATGGCCCGCGCGGCATCGCGGTCGGCCGCGACGGCAGCCTGGTGGTGGCCGATGCCAGCGCCCACCGCGTGCACCGGCTGGCGCCGCCGCGCAAGGGCGAACCGGCGCCGCTGCTGGCGCGCCCGGCACTCGTCACGCGCACCGAACCGACGCCGTGGCCGGTCGGCCCGCAAGACATGGTCCATGAAGTCGTGGGCGTGATGGGCGAGGTGCGCGGCGCCTACAACGGCGACAGCCGCCACCATTTCCACGCCGGCCTGGACGTGCGCGCCGACGTCGGCGCGAAGGTGCTGGCGGTATTCCCGTCGAAAGTGACCGACCCGCACGCCAACTGGGGCTTCGGCACGCTCAGCGAAGGCCTGAGCGTGGGCCCGCTCTCGTACATCCACATGCGCGTCGGCCGCGACCCGCAGGGCCGGCCGCTCGATCCGCGCTTCCAGATCCTGCGCGATGCCAAAGGGAAAGCCGAACGCGTGCGGGTGCCGCGCGGCACCCGCTTCGCGGTGGGCGATGCGCTCGGCACCATCAATGGCATGGCCCACGTCCACCTCGACTACTACCAGGGCGGCATGGTGGTCAATCCGCTCACGCTGCCCTTCGTCGGCTTTACCGACACCGTGCCGCCGTTCATCCAGCGCATCGCGCTGTACGACGGCGCCGGCAAGCGCATCACGGCGAACAAGGGCCAGCCGGTGCTTTTGAGCCGCAGCCTGGGCGAGGTCCAGGTGGTCGTGAACGCCTACGACCAGGTGAACGGCAACCTGGCGCGCCGCAAGCTCGGCCTGTACGAGCTGGGCTACCAGCTGCTGCAGGCCGACGGCACGCCCCTGCCCGGCTTCGGGCAGCCGCTCATCACCCAGGTCTTCGACCGCCTGCCGCGCAACCAGGACGCCGTCAAGGCCGTCTACGCGCCGACCAGCGGCATCACGGTCTATGGCAGCAAGTCGACCCAGTTCGACTATGCGCTGGGCAACCGCCTGCAGGACGGCGAGATCGAGACCGGCAGCTGGCGCATCGGCGAACTCACTCCCGGCCGCTACACCCTGCGCATCCACGCCGCCGACTTCGCCGGCAACCTGGCGCGGGAGGGGCGCGACCTGGCGTTCGAGGTGGTGGAGTAACGCGCCCCGGCTGAAGTATTCGGCTGAAGTATCCAGCTGAAATACGGGGGCTGAAGTACGTGGAACCATTGCGCCACGCCGGCATCTGAGTAGGACGGATGAAGGAGAAGCCCGTGGACAGGTACGACGTGCTCATCGCCGGCGCGGGGCCGACCGGCCTGGTGCTGGGCCTGTGGCTGGCGCGCCAGGGCGTCAAGGTCGCGCTCGTGGACAAGGCGGCGCAGCCCGGCACCACGTCGCGCGCGATGGTGGTCCAGGCACGCACGCTGGAACTGTACCGCCAGCTGGGCCTGGCCGACGAAACGATTGCCGCCGGCAAGCGCAACGTCGCCCTCAATATGTGGGTGCGGGGCAAGCGCCGCGCGCGCCTGTCGTTCCAGGACGCGGGCGAAAAGCTCACGCCCTACCCCTTCGTGCTGGTGTATCCGCAAGACCTGCATGAGCGGCTGCTGCTGCGCCATCTCGAGCTGGCCGGGGTCCAGGTCCAGCGACCGGTCGAGCTGGTCGCCTTCGAGGACCGCGAAGACTATGTGGTGGCGCGCCTGCGCGACCCGGACGGCGGCCTGCGCGAATGCGAGGCGCGCTTCCTGGCCGGCTGCGACGGCGCCAGTTCCACCGTGCGCCAGAAGCTCGGCGCCGGGTTCCCGGGCGGCACCTACGCCCACCTGTTCTACGTGGCCGACGTCCAGGCCGCCGGCGTGGCGGCCGACGGCGAGGTGCACGTCTCGCTCGAGACGTCCGACTTCGTCATCATGCTGCCCTATACCGACAGCGGCCGCGGACGCCTGATCGGCACCGTGCACCGCCCCTCCGACGACAGCCACGCCGCCCCCCTCACCTTCGACGACGTCGGCCACCGCGCCCTGTCGAGCCTGGGCCTGCGGGTCGACCAGGTGCACTGGTTCTCGACCTACCGCGTGCACCACCGCATCACCAGCCACTACCGCAGCGGCCAGGTATTCCTGGCCGGCGACGCCGCCCACGTGCACAGCCCGGCCGGCGGCCAGGGCATGAACACCGGCATCGGCGACGCCGTCAACCTGGCCTGGAAGCTGGCCGCCGTGGTGCGCCACGAAGCGCCTGACAGCCTGCTCGACAGCTACGAGACCGAGCGCCTGGCGTTCGCGCGCAAGCTGGTCGACACCACCGACCGCATGTTCAACTTCATCACGGCCGAGGGCAACTTCGCCGACTTCGTGCGCATGCACATTGCGCCGCTGTTCGCCACGGTCGCCTACAGCGTCGACCCGGTGCGCGAACTGATCTTCAAGATCATCTCGCAGATCACGATCAGCTACCATGACAGCCCGCTCAGCATCGGCGGCGCGGGGAACATCAAGGCCGGCGACAGGCTGCCCTGGGTCGGGGGTGACGACGAAGACGGCATGGACAACCACGCGCCGCTCGCGAACATCGACTGGCAGGTGCAGGTCTATGGCGAGGCGGGCGACGGCCTGCGCGCCTGGTGCCTGCTGCACGGCATGCCCCTGCGCGAATTCGCCTGGAGCGCGCGCCACGAAGCAGCCGGCTTCGCGCACCACGCCCACTACCTCGTGCGGCCGGACGGCCACGTCGCCCTGTGCGACCCGGGCCCAGGACCCGATGCCCTGGCCCACTATTTCCGCGACCGTGCCTACCGGCGCTTCTGCGACTGATGGCCCGCCCTACCCACCCGGCATGAAATGCCATCGCGCTTCTAGACATCGATGTCTAGATCGCCTAAGCTGGCTGTCGCCGGGAATCCTCCCGCCTCACAAGGACCGTCATGCTGAAGAAACTCGCCGCCAGGTTTGCCGTCCCATTCGCCATCGCTTCGTGCACCGCATTCGCCCCCGTCCAGGCGGCCGACCTGCCGGCCTACCCCTTCATCCACGTGAACGCCGCCGCCGACCTGCACGTGATGCCGGACACGGGCGAGATCGATGTCGAGATCGTCAGCCTGGACCCCGACCTGGAAGCGGCCTGGAAGCTGGTCGGCGAACGGCTCGAGGCGAGCCGCGCGCTGCTGGCGCAGCATGGCGTCGCGGTCGAGGACATCTCGGTGCAGGACCTGCTGCGCCGCCCGCTTATGCGGGCCGATATGCAAGGCGATACGGTGCACACGATCGAGACCCGCGCCGCGCTCCACGCCACGGTGCGCAACCTGGATGGCTGGACGGCGCTGATCCAGGCCCTGATGACGATGCCGAACGTCGAGTCGCTGGCCGTCGCCTTCAGCCGCAGCGACGCCGACGAGATCGAGGCCGAGCTGGTGAGCCAGGCCCTGGCCGCGGCGCGCCGGAAGGCGCTGAACATCGCGCGCGGGATCGGCGCCAGGCTGGGACCGGCGAACGGCGTGGCGCTGGCGCCGCTGAAGAACCTGTCGAACTCGATGGGACTGGCCGCCGACGGCCCGCGCCATACCTCGATGGCCACGGTGCGCGATCCGCTCCTGGTGGGCGTGCAAAAGCTGGTGCAGGGCGTGGACGTGATCTATCGGATCGCCAGGTAGGCGCCGGTCCGCGCTGTCGATGTCACCTTCTTGTCATGATCGGGCGTGCCGGATGGCGGGCAAGCGTATGCTCGTGTCATCGACGTCTCGTCAGTGAAAGGACCATGATGGCCAAGCAACAAAAACCGGCGCAGCCCGCGCCGAAGGACCCCGCACCGGCGGCCGCCAAGCCGCTTGGAACCGCGGCCAGCGGCCTGGAGTCGTTCCAGCAGCTGGACCAGGAACTGAGCCCGCAACCGAGCCCAGAACCGAAGCCGGAACCGGGCCCCAAGCTGGACCTGCAAGCCGCGGTCGCCGCCCCGGCGGGCGCGCAGGATCCGAAACAGGACCAGCCACTGCCGAAAGAAGAACCGATCCGGCCGGTCAAGGCCGAACCGGTGCGCCTGCGCGGGCGCATGACGCTGGAAGACGCCTTCCAGTCCATCGGCCTGAACTGCGTCCGCCAGATCGAAGCGAACCTGCCGGGCGTGCTCAGGCAACAGGCCGAGAGCCTGCACCAGATGCGGGTCGGCCTGCGCCGCCTGCGCGCGCTGCTGGCCATGTTCGAGGACCTGGCCGCGCCGCCGGTCGCGCTGCACGCCGACATCGAATGGCTGTCCGGCGAACTGGGACCGGCGCGCGACTGGGACGTGCTGGCCGACGCCACCCTCGACCGGGTCCGGGACTTCGACGCCTCGGCGCTGCGCCAGGCCGCGCACGAACGTGCCGATGCCCATCACGCGCACGTCCTGGACGTGCTGCGCCAGCCGCGCTACGTCGCGCTGATGACGCAGCTGAACGAATGGCTCGGCGAACGCCGCTGGCGTCCTGACGCCGCGCTGGACCAGGATTCGCCCCTGGCCGGGCGCGCCGCCAAGGCCGCCCTGCCCCTGCTGCGCAAGGCCGAGAAGCGCCTGGCCAAGCGCATCGACGGCCTGGACAAGAACGACGCGCCGGGCCGCCACCGGGTGCGCATCGCCGCCAAGAAGGCGCGCTACGCTGCCGAATTTTTCCGCGACCTGCTGCCGGCGCGCCGCGTCAAGCGCTACGTCGGCCACCTGGAAAAGCTGCAGGACCGCCTTGGCCTCTTGAACGACATGGCGGTGGCCGATCATCTGCTCGACGAACTCAAGGGCGGCAGCAGCCAGGTCGCCAGGCAGGCCGCCTACGTGCGCGGCTACCTGGCCGCCAGCAGCGAGGCCGGCGCCCGCAACCTGTCCAGGCCCCTGGCGGACGTCGCCAGGCGGCGCCTCACGCGCTGAGCGAAGCTGTCTGTACCGCTTTTCGACAATCGCGATTTGCGGTAACGTTGCTCTGCAGCCGTACGCGCCCTGCGTAGACGATCCGGGATCGATCCGGCATGGTGATGGCGGCGGCAATGCAGAAGGCGAAACCGGCCGGGCCGGCGACGTACCTGCCAGAACCCGAGACGATCCGCCACAGGGCGTGACGGGGATGCGCCGAGACGGTCGGCTGGACGCACCTGACCGGGCAGTCACGGGAGAACGACAAGGGAGAACGACAAGGGAGAACGACGAGGGAGAACGACGATGGGCATGCTCACCGCACCGCACCAACTGGTTCCACATTCCCCGCGCAGCGACGGCGGCGGCGGCGACATCGTGGCGCGCCTGCGCCGCTGGCATGCGGCCGGCAGCGTCCTGTTCTTCCTGTATGCCCGTTCCCTGGGCGGCTTGATGCAATCGGGCCGGGGGCGCATCGTCACGCTCGGCGAGATGGCGCTGACGATCGACGCCGGCGGCTCCACCCTGCTGGTCATGCTGGGCGGCGCGGCGCTCGACGACACGCCGCAGATCTTCTTCACGCCCGACCTGTCGAGCCACTTCCAGGTGCCGGGCGTCGGCCTCAGGCTGGGCAACCACGACTGGCTGTTCTTCTCCGACGCGCAGGTGCCCGAGACAGCCCTGCCCGCAGCAGCCCTGCAGTCACGCCTGCCCGGGCCCTGAACGGCGCTGGACAACAAAAAGCGCGCCATGCTCACGCGGGCGCGCTAGTCGTGCGTCTCGTTTCGTGCGTCTCGTTTCGTGCGTCTCGTTTCGTGCGTCTCGTTTCGTGCGTCTTGTTTCGGGCGTCTTTCCAGGCGCTTACTTGGTCGCCAGCACCCACTTGACCAGCGAGCGCGCTTCGGCCTCGCTCACCTGCGGATTGGCCGGCATCGGGATCGGCCCCCAGGTGCCGGCGCCGCCTTTGAGCACCTTCTGCACCAGCTTGTCCTCGGCGCCTTTCTGGCCCGCATACTTCTGCGCGATGTCCTTGTAGGCAGGACCGACCAGCTTGGTGGCGACGGTGTGGCAAGCCATGCAATTCTTGGCCTTGGCCAGGTCGGCCTGGGCGAATGCACCCGGCGACGCGAAGGCCGACAACACCACACACAACATCAGGGACCGCTTCATTTGTTTCTCCAGATTCATGACTGATTGGATTCTACCGCCAATCCCCGCAAGGGAATGGGGGCGATACACTCTGTAACGCGATCGCCACGTTTCCCCCTATCCTGTAACAGAAAAATAGCAACTTTTGCCCGCAGGCATTCTTTTCTTTGTAAGATGGGCGTCTGAAGGAGCTTCTTACATCATGCCACTCATCCTCTTGATCGTCGCCCTGGCCGCCCTGCGCTTTTTCGAGGTCTGGCGTTTTGCCGAGCTGTCCTGGTGGGTCATCGCCGGGCTGTTCGTCGCTGCCTTCATCTGGTTCGAGTACATCGAGAAGATGCTTGGGCTCGACAAGAAAAAAGAACACGCTCTCCAGGACAAGCGCCGCAACGAGCGCGTCAAGAAGACCCTCGACAAGCGCCGCTGAACCAAGTCCTGCCCGCGTGGGGCCTGTGAGTATGGGCTGTGATACATTGCGCGTATCACAGTCTGATCCACTCATCCCTCATGCATCCCGAACTGCGCCAGCTGCGCCATTTCGTCACCGTGGCCGAAGAGCTGCATTTCGGCCGCGCCGCGCGCCGCCTGCACATGACGCAGCCGCCGCTGTCGCAGAGCATCGCCAACCTCGAAGAACTGTTCAACGCCCCGCTGTTCGTGCGCAACCGGCGCATGGTCGGCCTGACCGCGGCCGGCGCGACCCTGCTGCCGGAGGCGCGCCGCATCCTCGAAGAAGCCGCCGCGCTGCCCGAGCTGGTGCGGCGCGCGGCCAGCGGCGAAGCGGGCCGCCTGGCCCTGTCGTTCGTCTCGACCGCCGGCCTGGGGCTGCTGCCCGACGTGCTGCGCCGCTATCGCGCCGCCTATCCGGCCGTGCGCCTGGTGCTGCAGGAAGCGACCTCCGACGTCCAGTTCGAAGAACTGCTTTCGGGCCGCATCGACGCCGGCTTCGTGATTCCGCCGCAACCGGGCGCCCCCGGCGGCATGGCCGACGGCGCCCTCGACTACCTGAAGATCGTCGACGAGCCGCTGGTGCTGTGCGCGCCGAGCGGCCTGGCGGCGCTGGAGAGCCCGGGCCCGGTGCGCCTGCGCGACCTGCCGCCGCTGCCGCTGGTGATTTTCCCGCGCGCGGTGGCGCCCAGCCTGCACGATGCGATCCTGGCCTGCTTTCGCGCGGCGGGCGTGCTGCCCACCATCGGCCAGGAAGCGATCCAGATGCAGACCATCGTCGGCCTGGTTTCCGGCGGCATGGGCTTGGCACTTGTGCCACAATCCGTGTCGAACCTGATGCGACCCGGCGTAGAATACCGTGCCCTGCACGACCCGGCGCCGCTGGCCGAAACCGGCCTGGCCTGGCGGCGCGATAACGATTCGCCCGTCCTGAGGGGCTTCCTGGATTTATTGAAGAATTGAAGAGAGACTGACTATGCTGATTCATCCGCAGCCGGACCCGATCGCGATTGCGCTCGGCCCGGTGCAAATCCACTGGTATGGCCTGATGTACGTGGTGGCCTTCGCCCTGTTCATCATCCTGGGCCGGGTGCGCATCCGCATGCCGCACGTGGCGGCGCAGGGCTGGACCCGCGACGACCTGGACGACATGCTGTTCTACGGGATGCTGGGCGTGATCGTCGGCGGCCGCCTGGGCGAAGTGCTGTTCTACCAGCCGCTGTACTTCCTGGAACACCCGCTCGAGATCCTCATGATCTGGAAGGGCGGAATGTCCTTCCACGGCGGCTTCCTGGGCGTCCTGATCGCGATGGCGCTGTGGGCGCGCAAGCGCAAGCGCAACCTGCTCGACGTCTACGACTTCATCGCGCCGCTGGTGCCGCTCGGCTATGCCGCCGGCCGCATGGGCAACTTCATCAACGCCGAGCTGCCGGGCCGCCTGGCCGACCCGAACCTGCCATGGGCCATGCTGTGGCCCGGCGTGGCAGGCCCGCGCCACCCATCGCCGCTGTACCAGGCGCTGGTCGACGGCGTGCTGGTGTTCGTGCTCCTGTGGCTGTTCGCGCGCAAGGCGCGTCCACGCCTGGCGGTCGGCGCCATGTTCACCCTGCTGTACGGCTGCGCGCGCTTCTTCACCGAGTGGTTCCGCGTGCCGGACTGGGAAACTACCGTGTTCGGCCTGCCCATCACGTCGGGCCAGGTGCTGTCGCTGCCGATGATCGTCGCCGCCCTGGTCATGCTGGCCTGGGCCTACCGCCAGCCGCCGGGCCGGCCCGTGACCGCCTGATCGCGGTATGTCGCATGCGTGAGTGGGCGAGCGCACAGAGCGCTCGTCCTTTACGCCCGACAATGAGGCTCCACGGATCGGAGCCCATATGGATCACACCAGGCGCAAGCGGCGTACCCGATGGTGGCTGCTACTTGCCGCCATCGTCGTATTGACAGGCATCGCTTTTGCCATCATGTGGCGCCCCGCACTGGCGCCGCACAACACTATCCCCGCTTTTGACGATGCGCGCATCGAGCGCGGCGCCAACCTCGCGCGCCTCGGCATGTGCGCCTCGTGCCACACGGCCGACCTGGCGCGCCCCTTCGCCGGCGGCAAGCCGATGGAGACGCCGTTCGGCACCGTCCACAGCACCAATATCACGCCCGACGTCGACACCGGCATCGGCGCCTGGAGCCCTGACGCTTTTACCCGCGCCATGCGCGAGGGCGTCTCGCGCGACGGCCACCTGCTGTATCCGGCCTTCCCCTACAACCACTACGTGCGCATGACGCAGGCCGACATCGACGACCTGTACGCCTACTTCATGACCCGGCCCGCGATCGCCGCGCCGGCGCCCGACAACGAGATGACCTTCCCCTTCGGTTTCCGGCCGCTGGTCGGTTTCTGGAACGTGCTGTACCTGATTGATGCGCCGTGGCAGCCCGACCCGAAGCAGTCGGCCGAATGGAACCGCGGCGCCTACCTGGCCGACGCCGTCGCCCACTGCGCCGCCTGCCACACGCCGCGCACGAAGCTGGGTGGTCCGGACCTGAAACGCCAGCTCGATGGCGGCGAAGCCGATGACTGGTACGCGCCGGCCCTGAACGCGAAATCGCCGTCGCCGCTGCCGTGGACGCGCGAACAGCTGCAGGCCTACCTGCGCACCGGCATGGCCGAGGACCACGCGGTCGCCGGCGGCCCGATGCAGGACGTGGTGATGCACCTGGCCCAGGCCGATGAAGGCGACGTCGCCGCGCTGGCCGCGTGGACCCACAGCCACCTGTCGCAAGCCCCGTTGCGCGCGACGCCGGCGCAGCAGGACGGTCCGCTGCCCCCACCCGCCGCCGACGACCCCGAACTGCCGCGCATGCGCCTCGGCTACGAGCTGTACGCCAACTCGTGCGCGCGCTGCCACGACGTCGGTCGCGCCCCGAGCTCGGGCACCGCCCTGCCGCTGCAGAAGGCGATCGCCCTGTACGACCCCGACCCGCGCAGCCTGATCCATATCGTCGACGACGGCATCCTGCCGCCGGACGGCGAAGCGGGACGCTGGATGCCCGGCTTCAAGGCGATCCTGAGCAAT
Organism: Massilia sp. UYP11; assembly: GCF_050434805.1. Lineage (NCBI taxonomy): Bacteria > Pseudomonadati > Pseudomonadota > Betaproteobacteria > Burkholderiales > Oxalobacteraceae > Massilia > Massilia sp. UYP11. The sequence continues at coordinate 22,001 of NZ_JBNDJE010000021.1, forward strand.
GAACAGGCCGGCGCGCTGGCCGCCTACCTGCGCAAGTATGGCGCCGGCCAGCCAGCCTGGCCGGAACTGGACGAGCAAGTGAGCAAAGCGAGAGCACCATGACGACCTACCGCCTGCAGGTAAACGGCAAGAGCCACGCCGTCGATACCGACCCCGACACCCCGCTGCTGTACGTGCTGCGCAACGACCTGGCCCTGAATGGCGCCAAGTTCGGCTGCGGCCTGGGCCAGTGCGGCTCCTGCACCGTGATCATGGACGGCCAGCCCGTGATGTCCTGCATGGTGCCGGTCTCGAACGTCGGCGCGCGCGCGGTACGCACCGTCGAAGGCCTGGGCAGCAGCGACAAGCCCGGCGTGCTGCAGCAGGCCTTCATCGACGAGCAGGCGGCGCAATGCGGCTACTGCATCGCGGGCATGATCATGCAGGCCGCCGCGCTGCTCGAGCGCGAACCGAATCCGAGCGACGCCCGGATCCGCGCCCACATGTCGCCCAACCTGTGCCGCTGCGGCACCCATATGCGCATCCTGCGCGCGGTGCGGCGCGCGGCCGACCAGCTCGCGGCGGGAGGCAAGCGATGAGCCTCGATCAGGGTCGGCGCCACTTCCTGGCCGCCGGCGGCGCGCTGACGCTGTCGTTCGCCATGCCGGCGTGGTCGGCGCAGGATGCATTACCGAAAAGCCTCGATACGACGCCCTGGCTCGACGCCTGGATCCGCATCGACGCCGATGAACGCATTACGGTTTTCACCGGCAAGGCCGAGCTGGGTCAAGGCATCAAGACCGCGCTGCTGCAGGTCGCGGCCGACGAGCTGCGCATCGCGCCCGGACGCCTGACGATCGTCACCGCCGACACCGCGCGCACGCCGGACGAAGGCCTGACCGCCGGCAGCAACTCGATGAAGGACAGCGGCGCCGCGCTGCGCCATGCGGCGGGCCAGGTGCGGATGCGCCTGGGCGAACTGGCGGCGACGCGCCTTGGGGCGCCCGCGGCCAGCCTGGCATTGAAGGACGGCGCCTTCATCGCCCCCGACGGCCGCCGCGCCAGCTTCGGCCAGCTGGTCACCGGCCGGGAGCTGCACCTGCGCGCCACGCCGCGGCCGGCGCCGCCCGCGCCCGGCCCAAAGACCACGATCGGCCAATCCCTGCCGCGCGTCGACATCCCGGCCAAGGTCACGGGCGGACGCGCCTACGTGCAAGACCTGCGCCTGCCAAACATGGTGCATGCGCGCGTGGTGCGTCCGCCCGCGCCGGCGGCGACCTTGACCGACGTGGATACGGCCGCCGTCATGCGCCTGCCGGGCGTGTTGAAGGTCGTGCGCGACGGCCGCTTCCTGGCCGTGATCGCCGATGGCGAATACCGCGCCGTGAAGGCCGCCGCGCTTCTCGCGCGCGCCGCGCGCTGGGAAACGCCGTCCGCGCTGCCGGCCCACCCGAACGTCGAGGCGCTGGTGTTGGCGCAGCCGGCCGAACCGACCACCATCGTCGCACGCGGCGCGCGGATGCGGGAAGGCGTGCACTTGCAGGCCACCTATACCCGCCCGTTGCAGCTGCACGGCTCCATCGGCCCATCCTGCGCGGTGGCGCAGCTGGTGGAAGGCCGCTACACGGTCTGGACCCATTCGCAGGGCGTGTTCCCGCTGCGTGGCGCGCTGGCCGAACTGCTGGCGACCCGGGAAGACGCGATCCGCTGCATCCACGTCGAGGGCTCGGGCTGTTATGGCCACAACGGCGCCGACGACGTGGCGGCCGACGCCGCCCTGCTGGCGCGCGCCTTCCCGGGCCGGCCGGTGCGGGTGCAGTGGATGCGCGAGGACGAGCATGCATGGGAGCCGTTCGGCGCGGCGATGGTGGCGCGGGTCGCGGCCACCCTCGATCCCGACGGCCGCATCGCCGACTGGCAATACGACGTCTTCACGCCGTCGCACAACATCCGTCCCGGCCCCGCCGGCAGCCTGCTGCCGGCCACGCATCTCGCCAAGCCCTTTACGCCGCCAAGGCCGAAACCGATCCCTCAGCCGGAAGGCGGCGGCGACCGCAACGCGATCCCCTATTACCGGCTGCCGAACGCGCGCGTGACCCACCATTTCCAGCCGCAGGCGGTGCTGCGCGCCTCGGCCATGCGCGGCCTGGGCGCCTATTTCAATGTGTTCGCGATCGAGAGCCTCATGGACGAACTGGCGCGCGCGGCGAAGCTCGACCCGGTCGCGTTTCGCCTGCGCCATCTGGAAGATCCGCGCGCCATCGACGTGGTCAGGCTGGCGGCGGAGAAGTTCGGCTGGGAGGGTTATAAAAAGCCTGCGCGCCGCGGCCGCGGTTTTGCATTTGCGCGCTACAAGAACCTGGCGGCCTATTGCGCGCTGGCGGTGGAGGTGGAGGTGGCGCGCGAAACGGGGCTGGTGCGCGTGACGCGCGTATCGAGCGCCGTCGATTGCGGCGAGATCGTCAGCCCGGACGGCGTGCGCAACCAGATCGAGGGCGGCATCGTGCAGTCGGCCAGCTGGACCCTGCTCGAACAGGTGCGCTTCGACGCCACGCGCGTGCTCACCGTGGACTGGGCCTCGTATCCGATCCTGCGCTTCGGCCAGGCCCCCGACAAGCTCGACGTGCACCTGATCGACCGCCCCGGCCAGCCCTTCCTGGGCACCGGCGAGGCGGCGCAGGGCCCGGCCGCGGCGGCGATCGCGAACGCGGTGTTCGATGCCTGCGGACTGCGCATGCGCGACCTGCCGCTGGACCGCGCGCGCGTGAGAAAGGCTAGTTGAAGGCCTTCCAGAACATATAGGCCGCCAGCGCATACAGGATCACGGCGAAGATGCGCTGCAGCTGGCGCACCGGCATCCGGTGCGCGGCGCGGGCGCCGAGCGGCGCCATGGTCATGCTGGCCAGCACGATGATGGCCAGCGCCGGCAGGTAGACGAAGCCCAGCGACCATGCCGGCAAGCCCGGCTCGCCCCAGCCATAATACATATTCGACAGCGTCCCCGAGAGTGCGATCGGAAAGCCCAGCGCCGCGCTGGTTGCCACCGCATTATGGATGCGCACGTTGCAGCGCGTCATGAACGGCACCGAGACGAAGCCGCCGCCGGCCCCCACCAGTCCCGACAGGATCCCGATCAGGCCGCCGGTGGCGAACATGCCGGCCCGGCCCGGCAACTCGCGCGCCGGCGCCGGTTTCTTACCGATCAGCATCTGGGTCGCCGAGAAGGCGACGAAGCAGCCGAAGAAGAAGGCCAGCACCGAAGTATTCATCTGCTTGCCGATCCAGGGGCCGATCCAGGAACCGATCAGGATGCCCGGCGCCAGCAGGCGCACCACCGGCCACAGCACGGCGCCATGCTTGTGGTGGGCGCGCACCGAGGACATCGAGGTAAACAGGATGACGCCGAGCGCGGTGGCGATCGCCATGTGGACCACCAGTTCGTCGGGGAAGCCGCGCGCGGTGAAGATCATCGTGATGAAGGGCACCAGCACCATGCCGCCGCCGATGCCGAGAAGGCCGGCCGCGAAGCCGCCGAAGGTGCCCATCGCCAGCAGGGCCAGGATCAGCCAGGGATCCATTCAGGCTCCCTTGGCGCGCATGAGTTTGACGACCGCATCCCATTCGGATCTGGCGACCGGCGTGATCGACAGCCGGCTGCCCTTCTGCAGCAACGCCATGCCTTCCAGCGCGGGATTGGCCCGCAGCTCGGCCAGCGGCACATGGCGCCCCGCCTCCAGCGCGCGCACGTCGATCGAGATCCAGCGCGGCGTTTCGCGGGTGGCCTTCGGATCGTGGTAAGGGCTGGCGGGGTCGAACTGGGTGGCGTCGGGATAGGGAGCGCTCGCGATCTCGGCCAGCCCGGCCACGCCGGGCACGGCGCAGCTGGAGTGGTAGAACAACACGCCGTCGCCGACGGCCATCGCATCGCGCATGAAGTTGCGCGCCTGGTAGTTGCGCACGCCAAACCAGGCCACGGTCTGGCCGGGCGCGGACAGGACGTCGTCGAAACTGACTTCGTCCGGTTCGGATTTCATCAACCAATAGCGCATCGCGCCGTTCTCCCTGCAAGGTGCACCGTCACGATGGACGCGCGCACAAAAAAAAGCGGCTGCGTACAGAGTGCGCAACCGCTTGTGGATCCTAGCCCCCGCCAGTGCCGTTTTTGCCGGCATCCTGAACCAAAACGGTTCAAGGCGGTCACGGTCAGATCAATTTCGGGTTCGTCAAACGAGTGACGCTCACTCCCATCGACCTTGTTCCACGACCTATGCGTAAGAATGGTTCAAGGAATATATGGCAAATCTCGAACACCGCAGGGTAGAGCGCAGTTTACTCTTTTAAAGCGGCATGTCAAACGGATTCGGCTTTTCAGAAAACATTTTCCTGCGGCGCCAGGGCCTTGTCGAGCACGGTGTGCATCGCTTCCAGCTTTTGCTTGACTTCGAGAATCGACATGTCCGACAGCGGTCCCTGCGGCGACTTGACCGACAGGAATTCCGCGGCGACACTCAGCGCGGCCATCACGGCGATGCGGTCGGTGCCCTTCACCTTGCCCGAATCGCGCAGCTGACACATCTTGCCGTCGAGGTAGCTCACCGCCTCACGCAGGGTGCGCTCTTCGCCGTCGCGGCAGGCCAGGCGATACGGCTGGCCCATGATGGTGACGTCGAGATGGATCATCGTGCTGCCTCACTATTGCCTGGTGCGCCGGCCGCCGCGCCAGCCGTTGGTTGCGTGGCGTCTGCCGCGTCGTCTTCCCCGCCCGCTTCGCCATCCGTTCCCGGCGGCTTGGGCAATTCGTCGAGCAGGGCCTCGACCCGCCGCTGGGCTTCGACCAGGCGTTCCTTGAACGCCAGGTTCTCGGCACTGAGCAGGGTATTGGCCTGCCGCAGCAAATAGTTCTCTGCGCGCAATGACTGGGTCAGCTGGGCGAGCCGATCGATTTTGTCTGAGAGGTCTTGGAATTCGGAAATCATCCGACACTATAGGATCGAGATGGATTTTCCGTCAACCGAATCGCGCGGCAATGCGGCATGCCGCGCCCACCCAGGGCTGCCTGGCGTGCGGCAGGAAAGCGCCAGGGGGTGTACGCTGCCCGCCTCTTGCCATATTCGCAGCCACTGGCGCGAGATGCCAAAAACACATTATATGAGCCCTGAAAGCTTGTGCTAGCTCAAGCACCCGAAAGTATTTATCAACTTTGCTGCTTGAAAAGGCAAATTATCGTCCCTATAATTAGCACTCGTTAGTAGAGAGTGCTAACAACTCTTTGCAGATCGCCGTCGCGTTTCACACAAAACTGCGGCGATGTCAAAAAACGCTAGTTAAACCACTGAATATTAAGGAGTTTTGCATGAACCTTCGTCCTCTGCACGATCGCGTAATCGTCAAGCGCCTCGACCAGGAAACCAAGACTGCGTCCGGCCTGATCATCCCTGATGCCGCGGCAGAGAAGCCAGACCAGGGCGAAGTCCTCGCCATCGGTAACGGCAAAGTGCAAGACAACGGCCAGGTCCGCCCGCTGGAAGTAAAAGTCGGCGACCGCGTGCTGTTCGGTAAGTACTCCGGCCAGGCCGTCAAGGTCAATGGCGAAGAACTGCTCGTGATGCGCGAAGAAGACATCATGGCCGTCGTCCAGCAGTAATTCCCTGACCCCATTCACGAAAACATTCGGAGAAATAACAAATGGCAGCTAAAGAAGTAGTGTTCGGCGACGCAGCGCGCGCCAAGATGGTTGAAGGCGTCAATATTCTGGCCAACGCAGTCAAGGTCACCCTGGGCCCGAAAGGCCGCAACGTCGTGCTCGAGCGCTCGTTCGGCGCCCCGACCGTCACCAAGGATGGTGTCTCGGTCGCAAAAGAAATCGAACTGAAAGACAAGCTCCAGAACATGGGCGCGCAGATGGTCAAGGAAGTCGCTTCCAAGACCAGCGACAACGCCGGTGACGGCACCACCACCGCGACCGTGCTGGCACAAGCCATCGTGCGCGAAGGCATGAAGTTCGTTGCCGCCGGCATGAACCCGATGGACCTGAAGCGCGGCATCGACAAGGCCGTCGCTGCGACCGTCGAAGAACTGAAGAAGATCGCCAAGCCGACCACCACCACGAAAGAAATCGCGCAAGTCGGCGCGATCTCGGCCAACTCGGAAACCTCGATCGGCGAGCGCATCGCCGAGGCGATGGAAAAAGTCGGCAAGGAAGGCGTCATCACCGTGGAAGACGGCAAGTCGCTGAACGACGAGCTGGACATCGTGGAAGGCATGCAGTTCGATCGCGGCTACCTGTCGCCGTACTTCATCAACAACCCGGACAAGCAAGTCGCCGTCCATGAGCAGCCGTTCATCCTGCTGTGCGACAAGAAGATCTCGAACATCCGTGACCTGCTGCCGGTACTGGAGCAAGTCGCCAAGGCCGGCCGTCCGCTGGTCATCATCGCCGAAGACATCGAAGGCGAAGCGCTGGCGACCCTGGTCGTCAACAACATCCGCGGCATCCTGAAGACCGTCGCCGTCAAGGCGCCTGGCTTCGGCGACCGCCGCAAGGCCATGCTGGAAGACATCGCCATCCTGACCGGCGGCCAGGTCATCGCCGAAGAAGTCGGCCTGACCCTGGAAAAAGTCACCCTGGCGGAACTGGGCCAGGCGTCGCGCATCGAAGTCGGCAAGGAAAACACCATCATCATCGATGGCGCCGGCCAGCCTGAAGCGATCGAAGCCCGCGTCAAGCAGATCCGCGCCCAGATCGAAGAAGCGACCTCGGACTACGACCGCGAAAAACTGCAAGAGCGCGTGGCCAAGCTGGCCGGCGGCGTTGCCGTGATCCGCGTCGGTGCAGCCACCGAAGTCGAGATGAAAGAGAAGAAGGCACGTGTCGAAGACGCGCTGCACGCCACCCGCGCTGCCGTGGAAGAAGGCATCGTGCCAGGCGGCGGCGTGGCCCTGCTGCGCGCCCGCTCGACCCTGAACGTCAAGGGCGACAACCCTGACCAGGACGCCGGCATCAAGATCGTCCTGCGCGCCATGGAAGAGCCGCTGCGCATGATCGTCCAGAACGCGGGCGACGAGCCATCGGTCGTGGTCGCAGCCGTCCTGGCCGGCACCGGCAACTACGGCTACAACGCCGCCAACGGCACCTATGGCGACATGGTCGAAATGGGCGTGCTGGATCCAGCCAAGGTCACCCGCTCGGCGCTGCAGAACGCGGCCTCGATCGCCGGCCTGATGCTGACCACCGACTGCATGGTCTCGGAACTCGCCGAAGACAAGCCAGCCGGCGGCATGGGTGGCATGGGCGGCATGGGTGGCATGGGCGGCATGGACGGCATGATGTAATCGAGCCGGTCGCCTGGCGCGCCGCGGCAACGCCGGCGCGCCAGTCTTCCACGACAAAAAGCCCGCGAGGTTCACGCCTCGCGGGCTTTTTGCTGTCCGTTATTTCTGAAAAAACGGCGGAGGATCAGCGCCCGGCGCGCGGCCCCTTGCGGCGCAGCCACAGCATGGCCGCCATGGCCGCGCCGCCCAGCCACAGGGTGCCTGGCTCCGGCACCTCGACCGGATCGTTCGGCGCGACTTCGGTATCGTCCGCGGGCAGGCCGGGGTTGCCGGGGCTGCCGGGGGCGCCCGGCGTATCGGGACCACCTGGCGTGCCGGGCACGCCCGGCGTGGACGGCGGCAGCCCCGGGTTGGGCCCCGGGCCGGGATCGGGGCCCGGACCGGTTGCGGTCTCCGGCGTGGGCGTCGACGGCGCCGGCGTCTCCGGTTGGCCGCCTCCGGGGCCGTCTTCGCCGCGGCCGCCCCTGTCGCCGGGATCGCCGGTACCGCCGGGATCGCCAGTACCGCTGCCGTCGCCGGCCGGCGGCGACACCGCGCCATCGCCGCTGCCATCGCCGCTGCCATCGCCCAGCGTGCCGCCGTTCGAGATGCCCGAGCCGTAACGCGCAGGCGGGCCCATGAGGTCGGCCAGGCGCGGCTGCGCGGCCGGCGCGACGCCCCTCAACAGGCCGGCGCCGTCCGGGAAGATCTCACTGCCGTAGCCCAGTTCCACCGCGGGACCGTCATCGAGCCCCTCCACGCCGGCCGCCACCGCCATCAGGCCGCCGCCATCCTCGATGACGAAGGAATCGAGTTCCGACTCGGTCGGACCATTGGCTTCGACCGGGTACATCGGCACGTCCGAGATCCGGTTGGCGCAGCGCGCCCGCATCTCGTTCTTGCCATCGGTGAGCAAGGTTTCACCCGGCGCCAGCATGAGTGTCTTCCTGGTCCAGTACACCCGGTCGCCCTTGCGGTAAGAGACGTACACCGCGCGCGGCGCGGTGACGGTGACCGCGCGCGCGTTGGCGACGTCGAAGCCGGCGTAGTGCGCCGCGACCACGGCGTCGCTGCGGATGACGCGCGCCAGTTCGTCCTTGTCCGCGACGCCGCCGGGAATGATCGAAAACGGATAGATGCGCCGCGCGGCGCCCTGTTCGGCCGGCGCCGCCGTGCGGGTGGCCGCCGGCGCCGGTGCGACATGGGAGACAGGGGAGTTCGCGCCGACCTGGGTGATGTCACGCGTGCCGTCCGCCCGCATCCAGTCGATGTCCAGCGGCGGCGCAAGGACGCCGGCAACGCTCGCGGCAAGGCCCAGCATGGCGAGGGCGCCGAGGCGGCTTTCGCGTTGCGACGCTCTGGCGAGGCGACGACTGTAGGCAGAGCGGCGGGGGTCCATTGGGGGGACAAAAGTAGGAGTGGTCCTACAGAATAGCATTATTTCTACAAATAAATTCCGGCTCCTTGGCAAAAAAGGTGATCCCGTGGCGAAAACCACGAATTACTTTCCTCATAGAAATATTTTCGGCGACAGGATCAAGCTTTGGTTGCAACGCCCTTGCTGTTCGCGCAATCCAGGCTGCCGGCGACCGGCATCCCGTATTGCTGGTCGAACACGCATGGTTTACCATGATCGCCTGCCCTTACGAGACCTGCCATGTCCCCACGCGCCGCCTCTTGTTCTCCCCTGCGTCTGACCGTTGCCGCACTGATGCTGTGCTGCGCCATCGCCGGCTGCAAGCGCGCCGAACGCGAAGCGCCGCCGGCGCCGGCGCCGTCCGCGCCCAGCGTTCAAGCGCCGGCGCACACGAAACAGGAGGCGATGGAGTCGCTGCTGGCGCTGCCGGAACTGCAGGCCTGGTCGCGCCAGATCGAGCAACGCAGCAAGGGCAAGGCGCACGGCGCCGTGATCGAGGACGATCCGGTCCCGCGCGAAGTCAACGGCAAGAAGTATTACCAGCTGAGTTTCGTCGAGAACCGCCCTGAAGATGCGCGCCGCCGCGAGAGCTTCCTGGTGGCCCAGGACGGCAGCGAGATCCTGGTCGACGACGCCGGCTCGGACACCCTGCTCAGCCTCCAGGAATGGCGCCGCACCATCGAGCGCGTGGACCTCAAGAGCGCCGACTGACGACGCCGCGCCGACGATGTCGGCGCATCTTCAACCGTCCAGGTGCGAGATGAGCAGCCGGCGCGGATCCGTGCCTGCCTCCGGCCCGTGCTGGCCGTCGACCGAAATCCCCACCGCCATGATGTCGATCAGCAGCAGCTGCAGGATGCGCGAAATCATCGACAGGAAGCTGGTGCTGTCCTCGCTGTGATCGACCGCCAGGCACACGCTGGCCTTGCGCGCCAGCGGCGACTGGCTGTTGCTGATGGCGATCACGTCGGCGCCGGCGGCGCGCGTGATGTCCACCGCCTGCAACAGCTCCGGCAAGCCGCCTGAATTCGAGACCGCGATTACCACGTCGCCCGGCCCCAGCAAGCCCGCCGCCAGGGTGAACAGGTGGGCGTCGCCATACAGCGCGGTCGGAATCCTGAAGCGGAAGAATTTGTGCTGGCCGTCCAGCGCCACCGCGCGCGAATTGCCGAGCGCGTAGAACTCGACGCGCCGCGCGCGGCTCACCAGTTCGATCGCGCGGTCGAGCGAGCGCACGTCGAGCTGGTCGCGGAAGCGCAGGATGGCCGACACCGTATTGTCGATCACCTTGGCCGACAGATCGTGGGTGCTGTCGCTCATGCGCACCTGGCTGTGGCGCACGGGGATCGCGCCGGTCAGGCTGCTCGCGAACTTGAGCTTGAATTCGGCCAGGCCCTGGAAGCCCAGCGAGCGGCAGAAGCGGATCACGGTCGGCTGGCTGACGTCGGCCAGGCGCGCGATCTCGACGATCGGTTCGTTCAGCACCGTGCGCGGATGCTCGAGCACGAGCGTCGCCACGCGCGCCTCGGCCGGCGACAGCTCTTCGCGCAGTTGCCCGATGCGTTCCATCAGCGTGTTGGCGCCGCTGCGACCGCGCAGGTGCTCGGCCAGGATGGTCGCCACGCCGTGGAAGGCGGGGTTCGGCGCGGTGATCACATAGGTGGGGATGTCCGCCAGGTAGTCGGAAAAGCGTCCCTTGGCCTCGAACCGCGTGCGAAACGGCGAGCGCGCGAACCATTCGCCCAGGCGCGGCACGATGCCGCCGCCGATGAAGATGCCGCCGAAGGCGCCCAGGGTCACCGCCAGGTTGGCGGCGGCGCCGCCCAGCATGCCGCAGAAGCATTCGAGCGTTTCCAGGCACAGCGGGTCGTCGTCCTCCAGCGCGCCGGCCACGATGGCGGCCGCGCTGCGCTCTTCGGCCTTGACGCCGTTGCGGTGGGCCAGCGCGCGGTAGATGACTTCCATGCCGGGGCCCGAGATCAGGCGCTCGTTCGACACGTGCGGCCATTCGCGCCACGCGTACTGCAGGATGGCGAACTCGCGCTCGTCGGCCGGCGCGAAATTCACGTGGCCGCCCTCGCTGCCGAGGGTGACGAAACCGTCCGCGGTCGGAATCCCGCCCGACACGCCCAGGCCCGTGCCCGGCCCCAGCACGCCGATGACGGCGCCCGGCACGGGCGTGCCCGGCCCCACCTGCATCAGGTCTTCTTTCGCAAAGCCCGGCAGCGCGGTGGCCAGCGCGGTGAAATCGTTGACGATCAGGAGGGTCGACAGGCCCAGCTCGCGCCGCACCGCGTCGGTGGAGAACTCCCAGGCGCGGTTGGTCATGCGCACGTAGTCGCCGTTGATCGGATTGGCGACCGCGAACGCGCCGTGGTTCAGCCGCACGTTCTGGTGGTCGACATGGTCGCGCAGGTAGTGGCGCAGCAGCGCGACGATGCCCTCGAAGTCGTCGCAGCGCAGCACCTGGACCGACCGAAACACGCCCGGCGCGGTCTGCAGCGCGAAGCGCGCATGGGTCGCGCCGATGTCGGCCAGCAGGCGCGGCCCGTCGGCGAACGCCGTGCGCGCGAACTTTTCCGGCTCCTGCTGAGGAATCATCAGCCCTCCGCGCGGGCCAGGCCGAACCAGGCGCCGAATGGCGGCAGGGTCACGCGGCCATGCCGGGCTTCGCCGGCCAGGCCGTCGACCGCGAGGCGGTCGGCGGCCTCGGTGGCCGGCCAGTCGAACACGGCTTCCTGGTTCGACAGGTTGAAGGCCGCCAGCACGCTGGGCTCGCCCTCCAGTTCGCGGCGCAGGGCCAGCACCGGCTCCGGTGCGTCGATGAAGGCGATGTCGCCGCGCGTCAGCTGCGGCATGGTGCGGCGCAGGGCGATGAAGCGACGCTGGAAGTTCAGCATCGAATCGGGGTCGGCGTCCTGCAGGTCGACCGCGGCGGCGGCGTGCGAGGGCTCGACCGGCAGCCACGGCTGGCCCGCGGTGAAGCCGGCGTGCGGCGCGCCGGCCTGCCACGGCATCGGGGTGCGGCAGCCGTCGCGGCCCTTGAACTCGGGCCAGAAGGTGATGCCGTACGGATCCTGCAGCAGTTCGAACGGCACGTCGGCCTCGTGCAGGGCCAGTTCGTCGCCCTGGTACAGGCAGGGCGTGCCCTTGAGCGAAAGCTGCATCGCCAGCACCATCTTGGCAAAACCGGCGGTGGCGTGCGGGCCGCCCCAGCGCGTCATCACGCGGATCGCGTCATGGTTGCCCACCGACCAGGAGGCCCAGCCTTCCTCGACGCGGCGCTCGAAGTCTTCCACTTGCGCGCGGATGTGGGCGGCCGTGAACACCGGCGTCAGGAAGTTGAAGCTGTAGGCCATGTGCAGCTTGTTCCCGCCCGCCATGTACTCGTTCATCTGGGCCAGCGCGTCGTCGGAGCTGATCTCGCCGATCGAGACCGCGCCGAATTCGTCCAGCTGGGCGCGCAGCTGCTCGAGGAAGGCGATGTTCTCGGGCTGGGTCTTGTCGTAGATGTGGGCCTGCATGCCGTACGGGTTCACGTCGGTCACGGTCGAGGTGTCGCGCACCAGCGCCGGTGGATTGCTGCGCAGCTGGCGGTCATGGAAGTGGAACACGCAGGCGTCCAGTCGCACGCCGTCGACGCCGCGCTCGAGCCAGAAGCGCTGGGCCGCCAGGTGGGCCTTCTGCACTTCGGGATTGTGGAAGTTCAGCTGCGGCTGGCTTACCAGGAAGTTGTGCATGTAGTACTGCTTGCGGCGGGTATCCCATTGCCAGGCCGAGCCGCCGAACACCGACAGCCAGTTGTTCGGCGGGTTGCCGTCCGGGAGCGGATCGGCCCAGACGTACCAGTCCGATTTCGGATTGTCGCGGTTCGCGCGGCTCTCGGCGAACCAGGGGTGGGTGTCGGCGGTGTGCGACATCACCTGGTCGATCATGATCTTCAGGCCCAGGCCGTGCGCCTTGGCCACCAGGCGGTCGAAGTCGGCCAGGGTGCCGAACATCGGGTCGACGTCGCAATAGTCCTCGATGTCGTAGCCGAAGTCGCGCATCGGCGACTTGAAGAACGGCGACAACCACACGATGTCCACGCCCAGGCTCGCGATGTAGTCGAGCTTCTCGGTGATGCCGGCCAGGTCGCCGATGCCGTCGCCGTTCGTGTCGAGGTAGCTGCGCGGATACACCTGGTAGATGATGGCGTCGCGCCACCAGTGCGAATTCGTCGTGGTCGGGATCTGGGTCATGGCTGGTCCGTGGTTTGGAATTCTAGGCAATATACAGGACGCAACAAAACTTGACAATTCCGGAAGTTTTCTAAAAATTAATGATTTATCGTTATGATTCAACGGCTTGGCATCTCGAAATCGTTTCCACCGGCAATGCGTTCGTAACTAAACTACGTCGATATGTTTCTCGTTTGTTTCGCATCAATATTTTTATTGCAAAGTGATACCCCCTCGTCATAGCATCGCGTCTGTTTGACATTTCAAGGAAGCGGTCGATGACTGATCTAGCAAAACCAGGTTCCGGGCGCATGCCGCGGCAAATCCCCTACATCATTGCCAACGAAGGCTGCGAGCGCTTCAGCTTCTACGGGATGCGCAACATCCTGACGCCCTTCCTGATCACGACGCTTCTGATGTTCCTGCCGGAAGACATGCGCACCGGCGAAGCCAAGCACGTGTTCCACACGTTCGTGATCGGCGTGTACTTCTTCCCGCTGCTGGGCGGCTGGCTGGCCGACCGCTACTTCGGCAAGTACAACACGGTGTTCTGGCTCAGCCTCGTGTACTGCGCGGGCCACGCCTGCCTGGCCATCTTCGAGGACAACGTCCACGGCTTCTACTTCGGCCTGTTCCTGATCGCGCTCGGCTCGGGCGGCATCAAGCCGCTGGTGGCCTCCTTCGTCGGCGACCAGTTCGACCAGACCAACAAGGACAAGGCCAAGGTCGTGTTCGATGCGTTCTACTGGATCATCAACTTCGGCTCGTTCTTCGCTTCGCTGCTGATGCCGCTGCTGCTGCGCGACTACGGTCCGGCCTGGGCCTTCGGCGTGCCCGGCATCCTGATGTTCATCGCCACCATGGTGTTCTGGAGCGGCAAGAAGAAATACGTGCACGTGCCGCCGGCGCCGCCGAATCCGCACTCCTTCATGCGGGTGGCCAGGACCGCGCTGCTGGCCAAGCAACCCGGCCAGGGCCGTCCGGGCCTGAACGTGGCCCTGATCGGCGCCGCGGGCGCCGTGGTCTCGCTGGCGATGTCGGCGCAGTGGGGCTTCGTGATCGGCGCCTGCACCGCGCTGGTGCTGCTGATGGCTTTCGGGGGCATCGGCGCCTCGATGCAGCTGGACCGCGCGCGCGGCCTGCATCCGCAAGAGGCGGTGGACGGCGTGCGCGCCGTGCTGCGCATCCTGATCGTGTTCGCGCTGGTGACGCCGTTCTGGTCGCTGTTCGACCAGAAGGCCTCGACCTGGATCGTGCAGGCCAACGAAATGACGACGCAGGTCAGCTTCCTGGGCTGGACCTTCGACGTCATCCCGGCCCAGATGCAGGCCCTGAATCCCCTGCTGGTGATGATCCTGATCCCGGTGAACAACCTGCTCCTGTTCCCCATGCTGCGCAAGTTCGGCATCGAGCCGTCGCCGCTACGCCGCATGACCGCCGGCATCGTGCTGTCGGCCGCCGCCTGGATCGTGGTCGGCAACCTGCAGGTCGCGCTCGACGCCGGCGACGCCGTCTCGATCGCCTGGCAGATCGCGCCTTACGCGCTGCTGACCCTGGGCGAGGTGCTGGTCTCGGCGACCGGCCTCGAATTCGCCTACAGCCAGGCCCCGGCCTCGATGAAGGGTGTGATCATGGCCCTGTGGTACCTGGCCGTCACGGTCGGCAACCTGTGGGTGCTGATCGTGAACGCGAGCGTCAAGAACGAGTCGGTGGTGGGCTATATCGAAGGCACCGGCATGGGCGTGATGGCGGCGCAGATGTATTTCTTCGCCGGCTTCGCGCTGCTGTCGGCGCTGGCGTTCGGCTGGTATGCGACGCGCTACAAGATGGTCGACCATTATCGCGGCAACGCCGCCTGATCGACCGCTGCACTGGACGTGTGGACGGCTTTGCCGTCCACGGGTTCAACTCCTTCCAACCTGTCTATCATGGCGGGGTTTTCCGGCCGCCTGAACGCGTGCACGGGGGCCCGTCCACCCAACATGCGCAAACTTCATCTCGCCCTCGCGGCCGCCTCACTCTCGACGTCCGCCTACGCCGCGGTTCCACTTGAAACGTGCAATGGCGCGCTCTTCCAGGAAGTCCTGCACGCCAATGGCGAACAGCTCGACGCGCGCGCCGTCTGGCTCGACAAGCGCCTGGTGCGCTGGCCCGGCGCGCCCGCTGACGGCGCCTATCGCCTGTACCACTCCCCTGCCGCCTCGGTCGTTGCCAGGGTCGGCGGCAAGGTCGCCGGCGCCGCCGGTTCGATCAAGCTCGACACCTCCCTCACCGCCGTCCCGCAGGCGGCCGCCGAGCGCTTCAAGTGGGTCGCCGCCGGTCCGACCCTGCGCGTGGCGGACGCCGATCTCGCGCGCCTGCCTGCCCTGCAGCGCGAACAGCTGGTGCTGGTGCAGGAAGACGCGCGCGGCATGGTGGTCGCCGCCACCCGCATCCAGTCGGCCGGCGCGCTCGACGACCTGTACGCCGCCGCCGAAGGCATCCGTGACCTCGGCGCCATGCCTGCCGCGAAGACGACCGGTTTCAAGCTGTGGGCGCCGACCGCGCGCCAGGTGGCGCTGTGCACCTATGACGGCCCGACGGCCACGGCGAACGCCGTGCATGCGATGAAGCTCGACGAGAAGACCGGCGCCTGGTCGGCCAGCCTGCCGCGCGACCTGTCGGGCGCCTATTACAAATATGCGGTCGACGTCGTCGTGCCCGGCGCCGGCCTGGTGCGCAACCTGGTCACCGATCCGTATTCGGTCAGCCTGAACGCCGATTCGAAGCGCAGCTACATCGCCGACCTCGATGCGCCGCACCTCAAGCCGCGGGGCTGGGACGAGACCCGTCCGCCAGCGACGGTGCAGGCCCCGACCGACATGGTCATCTACGAGCTGCACGTGCGCGACTTCTCGCTGATCGACGAGACCGTGCCAGCGCCCAAGCGCGGCAAGTACGCCGCCTTCTCCGAGACCGGCTCGAACGGCATGAAGCACCTGCGCGCGCTGGCGAAAGCCGGCCTGACCGACGTGCACCTGCTGCCGGTGTACGACATCGGCAGCATCCCGGAGGTCGGCTGCGCGATGCCGCAACCATCCGGCGCGCCGGACGGCGAAAGCCAGCAGGCGCTGATCGGCAAGACGGCGCATGCCGACTGCTTCAACTGGGGCTATGACCCGCAGCACTTCAATGCGGTCGAGGGCAGCTACGCCAGCGACCCGCAGGATGGCGCGCGCCGCATCGTCGAGTTCCGCGAGATGGTGATGAACCTGCACAACGCGGGCCTGCGGGTCGGCACGGACGTGGTCTACAACCATACCTTCATCGCCGGCCAGGAAGAAAAGTCGATCCTCGACCGCGTGGTGCCCGGCTACTACCACCGCCTGGATGCGAAAGGCGGCATCGAGACCTCGACCTGCTGCTTCAACACGGCCACCGAGAACACGATGATGGCCAAGCTGATGATCGATTCGTCGGTGCTGTGGACCCGCCACTACAAGATCGACTCGTACCGCTTCGACCTGATGGGCCACCAGCCGCGCGCGGCCATGGAACGCCTGCAGAAGGAGGTGAACGAGGCCGCCGGCCGCCACGTGCAGCTGATCGGCGAAGGCTGGAACTTCGGCGAGGTCGCCGACGGCGCGCGCTTCGTGCAGGCCTCGCAGCTGTCCCTGAACGGCACCGGCATCGGCACCTTCAGTGACCGCGCGCGCGACGCCGTGCGCGGCGGTTCGCCGGGCGACTCGGGCGAGATCGTCGTCCGCCAGCAGGGCTACATCAATGGCCTGGTGTACGACCCGAATGCGCTGGGCCGCGAGCACGCGCCCGATGCGCTGCTGCGCGCGGCCGACCTGATCCGCGTCGGCCTGGCCGGTTCGGTGCGCAGCTATTCCATGCAGACCTTCGACGGCAAGGTGCGCCAGCTGCAGGACATCGTCTACGGCGGCATCCAGCCGGCCGGCTATGCGAGCCAGCCTCACGAGGCCGTGAATTACGTCGAGAACCACGACAACCAGACGCTGTACGACATCAATGCGCTCAAGCTGCCGGTGGCGACCAGCACCCTTGAGCGCGCCCGGGTGCAGGCGCTGGGCATGGCGATCAATGCCTTCAGCCAGGGCGTGGCCTATTACCACGCCGGCATCGACGTGCTGCGCTCCAAGTCCCTGGACCGCAACAGCTTCAATTCGGGCGACTGGTTCAACCGTCTCGACTGGACCTACCAGGACAACTTCTTCGGCACCGGCCTGCCGCCCGCCGCCGACAATGCGAAGGACTGGCCGCTGTTCAAGCCGCTGCTGGCCAATGCCGCGCTCAAGCCGGCGCCCGCCGACATCGCGTTCGCGCGCGACGCCTTCCGCGATTTGCTGCAGATCCGCGCCAGCTCCACGCTGCTGCGCCTGCGCAGCGCGGAGGACATCAATGCGCGCCTGCGCTTCTTCAACACCGGCCCGGAGCAGACGCCCACTGTGCTGGCGGCCTGGATCGACGGCCAGGGCTATCCGGGCGCGAACTTCGCCGGCCTGGGCTACCTGGTGAACGTGGACAAGAAGGCGCACACCATCGACGCCACGCTACTACGCGGCAAGAAGCTGCGCCTGCATCCGGTGCATGCGGCAGGCGGCGCGGCGGACCAGCGCGCGCGCGAGGCGCGTTTCGACAGTGCCCGCGGCGCCTTCACGGTGCCGGCGCGCACGGCCGTCGTATTCGTGGAGTAAGGTCTGCGGCCGCGCCGACCCGATGGGTCGGTCAGGCCGTGGCTTCGAGCGCCGGCGTGTTGGCCAAGCGCGCGATGGCGAAGGTATTGCGGCCCATGCCCTTGGCCTCGTACAGCGCGCCGTCGGCCAGCTCGCTGATCGACTGCGTCGTGACGCCCGGCGCGTCGGCCAGGCCGACGCCGATGGTGGCGCCCACGGGAATCGCATGGCTGCCGACCAGGAACGGCGCTTCCATCGCCTGCAAGATCTTCTTGGCCACCAGCTCGACGTCGCGCGGCGAGCCGACTTCGTCGAGCAGCACCGTGAATTCGTCGCCGGCCAGGCGCGCCACCAGGTCGGAACTGCGCACCACGTTGCGCACGCGGCGCGCGAACTCCACCAGCACCATGTCGCCCGTCGCGTGGCCGTAGCTGTCGTCGATCTGCTTGAAGTAGTCGACGTCCAGGTACAGCAGGGCGAAGGCGCGCTCGCGTTGCGGCGCGCGCTGCACCGCCGCCTGCAGCGCCAGCTCGAACTGGCGCCGGTTCGGAATGCCGGTCAGCGCGTCGGTGTGGGCCAGCGCGTGCAGGTTACGCTCGTGCATGCGCGCCGCGGTGGCGTCGGTGGTCAGGATGTAGACGCCGATCACCTGGCCGTCGCGCAGGTGCGGCAAGAAGGTCGAGTGCACGATGCGGATGTGCTTCTTGCGCACGATGTCGTGCTCGCACTGCGAGGCCTTGCCGTCCCAGGCATCCTTCAGGGCTTCCTGCTGCTGCGACCAGTATTCCTCGCCGAAGGCCTCGGCCATGGTCCGGCCAGTCACCTGCTCGCCAGCCTTGCCGAGCCAGGACTTGTGCACCACGTTGGCGAACACGTAGCGGTGGTCCTGGTCGAGATGGGCGATGAGCACCGGCAGGTTGTCGGTGATCGTGCGCAGCCGCTCCTCGCTTTCGGCCAACCGGTCCTTCGACGCCTTCAGTTCGGTGATGTCCTTCATCGCCACCACCGCGCCCAGGGTCTTGCCCTGGGCATTGCGCAGCGGACGGCCGCTGGCCATCAGGGTGTAGGGCGCCCGTCCGCTCGGCGCGATCACCATTGCGCCGTCGCGCACCACCTCGCCTTTGAGCGCGCGTACCAGCGGAATCTCGTCCATTTCCATCGGCGTGCGGCCGTCGGCGTGGTGCAGCGAGTAGTACTGCGACCATTCGGCCGGCGCCACCGCCTTCAGGTCCAGGCCATGCAGATCGCGCGCGCTGCGGTTGAACAGCGTGAGGTTGCCGATGGCGTCGCAGGCGACGATGCCGACGTCGATCGATTCCAGCACCGCGTCCAGCAGCTCCTGCTTTTCCTCCAGTTGCTGGCGGATGCGCATGGCCTCGGCGACCCGCTCCTCCAGCTCGGCGGTGCGGGCGGCGATGCGCTGCTCGAGCTCCTTGTTGAGCGACTTGAGCGCCTGCTCGGCGAGCATGCGCGCCATCACCGCCCGCATCTGATTCAGTTCGACTTCGACCAGTTCGGCCAGGTCCCTGAGCACCTGGCGCTCTTCGTCGCTGAAGCTGCGCGGCGCGTGGCCGATGACGCACAGCGTGCCCACTGCCTCGCCCTGGCTGTAGACCGGCTGGCCGGCATAGAAACGGATGTGCGGCGCGCCCGTCACCAGCGGATTGGCGGCGAAGCGCGGATCGCGCGCGGCATCCTCCACCACGAGCATCTCGCGCGCCTGCACCGCGTGGCTGCAGAACGAGACGGAGCGCGGCGTCTCCTGCGCATCGAGCCCGGCACGCGACTTGAACCATTGGCGCTCGGCGTCGACCAGCGAGACGAGCGCGATCGGCACGCCGAAGGTCATCGCGGCAAGGCGGGTGTACCGATCGAAGCGCGTCTCCGCGGGCGTTTCAAGGATTTCAAGCTCGGCCAGCGCGGCAAGGCGGGCCTGCTCGTTGTGTGCGTAGGTGACGATGATGGTGCTCTTCCTAATACCGGTTCCGGGGCGGCGGGTCGAGGCCGGGACGATGAGGAGACGCCGGAAACGGCGGCGCCCAGGGACGAATCTTACATTGGGTTCCTGGCGGAAACTACTGTTTCCGCAGTGAGCGTTGCGTGCGGTAGACGTTTTTACGCGTCGGCTGGCAGGTGGTCAATACAGCGGGCCACCCCAGCCCTCGACATGCAAGAATAGATATCCCAGATAAATTTCCCGATACCCTGCTACGAGAAAATGCGCCGTGCAGGGTTGCAAAACCGCGCGATACCACGGGGAATCGCTGCGGTGTGCGCGCGGCCGGCGAGGCCTTGCTGGGCACAATTTTAGTGACCGATTGCAGCGCGCCAGAATAAATCAGTGCTTCCCTAGACGTCCAGGTGCGAGATCAGGAGACGGCGCTGCTCGATGTCGTTCTGGCTATCCTGGCCGCCCTCCCCTTGCGCGCCGAGCGAGATCCCGACCGACATGATGTCGATCAGCAGCAGTTGCAGGATGCGCGAGATCATCGACAGGAACGTCGTGCTGTCTTCGCTGTGGTCGACCGCCAGGCACACGCTGGCCTTCTTCGCCAGCGGCGACTTGCTGCTGGTAATGGCGATGACGTCGGCGCCTTGCGCGCGCGCCGTGTCCACCGCCTCCAGCAGGTCGGGCAGCTGACCGCCGGTGGAGATCGCGATCACCACGTCGCCCGGCCCCAGCAGGCCGGCCGCCAGGTTGAGCAGGTGCGAATCGCCGTACAGCGCGGCCGGGATGCGGAAGCGGAAGAACTTGTGCTGGCCGTCCAGCGCCACCGCGCGCGAATTGCCCATCGCGTAGAACTCGACCCGGCGCGCGCGCCGCAAGAGCTCGATCGCGCGGTCGATCGCATGCACGTCGAGCGCATCGCGAAACTTCAGGATCGCCGACACCGTGTTGTCGATCACCTTGGCCGACAGGTCGTGGGTGCTGTCGGTGACCCGCACCTGGCTGTGGCGCACGGGGATGGTGCCGGTCAGACTGCCGGCGAATTTGAGCTTGAATTCGGCCAGGCCCTGGAAGCCCAGCGAACGGCAGAAGCGGATCACGGTCGGCTGGCTCACGTCGGCCAGGCGCGCGATCTCGGCGATCGGTTCGGACAGCACCTTGCGCGGATGGTCGACCACCAGGCTGGCCACGCGCTGCTCGGCCGGCGACAGCTCGTGGCGCAGCTGCTGCACGCGGTCCATCAGCGTATTGGCGCCGCTGCGCCCGCGCAGGTGCTCCGACAGGATCGCCGAGACGCCGTACAGGGCCGGGTTCGGCGTCATGATGACGAAAGTCGGGATCTGGGCGATGTAGTCGGAAAAGCGCCCCTTGGCCTCGAAACGGGCGCGGAACGGCGACGTGGCGAACCACTCGCCCATGCGCGGCACGATGCCGCCGCCGATGAAGATGCCGCCGAACGCGCCCAGGGTCACCGCCAGGTTGGCGGCGGCGCTGCCCAGCATGCCGGCGAAGGTTTCCAGCACCTCCAGACACAGGGCGTCGCCGGCGTCGAGCGCGCCGCTCATGATCTCGGCGGTGCTGCGCGCCGGGACGTCGGCGCCAGGCGCCTTGCCGTTGCGTTGCGCCAGCGCGCGGTAGATCAGTTCGATGCCGGGGCCCGAGATCAGGCGCTCGTTCGAGACGTGCTTCCATTCGCGCCAGGCATATTGCAGGATCGCGAATTCGCGCTCGTCGCTCGGCGCGAAATTGACGTGACCGCCCTCGCTGCCCAGGGTGACGAAGCCGTCAATGGTCGGGATCACGCCCGACACGCCCAGGCCCGTGCCGGGACCGAGCACGCCCGACACCGCGTGCGTCTGCGCCTGCCCGCCGCCGACCTGCAGCAAGTCCTTCGGCTGAAAGCCAGGCAGCGCCATCGCCAGCGCGGTGAAATCGTTCACGATCAGGAGCGTCGACAGGCCCAGCGCGCGGCGCACTTCGTCGGTCGAGAACTGCCAGTCGCGATTGGTCATGCGGATGAAATCGCCGCTGATCGGATTGGCCAGCGCGAAGGCCGCGTGGCTGATGCGCTGGCTCGAATGATCGGCCAGGTAGGCGTGCAGCAACGGGACGATGCCGTCGTAGTCGTCGCAGCGCAGCACGGTGACCTGGCTCAGCACGCCGGGCGCGGTCTCGAGACCGAAGCGCGCATGGGTGGCGCCGATGTCGGCCAGCAGGCGCGGGCCGTCGGCAAAGGCGGCGCGCGCGGGTTTCAGTTTGGTATCTGGATCAACGGTCATCGCGCAAGGATACCATTGAACGAAATGCAGGCGAATGGGCGGTGGGCACTGCGAAGGGGGCTGTTGCAGGAGCGAACCCGGCTACCCGCCTGTGCGGATACCCGGGTTCCTGTCACCAGGCCGCCCAGGGCGGCACCGGCTCGCTCAGCGCACCAGCCCTTCGAGCAGCGCCTTGTGGAACTTGACCGGATCCTGCATCTGCGGCGCATGTCCCATCTCGGGGAAGGTCACCAGCGTCGCGCCGGGAATCGCTTCCTTCGTCTTCCGGGCCAGCACCGGGTAGTTGCCGAGCTTCGGGCGGATCCCGGCCGGGGCCGCGTCCTTGCCGATCGCGGTGGTGTCCTTCAGGCCCATCAACAGGAAGGTCGGCACTTTGATGAGCGGAAACTCATAGACCACCGGCTGCGTATAGATCATGTCGTAGATCAGCGCCGAATTCCAGGCCACGATCTCCTTGCCCTTGCCGCGGTACATACCGACGAGCATCTGCACCCACACCTCGTACTCCGGCTTCCACTGGCCGTTGTAATAGGTGGTGCGCTCGTATTCGCGCACGCGCTCGGCCGAGGTCTTCAGCTCGCGCTCGTACCATTTGTCCACCCCCAGCGACGGCACGCCCAGGGTCTTCCAGTCTTCCAGGCCGATCGGGTTCACCATCACCAGCTGGTCGGTCGCGTCCGGGTACATCAGCGCATAGCGCGTGGCGAGCATGCCGCCGGTCGAGTGGCCGATGACGATCGCCTTTTTCACGCCGATCGACTCGAGCAGCTTGCGGGTATTGTCGGCCAGTTGCTGGAAGCTGTACTGGTAGTGGCGCGGCTTGGTCGACTTGCAAAAGCCGATCTGGTCGGGCACCACGACGCGGTAACCGGCCTGGGCCAGGGCCCTGGTGGTGCCTTCCCAGGTTGCGCCGCAGAAGTTCTTGCCGTGCATGAGCACCACGGTGCGGCCATTCGGGCTGGCCGGCTTGACGTCCATATAGGTCATCTGGAGATCGACGCCCTGGGACGTGAAGCGGTATTGCTGCGTCGGTTCGGGGTAGGCGAACTCTTCCAGCTCGGGGCCGTAGACCGGCTCGGACGCGGATTGGGCAAGGGCCTGGGCCGGCAGCAGCGCCAGCGCGAGCCCCATTCCCGCGACGGCGCGGGCGATACGTGTAAAGACGGGCATGGCGATCGATGCAAAGTTGACGGAACCACCAGTCTACCGGATCGCCGCCGATTCGCCATGCAGCAGGCCAGGCCATCGTCAAGCCAGCAAGGCGCGCATCGCGGGCACCGACAGCGGCGCATCCTGCGCCTCCTGGAAGCGCCGCAGGACGCGCTCGATCGCCTGGACCGGCAGCGCGCGGCTGAAGTACCAGCCCTGCACGCAGTGCACGCCGCGCTCGGCCAGCCACGACAGGTCGGCCTCGTCCTCCAGGCCCTCGCACAGCAGCTCGGCGTCGAACACCGCGGCCACGCCCTGGATCAGGGCGAACACGCCGGCCGTGCGGGCGTCGCTCGCCACGCCGTGCACGAAGCGGCGGTCGGCCTTGAGGCGGTCGAAGGGAAAGCTGGTGAGCGCATCGAGGTTCGAATAGCCGGTGCCGAAATCGTCGACCGCGACCCGCACGCCGAGCGCGCGCAGCGCCGACACGCGCTGGTGCAGCAATTGCGGCGAATCGAGCAGCAGGCTCTCGGTGACCTCGAATTCGAGCAGCTCGCCCGGCACGCCGGTCGCCTGCAGGATCTCGGCCAGGCGCGCGAAGATCTGGGTGTGCATCAGCGAGGCGCGCGAGAAGTTCAGCGCCACCGGCGGCGGCGCCAGGCCGCGCGCGCGCCAGGCCATCAGGTCGTGGCAGACCAGTTCGAGCACGTGCATGTCGAGCTCGAAGATGCGGCCCGAACTCTCGGCCTGCGGCACGAACATCGCCGGCCCCACCAGGCCGTACGCCGGATGGCGCCAGCGCACCAGCGCCTCGAGCCCGATCAGGCGGCCGCGGGCGATGTCGACCTGCGGCTGGTAATGCACTTCCAGACAGCCGAAGCGCAGCGCGCCGCGGATCGCTTCGCGCAGCTCGTAGCGCAGGCGCGCGCGCGCCATCAGCGTCGCGTCGTATTCGTGCACGGCGCTCGATCCATGCTGCCGGCGGATCGAAGACACGGCGATGTCGGCGGCATCCAGCAGGCCGTCGGCGCTTTCTTCGCACGGCAGGTACTGGCGCCGGATGCCGATGCGCGCATGCAGGGTGTGCATGCAGCCCGGCTCGACCTCGAACGGCAGGTCGATGGTGGCGCACAGCCGTTCGACGCGAGTCGCGTGCTCCCCGGGCGGCGTCCCCGCGGGCGACGCCAGCGCGAACGCGAACTGGTCGCCCCCCAGGTGGCCGAGCAGCGCGCCGTCGGCCCAGTGTTCGATGCGCTTGCCCATCAGGCGCAGGATACGGTCGCCCGTCTCGCGCCGGAACAGGTCGTTCACCTGGCGAAACCCGATCAGGTCGACCATGCCGACAGTGACCCGCGCGCCATCTTCTTCCAGCAGCAGGCGTTCCAGGTGATGCAGGAACACCGCGCGGTTGAACATGCCGGTGATGGGATCGCAGTAGCGCAGTTCGAGCAGGTCGGCCGCGATGCGTCCCAGCAGCCGCAGCTGGGCAACCTGGGCGAGGTCGAGTGCGCGCGGGGCGGCGCCCATCACCCACAGGTTGCCCAGCAGATTCTCGCTCTCGCCGCGCAGGGGAATGGCGGCGTAGTGGCGGCAGTACGGCGTCCCGGCCACCAGCGGATTGGACGCGAAGCGCGGATCGCGGCTGGCGTCGGTCACTTCGAACCAGCCGCCGCCCTGGTCCACCGCGCGTTCGCAGAACGAACCTTTGCGCGGAAAGAAGCTGTCCTGGATGCCGATGCGCGACGGCAGCCAGATGCGCGACTTGAACATCAGGCTGATGCCGCCGATCTCGGCGCCGCAGGCCTGCACGGCCAGGCGCGTAATGTAGTCGAGCTTGGGGTCGGGCGATTCGCTCAAGACGTCGCCATCGTCGTCGCCCAGCGGATCCAGGCCCGGTGGCGGCGCGCCGCTCTCTGCCCGCTGGTGCTCCCGGCCCCGCACCAGGCGATAAAACATTCCTGCTCTGCTCATGCTGCGCACATTCCCTCCCCTCTCGCGTCGATTGGCATCGACGCGCCGCGGCCGCGCGCTCATTGGCGGCTGGTCCACGAAACATGAATATGTTGTCAGCTTAGCAGTATTCGCGCGCAGGCAACGCGGCGCCGCCGGGAATTCCGCGCGGCAGGAAATCATGCAGCGTGCATGACGCAATGCGCCGGGAAGGCGCACGGCGACAGGCGTCGCCGCGCGCCCCTCCGGGGGGGAGATTAGTCCTGGGCGATCAGCGCCACCGGGGCGGCGGTGTCGAACTGCACCTTGCCGCCCTTGACCACCGCGGTCTTGCCGGTGTACCAGTCGCGCACGGTGGCGCCGTCATGGAACACGCCGCCGACCTGGATCTGCGCCGGCTGGCCGCCCGGCAGGTCGAGCGCCACCACCACGCGGTCGCTCACGCCGTTCTTTTCCCAGGTGCGCTTGAAGGTGTACGGGCTGTGACTGATCATCTGGTGCACGCCCGCGCCAACCGCCGGATGGGCGGCGCGGAAGCGTCCCAGGCGCGCCCAGTGCGCGCGGATGTCGGCCACGCGGTGCATGCCGCGCTGCGCGTTCGACTTCAGCTCGTCCCAGTTCATGAACGAACGCAGGGTGGCGTCGCCCACGGCGCCGTCGACGCGCAGGATGCGCGCGGTCTCGTCGCCGTAGTAGATCTGGGCGGCGCCCGGCGCCAGCAGCAGCTTGTTGGCCGATTCGAACGGACGCTCGCGCAGCGGATCGAAGGGGCTGCCGTCGTCGTGCGAGCTGATGTAGTTCAGCACCGAATAGCCCTTCATCTCGCCTTGCAGGATCTTCGAATAATCCGAGAAGATCTTTTCGTAAGGCTGCTTCGCGTCGCTGCGCAGGCTGAAGCTGATCATGCTGTCGAAGCCCTGATCCAGGTAGTCCACGTACTGTCCGCCGCCCAGGTCGAACTTGCGCGCGTGTTTGATCTCGTAGTTGTAGACCTCGGACACCATCCAGAATTTGTCGTCGCCCAGGCGTTTGTCCGGATTGGCGCGCTTCCAGTCTTCGAGCGCGAGGCTGGCCTCTTTCTTGAGTTCCTTCCACAGGCCAGGCTCGGTGTGCTTGACGGTGTCGGCGCGAAAACCGTCGATGCCGTACTTGCGCACCCAGTCCGCTTGCCACTTCATCAGGTAGTAGCGCGGCGCGCGCGGATAGCCGGTGCGCTTGAAGAAGTCGTCCAGTTCCTTGACCTCGCGCTCGTAGCGCCCTTCCTTCTTCCATTTCGCCGCCAGGTGCGGCGGCAGCGCGACGCCGGCATTGCTGTTGGTGAGGAAGTCCGGCAGGTTCGCCACCAGCGTGCAATCGACCGTGGTGCGCGCGTCCTTGTAGGTGCACTGCGGGCCGGTGCGCACCCACGAAGCCGGCCACACCGGATCCTGCGGCGTCACCGGGCCGGTGTGGTTCATCACCACGTCGAACACGATGCGGATGCCGTTCGCATGCGCCGTGTCGACCAGCTCCTTGAGCTCGGCCTCGGTGCCGAAGGCCGCGTCCAGCGCGGTGAAGTCCTTCGCCCAGTAGCCGTGGAAACCATAGCTCTTGCCGGTGCCCTCGTCGGTCGAGCCGTGGATCTGCTCGACGACCGGCGTGAACCAGATCGCGTTCACGCCCAGGTCGCTGAAATACCCTTCCTTGATCTTCGCCGTGATGCCGGCGATGTCGCCGCCCATGAAGCCGCGCATCGTCGCGGCGTCATCCTTGCGGCCATATGCGTTGTCGTTGGCCGGATTGCCGTTGTTGAAGCGGTCCGTCAGCAGGAAATAGACGGTCGCGTTCTCCCAGACGAAGGGTTTTCCGGCCGGAGCGCTGGTCTGGGCAGGGGTCTGCGCCACTGCGGACGACATTGCGCCAAAGGCGAGCAACATGGAGGCGGCAAGGACGGGTAGTTTCATGCGGTTTCCTGTAGGTGGATCGAGGTGGGTGGGTGTCAGGTGATGACGGTGGGTTCGTTGCGGCCGGTGCGCCGGCGCAGGCCGGACACGTCCTCGGCGACGGCGATCAAGCCCTGCAGGGCTTGCTGGGTGTCGAGGTCGTGACGCGCCGGATCGGCTTCGTAGCGTTCGAGGTAGAGACGGACGGTGGCGCCCTCGGTGCCGGTGCCGGACAGCCGGAACACGATGCGCGAACCGTCGCTCATGATGATGCGCACGCCCTGTCCGGTGGAGCGCGAGTTGTCGACCGGGTCGTTGTATTCGAAGTCGTCGGCCTGCGCCACGTGGTGGCCGTCAAGCTTCTGGCCGGCCAGCTCTGGCAGGCGCGCGCGCAGGGCGTCCATCATGTCGGCCGCCACCGAGGCGTCGACCGCCTCGTAATCGTGGCGCGAGTAATAGTTGCGGCCGAAGCGGGCCCAGTGCGCGCGCAGGATCTGTTCGACCGACTGGCGGCGAACGGCCAGCAGGTTGAGCCAGAACAGCACCGCCCACAGGCCGTCCTTCTCGCGGATGTGGATGGAGCCGGTGCCATAGCTCTCCTCGCCGCACAGGGTAACGAGGTTGGCGTCCATCAGGTTGCCGAAGTACTTCCAGCCGGTGGGCGTCTCGAAGCAGGAAATCCCGAGCGCATCGGCCACGCGGTCGGCCGCCTGCGACGTCGGCATCGAGCGTGCGATGCCCTTGATGCCGCCCGCGTAGCCCGGCGCCACGGTGGCGTTGGCGGCGATGATGGCCAGGCTGTCCGACGGCGTGACGGCGATGCCGCGGCCCACGATCATGTTGCGGTCGCCGTCGCCGTCCGAGGCGGCGCCGAAGTCGGGCGCATCCGGCCCCGCCATCGCCGCGATCAGGTCGGCCGCATTGACCGGGTTCGGGTCGGGATGGCCGCCGCCGAAATCTTCCAGCGGCTGGCCGTTGACCACCGTGCCGGCGGGCGCGCCGAGCATGTCTTCCAGCACCGCCCTGGCGTACGGTCCCGAGACCGCGTGCATGGCGTCGAAGCGCATCCGGAAGCCGCTCGCGAACAGCGCGCGGATCGCACCGAAGTCGAACAGGCGCGCCATCAGCTCGGCGTAATCGGCCACCGGATCGATCACCTCGATCGTCATGTTCCCGATGCGGGCGCTGCCCAGCTTGTCGAGATCCACCGCCGGCGCATCGACGATGCGGTATTGCGTCAGCGTCCTGGTGTGCTCGTAGATGGCGTCGGTGATCTTTTCGGGCGCCGGGCCGCCGTTCTCGATGTTGTACTTGATGCCGAAGTCGCCCTCGGGACCGCCCGGGTTGTGACTGGCCGACAGCACGATGCCGCCGTCGCAGGCGTGCTTGCGGATCACGCAGCTCACCGCCGGCGTCGACAGGATGCCGCCACGGCCCACCAGCACCTTCTCGACGCCGTGCGCGGCGGCCATGCGCAGGATGGTCTGGATCGCCTCGCGATTGAAATAGCGGCCGTCGCCGCCCACCACCAGGTGACGGCACTTGCCCTCGCCCAGGGTCAGGAAGATGGATTCGACAAAATTCTCGAGGTAGCCGGGCTGCTGGAATTCGGACACCTTCTTGCGCAGGCCCGAGGTGCCGGGACGCTGCCCGGCGAACGGGGTGGTCGCGACGGTCTGGATGGTCATGCTGTGCTCCTGTCTGGGTAAGTTTGTGCTCACACAAGCACCCGGGGCCGGCTCGGCCGCGGGTGAATATGTTAGTAAAACATTACGATACGACAGCCGCGAAAATGACGGCGCGCAGTGCTGGAAACAGCGTGGATCAGGCCTTCGCGACCGGCGCCGCCTTGTCGGTGACGAACAGGGTCAGCACCGCCGCGATCAGCATGCAGACGCCGCCCAGCACCAGGGTCAGCACCGCATGGCCGTCGAACAGGTGCTTGGTGATGCTGCCCAGCAGCAGGCCGCTGACGATCTGCGGGATCACGACGAAGAAGTTGAACAGGCCCATGAAGTAACCCATGCGCTTGGCCGGCAGGGAACCCGCCAGGATCGCATACGGCATGGTCAGGATCGAGGCCCAGGCGATACCGATGCCGATCATCGGCAGCACCAGCGTCTGTTTGTCGGTGATCAGGAACATGCTGGCCAGCGACAGGCCGCCGATGACCAGGCAGGTGGCATGCACGGTCTTGCGGCTGGTGGCGCGGGCGAACACCGGCAGGATGAAGGCGGCCAGCGCCGACACGCCGCTGTAGACCGCGAACATGATGCCGACCCAGTTGCCGGCGTCCTGATAGGCGCTCGATTGCGCATCAAGGGTGCCGTAGACGTTGTCGGCGATCGCAGTGCCGGTATAGATCCACATCGCGAACAGCGCGATCCAGGTGAAGAACTGCACGAAGGCCAGCTGCACCATGGTGCGCGGCATCTTGCCGAAGCCGCCCAGGATCTCGACGAACATCGTGCCCATGCCGCGCGAGGCCTTGCGCTCCTTGTGGAAGGCGTCCATGTCGGGCGGCGGCAGTTCGGTCGAAAACAGCACGGTCCAGCTCACGGCCAGGAAGAACACCAGGCCGCCGGCGTAGAACGAGTAGCGCACGGTGTCCGGGATCACGCCGCCGACGGCGGCGTTGGACACGCCCATGCTTTCGAAGAAGGTCGGCAGCAAGGACGCGATGACGGCGCCGCAGCCGATGAAGAAGGTCTGCATCGCGTAACCCGCGGTCTGCTGGGCCGGGTCGAGCTTGTCGCCCACGAAGGCGCGGAACGGCTCCATCGACACGTTGATGGCCGCGTCCATCATCCACAGCACGGCGACCGCCATCCACAGCGCGGTGGAGTTCGGCATCAGGAACAGCGCGATCGCGGCCAGCACGGCGCCGATGAAGAAGAACGGACGGCGGCGGCCCCATTTCGGGTGCCAGGTATTGTCGCTCAGGTAGCCGATGATGGGCTGAACCAGGAGGCCCGTGACCGGCGCGGCCAGCCAGTACAGGGCCAGGTTGTCGGGGTCGGCGCCGAGCGTGGCGAAGATGCGGCTGGTGTTGGCGTTCTGCAGCGCGAAGCCGAACTGGATGCCGAAGAAACCGAAGCTCATGTTCCACAGTTGCCAGAACGACAGGCGTGGCTTGAGCACGGCCGGTTGCATATCCATTGTGTGTCCCCAATCTGGCCCGACGTCAGCGGGCTTTTTTCGTATGTGACTGCATGGCCGCCCGATCATGAGCGTGCCAATGATGCCTTGTGCAGGATGCGGCGCGGGGCCGGAAGGGACGAAAAACGACGACTACAGTCCGGCTAGCGAATCTGTAGCAAAATAACATGGTGATTTCTAGGTGTCAATCGCGACGTTCCCATAGTGCGAACGCCGCGCCACCTAACGGTAAATACAGGGTTTTGTAGTCAAACAACAGAACACCGTGACTGGAATCCTGGCCTCCCGCCCACGCACGTCGTTCCCGCGAAGGCGGGAACCCCAGTTTGCATGCAGACCGCCGGCGTTAGGCACTTGCAGCGATTCGACGTGCTTGGGTTCCCGCCTTCGCGGGAACGACGTGTTCGAGCAGCGGGTGACAAGGTCAGCCCTGGCTCGGCCCCTTGCGATGCGGCTTCTTGCCGGGCGCCGCTTTTTCGTTCAGACGACGTTCGACGCCCTTCTTGGCGGCGTACGGTTTTTTCGGCGCCGCGGCATTGCCGGCCCCGGCCGGCGTTTCGCCGTCGCGCGTGATGGCGAGCTGGCGGCCCGCGACCCAGACGGTCTTGAGGTGATCCACCAGGTCCTTCGGCATGTCGTCCGGCAGGTCCAGTGTCGAGTAATCGTCATAGATCTCGATGCGGCCGATATGCTTGGACGGGATATTGGCTTCGTTGGCGATCGCGCCGACGATATTGCCCGGCTTGGCGCCATGGGCGAAGCCGACTTCGATGCGGAAGGTGGCCATGCCCGGCTCGGGGTCGCGCATCACCCGCTCTTTCTTGAAGCCCGGTTCGCGTGCGGGACGCGCCGGACGCTCTTCCCAGTCGCCACGCGGCGCGCGCGGCGCACGCTCCTGGCCGCCACTGCGCTCTTGCCCGAATTCGCGTTGCGACGGCACGAACTCAGGACGCGCGTCACGGTCGGGCTTTTGCAGCAGCAGCGGTTCGTCGCCGCGCGCCAGCTTGGCCAGCGCGGCCGCGATATCGATCGCCGGCACATTGTCTTCACGCTCGACGTCTTCGATCAGCGAACGGAACACGTCCAGGCCGCCTTCGGCCAGCGTAGCGCGGATCTGGTCCTTGAAGCGGGTGATGCGCACTTCATTGACCGCCTTGACGGTCGGCAGCTCGAGCGGAGCAACCGGCTGGCGGGTGGCGCGCTCGATCGCCTTGAGCAGGCCGCGCTCGCGCGGGGTGATGAACAGGATCGCGTCGCCGCTGCGTCCCGCCCGGCCGGTGCGGCCGATGCGGTGGGTGTAGCTCTCGGGATCGGACGGCACGTCGTAGTTGATCACGTGGCTGATGCGCTCCACGTCGAGGCCGCGCGCGGCGACGTCGGTCGCCACCAGGATGTCGATCTTGCCGTTCTTGAGCTGCTCGATGGTGCGCTCGCGCTGTTGCTGGGCCATGTCGCCATTGATGGCGGTGGCCGCGAAGCCGCGCGCCTGCAGCTTGGTCGACAGTTCTTCGGTGCCCAGCTTGGTGCGCGCGAAGATGATCATGCCGTCGAACGGCTCGGCCTCGAGGATGCGGGTCAGCGCGTCGAGCTTGTGCATGCCGGCCACCAGCCAGTAACGCTGCTTGATGTTGTCGGCGGTGCCGGTCTTGGCCGCCACGGTCACTTCGGACGGATCGCGCAGATAGGTTTTTGCGATGCGCTTGATCGCCGGCGGCATCGTCGCCGAGAACAGCGTGGTCTGACGGCCTGCCGGGGTTTGCTGCAGGATCTGCTCGACGTCGTCGATGAAACCCATGCGCAGCATTTCGTCGGCTTCGTCGAGCACCAGGGTGGTCAGCTGCGACAGGTCGAGCGAGCCCTTTTCGATGTGGTCGATGACGCGGCCCGGGGTGCCTACCACCACGTGCACGCCGCGGCGCAGGCTCGACAGCTGCGGGCCATAGCTCTGGCCACCGTAGATCGGCAGCACATGGAAGCCCTTGATGTGGGCAGCGTAGCTCTGGAAGGCTTCGGCGACCTGGATCGCCAGTTCACGCGTCGGCGCCAGCACCAGCGCTTGCGGCACGGTCTTCTTGACGTCGATATTCGACAGGATCGGCAGCGCGAAGGCCGCGGTCTTGCCGGTCCCGGTCTGGGCCTGCCCCAACACGTCGCGCCCTTCCAGCAGCAAAGGAATGGTGGCAGCCTGGATCGGCGACGGCGTTTCGTAGCCGACGTCTTTCAATGCTTTCAGTACAGGTGCCGAAAGATTGAGGTCGGAAAACGATGGGATTGGGGTGTCGGACATAAAGGAGTTGCTCTTAAATAAGTAGAAACGAAAGCGATAGTTTACACCGTCGCCCCGCGCAAGGCGCCAAATAGGACGATGCGCGGACTAAACAGGCGTGGATTATGGGGCCAAAACCACAGAATCCGAACAAAACAAAAAGCCCTTGCAGGCAAAACCTGCAAGGGCTGGCAGACGCCGCGCTGGGCGGCGTGCCGATGATACAGCGTGTCTTACAGCTTGTAGTTCAGGCCGAGCAGCATCTGGCGGCCGTACTTGCTGTAGCCGCGCGGACGGTCTTCGGTGCCGGCGTAGCTGCGGAAGGCGGTATCGGTCAGGTTGTTCACCTGGAACAGCACCGACAGGCCCTCGATCTGCTTGAAGTCGTAACCGAGCTGCAGGTCGACTACTTTATCAGCTTTCACGTAGGTCAGCTCGGTTGCGCCGCCGATGCCGCCGATTTCGCCCACGAAGTCGCTGCGGTAGCGCTGGCTGACGCGGGCCGAGAAACCGTCTTTCTCGTAGTAGGCGGTCACGTTGAACACGCGCTTGGACAGGCCCGGCAGCGGGATCGCGAGGCTGCCGAAGCGCTGGTCGACGATCGAGATTTCGCTGCTGGTGAACGAGGCGTTGGCGGTGATGCCGAAGCCGTCCAGCATCGGGTGGATCATGTCCAGCGGGGCCGAGGCCGCGAACTCCAGGCCCTTCAGGGTACCGCCTTCGCCGTTCATCGGCTGGGTCATGGTGCCGATATTGGTCAGGGCGCCCTGCAGGTTGTACTCCGAGAAGTCACGCGGCACGGTCACGCTGTAGATGTACGAGGACAGGTCCTTGTAGAAGCCGGCGGCCGAGATGTAACCCTTGTTGCCGAAGTATTTTTCGTACGACAGGTCGACCTGCTTGGCGCGCCATGGATCGAGCTGGGCGTTGCCGCCGTTGCCCCATGGGGTACCGGTGGTCTGTGCGGTCAGACCCACTTCCAGGGCGGCGTTCAGCTGGTTCAGCTTGGCGCGCGCCAGTGTCTTGCCGGCGCCGAAACGGATGAACTGCTGGTCGGGCAGGCTCCAGGCCAGGTTCAGGCTCGGCAGGTAGTCGGTGTATTTCTTGCCGTCGGTGAGCGGCACCAGATCGGCGAACGGCCAGGCGCGCAGCGTGTTCGCGGTCGAGCTCTGGTCGGTGTCGATCACCTGGATGCCGATATTGCCGCGCAGCGGCATCGCCATCAATTCGGTGTCGATGTTCAGCTTGGCGTAGCCGGTCTTGACCTTTTCTTCGATCGACCAGTTCTTGGTCGCGCCCCATGGCACCAGGACCGTCGGGGTGAACGGACCGAAGTTGTTGGCCAGCACGGCGTCGATGTCCCAGCTCAGCGAGTTCTGGAGCGCATACAAGCCTTGCGAGCCGTTCAGCACGTTAGGTGCGAAGGTGCCGTCGCCAAGCTTCGAGAAGCCGGTCTCCAGGTGTTCCTTTTCCTTCTCGCGCTTGGAGTGGTTGTAGCCGACTTCCAGGCTGCTGAACGGACCGTCGGCGAACTTGCGCTCGAGGCTGACGCGCAACGAGGTCATCTTGTCGGTCATGTTCGGGGCGTTCACGTAGCCTTCGCCGAACTGGCCGCCGATGGCGATCTGCGACGGATCGTCGTACACGCCCGACAGCGACAGTTGCGGAATGGTGCCGCCGTGGTAGCTGTAGCCCAGCGTCTGGCGCGCGGCGCGGCCGGCGTTGATCTCGATCAGCTGTTCCTTGTGGTCAGCCTTGGAACGGCTGATGTCGACGATACCGACCCAGTCGCCCGAGCTGTAGCGGTTGTTCCAGCCGAAGGCGGTCAGCTTGTCGTCGCGCGTCATGCGGTTGTTGCGCACGACCGGATTGACGTCGTTGGCGGTGCCGGCGATCGCGGTGCCGTTGACCACGGTCGCGTTCGAGAAGCGCACCGTGCCGTCATCCTTCAGCGGCATCTCGATGCCGCGGCGGATTTCTTCCTGGTCGAAGCGCGAGTGATAGACGTCGAAGGTCGAGCTGAAGTTGCGGTTCGGGCGCCATTCGAGCACGCCCATCAGGCCGTCGCGCACCTGGTCGCCGGTGATGGCCATCGACTTCATGCCCTTCGGCACTTTAACGGTCGAGCCCGGCACGACATTGGTGTCGTCCACCCAGTCCCAGGTCTCGAACTGCTGGTGCACGTTCGGCTTGTCCTGGCGCGCATAGCCGATCGCCACGCCGAGCGTGCGGTCGGCGAACTGGTCGATGTAAGAGGCGCTGATGCGGCTGCCGGTGTCCGGCGAGCCGGCGCTGACCGAGCCCTTCGAGTTCTTTTCGCCGCGCACGTTGACGGTGACGACGCGCTCGCGCAGCGACAGCGGCTTGATGGTCTGCAGGTCGACCGTGCCCGACAGGCCCTGGCCGATCACGCTGGCGTCGCCGGTCTTGTACACGGTGACGGCGCTGATCAGTTCCGACGGGTACTGGTCGTATTCGACGGTGCGGTCCGAGCTGGTGGTGACCTGCTCGCGGCCGTTGAGCAGCGCGGTCGACAGGTCGCC
Source organism: Massilia sp. UYP11 (assembly GCF_050434805.1). Classification (NCBI taxonomy): domain Bacteria; kingdom Pseudomonadati; phylum Pseudomonadota; class Betaproteobacteria; order Burkholderiales; family Oxalobacteraceae; genus Massilia; species Massilia sp. UYP11. The sequence goes on from NZ_JBNDJE010000021.1 coordinate 56,823, forward strand.
CGAGGTGCCGCGGATGCTGATCGACTGGGCCTGGCCGTTGACGCGCTGGGCCGACAGGCCCGGCAGGCGCGCCAGCGATTCGGCGATCGACACGTCCGGCAGCTTGCCGATGTCTTCCGACGAGATGGCTTCGACGATGCCGGTCGATTCGCGCTTGACGGCGATCGCATCTTCGATCGCGCGGCGGATGCCGGTCACGGTCACGGTGGTCACCGGCGCGTCCGGGTTCAGGTTGGCGGTTTCGCCGGTACTGGCGGTCTGCGCCTGCGCGCTGCCGGCCAGGACCGTGACGAAGATGGCGCAACCGGCGGCAACCGGGCTCAGCTGGAATGCGGCACGCTTGGTGGCGATGTTTTTCATGTGTCCCCTCAGATAGAACGATGTATTCCCGAAAACAGCCCTCGGCCGGTCGGGATCGGCTTTTTGCGACAAAATCAACGTTGGTCGCGATTCTGTATTAAAACTAGATGCACTGTCAACGGGAGTTACTTGCAGCAATGATCATGGCATGTTTTCGCCTAGCAGGCCGTAAATTCAAGGGTTTCCCGTTGTATATGAGCTACATGACAACTTCTCCGATTCTGTAGTCACGCTACAAATGCTCTAAAAACCGGCGTATATTTTCCTTAATGCACCATTACAGTGCATATCACGTAGTAAATCATTCAGAACGTCCGGATCGCCGGGCGCGTCATGAAAATTTGCTACAAAGCAAGCTGTGATGACCTGCGGGTCATGCTCAACAAAAAGGCCGCTGATCATCCAGATGATCAGCGGCCCGTAAGATTACCTATTGAATTCGGTTATTTACCGGAATTGAGGGCATTCCCACTCATAGCGTGGGCTCGGGATAGCGCCGCGCGCGCCCACCTGCCGCGCGGGCACGGGACCGGGCTTGTCCTACTCCGCGAACAGATCCGGACCGAACACCTCGTAATGCACCCGTGTTTCCGCGATGCCGCGCGCGATCAGGGCATCATGTTGCTGCCGCATGAACGGGATCGGGCCGCAGATGTAGTAGTCGGCGTCGGGCAGCAGGACCGAAGCCGCGATCGTGCCGATGTCGACCAGGCCGCGATAGTCGAAATCCCTGCCCGCCTGGTCCTGGGGCAGAGGTTCGTTATAGAAGATAAAGGTCTTGAAGTTCGGATGCTGCGCCGCTGCCACGCGCAGACGATCCTTCATGGCATGGACACCGCTGTTGCGCGCGCCGTGCACGAACACGATCTCGCGTCCCGGCGATTGCAGCACACGGTTGAGCATGCTGATCATGGGCGTCAGGCCGACCCCGCCGCTGATCAGGACCACCGGTGTCGTCGCAGTGACATCGATGAAGAAATTACCGTGCGGTGCAGCGAGCTGGATCCTGTCGCCAATCTGCACCTCGTCGTGCAGCAGGGTCGATACATAACCCTTCTGCCCGGGATCGACCCCATCCTCGCGCTTGACCGAGATGCGATAGCTGCGCCCGTTCGGCGCGTCGGACAGGCTGTACTGGCGGATCTGGCGCAGCCCGAGACGCGGCACTGGCACGTTGACACTGGTGTACTGCCCCGGCTCGAAGTTGACGACCGGCCCGCCGTCAGCCGGCTCCAGCACGAACGACGTGATGACATCGCTCTCGGGCTGCTTGGCGGTGACGACAAACTCCCTCCAGCCAACCCAGCCGCCTGGTGCTTCGGCCGTGCGCTCGCGCAGTTCGCTCTCCCGTCCCATGAGGATGTCGGCCAGGTTGCCGTAGGCCTGCGCCCAGGCCGAGATGATGTCTGCAGTCGCCGCATCGCCCAGCACGGCCTTGATCGATGCCAGCAGGTGCTCTCCGACGATCGGGTACTGCTCAGGCCTGACGTCCAGGCTGGCATGCTTGTTGGCGATCCCTTCCAGCAGCGCCGCAAGGCTGGATGGATCCTCGATGTTGGCGGCGTAGGCATACACCGCACGCGCCAGGGCCTCCTGCTGCTGCCCGCGCTCCTGGTGGCGCATGTTGAAGACGTTCTTCAGCTCGGGATGGGCACTCAGCAGGCTTCGGTAGAAGTGCTTGATGATGTCATAACCGTGCGCCGCAAGGACCGGTGCCGTGGCCTTGACGATGTCTTTCGTCCGTTGAGTAAGCATGCCTGTTCCCTCCTCTGTGCGAGATCCGGCTCGCCCGCGCTTACATGCTGATGGCAGGCCACTATACTCCAGACCAGGGAACAGGATTGTTCATGCGAATCGGCCCGGCAGCCTGCGGGGCACGTGGCCGCGCCTCTATCAGACCGGGCCGTCTTGCACACGCTCCCGTTACAGCCCTTCGCTGCTGCTCCAGCGCGCCATCAGCCGGTTCGACGGAATGGTCTCGTCGAGCAGCTTGCGGGCCTGCTCGATCCCGGACACCGGCAACAGCGCCGGGTCCAGCAGGCCGATTTGCACCAGCACGCTGGCCTGGTCCCAGTAGATATGCTCGTGGTACAGCTTGTCGCCACGGAAGCTGATGATGCCGATCATCGGGATCTCGACGTATTTGCCGGTTGGCGCCACCCCCGGCAGCATCCAGTCGATCTCCTGATCATGGGTGAAGCACATGATGAATTCGTCGACTACCTGGAGTGCCCCGACCGTGCGCGAAATCGGGATCATGCGCATGTCCGCCGGATTGCCATGCACGAAATGATGCTGGTAGAAGCGCGCCAGCTGCCTGGACCCGACACCGCCCGTCAGGGTCGGGATATGATTCACGTAGGGCTCGGCGACCATGGTCGCCATCGTCGCCGGCACGTCACGCTTGACGAACTCCTGGTACACGTGCTGCTCCCACAGGTCCGACAAATTGAAATCCGGGCCGATCGTCGCCTTGAGCGCGGCGATGGTTCGGCCATGCGCCATCAGCGCCGACGGTTTATCGAAGTGCATACTGCCGACCCGGGCGAACGCATGGTCTGCGCCGGGGTAGGTGTAAAACTCAGCCTTCGGCAACCCGGCCAGTCCCTTGATGATCTTCTCGCGCGCAGCAGCGTCGCAGTAGGCATCGTTCTCGGCGAAGTGCAGCACCAGCTTGCCCTTGATGTTGACGGCCTCGTCCAGCATGTCCTCGATCCCCATGCCGTAGTAGGCCACCGCACAGGCGACATCGGTGCGCGCCGCGGTCATGTAGGCCAGCTTGCCGCCCATGCAGAAGCCGACATAACCCACGCCTGGCCCCGACACCTGCGGCAGCCCGCGCAGTGCGTCGATTGCCGCCGCGATATCCTCGACCGCGCGGTCGACGTCGAGCCGGGTGAAGTAGCCGAGCGCAAGCTTGAAGTCCTCCTCGGTATAGCCCAGGTCGACGCCCGGCTGCATGCGCCAGAACAGGTCCGGCACCAGGGCTACATACCCTTCTTCGGCGTACATATCGGCCACGTCGCGCATGTTCTGGTTGACGCCGAAGATTTCCTGCCCCACCACCAGTCCGGGGCCGCTGCCTCCGCTTGGCAACGCCAGGTAGCCTTTGAAGCTTCCCGAGCCGTCCTTGGCCGGGATATCGATGTAATGCGCCATTCGTATTACTCCATAAAATGATGAACCAGGGCAGTTGCCTCCAATCAGATTGTGACAGAAACGCGTTGACAAAAAACTACCTGCGATCGCCCGCACAGGGATGTGAAATCGGATACCAGGCCGGCGAGGCATGCACTCTTGCGAAAGTACAAATGAGAAACCCGCCGAAGCGGGTTGGTAGAGCCATGGCTGCCTGTCAACCTTCTCATGTTGACGTGCGAAACTGTGCGCAGGACCTCACACGGGCCGGCGATGGAAGGTCAGCGGGCTGTACTACACAGCGGACGGCGGCGGCGAGTGCAGGATGCCACTTGACGCCTTGGCCGGATTTTTAGCGGGTCACATGCGTCGGGCGCTTACGCGCGCGCGGCGCCCTGGACGTCCACAAGTCCTGCTGACCCGTATGCACGGATCGTGCCGGCCCGGCTGCGGCTCAGGCTTTGCGCGCCGCGCAATGCTGCGCGATGTACCCGTCATGCGACGGCATCACGTCCACGCACTTGCGAATCACCTCGCGCACGCTCTCCATGTACTCGGCGATGTCGGCCTCGGACTGGGTGTCGGCCAGCGGGTGATATCCGTCGAGCGGCATGTTCTGCCCCTCGAACACCTGCAGCCAGCCGACTTCCGAGAACAGCTCGTTATCGACCCGCACGACCTTGCCGCGCGAACGGTACAGGTCCATCTTCTGGCGCAGCGTCTCGGGAATCGCCATGTTGGCGCATTCCAGCCAGTAGGCCGAATCGGTGCGCTGGTTCAGGTGGTAGTGCAGGATGATGAAGTCGCGCACGCGCTCGTATTCGAAACGCGACTGGCGGTTGAATTCATCGCGGTCGACGTCGCTGAAACGGCGGTCCGGGAACAGCTCGACCAGGCGCGCGATGCTGGACTGGATCAGGTGGATGCTGGTCGACTCGAGCGGCTCCAGGAAGCCGCCCGACAGGCCGATCGCCACCACGTTGCGGTTCCAGGCCTGCTTGCGCATGCCGGTCTGGAACTTGATCAGGCGTGGCTCGGCCAGCGCGCGGCCGTCGAGGTTGGCCAGCAGCGTGGCCGCCGCCTCGTCGTCGCTGATGAAGCGGCTGCAATAGACGTGGCCGTTGCCGGTACGGTGCTGCAGCGGGATGCGCCACTGCCAGCCCGACTTGTGCGCGGTGGCGCGCGTGAACGGCGTGATGGCCGGCGCCGATTCGCAGGGCACGGCCAGCGCGCGGTCGGCCGGCAGCCAGCCGGTCCAGTCCTCGTAGCCGGTCGCGAGCGCCTGCTCGATCAGCAGGCCCCGAAAACCCGAGCAGTCGATGAACAATTCTCCTTCGATGCGCTGGCCGCTGTCGAGCTCCACCGCCGTGACGAAGCCGTCCGGCTCGCGCTGGATCGCGCGCGCAATCCTGCCCTCGATGCGCGCTACGCCGCGCGCCTCGGACAGTTTTCTCAGGTATTTCGCGTAGAGGCTGGCGTCGAAGTGATAGGCGTAGGCGATGTCGCGCAGCGGCGAATTCGGCACGTCGTGGCGCGCCGGCATGAACTTGCCGGCCTTGGCCGCCATGCGCGTGATCGAGTATTCCTCGAGCGGCGCGGCCTTGCCGAGCGCACGCATCTTGTGCCAGTACTGCTCGAAGGGCACGGTGGCCAGGTCCTGGCCCATGCGTCCGAAGCCGTGCATGTAGCGCTCGCCCAGCCGGCCCCAGTTGACGAACTCGATGCCCAGCTTGAAGCTGCCCATCGTCTCGCGCATGAATTCGTTCTCGTCGATGCCGACCACGCGGTTGAAGCGCTGGATCATCGGAATGGTCGCCTCGCCGACGCCCACGATGCCGATCTCATCCGACTCGACCAGCCGGATGTTGTAGCGGCCGCCCAGCATGCTCGACAGCGCCGCCGCCGTCATCCAGCCGGCGGTGCCGCCGCCGACGATCACGATGTCCCTGATTGCCTGATTTTCCATATGCTGTGTTCCTGCCGTCTCTTTCAAGAAAAACAACCCCCGGGGCCGAAGGCCGCGAGGGTTGCATTGTAGGGCACCTGTTCGACGTGCCCTGTAGTCCTGCGCGCCTGCGATCAGAACTTGTAGTTGGCGCCGAACTGGTAGGTGCGGCCGTATTCCACGCGGCGCGTGACCGAATCGCTGCTCACCGTGTATTCCTGGTACGGCGCGTTGTTCCAGTTGTTGGCCTGGGCGAACACCGACAGCCCCTTGGCGAAGCCTGACTGGATCTCGTACGAGACCTGGAAGTCGACGATGGTCTCGCCCTTCACGAAGGTGTACTGCAGCGTGTCCGAGAAGTCCGGCGACTGGCCCAGGAAGTCCGAGCGCTTGCGCGCCGCGGCGGCGATCTGGAAGCCGTTCTTTTCGTAGTACAGGCGCAGGTTGCTGACCTTGCGCGACAGGCCCGGCAGCGGGATCGACTGCGCCGGCACCTGCACGTTGCCGAAGCCCAGGGCCGGCAGGTCGATCTTCGAACGGGTGTCGGAGTGGTTGGCCAGGATGCCGAAGCCGTCCAGCCACGAGCTCACCAGTTCCAGCGGAATGTTCACCGCCAGCTCGTAGCCGCGGATGCTGCCGCCTTCGCCGTTTTCAGGACGGTTCAGCACGCCGATGGTGGAACCGGCGTACGGGCCCGTGGTCGGCAGCGGCGTGGTCGAGGTGACCCATGGCGCGAAGTCGTATTCCGACGGGGTGCGCAGGATGAAGCTGTCGAGCTTCTTGTAGAAGCCGGCGACGCTGACATAGCCCTTCTTGCCGAAGTATTTTTCGTACGACAGGTCGAACGACTTGGCCTTGAACGGTTCCAGCATCGGGTTGCCGCCGCCGCCGCTCAGGAAGGGATTGGCCACGCCGGTGTTGACGCTGAAGCCGAGGCCGCCGCGCAGGTCGTCCAGGGTAGGACGCGACAGCACTTGCGCCACGCCCATGCGCAGCAGCTGGTCGTTCTTCAGGTCGAACGACAGGTTCAGGCTCGGCAGCACGTCCCAGTAGTCGTGTTCGCCGGCGGCGCGCAGCACCGGGCAGGTGTCGGCGGTCTCGCCGGTGCAGTTGCCGCTGTTGTAGCCGCCGCCCATCTGCTTGGTGTGCACGAACTGGGTGCCGACGTTGCCGCGGTATTCCAGGCCGAACAGCTCGCCGTTCAGGTTGCCCATCACATAGGCGGTCTGCACGGTTTCCTTGACGTCCCACATCTTGGTGAGGATGTCGGCATTCACCTTCGGCGCCAGTTCATACACGGAGCCGAGCGAGCCGAGCGGGTTCCAGGTGGCGATCGGGATGCCGGTGGTGCCGGCCGTGTTCGCGGACGCGCCCGGCATCGCCACGGCGCCGAAGCGGTCGCCGCCGGCGATCATCAGGCGGCCTTCTTCGCCGCTGCGGGTCTTTTCGCGGTCGGTGTAGTTGTAGCCGAACTGGATGGCCGAGACCGGGCCCCATTCGACGTCGCGCTTGGCGTTCAGGCGGATCGCCTTGAGCTTGTCGTCGATGTAGGGCTGGGCCAGGTAGCCGGCCTGGGCCAGCGGATTGTCGGCCGTGCCCGACCAGCCGTTCACGTCGGTGAGCTGGGCGACGTTCGGGTCGGCGTAATTCAGGCCGGTGCGCCAGGCGATGTCGGTGAAGTTGCCGCCGTTAAAGCCCGTCCACGAGATCGTGTCCAGGTTGGCCGCATTGCCCGGCAGGCCGGCGGTGGTCTCGTAGCGCGAGCTCAGCTTGGTCGCCTTGGACCAGGTGATGTCGGCGCTGGTGTCCCAGTCGCCCACGCGCAGCTCGTTCTTCCAGCCGACGGTCTTGAGGTCGTCCTTCGCCGCTTCGATGTGGTTGCGCACCACCGCCTTGTAGTTGGTCAGGGTGCCGCTGGCGGCGACGCCGTTCTGCACCACCACGTTCTGCAGCACGCCGGCCGGGTCGTACAGGCCCGAGGTATTGGCGCCCACCGCGCCTTCCAGGCCGCTGCGCTTGAAGCCGGTCTCGCCGGCCGAATAGAACAGGTCGACCGTCGAACGGAAGTTGCGGTTCGGCCGCCATTGCAGCGAAGCGAAGGCGCCGTCGCGGTTGTGGTAGCCGGTTTCGGTGTCGGCCGTGAAGCCCAGCGGCAGGCGCACGTTCTGGCCGTTGTACGGCAATTCGGCGATGCTGCCGCCCCAGGCGTCGTACTTGCGCTGCTCGCCGCCGGTCTCGTCGTACGAAGTCAGGCCGACCGCCAGGCCGATGGTGCGGTTGGCGAACTGGTCGATGTAGGACAGCGAGACGCGGTCGCCGTCGCCCTCTTCGGCGGTGCGCACGCCCAGGCGGCTCTTCTTGTAGTTGACGGCGATGACGCGCTTGCCGAAGTCGAGCGGCTGCACGGTCTTGAGATCGATGGTCGCGGCCAGGCCCTGGCCGATCACGCTCGCGTCCGGGGTCTTGTAGATCACCACGCCGCCCATCAGCTCGGACGGGAACAGGTCGAATTCGGGGTTGCGGGCATTGCCGGTCGAGGCCATCTCGCGGCCGTTGAGCAGGGTGCCGTTGAAGCTCGGCGACAGGCCGCGCACCGAAATCTCGGACGCGCGTCCCGAGCCGCGGCTGCGCTGGGCGGTCACGCCCGGCAGGCGCGCGATCGATTCGGCCACCGAGGAATCGGGCAGCTTGCCGATGTCTTCGGCCGAAATCGCTTCGACGATGGAATTGGAATTGCGCTTGACCGAGATCGCCGCCTCGATGCCCTGGCGGATGCCGGTCACGGTGACGGTGGACACGCTTGGCGCCGGGGTGGCGATGACTTCGCTGGTGGCGGCCGCGGTCGGGGTATTCGGCGCGACGGCGGTCTGCGCTTCGCTGCCGGATGCCTGCGCGAAGGCCTGACCGGCCAGTGCCGACAGCAGGACGGCGCAGCCCGCGGCGAGCGGGTTCAACGGAAATGCGGTACGCGCCGACTTGCCGGCGCGCCTGGTGGCGGTAGCTTTCATGTGTCTCCTCGGTGGAAGGCAGCCCTCAGCGGCATTGCGCTGCCGGGGTCGTTGCCTCGACAATTTTTATCAGCTTCGGCTGAGCAACTGTACTAAAACTAGATGTTGCGGCCGGAAAACTGTGTGTATCGACAATGATCGCAGGTTTCAGAAAAAACAGCGGCGCGCTCGTTGTAGCCGAGCTACAAAAATCCGCATATTTATACATATCAATAAGACATTCCGGTTGTTTCTAAAGGAAATCTTAAGATTTGCGAGGCCACCAACGCTGTAGTTCTCCTAGAGCGCGCAGCAGGTGTATGGATTGGCGCTGGTTGGTTTCTATAGTACTCTTTCGCCAACACAACAACACTTAGCGACCCCGCCGTATGCCGGCCGCATGGGTTTGTAGTCTTACTACCTATGCAGCAGTGACGGTGCGACGCCTTATATCATGAGACAACTCCTCGCCAGCATCGTACTCGGCGGCGCTGCATTCGCCGTTCACGCCCAGACCCCCGACATCGCCCGCATGGAGCCGCCCTTCTGGTGGGCCGGCATGCAGCATCCCCAGGTACAGCTGATGGTGTATGGCGACAGGATCGCCGACCTGGAGCCGTCGCTGGCGTATCCGGGCGTGCGCATCGCCTCGGTGACCCGCACCCCGAACCGCAACTACCTGTTCATCGACCTGGCGCTCGACCCGAAGGTCAAGCCCGGCAGCTTCGAGATCGCCTTCAAGGGCGCCAACCGCACCGCCAGCCATACCTACCGCCTGCTGGAACGCGAGGCTGGGTCCGCCGAACGCCAGGGCTTTTCCAGCAAGGACGCGATCTACCAGATCATGCCGGACCGCTTCGCCAACGGCGACCCGTCCAACGACAGCGTCGACGGCATGCCCGACCGGCTCGACCGCAAGGGCGGCCTGGGCCGCCACGGCGGCGACATCAAGGGCATCATCGACCGCCTCGACTATGTGGCCGGCCTGGGCTTCACCCAGCTGTGGCCGACGCCGCTCGTCGAAAACAATATGCCGGGCTACTCCTACCATGGCTACGCGGCCACCGACCTGTACCGGATCGACCCGCGCTACGGCAGCAACGAGGATTTCAGGCGCCTGTCGCAGGAAGCGAAAAAGCGCGGCATCGGCATCATCCAGGACGTGGTGCTGTCGCACATCGGCAGCCACCACTGGTGGATGAAGGACTTGCCGGCACCGGACTGGATCAACTACGGCGACAAGTTCGTTCCGACCCAGCACTACCACACGGCGGTGCAGGACCCGTACGGCGCGAAGGAAGACGCCGACAACTTCACGCGCGGCTGGTTCGTCAAGAGCATGCCCGACATGAACCAGTCCAATCCGCAGGTAGCGAATTACCTCATCCAGAACAATATCTGGTGGATCGAGTACGCGGGCTTGTCAGGGCTGCGCATCGACACCTTCGGTTATTCGGACAAGGCCTTCCTGAGCGAGTACACGAAGCGCCTGATGGCGGAATACCCGAACCTGAACCTGGTCGGCGAGGAATGGTCAACCAAGGTGCCGGTGGTGGCCTACTGGCAGCGCGGCAAGCAGAACTTCGACGGCTACCAGGCCTACACGCCAAGCCTGATGGACTTCCCGGTGGCCGAGGCGATGCGCCGTGCGCTGGCCGACAAGAAAGGCGGCAACGTCTTCACCGACGTCTACGAGACGCTGTCGCTCGACTACCTGTATCCGGAGCCGGGCAACCTGGTGCTGTTCGCCGACAACCACGACATGTCGCGCATCTACAGCGAAGTGGGCGAAGACTTCGACAAGTACCGCATGGCGATGATCTTCATGATGACGGCGCCGCGCATCCCGCAGTTCTACACGGGCGACGAGATCCTGATGACCAGCGCCGTCGGCGAGCGCAACGACGCCACCTACCGCACGCCGTTCCCGGGCGGCTGGGCGGGCGACAAGGTCGACGCGTTCAAGGGCGTCGGCTTGAGCACGAAGCAGCGCAATGCGCAGGAGTTCGTGCGCAAGCTCGCCAACTGGCGCAAGGGCCAGCCGGTCATCCATCACGGCAAGATGATGCATTACGGCCCGCAGGACAACACCTGGGTCTACTTCCGCTATCTGGATGACCGGCGCGATGCAAAGAAGGTGCTGGTCGCCTTCAACAACAACGCCAAGGAGATGTCGCTCGACGTCGAGCGCTTCCGCGAGATGCTCTCCGGCGTGGCCAGCGGCACCGACGCCCTGACCGGCAAGACCTACGACCTGCGCGAGAAGCTGGTGCTTCCCGCCCGCGCGGCCATCGTGCTCGAACTGGCGACGCCGCGATGAAGCGCCATGCCATCGCCCTGGCCGCCCTGCTCTCCTGCGGCGGTGTCCTCGCCCAGGACGTCGACGGCCTGTACGTGCGCGGCGCCTTCAATGGCTGGGGCACCGCCAGCCCGCTGGCGGCGCAAGGCGATGGCGTCTACCAGGCCGACGTCGAGGTCATGCCCGGCAACCATGCCTTCAAGCTGGGGACGGGCGACTGGGGCGTTGAATGGGTGATCGATCCGGATAGAAGCACGAGCGTCAAGCCCGACACCGACTACCGCCTGAAGCCGCAGTCCGGTCCCGAGACCTTCCTGTTCGTGCGCCAGCCGGGCACCTACCGCTTCACGATCGACGCGCGCGACAAGTCGACGCCGGTGCTCAAGGTGGCGCGCATCGCCGACGCCCAGCGCGGCGCCGGCCCCGATCCGCATGCCGGCCACGCGGCCCAGGCGTCGCAGCAATGGCCGACCTGGGACGGCAAGGTAGAAACCGTGCGCTACTCGACGCCGGATGCGGACGCGCTGCTGCGCCGCTACGTCCAGTCGAGCACCATGCTGCTGCGCGATCCGGGCCCGCAGCACGTCGAATACGCCGAAGAAGACGGCTTGCCGCGGGTACGCAGCGGCAACCTGGCCTTCGACGCCCTGTTCGCGCTGGCCGGCCGCGAGATGCGCCAGAATTCGGTCAGCCAGATCAACGACGGCAACTACAACGGCGGCAAGGCGATCGACTGCGACTGCTTCGCCACCGGAGAAAAGTGGGCCTACGTCTGGACCCGCGACCTGGCGTATGCGGCCGACCTGGGCCTGGCCCTGCTCGACCCGCGGCGGGTGCGCAATTCGCTGGACTTCAAGCTCTCGGGCTGGCGCCCGGGCATCACCGCTGCGGCCCAGGTCCCGGGCACGCCGGACGGCCTGCAGATCGTGCAGGACACCGGCAGCGGCGGCAGCTGGCCGGTCAGCACCGACCGCCTGACCTGGGCCCTGGCGGCCGAGGAGACGCTACGCACCCTGCCCGCTCATGAGACCGATAATGGCGCCAATAATGAGCGTGCCCAATTTGCCGCGCGCGCCCTGAAGGCGCTGTCGAACACGCTCGAGATCGACCGCGTGGCGGCCTTCGATCCGGTGTCCGGCCTGTACACGGGCGAGGAATCCTTCCTCGACTGGCGCGACCAGACCTATGCCGCCTGGATCCCGGGCGACCTGGCCTCGATGGCGAGCTCGAAGGCGCTGTCGACCAACGTCGTGGTTTACCAGGCGCTGAACCTGGCCGCGAAGCTGGCGCGCGAGCACCAGCAGCCGGACAAGGCGCAGCGCTACGCGCGCTGGGCGCAAGACCTGAAGCGGGCGATCAACGCGCGCCTGTGGCTGAAGGACGCGGGCATGTACAGCAGCCTCACCGCCGGCCACCTGGACGACGCGCCGCTGCACAAGTTCGACTGGCTGGGCCAGGCGCTTGCCATCGTCAGCGGCGTGGCCGACGACGACCAGGCGCGCTCGATCCTGGCGCGCTATCCGCACGGCCCGCTGGGCGCCCCGACGATCTGGCCGCAGCAGATTGGGGTGCCGGTGTATCACAACCGCTCGATCTGGCCGTTCGTGACCGCGTATGGCCTGCGCGCGGCGGCCCAGGGCAAGAACGCGGCGGTGGCCGACGTGGCCTATGCTTCCCTGATGCGCGGGGCGGCGGTCAATCTGTCGAACATGGAAAACCTCGAATGGCTGTCCGGCCAGCCGCTGCTGCTCGACGAACACGATCCGGACCTGAGCGGTCCGGTAATCAATTCGCGCCGCCAGCTGTGGTCGGTCGGCGGCTATCTCGGCATGGTGGTCAACAACGTGTTCGGCGTGCAGATGCTGGACGACGGCATCGCGTTGCGGCCGTTCGTGACGGCGAAACTGCGCCGCGACACCTTCGGCGGCACGAACGAGATCGCGCTGCACGACCTGCGCCTGCACGGCAAGCGCATCGACGTGCGCCTGCGACTGCCTGCCGCGAGCGAGCACGATGGCTATTACGAGGTAGAGCGCATCGTCCTGAACGGCCGGCAGGTCGCCGGCGCCGCCGGCACCATCGGCCTGATCGATCTGACCGACAGCAACCGCATCGAGATCACGCTGGGTAAGCTGGTGCCCGGCCGGCACGACATCCGCCGCGTCGACGCCAATCCCCATGACAAGGGGAGCGCCGTCTTCGGCCCGCGCGAGCCGACCATCGACAGCCTGGCGCGCGCGGCATCTGGCCCGGTCACCCTGCAGATCGACGCCAACGGCAACGCCGCCAACGTGCGCTACCGCGTCTACCGCGACGGCAAGCTGGTGGCCGACAAGCTGCCGGCCGGGGCCTGGCTTGACCCCGGCGCCGGCGCCACCTCCTGTTATGCGGTGGCGGCCCTGTACACCGACAGCGGCAACGTCAGCCACCACAGCCAGCCGCGCTGCGTCGACGCGGGCATCGGGATTTCCGTGCTGGACGCCCGCGTCGCCTCAAACCTGAAGGCGACCGCGCCCGATGCGCGCTTCACCCAGGCCCATCTCGAGGACTGGGGCAAGCCCGGCGACCGCTTCGCCGTCGAAGACATCCGCATCGAGCAGCCGGGCAACTACCGCATCCAGGTGCGTTACCACAACGGCGCCAACCAGGTGAACCTGGGCATCAGCGGCGGCGTGAAATGGCTGGCGCTGAAGGATGGCAGCGGCCGTGTCGTGGCCCAGGGCGTGATCCAGCTGCCGCATGCGCCGCTGCTGCAGAAGGACACGCCGAGCGTGTATTCGACGCCGCTGGCGGCGCGCGTCGAGGCGGGCAGCTACCGTCTCGAGATGACGGACTTCTACAATATGAGTTATCTCGAGAGTAACCGCAGCTTCAGCGGCGCCGGCGGCGCCGAGCCGTCGAACCGGTTCGATATCTACGGCGTGCGGCTGCTGCGGGTGAAATAAGGGCACGTCGAAAAACCTGCTGCGCGTTGCATTTTCGGTCGGGGCGGCGGGGGGGGGGGGGGGGGGGGGGGGGGCCCCCGCCCCCCCCCCCCCCCCCGCCCCCCCCCCCCCCCCCCCCCCCGGCGCCGC
>NZ_JBNDJE010000022.1:0-68707 GCF_050434805.1 Massilia sp. UYP11
TCGCCGCCTTACTCGCACCAGGCTGGCCTACCAGCTTGACTGCCTCGCGCTTGAACTCTTCTGAAAACAACCGTCTTTCACGTGCCATGTAATTCGGTAATCCCCCCGCAAAAGGAGCGCGTTTAGAAGTAGAATTTTCTACTTAAGACAGGAAGCTCTACATGAAGACGTCCCGCTTTACCGACAGCCAGATCATCGCCATCCTGAAGCAAGCCGAAGCCGGCAGCCCGGTTCCGGAGCTGTGCCGCGAGCACGGCATCAGCAACGCCACGTTCTACAAGTGGCGCGCCAAGTACGGCGGGATGGACGCGTCGCTCATGGCACGTATGAAGGAACTCGAGGATGAGAACCGGCGCCTGAAGAAGATGTATGCCGAGGAGCGTCTGAAGGCCGAGATCGTCGCGGAGGCGCTGACAAAAAAGTGGTAGCGCCATCTCAGCGGCGAGAGATGGCGCAGTGGGCCGTGGCACAGCGGTCAGCCACGATTAACCTGGCGTGCAGGGCGTTTGGCATCAGCCAGACCTGCTACCGGTACAAGGCCAAGCTGGACGAGGAAAATAGCGTCATCGCTGATTGGCTGGTACGGCTGACGAATAACCAGCGCAACTGGGGCTTTGGGCTGTGCTTTCTGTACCTGCGCAACGTTAAAAACTTCAAATGGAACCACAAAAGGGTCTACCGGATTTACCGTGAGCTCGAGCTGAATCTGCGAATCAAGCCGCGCCACCGCCTGGTACGCGAGAAGCCGCTGCCATTGGCTGTGCCGACCGCGATCAACCAGAGCTGGTCGATGGACTTCATGCATGACCAACTTGCCGACGGACGCACCATCCGCCTGTTCAACGTCATCGATGATTTCAATCGGGAAGGCTTGGGAATCGATGTCGATTTCTCGCTGCCATCCGAACGCGTCATCAGGTCGCTGGACCGGATTATCGAATGGCGTGGCAAACCGAGCGCGATCCGCTGCGACAACGGCCCGGAATACATCAGCGCCGTGACGTTGGCTTGGGCCGCCAGACGCGGAATCCGCATCGATTTCATCCAGCCGGGTCAGCCTCAGCAAAATGCTTACGTAGAGCGTTACAACAGGACCGTACGCTACGACTGGCTGGCTCACCACCTTTTTGAAACGCTCGACGAGATCCAGGAATTTGCCACTCGCTGGCTGTGGACCTACAATCACGACCGCCCCAACATGGCACTCGGCGGCATCACACCAAAACAGAAACTTGCCCTTGCCGCTTAACCTCTACTTTTAGCCCGCTCTAAAAATGGGGGGATTACCCATCAGGGTCCTTACGCAGGCATCATGTGGACTATGATGACCATGGGTGCTGTTTTCATCGCAAGTAATTACTTTGGAGGGATTTTAAAGGAGCTGGGTAAAGACCATTACTTGGTACTCAAAGAAGCTTTAGCTAAACTGACTCAGAAGACTATGGAGATGCCTAGAATCGAGCCCACTTTGTTGGGCACTCCTGGGAAAACTGGCGAGAATGATCCGTTCTCAATGGGCTTCTCAATCTGGGCGGAACTTCCGAACGATAGAAGCGCCAAGCTCCTGATACCGAAAGTGGCCGAAAGAGATGACTATGCCAAACTAACGGACGCGTTCCTCGATTTTGTTAAGCGATGCCATGAAAGAGGTGAAGGCGTACTTGTCGAGATTGGGTTTGATCCTTCTCGTCGTAGTAATCCGATTACTGTCGCGTATAACAAAACGACAGGCGCGATCGAGTATGCAAATCCTTTTGCTCACTAACCGTCAATGAGACACAGCCTCTCGACCAAGATATCCTGAACCCGGTTCTAAGACCGTCAGCAGCGCGCGGCAGGACAGGATGTCATGCCCGTAGTTCGCGCTCAATCGCTTCGACCAGCACCAGGCTATCCGGAACGACATCGGGATTGAAGCGCGCGACCACGCGTCCGTCACGCCCGATCAGGAATTTCTCGAAGTTCCACAGCACATCCGCCGGCTCGGCCTGCCGATACCCATAGCCCGCGAGCTTTTCCCGCATCGCGCCGTCCGCAGGGTCGATCGCTTGCGGCTGCAGGCGCGTCAGCGCGCTGTACAGGGGATGCCGCCCGGGACCGGTGACTGCGATCTTCTGCGCCAGCGGAAAGTCGACACCGTACTTCGTCTCGCAGAACTCGGCGATCGACTCGTTGTTGCCGGGCTCCTGGGCGCCGAAATCATTGGCGGGGAAACCCAGCACCACCAGCCCCGCGTTGCGCCGGGCTGCGAACAGGCGCTGCAGGCCTTCGTACTGCGGGGTCAGCCCGCATTGCGAAGCTACGTTCACCACCAGCACGACTTTCCCGGCGTAGTCGGCCAGCCTCGCTTCCCTGCCATCCATCAAACGGAATGGTATATCGACGATCTGCGTTTCCATCTTGTGCTGCCCTCCCCTGGTTGCGATATTCCCGACGACCTGCAAACCTATGCTACCATTTTGATAGACACTTTAAGAAAAAGTGTCGCAGCATTCTTTAGCGAGGCCAGTACATGTCAAGTAATCCCGAACCGCATTTCACCTGGTCCGACCGCTTCCTGCTCGGCCATGGCGCCATGGACGACACCCACCGCGAATTCGTCGACATCGTCGGCGCCATGCTGGCCGCGCCCGATGGCAAGCTCGCAGCCCTGCTCGATGACTTCCTGGTGCACGCCGAACGCCACTTCGAGGATGAGCGCAAGTGGATGCTCGCCACCGAATTCCCCGCAGCGCAATGCCATATCGATGAACACAATGCCGTGCTGGCCTCGGTGCACGAAGTGCGCGCACTGCTGGCCGGCGGTGGGCACGAGGCGACCTGCCGTGCCCTCGCGCGCGAATTGAGCCGCTGGTTTCCCGGCCACGCCGACTACATGGACGCCTCGCTCGCCCAATGGCTGGTCAAGAAGCGCATGGGCGGCATTCCCGTCGTGTTGCGGCGCACCGGGGCGGCAAGCGCGGCGCCGGCAAAATAAATCCTTGCACGTGCCATCCATTTGTTGAACATATTTCTGGTTTGTGTACAATCCAGAAGCAGGCAAAACAAAGGAGACAACGATGCACCAGAATGCCGAAATGAGACTGCGGGACGGGACCAGGATCTCGGACCTGATCAACCACGAGACACGCGAGGTCAAGGTACGCGCCCTGTCCGATCCGGAGCTGTACGAACTGGAGATGGAGCGGATCTTTGCCAAGACCTGGATCTTCCTGGGCCATGAGACCGAAATCCCGAACAAGGGCGACTTCATCACCCGCGACATGGGTTCCGATGCCGTGATCGTCGCGCGCGACCGCGACAACGAGATCCACGTCTCCCTGAACGTCTGCCCGCACCGCGCCATGAAGGTGCAGACCCACGACGCCGGCAATACCAACGTCCACATGTGCATCTACCACGGCTGGGCGTTCAAGCCGAACGGCGACTTCATCGGCGCGCCGGTCGAGAAGGAATGCATGCACGGCAGCATGACGCCGAAGGACCAGCTGGGCCTGAAGAAGGCGCGCGTCGCGCTGTACGGCGGCCTGATCTTCGCCACCTGGAACATCGACGGCCCGAGCCTCGAGGAATTCTTCGGCGACGCCAAATACTATTTCGATACGCTGTTCCTGCGCACCAAGGGTGGCCTCGAGGTCCTCGGCCCGCCGCAGCGCTTCCGCCTGAACGCCAACTGGAAAACCGCCTGCGAGCAATCGGCCGCCGACGGCTTCCACACGCTCACCCTGCACCGCTGGCTCGCCGAAGTCGGCCCCTACGCGAAGAAACCGGACGCCGAGGGCAAGGGCGCCGACCTGTCGCCCGAGATGTATGGCAGCGAAGTCTGGACCGACCACGGCCACGCCATGCGCTGCATCGACCTGGACCGCAAGATCGTCCGCCTGACCGGCAAGAACCCGGCCGAGCTGTCCCCGGTTGAGCGCCTGACCGCCCTGCCCCCGCCGGGCATCACGCCCGAGATGGTCCCCGAACTGCTGGAACGTTTCGACGACGGCCAGCTCAAGCTGATGTCCTGGCGCCCGCCCCAGGTCGGCGGCTTCTTCCCGAACGGCCTGTTCGAGTTCATCTACCTGCCGCAGCCGGACGGCACCATCGTCGGCGCCTGCGCGCTGCATGCCTACATCCCCAAGGGGCCGGACAAGCTCGAGTTCATGAACTGGATCTTCGCCGAGAAGGACACGCCGCCGGAACTCAAGGCGCGCATGCTGCGCCAGTCGGTCCAGATGCTCGGCACCTCGGGCATGGTGGAGATGGAAGACTCGGACACCTGGCCGCACCAGACCGAGGTGGCCAAGGGCGCGGTCAGCAAGACCATCACCCTGAAATACCAGGCGAAATTCGACAAGGGCGCTCCCGAGGGCTGGCCGGGCCCGGGACATGTGGGCGACGGCTTCACGAAGGACGACACCCAGTGGGCATGGTGGAAGTACTGGCACGAGCTGATGACTGCCGAATGAACGATCAGCCCGAACCCCGACAACACCATCAGGAGACTCACATGGAAAAGAATCCGCTCGAACCGACGCCGCTGCCGCCTTCGGTGCGCGCCAACCGGGTCGCCATCGGCAGCCAGGTGTACAACGACATCGTCGAATTCATGTACGACGAAGCCGAATACTTCGACACGCTGCGCCTGCGCGACTGGATCGCAATGGTTGCCAAGGACATCGAATACACGGTGCCGCTGCGCCACACCCGCGCCACGCGCGACCAGGACAAGTCGGTCGTGCGCACCGTGCAGCACATGTTCGACGACTACCGCTCGATCATGCTGCGCGTGATGCGGGTGATGGACACGCGCAGCGCCTGGGGCGAGGATCCGCCCTCGCGCACCAAGCACATGGTGTCGAACATCCGGGTCTACCGCACCGACAAGGAGAACGAGTTCAAGGTTCACAGCTACCTGCTGCTGACCCGCAACCGCTTCGACAACGACAAGTTCGACCTGATCCCGTGCGAACGCCACGACGTGATCCGCAAGACCGACGAAGGCTATCTGCTGGCGCGGCGCGAGGTCATCATCGACCAGGCCGTGCTGGGAACACCGAACCTCGGCATCTTCCTGTAAGCGGCAGCACTTCCGAACCCGCCCGCCGCCGTCAGGTCGCGGGCGGGTTTTCTTTCGATAAGCGCAGTGCGAGGATCACGCCCGCGCCGGCGCACAGCCACAATCCCGCGGCGCCGCAGGCCAGCGACACCAGCGAACCCCACATCAAGGGCGCGAGCAGGGCCGCGATGACGGCATTGAAGCCGGTCTGCACGAACAGCTGGACCGACGAGCCCATGCCGCGGCGGGCCGGGACACAGTCCAGGCCGCGGATGGTCATGGCCGGGATCGCCAGCGACATCCCCAGGTTGAAGACGAACAGGTAGGCGACATACCAGCCTGCGCCATCCGGCGCCGTCCAGGCCACCAGCAGGTTGTAGCAGCTTGCCGCGCCCATCAGTGCGAACGCGGTCGCCAGCGTGCGCCCGAACGACCAGCGCACCGCCACGCGTCCCGCCAGCGCCGAACCGGAGACCAGCCCGGCCGTCGCCGGCCCGAACAGCCAGACGAAGTCTCCCTCCCCGAGGCCGAGGTGGCTCATCACGAACACCGGCGCGGACAGGACATAGATGAAGAAGGCCCCGAACATCAGCGCGTACGCCAGCGTCCACGCCATGAAGCCGCGGTTGCGCAGCAGCGCGAGATAGCCGCGCCCGAGGTCGCGCGCGTCGAACGGCCGGCGCGCCTGCGGCGGCAGCGTTTCGGGCAGGCGCAGCGCCACCGCCGCCAGCAGGCCGGCGGACAGCAGCGCCAGGAACAGGAACACCGAGCGCCAGCCAAACGCGATCTGCAGGGCGCCGCCGACCAGCGGCGCGATCGCCGGCGCGACCCCGTAGATCATCACAACCTGCGACATCATGCGCCGCGCCAGGGGACCTTCGTGCAGGTCGCGCACCACCGCGCGCCCGATGACGATCCCGGCGCCCCCCGAGAATCCCTGCAGCGCGCGCAGTACCCACAACTGCTCCACGCCGGTGGCGAAGGCACAGCCCAGCGAGGACAGCGTGTAGACCGCCAGGCCCCACAGCACCACCCGGCGCCGGCCGAAGGAGTCCGAGATGGCGCCGTGCCACAACGACATGAAGGCGAATGCGAAGAAATAGACCGATATGGTCTGCTGCAGCGCCACGGCGTCGGTCCGCAAGACGAGGGCCATCTCGCGGAAGGACGGCAGGTAGGCGTTGATCGAGAACGGCCCCAGCATTGCGAGGCCGGCCAGGATCAGGGTAATGCCGAACAGGCCCGGCACACGTGCAGTGGGTGCCGGCGGCACTCAGGCCTTCATGCCGAGCAGCTGCGAAATGTCCATCGCGGGGTCGGCATCGGCACCGTAGCTGAAGTCGCCCTGCTGCTGGCGCTGCGCCAGCCGCGCCAGCAGCACCCGGTAGCGGTTGCCCGGCGCGTCGAAGCGCGAGCTCAGGTCACGGCGCTGGCCCGTGTCGAAGTAACGCGCGTTCTGCGGACGCAGCACCGAATTGTCCTGCGGCTGGATGACGTAGGAGATGCGCGGCATCACCCAGCGGAACGGCGCCGGCGCATGGACCGTGTAGTTGGTCTGGTCGACGCGGCTGCGGTGCCTGCCGACAGGTACGAAGGGCTGCACGTTCGGGATCGCGTAGCCCGGCTCGAAGCTGGGGTAGGAAATGCAGAGGTTGTTGCGCAGGTGGACGTGCAGCACGGCGCGCAGGTCCTGGTATTGCGCGCGCACGCCCCCGATCCAGCGCATCACCGGCGCCACCGACTTGCGGGTGACGATACGGGTGCGCGTCAGCGTCTCCGAGGTCGAGCTGAACTCGACCACGTCGCTGTCGGACTGGCCATCGCCGATCGTGTTCGCATGCAGGAAATCGGCATGGGTCAGGTCGATCAGGTTTTCGACCGACAGCGGCGAGGCCGCGTCGAAGCGCACCGAGCGCTGGGTGTAGCGCGGAATGCCGATGCCGTCGGCAGGCAGGAAGGGAATCCGCGGAATCAGCTCTTCATGCGCGTTGTCCGGATTGCCGTACCAGACCCAGACGTAGCCATAGCGCTCCCGGACCGGGTAGTAGCCCGAACCGCCGGTAAAGGCGGTGGGCCGGCGGCGCATCTGCCCGGACAGTTGCGGATGCAGTTCGGCGGCGCGCACGCGGCCCTGCTCGCGCCACAGGTAGACATCCTGCGCGTGGATGATCCGGCGCACCGTCCGGCCGCCGATGTCGGCGCTGTAGGCCACCGGGAACCAGGTATCGCGCAGGTCGATGTTTCCCGGCACCCAGTCGCGTTTCTCGTCCGGCGCGGCAAAGCGCGCCCCCTTGTCGTCCAGGTTCATGCCAGGCTCCTTTCCTGCGCAGATGGCGCGGCATCCGTCGCGGCCGGCGCGACCGGCGTGATCGGCGTGCCAATCTCCGGCCCACGCCTGCGATCGCGCGACGGCGCGATCTCCAGTGCGGCGACGGCGCGCCCGTCGATCATATGGTTGATGGCAAACGGCGCGCTGCCGGCAAGCCGGCGCAGGCGCCAGCCCAGCGGCGCGTCCCCCGCGTGCCCATGGGCGAAGCCGCGCCATGCCAGGCTGGTGGTGCCGCGGCGGTTGGCGGTGGCGGCGACGAATACCGTCACCAGCGCGCGCTCGTCGGCGTCCAGCAGCTCCACGATGACGTCGCCGCCGGCCAGCGGCACGCGGGTGCGCACCAGCAGGGGGTGGTCGCGCACGAAGGCCGGCCCGATGCCCTTGCCCTTCCAAACAGCGCCGCGATCGAGCACGAGATGGCGCCCGTCGCGGCGTGGATCGCCCAGGAAGAAGTCGGTGACCACGACGCCGGGAAAGGCCAGCAGGCATTCCGGCCCGTCGAGCATGACGTCGAGGTATTCCTCGAACGCGATACTCGCCACGGCGGTTCCGCTGTACTCGCGCCCGGCCGCACGGTAGGCGGCCGCCGGCAGCGCGGCATCCGGCTCGCCACCGCGCGCCGCATCGCCCAGGAAGACGTGCACGAAACCATTCAGTTCCGCGACCGGGTAGGCCTGTGCCACGGCCGGCGGAATCTTCTCCTCGCGCCGCAGGTTGGGGATGTCGGTACATTTTCCGCTTGCGCCGTCGAAGGTCCAGCCGTGGTAAGGACATTGCAGTCCTCCCGGCTTGACCAGCCCCGGCGACAGCGGCACGCGCCGGTGCGGGCAACGGTCTTCCAGTGCGAAGGCCTCGCCCTCGTTATTGCGGAACAGTGCCAGCTGCCGGCCGTCGCACACCGCCGCCAGTGTCTTGCCGGGCGCCAGCTGCTCCGACAGCGCCACGATCCACCATTGTCCAGTCGTCATCGCCACACTCCCTCAGCCACGCACGCGCGCAGTGATCTTCGCATGCGGCCCGGCGGCCTGCGCTGCCCAAGCCTTGTCCGCGTCGTCGAACGCGAAGTCGGCGTAGTCGACCCGGATGTCCTGCTCGCGCGCGATGCGCAGCAGACGCTCCCAGATCGCACGGCGCTCGGCCGGCGGACGCTGGCCGGTACCGATGCACGACAGGGTGCGGAACAGCAGGTCGGCGATGTCGAGGTTCACCTGGCGGCCCGCGCCGGTGCCGATCGTCATGATGCGCGCGCCCCAGCGCGTGGCCTTGAGCGCATTGATCATCGGCTGGCCGCAGACCAGGTCGAGCACCACGTCGAAGCCCTCGCCGGCGGCGGCCTTGAGCGCCGCGGCATCGTCCGCGCCGCCCAGCACCACGACTTCGTCGGCGATTCCGCGTTCCTTCAAGCGCGCCAGCGCGTCAGGCGAGCGAGCGGCGGCGACCACCCGGCCGGCGCCAAAATGGCGCGCCAGCTGCAGGGCGATCTGGCCGAGCGTGCCGGTGGCGCCCAGCACCAGCACCTGCTCACCCGGCTGGATGTCGGCCTGCTCGAGCGGCACCAGGGCGCCGGTGGCGGCGATGCCCATCGTGATGGCGGTGCGGTCGTCGACGTCGTCCGGCACCTCCCACACTTCCTCGGCCGGCACCAGGGTGCGCTCGGCCCAGGCGCCATAGGGCAGCACCGAGCGTTCGCCGAAGTAGACCCGGCGCCCGCCTGATGCCCGCCCGACGCCTTCGCCGCGGATGACGCAGGGGTACTGCACGCCGAGGCGGTAGGCGCCCAGCACGTCCCAGCCGCCCAGGCCGGCCGTGTCGACGTCGATCAGCACCGCGCCGTCCTTCGGGCCCGGTTCCGGGAACTCGCCGACGACGGGCGCAGCGCCGCGTTCGTGGATGATCGCAGCCTTCATCACATCCCCTTCGCGCCGGTCTGCGCGAACAAGGCCTTCATCGCCACCAGCGAGGGCGTGTGGCTGCCGAAGCCGCCGTCGGCCACCAGCGTGGTGCCGGTGATGAAGGCGGATTCGTCGGATGCCAGGAAGGCGACCACGTCGGCGATCTGGCGCGGCGTCCCCAGCTCGGGGGTCAGGTGGTTGTCGCGCAGGATGTCGAGCAGGGGCGCCGGCATGCTGCTGTGCGCATTCTCGGCCGGGGCCAGGCCGATCTGCAGGGCGTTCGAGCGGATGCCCTGCTTCCCATATTGCGCCGCCACCGAGCGGCTCAGCATGATCAGGGCGGCCTTCGAGGCCGCGTAGGCGGACAGCGACAGGTCGCCCTGTACGCCCAGGCCCGAGGTGACGAAGATGACCGAGCCGCGGCCGTTCTTGAGCATTTCGCGGATCGCGTATTTACTGCACAGCATGGCGCCGCGCAGGTTGACCGCCATGGCCCGGTCCCAGGCCTCGACATCCATGTTGATCACGTCGCGGTCGCGCTGGCGCTGCTCCACGCTCAGCACCGCGGCGTTATTGTGCAGGATGTCGACCCGGCCGAAGCGGCCGACGACCGTTTCGACCATGTTGCGCACCTCGGTCTCGAGCGAGACGTCGCACTGCACCGCAAGCGCCTGTCCGCCTTGATCCTCGATCTGCGCCGCCACGCGCCGTGCGGCATCGCCGTCGATGTCGACGATCGCCACCTGCGCTCCGTGCCCGGCGAGCACGCGCGCCGCCTCGGCGCCCAGTCCGTTGCCGGCGCCGGTCAGGATGGCGACGCGGCCTTCCAGTTTCTTGTTATTCATCTCGCTGTCTCCGTCAGGGTGTGCCGCGCTTTTAGCGGCCGGTGAATTGGGGCGGCCGTTTCTCGCTGAAGGCCAGCGCGGCTTCGCGTGCGTCCTCGCTCGGCTTGAGCATCGCGAACAGGTCCAGCTCGAGGTCCAGGCCCTGGCGCAGCTCGAGGTCGAGGGCGCTGCGCGCCGCCCGCTTGACCGACAGCGTGGCGGCGGGTGCGCGCGCCGCGATGCGCAGCGCGAAGGCACGCACTTCCGCGACCAGCGCGCCGGATTCGCTCGCGATGCGGGTAACCAGTCCGATATCCCGGGCGGCCCCGGCATCGAGGCGCTCGCCGGTGAGCAGCAGGTCCATCGCGCGCCCCGGCCCGACCACGCGGGCCAGGCGCTGGGTGCCGCCGCCCCCCGGAATCAGGCCGAGCGCCGTTTCCGGCAGGCTGAAGACCGCGTCGGGCGCCGCGAAGCGGATGTCGCATGCCAGCGCCAGTTCCATCCCGCCGCCCATGCAGTATCCATGGACGGCCGCGATGACCGGCTTCTGCACCGCGTCGATCGCCTCGATCCAGCGCGCGCCCTGCATGCGGCGCCGCACCTCGATGGCGGTCTCGGGCGCGCGTTTTTCCTTGATGTCGGCTCCGGCGCAGAAGCCGCGCGGTCCGTCGCCGCGAATGGCGATGACGCGCACCTCCGGGTCGGCGTCGAGCTCGCGCAGCGCCTGCGGCACGCCTTGGCGGATGTCGTCGTTGATGGCATTGATCTGGGCCGCGCGGGTCAGCACCACCCAGGCCAGCGCGCCGTCCCGTTCGATGACGACGGCGGCGTTGACCACGGTCCTTGCGGCGCCGGCAATCGGGTTCTGGTCGAGCACGTCCATGTCAGGCTTCCTCGAACTCGATGAGCTGGCCGCGCAGCTCGGATGCGTCGATCCGGATCAGCGGCTTGCCGCCGGCCGATTCCGATTCCTCGACCCAGGTGAATTTGGTGCCGCGTTCGCGCAGATCCTCGGCCTTGGCCGCCAGGCCGTTGACCGCGATCCGGATGTAATACAGGCCCGGGCCCCAGTTGTTCAGGTAGTGCGCGGCCGGCGTATCCCAGGCGGTCGGCTGGATCACGTGCAGCGCGGCGCTGTTGGCCACCGTGAACGGCATGATGGCGCGGCGCTGGCCTTCGCGGCCCAGCAGTTCCACCCCGCCCTGCGGCTCCCAGTCGAGGTTCTTCGAGCAGCAGCGCAGCGTGTGGTCGAGGTCGCGCACCAGGAAGGCACGGGCACTGACGCGCACCATGTCGCCCGGCCGCGGGTCGCGCGGCTGGGCCGGCGGGGTGGCGAAGGTCTCCGGCGGCATCTGCAGCGGTTCGGTCGGCATCACCTCGATGCACAGGCCGCCGTCCACCTCGGGGGAATAGCGCGGCCGCTCCGGGGTGGCGCCGAGCCACAGGCGGTCGAAGGGCATCTCCGGCGTGCGCTGCGCCATGCGAAAGGCCAGGCCGCGCCGCATCAGCTTGTCGACGAAGGCATCGAACTTGGGCCCCTGCAGCGCCAGCACCACCGAGTGGGTCAACATCGGGCGGTGGCGTCCCTGGTAATCCTTGAGGCTTTCGAGGAACTCGTGGAACATCGGGTCGCCCGGGTTGTCGTAGTCCAGGTGCCATTGCGGCTCCAGGCGCGTCGGCGACACGGCCAGCGACTTGTGCACGCGCAGGAAGTGCGCAATGTACGGATGGTTGTCGAAGGCTTGGCGCCAGTTCGGGTGGCTGTGCACGCCGAGCTTCTTCACCAGCAGTTCGGTCATGCCGTCCGGGTCGGGCAGCATCATGTCGGCTGACAGCAGCAGGTCAAACATAGTTCTTCTCCAGTGTTGGGGTCACGCGCGCATCTTCACGTGCGCTTTTCGGATTGAGCAGGAAGTACGACAGGGCCGGCGTCAGCATCAGGGCGCCCAGCATGTTCCAGAGGAACATGAAGGTCAGCAGGATGCCCATGTCAGCCTGGAATTTGATGGGCGACCAGGCCCAGGTGACGACGCCGGCGGCCATCGTCAGGCCGACCAGCGCCACCACCTTGCCGGTGAAGTCGAGCGAGCGGCGGTAGGCGGCGCGCAGGCTGTCGCCGCGGCGCTGGCACGCCACCTGCACCGACAGCAGGTAGAGCGCGTAATCGACGCCCACCCCGACTCCCACCGCGATCACCGGCAGGGTCGCGACCTTCAGGCCGATCCCGAGCCAGACCATCAGCGCCTTGCACAGGATGGTCGTGATGACCAGCGGGATCAGGGCGACGATGGTGGCGCGCACGCTGCGGAAGGTGACCAGGCACAGCAGCGCGGTCGAGCCGTACACCGCCAGGTACATCGTGACGATGCTCCTGCCCACTTCGATATTGGTGGCGGCCTCGATGCCCGCGCTGCCGGCGGCCAGCAGGAACTGGACCGGTTCCTTGGCGCCGGGCCCGGTGTTGTTGAGCTGCGCGTAGCCTTCCGCGGTCTTCAGGATGCGGGCCACGGTGTCGGCCTTGTGGTCGGCCAGGTAGGCCACCAGCGGCGACACCGAGCAGCTCTGGTTGGTGATGTCGGGCGTGGCGATGGCGGCGGCCGACATGGCGCCGTCGGTGATCGACTGGTTGCGGCTGATCGTCAGCCACTTGCCGCTGCCCTCGGTCATGGCGGCCGTGGTGAAGCGCACCGTCTCGGCCAGCGAAGTCGTGGTCTGGACCGCCGGGTCCGCGCGCAGCAGTTGGGCCAGCCCGTCCATCCGGTTCAGCGCCGACACCAGGCGGCAGCCTTCGTCGGCGGTCTTCATGATGACGACGAACTGGTCGCTCGACAGGCCGTAGTGCTGGGTAATGTAGGCGTTGTCGCGGTTGTAGCGAGAATCCGGACGCAGTTCCGGCGCGCCGGCGTCCAGGTCGCCGATGCGCAGGTCCTGCATCACCACCGCCGACACGGCCGTCACGGCGAGCGCCACGCCGATCGTCGGAATCGCCCAGCGCCGTTCGGTCAGGCGGTCCAGGCGCGCCCACACCCGTCCCAGCGCCGAGCGGCCCTGGGCCATTTCCTGGTCTTCCTCGAGCGCGCGCCGCGCCGCCTTCGGGCTGATGCCGATGTAGGACAGCGCCACCGGGATCAGGAACAGCTTGGTGAACACCAGGACCGTCACGCCGATGCTGGTGGTGATCGCCAGGTCACGGATCACCGGGATGTCGATGATGATCAGCACCGCGAAGCCGACGATGTTGGCCAGCAGCGCCGTGACGCCGGCCACGAACAGGCGGCGGAAGGTATAGCGCGCCGCGACGTAGCGGTGGGTGCCGCGCCCGATGTCCTGGATGATGCCGTTCATCTTCTGCGCGCCGTGCGACAGGCCGATGGCGAAGATCAGGAAAGGCACCAGGATCGAGTAGGGATCGAGTTCGTAGCCGAGCAGCTGCATCAGCCCCAGCAGCCACACCACGCCGAGCACGGCCGCAGTGACCAGCAGCGCGGTGCTGCGCAGGCAGCGCGTGTACAGGTAGACGAACACGGTGGCGATCGCCACCGAGACGGCGAAGAACAGCATCACCGACTTCAGGCCTTCGATCAGGTCGCCGACGATCTTGGCGAAGCCGACGATGTGGATCCCGACCTTGTCGCTCTCGTAGCTGCGGATCTTCTGTTCCAGCTGCTGCGAGAAGGCGCCGTAGTCGAGCGCTTCCCCGGTTTTCGGGTCGGTGTCGAGCATCGGTGCGACAATCATGCTCGACTTCATGTCGAGCGCCACCAGGCGGCCGACGATGCCGGCCTTGGCGACGTTCTCGCGCAGCTTGGCCAGTTCTGCCGGGCTGCCGTCGAACTGGGCCGGCATCACCGCGCCCCCGGTGATGCCGTCCTCGGTGACCTCGCGCCAGCGCACGATCGGCATCCAGATCGATTTCATCCAGGAGCGGTCGACGCCCGGGATCATGTACAGGTCGTCGTTCACCTTGCGCATGACCTCGAGGAAGGCCGGGTCGTAGATGTCGCCGGTCTTGTTCTCGACCACGATGCGCACCGTGTTGCCGAGGCCCGGAAGCTGGTCCTTGTAGGCCAGGTAGTTCTGGATGTAGGGGCTGCCGAGCGGGATCATGCGCTCGAAGTTGGCATTGACCTTGATCCGCGTCGCCGAGTAGCCGAGGAACAGCGTGGCCAGCAGGCAGGCCAGCAGCACCAGGATGCGGTTATTGAAGATGACCCGCTCGAGCAGGTTGCCCGAGCGGCGGTCGAAGGATTGCAGGTCCCGGATCACGGGCATGCGCGGCTGTTCGCTGTGCGCGGCCATGTCAGTTCTTCCCCATTCTTGCGGCATCGGCGCCGCAGCCCGCCAGCTTCGCTACCCGTGCGCCGCCGCTGCCGGCCAGGGCGACCTGGCCCGTTCCGGCAGGCGCGGCGCCGAATATTTCGCCATTGCGGGCGACCCGCGCATCGGCAGTGGCGCCGCCGCGATGGACCAGGACCTGGCCGGCCTGCGTCACGAAGGCCAGTTCGCCGGGTGCGCAGGCAAACGCGCCCACCACCGTCGCCTGGGTGCCGAGCGCCAGCGGCTTCCAGCCCAACCCGCCGTCGGTGCTGAGGTAGGCGTTGCCGCGCAGGCCAAAAGCGACCAGTCCGGCCTCGTTCGAGGCCAGGCCGAACCAGGTGCCGCCGTAAGGCGTCGGGACCTCGACGAAACGGCTGGCTGCGCGGTCGAGCCTGCGCAACAGGCCCTGTTCGCCGGCCAGGTACAGGTTGCCGTCGGCGGTCTGCTCGAGGGCATACAGGTGCATGCGGCGGTCGTTCCCGGCCTTTTCCAGCCAGGGCTCCCAGGTCTTTCCGCCGTCCCCGGTGCGCAGCAGCAGCCCGAAGGCGCCTGCCACGAAGCCTTCGCCGTCGGCGCCGATGCGGATGTCGAGGAAGGGGTAAGGCAGCACGCCGGGTGTCGCCGACAGCGCCGCCGCGCGCGCGACTTCGTCGACGATTGCGGCGGCATCCGCCACGCCCGCCGCGACGCGGGCGCGATAGTGCTTGTCCAGCATGGCAAGCAGGCTGCGCCCGTCAAGGACGCGGGTCCAGGTCTGGCCGCCGTCCAGGCTGCGCAGGACCACGCCGTCGTGGCCCGTCGCCCAGGCCGTGTTCGGCCCGGAAAAACGCACATTGGTCAGGTCCGAGGAAACCGGCACCTCGGCCTGCTTCCAGGTCTTGCCGGCGTCGCGCGACACCAGGATGGTGCCGTGCACGCCCACCGAGACCGCGCTGTCGCCACGGACGGCGATGCCGGTCATGGGGCGCTTGAATGCCGCCGCCGAGCGCTCGGCCGGCCTGTCCAGGACTTCCGCGCCGGCGGGAAGCGCCGCCCCCAGGACGGCAGCGGAAAGGATCGCCGCGCGGATCGCGCGGCACAGCGCCGGGGCGTGGCGCCCCGGGCCATAGGAAAAGAGTTTGAAGCTGTTCACCGGAGACTCCGTGGTGGTGCATGCATCTGAACGGCTGCCGCGCCGCCCCTGCAAGCAGCAGGCGGCGGGCGGCACTCGCGGAAAACGGCGCTACATCAGCGCGCGGTTTCCTTCGCCACGATGGTCTCGGGGTTCAGGTCGCGGTTCGAGCGCGGCTTGGTCACCACGCCGTAGCCGCCGATCAGGGCATCGTTGACCAGCGCATACATGCCCTTGTTGAAGTCGAAGATCACGTTCTTCACGATATACGGCGCATCGACGTCGTACAGCTGGATCATCGAGTTGAAGATCGAGCGGTACAGCTGGCCGCTGCGATCGTAGGCGTCGTACAGCATGGCGCCGTAGCTGTCTTCATCGATGTAATAGGTGCGCGTGGCGTAGGCGTGACGGAAGCCCTGCTTCAGGGTCGCCTCGACCACCCACATGCGGTGCAGCTCCCAGCGCCAGCAGGCCGGATTCGGGTACTTCTCCTTGAACTGCTCCTCCACCCCGCAGCCGAAGTACAGCTTGTAGGCGTTGTAGGGCACGTACATTTCCTTCTTGCCGACCAGCTTGAAGTCGAAGCGGTCCATCTGGCCGGAGAACACGAACAGCTCGTCGAACAGCGTGACGCCGCCCATGCTGGCCACCGGGGTATCGTAGGAGAACTCGGGCGCGAGCTTGATGCGGCGCTGGCCCGGCGCATAGCTCCAGGCACGGCGCGGCTTCTGGGTCGGGTCGAGGAAGTCCATCAGGCCGGTCACTTCGCCGGCCTTGCGGATCGGCGCGCTGTTGACCGAGTAGGTGCGCCAGTACATCTGCTCGTCGCGGCCGTCCAGGTCCTCGTGGTAGTACGGGGTTTCCTCGAAGGTCTGCTGCTGCGAGGTCATGACGGCCTTGCCGCTGGCGTCGACCACCCACGAGCGCGAGGAACGGGTGGTGGTATCGGCCTTGTAGCGCAGCTGCTGGTTCCACATCATCTCGTTGCCGGTCTTCGCGATCGGGAACGGGATGCCGCCGCGGCAGGCCTGGTCCACCGCCAGGCCGCCCTTGGCGGTCTTGCAGGTGGTCGCATTGCGCACCGTCTTGGCCAGCACGCGCTCCGGCACCGCGGCGGTGCGGTGGGTCGGGTAGACGTCCATGTAGAAGCCCGGATGCTTCTTGAACAGCTCCTTCTGGCCGTCGGACAGCTTGTCGGCATGCTGCTGGTAGTTCTTCGCGTCGATGCGCAGGATCGGCGCCTCGTCCTTGAACGGGTCGGCCCAGACGCCGCTGCCCGCCTTGAAGCCGGCCGGCGCCTTCTGCAGGCCGCCGGTGTAGGCCGGGATGGTGCCTTCCTTGTTGCCGGCCTTGACGGCGCCGAGCTGGGTCAGCGTGCTGCCGAGCTGCTTGGCCTCGTCGGGCGTGACCTGGGCCTGCGCGCCGCCTGCCAGGCCTGCCAGGCCTGCCAGCGAGCCGATGATGAGTCGCTTCATATTCATGTCGAGTCTCCTGTTTGCGGCGCTTAGAAGGCCGTCTTGAAGGTAAAGGACAGCCAGCCGCGGTCGATGACGCCGACCGAGGAATTGCTGTGGGCCGCGCCCCCGGTGATCCTTCCGTTCAGCTCCCGGACGGGCAGCTTGCGGTCGGCGTACAGGAGCGAGAATTCATACTTCGATGCATAGGTGGCGGTGGCGCCGATCGACCAGCGCAGTTCGCCCTCGGTGCCGCCGCCCGAGGACGGGGCGTTGCCCGAGATCCCGTAGGTGGCGCTCATCGGCAGCGCCAGGTCCCAGGACGGCAGCACGTTCAGGTATTGCGGGGTGAAGCGCAAGGCCATCTGCCATGCGTCCCTGGTCGAGCAGCCGTCGTCCTTGGTGCCGGAGCGGGCCACGCCGGTGCGCGAATCGACGCAGGTCGCCGCGCCGACCGAACGGTACAGCGCCGGATTGGTGGTGACTTCGTCGAGGCGGTTGTAGGCCACTTCCCCCACCAGCGTGCCGGTCGCCCACAACGGGGTCGCGGGCAGCATGTAGATGCCGTTGACGACGGCGTGCCAGGTATCGCCGCGCGCACCGGTCGGGGTGACGATCGAGGATGGGGTATTCAGGGCGCCGTTCTTGCGGTAGGACAGCTCGGCGCCGACCGCCACGGAATTGATCACGCGGCTGAAGCTCAGGCTGTACTGCTCGATCTTGTCCGGATACACGAAACGGGCGCGGGTCGGCAAGGGACCGCGGAAGTCGAGCAGTTGCACGCCCAGCTCCGGCGCGTAGTCGTCGAAGCGGCGGTAATAGGCGCCGAAACTCGATTCGATGGCCTCGACGTTCAGGCGCGCGCCGACGCCCCAGTTGCCATGGTCGCCCGGCTTGCGCGCTTCGATCAGTTGCGCCGCCACGCCCGGGATCGGGAACACCAGGTTGTCGGACGAGGGCGCGGTGTCGGCGCCCATCAGGTAGGTGCCGGCGTGCGGGATGCGGGTCGGCTTCCACTCGTAGTAGTACTGGCCGACCAGGGTCAGGTTGTCGGTGACCTGGGCGCTCAGGGCCACCTGGCCGATCGGCAGGAACACTTCCTTGGTCTCCACGCCGGGATTGGTCGCGGCCTTGACGCCGTCCACCGGCGACTGCGCGTAGGAGATCGCATGGGCGCCGAGCAGCAGGCCTTCGCCCCAGACATTGGTCTGGCGCCCCACCTTGATATTCAAGGGCACCGGTCCCAGGTCGACGTTGCCCCACACGAAAGCGTCGAGGATCTCGCCGGACGGCCCGTTCACGTAGCGCTTCACCTCGTTGTTGTAGGTGGCATTGCGGTAGGCGGTGAGAAAGCCGGCGGGCGAACGCACCGAGTGGTCGTCATAGGCCTCGTCGTACCAGCCGGCGGCCGAGACGCGGGCGCCGATCTTGTTGCGCCAGCTGACGTCGAATTCGGTGAGCACGTCGACGCGGTTGGTCACCATGTCGTGCTTGTCGAACTTCGAGTCGCCTTCGTCGTAGACGTAGTTGCGCATCAGCCGGCTGTCCTGCCCCTCCATCCGGAAGCCCGCGGTGTAGCGCACGGTGGCGTCGAGCCGCATCTTGATGTCGGGATTGGCGACGACGATTTCGGTGGCCGTCGCCGGTACGGCGCAGGCAAGTGCGGCGGCTGCCGCGATGGACCGCACCGCATGACGGGTGTGGCGATGCATACCGCTTGCTTGATTCATGGACCTGTCTCCTGTTTTTGCGTTTGGACGCTTTTTAGAATCGTTCAGCACTGCCTGATCTTCCTTCCAGTGAACCGTGCTGCTCGACTGTCTTCGGCCCAGCGGAAACGAGACGCGTGATGCAAGTTAATTGTAGCGCGATTAATTCGAGAATTCTACTGTTCGATTAAGGTTCTATATCGAGAATTCTATGTGAAGCTCATGCCGCAGGATCGGCGCCGCCGCGTCCCTTGGCCATCTCGGTGAATTCGCGCTTGAGCGTCGGGTAATACGCGATCTGCCCCTGCAGGCCGCCCGAGATGTCGATCGATGCAGCGCTGATGAAGGAGGCGTAGTCGCTGGCCAGGAACAGCGCCATGCCGGCTACGTCCTCCGGCTTGCCGAAGCGTCCCAGCGGCACCACCTTCAATGCCATCGCATCGAACTCCGCGCGCGAGACGCCGGGCCCGACCTCGCCGAAGTGGCGGTCCCACTGGCCGGTATCGATCCATCCCATGTTGAGCGAATTGACCAGGATGTTGTCCCTGGCGAGCGACATGCCGAGCGACTTGGACAGCGCCAGGCAGGCCGCCCGGTTGATGACCGAGGGGATGCCGTCCGGCGTCGGGATGGCGCCTGCCAGCGCGTTGATCTCGATGATCCGTCCCCAGCGCTGGCGTCGCATGTGCGGCACCACCGCCTGCACGAAGCGGAAATGCCCCATTTGCAGGATGTTCGCGTGCTCGAGGATCTGTTCCGGCGTGAGCGTGTCGAGGTTGCCCCCACGCCCCTGCCCCGCATTGTTGACCAGGACGTCGACGCCGCCCCAGGTCGCGGCGACTTCCTCGACGAAGGCCTTGACGCCGGCGCTGTCGGTGACGTCCACCGCGCGGGCGATGACGGCCTGCGCCCGGGTCGCCAGTTCGCGCCCGGTCGCCTCGATCGCTTCCAGGTTGCGGGCGCAGACCGCGACCCGCGCGCCCTCCGCCGCGAAGCTGCGCGCGATGGCCAGGCCGATGCCGCGCGAGGCGCCGGTCACGATCACCCGCTTGCCGCTCAGGTCGATGTGCATTGCTGTCTCCTTGTTGTGGGTAATGCTTCTTGCGGCGGCCGGTTCTATGCCGGCCTGCCGCACCATGTCTGCCTGCGCTAGAGGCGCTCGATCAGCGTCGCCGTTCCCATGCCGCCGGCGCAGCAGATCGCCTGCAGGCCGTAGCGCGCGCCGCGCCGTTCGAGCTCGTGGAGCAGCGAAGTCATGATCCGGGCGCCGCTGGCGCCCAGCGGATGGCCGAGCGCGATCGCACCGCCGTTGACGTTGAGCCTGTCGTGCGCCACGCCCAGTTCCTGCGCCCACATCAGCGGCACCGGCGCAAAGGCTTCGTTCACCTCGAACAGGTCGATATCGTCCACGCTCAGCCCGGCCTTTTCCAGTACCTTGCGGGTGGCCGCCACCGGGCCGGTCAGCATCAGGGTCGGATCCGAGCCGACCGTGGTGAAGGCGCGGATGCGCGCGCGTGGTTTCACGCGCAGGCGGTCCACCGCGGCGCCGGACATCAGCAGCAGCAGCGCGGCGCCGTCCGAGATCTGGGACGAATTGCCGGCCGTGAGCTTTCCGTCGTCGCGGAAGCTGGTCTTGAGGGTGGCAAGCTTCTCCACATTGCTGCCCGGCCGGATGGTTTCGTCGGCGCCGAAGCTGTCCGGCGCCGGCTCGGCATAGGTGGCGTCCTTCAGGGCCGCCACTGGCACCGGGACGATCTCGCGCTCGAACCAGCCCGCGGCGGCGGCAGCCGCGGCGCGGCGGTGACTCTCGACGGCATAGGCGTCGAGCTGCTCCCGGCCCAGCTGCCACTTGTCGGCCACCCGCTCGGCCGCCTCGCCCTGGCTGGTCAGCTCGTACTTGGCGGACGCCAGCGCGCCGAAGGCCTCGCCGTAGATTTCACGGTTGCCGCCCATGCGCACCCGGCTCATGTTCTCCGCGCCGCCCGCGATCACCACGTCGGCGGCGCCGGCGGCGATCAGGCCGGCGGCCATGTGCACGGCCACTTCGCCCGAGCCGCACTTGCGGTCGATCGTCAGGCCCGGGATCGCGGCCGGCCAGCCCGCGCCCAGCACCGAAGTACGGGCGATGTTGGCCGACTGTTCGCCCACCTGGGTGACGCAGCCGAAGATGACGTCGTCCACTTCGGCGGCGTCGATCCCGGCGCGTGCGACCAGTTCGCCCAGCAGGTGGGCGCCCAGGTGGTCGGCGCGCACGCCGGCCAGGCTGCCCTTGTACTTGCCGACCGGGGTACGCAGCGCTTCGACTATGTAGACGTCGCTCATAGGTTGCTCGCCTTCAGGCCCGAACCCGGCACGCGCTGCCCGGCCGCGTCGTACTGGTAAACCCCGTGCCCGGTCTTGCGGCCGTGGCGTCCGGCGGCGACCATCTTGATGATCAGCGGGCACGGACGGAATTTCTCGCCCAGCGTCGAATGCAGGTAGCGCAGCACGGACAGACGGGTGTCCCAGCCGGTCAGGTCGCCCAGTTCCAGGGGGCCCATCGGATGGTTGAAGCCCATGCGTAGCGCGGTGTCGATGTCCTCGGCACTGGCGGTGCCTTCCTGCAGCATCCACATCGCCTCGTTGCCGAGCATCGCCGACATGCGGCTGGTGGTCAGACCCGGCGATTCGTTCACCAGGATCGAGGTCTTGCCGATGGCCTCGACCCATTCGCGCGTCAGCGCGACGGTGGCCGCATCGGTGGCGATGCCGAGCACCAGTTCGACCAGCTTCATCTTGTGGACCGGATTGAAGAAGTGCATCCCGATCACGCGTTCCGGGTGCGGCACCGATGCCGCGATCTCGGTCACCGACAGCGCCGAGGTATTCGTCGCCAGCAGTGCACCGTCCAGCAGCAGCGGCACGGCCTCGGCCAGCACCGCCTTTTTCACCGCCAGGTTCTCGGACACGGTCTCCACCAGCAGGCTGGCGCCGGGAGCGCCCTCGGCCAGCGACGCGTGGATGGTCAGGCGCGCCTTGGCCGCCTCGGCGGCATCGAGCGCCAGCTTGCCGAGCTTGACGCCGCCGTCGAGGATCGCATGGATATTCTGGAGCGCCTTCTCGAGCGCCTGGCCATTGCTGTCGACCAGGCGGGTCGCGAAACCGCTGCTGGCGAAAGCGTGCGCGATGCCGGTGCCCATCAGGCCGGCGCCGACCACCACCACGGATTGGTTCTTGTCGATCATGTTTGTCTCCTCATGCGCCGGACCGGGGCCCGACGAGGTTGCAGATGGTGCCGATACCTTCGACGCTCGCTTCCACCACGTCGCCCGGCTCCAGGTACAAGCCCGTGCCCTGCCCCACGCCCGCGGGCGAACCGGTGAACAGGATGTCGCCGGCGGCGAAGCTCGAACGCGCCTGGACGAAACGCACCAGCTGCGCCACATCCCAGCTCATCTCCGCCGTGCTGGCATCCTGGCGCACCTGGCCGTTGACCTTGAGCGTCAGGCGCAGCTGCGGACTGCCGGGCCCGAACTCGTCGCGCGTGACGATCCACGGACCGACCCCGGTGCTGCGATCCTGGCTCTTGGCCGCGAACAGGTCCATGCCGATGCCGGCCGGGCCGCTGCGCTGCAGGTCGCGCGCCGACACGTCGTTGCCGACCGTGTAGCCCAGCACCGCGGCGAGCGGGTCGCTGTCGTCGATCGTGGCGTCGCCGACGACCACGACCAGCTCGACCTCGTGATCGAGCTCCTTGGTCAGCGGCGGGTAGCGGATCGGGTCGTTCGCGCCGATCAGGGCGCCATAGGCTTTCAAAAAGGCGATCGGTTGCGGCGGCGTCTTCAGGCCGAAGTCGGCGGCAAGATGCTTGGCATAGTTGGCGCCGGCCACCACCACACGGTTGACCGGTTCAACCGGCGGCAACAGGCGCACACCCGCCAGCGACCGTGCGGGACCGTCGATCGGCAGCGCATCCTGGCCCGCCGCGGCGCGTCCGGCCGCGATCGCACGGGTCAGTGCCGGCCCCCAGTCCGCGAATGCGCCGGCGATCGGGCGGACCAGCGCCGCCTCGCTGTCGACCAGCGCCCAGAACGGCGCACCGCCGTCGGTGCAGCGTGCGATCTTCATGCCGCCAGCGCCGCTGGCTTGACCGGCTCGACCAGCGTGGCCGGATCGATGTGCAGCAGCTCGCAGGCATTCTTCCAGCGGATCTTCTGCAGGTCCTCGTCGGAAATGCGCAGGCCGTCGGTCAGGTCGTGGCGGACGGCGTCGCTGCCGCCGAAGTTCGAGCCGTACAGCACGCGGTCGGCGCCGATGATCTCGATCATCGCCTGGCGCATCGGCAGCTCGTGCAGCTCGACGTCGAAGTAGAAGTTCTTCAGGTAGTCGAGCACCGGCTTCTTGTTGTGCGCGACGTCCAGGTTGGGGTTGGTCTGCGCCAGGCGGCCCAGCTGGTAAGGCACGAAGCCGCCACCATGGGTGATGTAGACCTT
This sequence comes from Massilia sp. UYP11, assembly GCF_050434805.1. Classification (NCBI taxonomy): domain Bacteria; kingdom Pseudomonadati; phylum Pseudomonadota; class Betaproteobacteria; order Burkholderiales; family Oxalobacteraceae; genus Massilia; species Massilia sp. UYP11. The sequence continues at coordinate 23,156 of NZ_JBNDJE010000022.1, forward strand.
CAGCTTCGGGAAGCGGTCGAACACGCCGCCGTTGATCATGTTCCAGAAGCATTTCGTCTCGTCGTAGTTCATGCCGACGATGGCGGTGGTCTCGTAGCGGTCGGTGTTGGCATCCTCGCCCCAGGTGACCGACTGGTTGTAGCCGTGCACGAACATCGGCAGGTCGAGGTCGCACAGGGCTTCCCAGACCGGATCCATCTCGGGCGAGTCGAATTCCAGGCCGCCGAAATTGGCGCCGCCCGCGACCAGGCCCTTGGCGCCCAGCGTGGTGCAGGCGCGGCGGATTTCCTTGGCTGCTTCGACCGGCACGTTGAGCGGCGCATGGGCCCAGGCCATCAGGCGGTTCGGGGCGGCCGAGCAGTATTCGGCCAGCACGTCGTTGACCTTTTGTGCGAAGGGCACGCCGAATTCAGGCTCGGCCCAGTACATGTAGCAGTGCGAGGGCACCGACACCACCTGGGCGCTCTGCCCTGCCGCGTCCATGCCGGCCAGGCGGGTCTTCGGATCGGCCCAGCGCGCCAGGTACTGGTTGATGTCGAGCGTCTTGCCTTCGGCGCGCGCCTTCTGCAGGGCGGCACGGCGTTCGGGCGAGCCGAGCGACAGGATCCAGTGGCCGACGCGCAGCTTGATGTCGCCGTCCGGGCGCTGCTCGAAGAACGGGCCCCAGTGCGGGTGCTGGTTGTAGTAATCGGGGTGGGGGGCGTGGGCGTGAAGATCGATGAGCATGTGGTGTCTCCCTGTGACGATTGGTTATCCCGACAGCAGGCGCATTGGCCGGACACATCGGCCGGCCATCGGCACGGCCAACCCACAAGCAACACATGTCTCCATCCCGCGGCACTCGGTCGGTGCTTTTGCATCAGGACCTATATTGCCAAAGATAGACAGAAATGGCAAATGTGTTTAACTTTTATTTTGCACGTCGTCGCGCGACTGGCACTCGACGATCGAATACAGGAAGGCGACGATGCGCTGCGCGCCGTCTTCCGGGCGCTTGTTGGGCACCACCAGCTCGCTCAGCACGCAGCGGATCAGGAGCTCGCAGATCAGTTCGCGGTCGGTGCGGATGCCCAGGCGCCGGTCCCATGCGTCGAACACGATGCGCATCAGGTCGTCGATGCGCACCAGCGATTCGTTGAACAGGCGGCCGAACAGGCGCAGCGTGTACTCGGGCGCGGCGCGCAGCAGCAGGCGCGCCTGGCCATGCGCCGCATAGTCGTCGAGGTAGCGCACCAGCGCATGGAAGCGCGCGTTCGGCTCGGCATAGGGCGTCACCGCATCGGCCATGGCCTGCTGGAACGAGGCCCGCTTGTGGCGTGCGAAGGCATCGAGCAGTTCTTCCTGCGAGGCGAAATAGCGGTAGAAGGTACCGCGCGAGACCCCGGCCAGCGCACAGACGTCGAGCACGGAGATGCGCTCCGAGCCCTCGCGCAGCACCATCTCCTCGGTCGCCGCGAGGATGGCGGCGATGGTGGTGTCGGCGCGGCGCTTGCGCCCGCCGTCGGCGCCGGTGCTTGTGCTTGTGCTTGTGCTTGTGCTTGTGCTTGTGCTTGTGCTTGTGCTTGTGCTTGTGCTTGTGCTTTTGCTTGTGCTTGTGCTGGTGCCGGTGCCGGCCCTGGCGCCCCTGACTACATGCATGATTGGTGCTTTCCTGTGAGTCGCCGCCCGTGGCGGCGCGTGTTTCTAGGTTTCCCGCACCGGCACGTTGGCCGGTCTCGAGTTGTAGCCAGGCAGGTGCAGGCCGCCGTCCACGTGGAAGGATTCCCCGGTCACGTAGCGCGACATGTCGCTGGACAGGAACACCGCCACCGGCCCGATGTCCTCTTCGGGGTCGCCGCAGCGTCCGAGCGGGCGCATGGCCGCCGCCCGTTCGGCGAATCCCGGATTCTCGGCCGCCAGCTTGTGGAAGGTGGCCCCCATCGCGGTCGGCGCGATCGCATTGACCGTGATGTTGAAACGCCCCCACTCGGCCGCCGCACTGCGGGTCAGGCCGACGATGCCGGCCTTGCCGGTGTTGTAGTCGGCATGCAGCCAGGCGCCGAGGTCGACGTCGATCGAATAGAAGTTGACGATCTTGCCGCCGCCGCGCGCGCGCATGTGCGGCAGGGCCGCCCGCATCGCCCACCAGCTCGCCTTGACGGTGGAGGTCAGGGTCTGCTCGAGCATTTCGTCGGTCTTGTCTTCCAGGAGGACGTTCGGGGTCGGCACGAAGGCGTTGTTGACCAGGATGTCGAGCCCGCCGAAACGCGCCACCGCCGCATCCACCGCGGCCAGCACCGATTCCTTGCGCAGCACGTCGGTGTGCACGAACAGCGTCCTCCCGCCCAGCTCCTCGACCTCGCGCGCCACCTGGGCGCCCGTGTCGCGGTCGATCTCGGCAATCACCACTGCCGCGCCTTCGCGCGCGAAGCGGCGCGCCACGCCGCGCCCGATGCCGCCGCCGGCACCGGTAATCAAAGCCACCTTGTCTTTCAACAGTCCCACGCTCGTCTCCTCGTTATCGAACCTATGCCCACATAGGTTCTTATACAGATTTTCTGTTATTGTACACATTAGTGCCAACAACCCATACCAGGAATTACACATGCAGCGTTTTCGCAGGCGAATCGAGCTGGCGGGCCGCCATGACCGCCAGGGCGGACAGGTACGCGCCGTACTGGAGGATGACTTCCACCACTTCCGCGTCGTGGTCGACCACCGGGGCGGGCAAGTGACCGCGGTGCGCGGAGAAGCGCCACGCCACCCGTTCACCGCCTGCCCGGGCGCAGCGCCGGAACTGCAGCGCCTGGCCGGCATGCGCCTGGACGACATCGCGCATTCGGTCAACCTCCACACCGACGCCACCCAGCAGTGCACCCACATGTTCGACCTTGCCGGCCTGGCCGTAGCCGCCGCCGCGCGTGGCGATCGCGCCCGGCGCTACGACATCGAGATTCCGCGCCACATCGATGGCCGTACCCACGCCTTTCTCGAACGCGACGGCAGGCTGCTGCTCGACTGGTCGGTCGAGAACAGCACCATCCTCGGGCCGGATCCCTATACCGGCATCGACATGCGCCAGGGCATGGCACGCTGGGCCCTGGGCACCCTCCCCGCCGAGGAAGCGGAAGCGGCGCTGGTGCTGCGCCGCTGTGCGCTGATTTCCCTGGGCCGGCTGAAAGATATCGACAAGGAACCCCATGCCCACCTGACGGGCCGCTGCTACGCGCAGCAGCCGCACCGGGCGCCCCAGGCGATCCGCATCGTCGGCTCTACCTGGGACTTCACGGGAAAGCCGGCGGCGCTGTGCGGCGACGACCAGGCGTGGCTCGCCGACTTCGACAGCGCCCCTGTTCCCGAAGGCTTTGCCTGAAATTAGCCGTCCCGCGCATGCGCAGGACGGATGCATGGGCCGCTTGCCGGGGCCACTGGCCACCCAATGGGTAGACGACGGCGTGGCTCTACCCGACCCCTACCCACGTGCCTCACTCAGGATGACTTGCAGTCCCAATTCGCCGCGTTGTTGACATCCAGGCCGCCCGGGTTAGCCACCCCGCCCCGGAATACCGCGCGTTGCGGAGACGGGCAGAGCAGGAAACTGCGCGCCGGCAGGGCGGCACTGGCTGCGCGGTTGCCAATCAGCTGAGTTGGCGCCTTTCCATTTTCTACCCAGTCGACCAGCGCCGGCAGCGCTCGGGCCCCTACGTCCTGAGCACCAATGCCGCCGGCGCAGTGCTGCGTTCCGGGCACTTCAAACAGTAGGGCCTGCTGTGACAACTTTGCCTGCCCTCCCTGCGCCGTGGCCAATTCACCGTAAAAGCGCTGCGTGTCGGTCAGGGAGATGCCATTGTCCGCGGTGCCATGCCAGAACAAGATCTTGCCGCCGCGCTGGAAGAAGGGGCTCAGCGCAGTCGCCCTGATGTTTCCCGATGCGGGATAGACGCTCTTGTACATCGCATTCCAGCCATTGACGTCCAGGCTGTCAGCAAAGCTGAATTGCGTGGCGAAGTCGTAGGTCGGGCCAAACATGCCGCGCGATGTCGTATCGAAGACCAGGTAGCTGGCCGGTGGCAGGCGCCCGTCCGCCGGATTCATCGACCACGGCGGGGGCGTTGCTCCGAACATGAACGCGGTCCAGCCGTTCGGGTTGCCCAGCGTAAAGCCAGGATAGGTCTGTCCAAAGTCGTTCATCCCGTCCAGCACGATGCGCAGCAACCCCTGCTGAGCCGGGGTGAACAAGGCCCACATCGACGCATCCATGGAGACCTTGCCCGGATCGGAGATCAGGCCGTCGACGGCGCCGTCGGCCCCATCGAACTTCCGCAACAGTGCGGCGTCAAGTGCTTGCAGTTGCGTCGGCGATATCCAGGCATCGGGATGATCGATCAGGTACTTTCTCACCTTGCCAAACAGCAGCTGGTTGTTCACGTTGAGGCCGGGCGCCGCCACGATGACACCGTCGAAGTCGTCCGGGTACGCGGAGGCCGCCACGAGACCCATGCGCCCGCCGCCGGAGCAGCCATCGAAATAGCGGTACATCTTACGATTGGCGTTGGCAGCATCCTTCAGGCCATAGTAGGCGCGGACCACGGATTGCGTGGCCGCAGAACTGACGTGCACGCCGCGCTGGTCATAATCGGTGGCCTTGGTCCGGTCGGCGGCGAACATCCAGTTCAGCCCGGGCGTCGGACTACCCGCGTCGCTCCCGGCAAACGCATAGCCCTCGGCCAGCAGTTGCTCGTCGGGCGCAGGAATGTAGCCTGCGGAACCACCTTCGCCCGCGAAGAAGTAGCGCGCCTTGAACGACTGCGGCATGGCCACGATGAACTTGACCTGATTGCTGGTGGGCGCCGGGCCCTGGGTGGTGACATAGCCGTCGACACGGCAATAGGTAGCGCCGCTCGATGCGGTGACCAAAGACGCCGCGGTCAGGGTCGCGCCAGCCGCCCCCGCCTGCAGGCTGCTGGTGTTACAGGCCACGGCCGGCGCCAAAGGCTGGGTCGATGGCGCCGCCGCCACTGGCGACTCCTTGTCCTCGCTATCGCCGCCGCAGGCCGACAACAGGGTCGCCGTCAGCACGAGGGCACAAGGAACGCTCGGGACTTTCAATATGGATTTATTGCTCACGTTTGTCTCCACTTTCTCTGGTTTTTCTTGAATAGTGTGATTCGACGAGCCTTGGCGCCGTCCGGGCGTGCCGCGGGTTTTCCGCTGCAGCACCCATGCCCGGCGCCGAGAGGTATGACTGCTTCGCAATCGGGGGATGCCAGGTTCGCTGGCTTGCATTGCGTTGGGCGACGCTCCATCCTTGCGACGCTGCTTTTTGAAGCCCGTTGACAGTCTTTGTAAAACTGTCCAAGGGTTTTCGATCATGGCAGAACGGGGTATGCGACTGTCAATCCGTATTGTTCGATCCGGAGCGCCAGACAAAACCCTCATCGCTGCCTTCCATCCGTCTCGCCGTACTGGCGTACGGTCTTCGACGATGCGCCGGCCGGCCGCATCCCTTGCCCGGAGAGTTTTGTTGGACGCGCTTATCTGGCTACCGCTGCGCCACTGCGGCTTGCCCCAGCTTTTGTCGGCGTTCGCGCTTGCGCAAACATCGACAGCCGATTGCGCAGCGCTTTGCGCGCGTCTGCGCAGGGGCTGGGCACCAAGCGTTCATTGACGGTTGGCCGCTTCCCATTCCTTCAGGTCGAAGCCGGGCGCGGCCGCCACCGCCGGCGTGAGCGCAGGCGGTCGCGACAGGATCTTGCGCGCCGCCATGTGGTCGCCGGCGCGGCAGCACGACTCGACCGCCAGCAAGTGCTCGCCACGGAAGCACAGGACCGACACCTGGCCGGCGGCCGGATCGCCGAGGACCACATGGTTGTCGGCGCACAGCGCCAGGCCGGCGATCTGGAGCTTCAGCTTGCCCTGGTCGGTCCAGAACCACGGCAAGGCGGTATACGGAGCGGGCTTGCCCACCAGCCGCGCGGCGATCAGCCGGCCCTGGTCGCAGGCGTTCTGCACCGATTCGAGCCGGGTCAGCTGCGACCCGTTCTGCAGGCAGGGGAAGGCCGCGACATCCCCGAGCGCGGAAATGTTCGGGTCGGAGGTCAGCAGGCTGGCGCTCACCTTGATGCCGTTGTCGATGCTCAGCCCCGCTTCCAGCGCGAGCGACACGTTCGGCACCACGCCGATGCCATACACGACCAGGTCGGCCGGCAGGCGCCGCCCGTCGGCCGTGATGACGGCCACCGCCCTGCCGTTGTCGCCCTCGATTTCCGACACCGCGCTGCGGAAGTTGAAATGCACGCCCCAGCTTTCATGGGCGGCGCGGAACACTTCGGACATCTGCGGCGAGATGGCGCGCGCCATGGGCCGTTCGCCCAGTTCCAGCACCTCGACCGCGGCCCCTTCGGCCGCCGCCACCGCGGCGAACTCCAGGCCGATGAAGCCGGCGCCGATGACGACCACCCGGCGCGCCGTCTTGAGCAGCGGCGCCACCGCGTCGGCATCGGCCCGGGTCTTGATCCCGAACACGCCCGACAGGCCGGCCCCGGGCACCGCCAGCGGGCGATTGTGGGCGCCGGTCGCCAGCACCAGGTGGTCGTAGTCGAGCGCCGCGCCGGAGGCCAGCACCAGGCGCCGGTTCTGGCGGTCGATCGCCGCGCCCCGGTCGGCCAGCAGCTCGATGCGCTGCTCGGCATAGAATTCCTCGGGGCGGAACTGCATCGCCGTCGCGCTGATCTTCCCCAGCAGGAAGGCCTTCGACAGCGGCGGGCGCTGGTACGGCAGCCAGGGTTCGTCGTTGACCAGGGCGATGCGGCCCGCAAAGCCTTCCTGGCGCAGGGACAGCGCCACCTGTACGCCGGCGTGCCCGGCGCCGGCAATCACTACGGATTGAAGCGACATGATGGTTTCCTTACAAGGTGGAGTGCAGGCCCCGTGCGGGGCCCGGGGGGCGTCAGGCGCGCGCGGCCTGTGGCTGCAGCGCGGCCTGGGGGCCGCGTCCCAGCAACAGCAGCATGGCGGCGCCTGCAAGCGTGCTGGCCGTGCAGTAGGTGAGCATGGCCCCATAGCCGCCGGTGGCGCTGAACATGGCGGCGAAGGCCAGCGGCGCGCCGGCCGATGCCACCGTGATCAAGCCCTGGTGCAGGCCGAAGATGCGCCCGTAGTCCTTCAGCCCGAAATAGCGCGCCATCAGGAAGGCTGCGATATCGAATTCGGCGCCGGCGCCGAGGCCCGCGAGCGCCGCCGCGAAGCTGAGCATGGCGATATCGTCGTTCCCGGACAGGAAGATCATGGTGCCGATGGCCGGCAGCGCCAGGCTGACGGCAGCCACGCCCGGTGGCCACAGGCGGTCGAGCAGGTAGCCGACGATCAAGCGGCCCAGCACCAGCGCGATGCCGAACCAGGCGAACACCTGGGCGGCTGCGCCCGCATCCAGCCCGCGGTCGCGCAGCATCGGCACCGTGCTCGTGACGACGCCCATCACGGCCGAGACGACCAGGCACAAGGCCAGGTTGCAGATCCAGTACTTGGGCGAGGCCAGCGCCTCGCGGAAGGCCATTCCCGTGACCGGCGCCGCGGCGGCGATCCCCGGCTCGACGGCAGCCCCCGTTTCCGGCAGCCGGAACCAGGCCAGCGTGAGCGGAATGCCGATCACGACATTGACCAGCGCAAGGATGACGAACGGCGCCTGCCAGCCCCAGTTCGCCACGCCCCATGCAAACAGCGGCGGCGTCAGCGCGGCCGTGATGCCGGTACCGGACAGGCCCAGCGCGAGGGCCAGGCCGCGGTTGCGCAGGAACCAGAGGTTGAGCAGCTGGGTCCATGTCACGGCCAGCGCGCCCATGCCCACGATCGGCAGCAGGAAGAAGGCCGCGTACAGGGTCCACACCGGTCCGCCGATCTGGGTGGTGGCCAGGTAGCCGAGCGCCATCGTCAGCAGCGACACCACGGTGACGCGCTTGATGCCGAAGCGCAGGTTGAGCCAGCCCACCAGCTGCAGGCCGACCACCGCGCCGCCGAACAGGAAGCTGATCGCCGCCTGCAGTGCCGGGCGCTCCCAGCCGAATTCGGCCTGCAGCGGGATCACCAGCACGCCGAAGCCGTACAGCAGGGCGGCATTAATGCTGATCATGATGCCGGTGATGGCCAGCAGCAGTACGCGCCAGGATTGCTTGAACTCGGCGAAGTCGATCGCCGCGCCGTTCTTTGTTGCGACCATGATTGTCTCCATTTAGGTCGTGGATGCGGCGCCCTGGCTCTGCGGCAGGTAGCGCCGGCGTGACTGTTGCCGTGCCGCTCAGGGCAGCCTGATTCTCGTGCGCAGGGTGCCGATGCCCTCGACTTCGAGCTCGATCAGGTCGTCCGGCTTCAGGTAGCGCAGTTGCTCCAGGCCGCAGCCGTTGCCGACCGTGCCCGAACCGAGCACTTCGCCGGGATACAGGGTTTCGGAGCGCGAGATATGGGCGATCAGGTCCTCGAACTGCCAGCGCATGTCGCGCGTCGATCCCCTGCCCCACTCTTCGCCGTTGACGCGCGCGACCATGGTGAGGTCATACGGGTCGGGCAGCTCGTCGGCGGTGACCAGGCAAGGCCCCATCACGTTGCCGGTGTCGAAATCCTTGCTCTTGGCCGGACCCAGCATGCCGCCCATTTCGACCGCCTGCGTATCGCGCGCGCTCATGTCGTTGAAGATCGTATAGCCGACGATGTAGTCGCGCGCCTTCTCGCGCGGGACATCCTTGGCCTTGCTGCCGATGTAGCAGGCGAATTCGAGCTCGAAGTCCATCGCCTTGCTGTAGGCCGGCCAGATCACGTCCTCGTCTGGCCCGATAACGGCGAAGCGGTTGCACTTGTAATAGATGGGCTGGCGGTTGAAGGTGGCGATCACGCGTTCGTCGGCACGGGTGCTCATCTGGGCAAGCGCTTCTTCCGGATTCGGGAGGTGGGCGACGCGTGCGCGGCGGGCAGCGGCGAAGCTCTGCTTCAGGTGCAGTTCGAAACAGGAGCAGTCGCGCATCTGGGGCGGCGGCTGGATCGGGGCGCACAATTTCACCGACGCGCGCTCGATGACCGAGGCGCCTGGCGCCAGCGCCACCATGCGCCGCGCTTCCATCATCGCTTCCTCGCCCGCCTCGACCAGGGCCAGGATGCTGTTGAAGGCCGGCCACGCACCGAGACCGGTGCTCCTGGCGGCGATGCTCAGGTCGACGATGGCGCTGTCCGATTCGATCAGTGCGCCGGGGCGCATCATGCCGTGTTCGTCACGGTAGGTAACGAGTCTCATTGCTTGTCTCCATGGGGCCGGTACCGCCGGTGGCGGCCTGGCCCTCCTTGTAGTGGATCGGGCGCCCGCACGGGCGCGCTGCTTGCCGGCGCTGCTTTCTAGACCCGGCCGTTCACCGGGATGCATGCGCCGGTCAGCGCCGAGGCGTCGCCGGACAGCAGGAAGGCGACCACCGCCGCCAGCTGGCTTGGGGCCACCCAGCGGCTGGCGTCGGCATCCGGCATGTCGGCGCGGTTCGCCGGTGTATCGATGATGCTCGGCAGGACCGCGTTGACGGTGATGCCGCGGTCCTTCAGTTCCTCGGCAAGCGCTTCGGTCAGCCGCGCCACCCCGGCCTTGGACGCGGCGTAGGCGCCCATGCCCATGCCGGCCTTGTGCGCCGCGGCCGCACCGACATTCACGATGCGCCCGGCGCCGCGCGCCAGCAGGTGCGGCAGCGCCGCGCGACAGCTGGCCACCGCAGTGCGCAGGTTGGTGTCGTACATGCGGTCCCAGGAAGCGAGCGCGCCGCCTTCGACCGTCTCCCAGGTGAAGCCGCCCGCGACATTGACAATGCCGTCGATCCCGCCCAGCGCTTCGCGCACCTGGCCATAGGCTGCCTGGCAGGCCTGTTCGTCGGCCAGTTCGACGCCGCCGAGCGCGAGCGCGACGGCGGGCAGGCCGCTCGAAGGGACGGCCGCGCGGTCGAGCAGCGCGACCCGCGCGCCGTCGGCATGGAGGCGCTGCGCGACGGCGCGGCCAAGCGTGCCGAAGCCGCCGGTGATGACGATGATGCGGGTGTCGAGTGGTGCGGGCATGGCTGGTCTTTCCGATCGGGTCAGGTGGCAACAGGCAGCAATTGCAGGAACTTGATGAAAACTTTAAACAGATTTTCCAATTCTGTCTACATAGTTGTAGAATCGTTGCATCGACAGCGGCAGCGCCGCAGTGGCACCGCGTCTCTCCGAAAGTCCAGCACATGACAAGAAAACTCCCGGCGCTTACTCCAGACAACAGCGCCTTCTGGCAAGGCGGCGCGCAGCAGGAGTTGCGCATGCACCACTGCGACGCCTGCGCACGCTTCTTCCACCCGCCGGCGCCGGTCTGCCCGCAGTGCCTGGGCGCCCAGGTCGGCCCCAGGCCGGTGTCGGGCCGGGGGACAGTGCACACCTATACCGTCAACCACCAGCCCTGGCGCCCCGACCTGAAGGAACCGTATGTGGTGGCCATCGTCGAGCTGGCGGACCAGCAGGGACTGCGCTTCGTCACCAACATCGTCGGCACCCCACCCGCCGAGGTGCACATCGGCATGCCGGTGCGCGTGCGCTTCGAGCAGGTCGAGGACGTCTGGCTTCCACTCTTCGAAAAGGCGGCATGATGTTCGACCGGATCTACGAAAAAGACGTCGCGATCAGCGGCATCGGCCAGTCCGAAGTCGGGCGCCCTTCGGGCAAGTCCGCGATGCGGCTCACGCTCGACGCCTGCCTGGAAGCGATCGCGGACGCTGGCCTGAGCCGCGACGACATCGACGGCGTGTCATGCTGGCCCGGCGACAACAACAATGGCGATGCCTTTTCCCCGGTCGGCCCCAATGCGCTCATCGGCACCCTGGGCCTGAAGGTCAACTGGTATGGCGGCGGCTACGAAGGACCGGGGCCGCTGGCCGGCGTGATCAACGGCGCGATGGCGATCGCGGCCGGGCTGTGCCGCCATGTGCTGGTGTTCCGCACCATTACCGAAGCGACCCGGCGCCAGACCGACAAGGGCGCCAGCGCGCTCACCAACAAGACGGTCGGCCGCGACAACAGCTTTTTCTGGCAGTGGTACACACCCTTCAATGTGCTCTCCGGGGCCAACCTGATGGCGATGTATGCGCAGCGCCACTTCCACGACTACGGCACCACGCCGGAACAGCTGGCCCAGATCGCCCTCACCTGCCGCGCCAATGCCGTACTCAATCCGAAGGCGGTGTTCCGCACCCCGCTGTCGATGGATGAGTACATGGCCTCGCGCATGATCTCGACCCCGCTGCGCATGCTCGACTGCGACGTGCACTGCGACGCCTCCACCGCCATCATCCTGTCGCGCGCCGATGCGGCGGCGCACGGTCCCAACCCGCCGATCCGCATCGAGGCGATCGGCGCCGCCCTGCACCAGCCATGGTCCTGGGACCAGATCGACCTGACCGCGATGGCCACGCGCGACGCGGCCGACATGATGTGGGCGCGCACCGATCTCACACCCGCCGACGTCGGCACTGCCCAGCTCTACGACGGCTTCTCGATCCTGACCATGATGTGGCTGGAAGCCCTGCGCTTGTGCCCGCGCGGCGAAAGCGGGCCCTTCGTCGAGGGCGGGCAACGCATTGCGCTTGGGGGCGAGATGCCGATCAATACCAACGGCGGCCAGCTGTCGGGTGGGCGCACCCATGGACTCGGCTACGTCCACGAAGCCTGCACCCAGCTCTGGGGCCGCGGCGGCGCGCGCCAGGTGGCGCCCCATCACGCTTCCGTGGTGGCGTCCGGCGGCGGGCCGCTGGCCGGCAGCCTGCTGCTGGCAAGGGATTAAGTACTCGCCCTTAAATAAATGTGCTTTTGGCTGCCATAACCGGCGCCGTGCTGCGTTGGCTCATGCTTGCAGTGCTCGCACTGCGGCGCACTCGCCGCCTTGCACTGCATCCGGTTCTGTTTGCCAAAGCTCACATTTATTTCGGGTCGAGCACTTGCACGCCAGGCTCGCCGTCCTTGCCGCTCAATCATTCTGACTCTAGAATGACATTTTAGAACGCGATCGGTGGCCGGAGGGCGCCCTTCGCTTACCCGGAGCGCGCATGGCACCAGATAACAGCAAGGAAGAGCGTCCCGACTCGTCGACCGGCGTGACGGTCAAGCCGGTCGTCAACGCGATCCGTATCCTGCGCTTCCTGACGACCTCCGGCTCCCCTGAGCGGGCGGCCGACATCGCGCGCGAACTGGAGATCAACCCCAGTACCTGCTTCAATACGCTGCGCACCCTGGTCGCCGAGGAGATGCTCGACTTCGATCCCCTGTCCAAGACCTACACGACCGGCCTGGGCCTGGCCAAGCTGGTCGAGCACCTCGTCACCCAGGGCCAGCGCCTCGATGTGGTGCGGCCGCTGATGCAGGAATTCGCGGCGGCCCACCACGTGACGGTCACCTTGTGGCGCCGCATGGGGAATGACCGCATCGTGCTGGTCAGCTCCGAGACCAGTCCCGGGGACCTGCGCATCGACATGGCGATCGGCCAGCGCCTGCCGGTGCTGATGGGCGCCAGCGGACGCCTGTTCGCCGCCCAGCTCGGCCTGGACGATGCGCGCCTGCGTGCCGCCTTCGACAAGCTGCGCTGGGCGCGCGCCCTCGCCTTCGAGGACTACCGGCAGCAGGTGGCCGACGCCCGCGCGAACGGCTGGTCTGTCGACGACGGCTATTTCTCCGCCGGCATCCTGGCGGTGGCGGCGCCGGTGAACGATCGCGCCGGCGCCATCGCCTATGCCATCTCGGCCGTCACCTTCCGCGGGCAGTACGACCGCGACCAGGTGGAAAAGCTCGGTGAGCTGCTGCGCAAGCTGGCATCCAAGGCCGGCAACATCCTGTTCTGACTCGCCGCACACAAAACGTGACAGATTTTCGATTTGTGTGCATAATCGTCTCACAGGCCCCAGCGGTCGGATAATTATTAAAGAGACGAATCATGAGCGATCAACAGCTTCACCGCGTAATCATCGAACGCAGCAAATGCTGCGGCTATGGCCTCTGCGCCGCCCTCTGCCCTGAAGTCTACAAGCTCGACGCCGGCGGCATCGTGTATGTCGACAGCGAACTGGTGCCGGACGAACTGCTGGAAGCGGCGCGCGAAGGCGCTGCCGCCTGCCCGGCAGAAGCCATCGCGGTCCAGGCGCCTGCCTGATCCAAGCCTGGCGGTCCACGCCAGGCGTACGCCCGACATGCGGCCCGCTCGCGCGCCGCATGCCGCGCCTGCGCGGCTGGCCCGCTTTCCTGCGGGGATGTTCCATGAATAGATTAGCTGGAAAAGTTGCCCTGATCACGGGCACCGGTGGTGGCCAGGGGCGCGTCGCGGCCCTGCATTTCGCCCGCGAAGGAGCGATTGTCGTCGGCTGCGACGTCGATCGCGCCGCGCACGAGGAGACCGCGCGCCTGATGGCGGCCGAGGGCTACACCCTGCATGGCGATGCGCCGGTGGATCTTGGCGACCACGAACAGGCAAGACGCTGGGTCGAATCGGCCGCGGAGCAGCTCGGCCGCATCGACATCCTGTACAACAACGCCTCGGCTGCGAAGTTCGGCGGTGTCGGCGACATGTCGATCGAGGATTGGCACTTCACCATCCGTAACGAACTCGACCTCATTTTCTTCACCACCAAATATGCATGGCGACACCTGGCGGTGCGCGGGGGCGTGGTGATCAACATCGCGTCGACCGCCGCATGGGGTGGCTCGAAGGCGGCCGGGATCAGCGCGCACAGCGCGGCCAAGGGCGCCGTCGTCTCGTTCACCCGGCAGCTGGCGGTCGAAGGCGCGCCGCTCGGCATCCGCGCGGTCAGCATCAGTCCGGGCTTCGTCAGGACGCCCGGCACCGCCGCCTTCGTCGACAATCCGGTCACGCGCCGGATCATCCTCGACGGCGTCCTGCAGGACCGCCCCGGCGAACCGGAGGAAGTCGTGTCGCTTGCCCTGTACGTGGCATCCGACGAAGCGCGCTTCATGACCGGTTCCGACCTGGTGGTCGACGGCGGCCTGCTCGCCATCTAAATGTGGAGCGCCTCACAAAACCCCTGGGGCAAGGCGCACCGTCGAAGGCAGTACGCTAGTACGACGAGACGATGCAACGCCGCCATAGGGGGAATTGTTGGGCACTGGCGTACCGATCACACAACAACAGGAAGAGAACACATGGACATCATCGGCATCGGCTACCTCGGGTTCGAAACCGCGAACCTGGATGCGTGGCGCGAATACGGCCCGCAAGTAATGGGTTTCCAGGTCGGCGCGTCGCCAGAAGGCGATCTTGAATCGCTGTATTTCAGGATGGACGACCGGCGCCACCGGATCGCTTTTCATCCGGGGAAGATCGACCGCCTTGCCTACATTGGCTGGGAAGCCCGGGGCAAGCTGGAATTCCAGGCCGCCGTCGAGCGCTTCCGCGAGCACGGCATCGAAGTGACGGTCGCGGACGAAGCGCTGCGCGAGCGCCGCGGCGTGAAGGAACTGGTGCGTTTCCGCGATCCGGTCGGCTACCAGCACGAGCTGTTCTACGCCCAGAAATGGATGCCGCGCTCGTTCCAGCCGGGCCGCCCGCACGGCGGTTTCACCTGCGGCCAGCGTGGCGTCGGCCACGTGGTCGTGATCACGCCCGAATACACGCCGGAACTCGAGCACTTCCTCACCGGGATCATGGGCATGCGCTACTACGGCGCCGGGGCCGGCAAGGGCAAGACCGGCTTCTTCCGCGCCAAGCTCAACAATCACACCAGCCACGACATCGCCTACGGATTCGGACCGGGCAAGGCCGGGGTGCAGCACGTCGGCATCACGGTCAATTCGGTGCGCGACGTCGGCGAAACCTATGACCTGGTGCGCAAGAAGGGCCTGCAGATGATGATGACCCTGGGCCAGCACGTGCAGGACCCGCATATGTCCTTCTATCACTTCACGCCATCCGGCTTCGCCATCGAGTGCATCGCCGAACTGGAGCCATGGCACGACGACGGCTTTGAGCTCAATCCGGAGAAGCTGTCGACCTGGGGCCATGAGCTGGTCGGGCCGATCCTCGGCACCAGCGTACGCACGCCGGAAGAGATCTTCGAGCGCTGACCAGGGACGTCAGGACCCCTTGACGAGCTTCTGCAATGCGTCCGGCTTGATGATGATCAGCCGGTTCGCATCCTTCTGCACGATGCCCTGCTGGGCCAGGGCGGCCAGCGCCCGCGTCACGGTCTCGCGGCTGGTATTGATCATGTTCGCGATGTCCTGGTGGGTCGGCAGGTTCTCGACCACGGCCGGGGCGCCCGGCTCGGCCCCCTTGTTCTTCTGCATCAGCACCAGGTAGGTGTAGATGCGCTTGGCCGTGTTGTTAATGCTCAGCAGGGATCGGACCTCCGAGTCGCGCTCGATCTTCTCGGCCAGGTGCCGGAGCATCCCCATTGCCACCGAGGGCGAGTGCGAGAACAAGTGCAGCGCGGTGGCCGCCGGCAGGAAGCCCACCAACGCGTCGGACATCGCGACGATCGACGCCGTCCGCGTGGAATTGTTGATCAGCGCGATCTCACCGAAGAAATCCCCCGGCGCCAGCATGCGCAGGCCGATCGCCCGCCCGTCCTCGGTCACGTTCACCACCTGCAGCTGCCCCGAGAGCAGGAACAGCAGGCCATCCCCATGGCCGCCTTTTTGCAGCACGATGTCACGCTTGCCGTATTGGCGGATGCGGATTTCCTGCTTGACCAGGGTGATCTCCTCGTCCGACAGCTCGGCCAGCAGCGGGATCTTGCGCAGGTGGATGTGTACTTGACGCTCTTCGGCAGGAGCCGGATCGGTGGATGGAGTGCTTGCAGTCATGGCGTATTCCGGGAATGCCGGTGGGTCAGCACTGCACCCACCGGCCACTGGCCTAGTCGATTTCCGCGACGAGTTGCGGCACGACGTCGAACAGGTCGCCCACCAGGCCATAGTCGGCCACCGAGAAGATCGGCGCTTCCGGATCCTTGTTGATGGCGACGATGGTCTTCGAGTCCTTCATGCCGGCCAGGTGCTGGATCGCGCCCGAGATGCCGACCGCGATGTACAGGGTCGGGGCGACGATCTTGCCGGTCTGGCCGACCTGCCAGTCGTTCGGCACGAAGCCCGCGTCGACCGCGGCGCGCGAAGCGCCCATGGCGGCGCCCAGCTTGTCGGCCAGCGGCTCGAGCAGCTTGAAGTTCTCGGCCGAGCCGATGCCGCGGCCGCCCGACACGATGATCTTGGCGGCCGTCAGTTCCGGACGGTCCGACTTGGCCAGCTCGCGGCCGACGAAAGCCGACTTGCCCACGTCGCCCACGGCGGCGATCTGCTCGACCGCGGCCGAACCGCCGCTGGCGGCGCTGTCGAACGCGGTGCCGCGCACGGTGATGACCTTCACCGGGTCAGACGACTGGACGGTGGCGATGGCGTTGCCGGCGTAGATCGGGCGCTCGAAGGTGTCCGGGGACTCGACCTTGGTGATTTCCGAGATCTGGGCCACGTCCAGCCTGGCGGCCACGCGCGGCAGGATGTTCTTGCCGTAGGCGGTAGCCGGGGCCAGGATGTGCGAGTAGCTGCCGGCGATCGCCAGGATCTGCTCGGCGACGTTCTCGGCCAGGCCATCGGCGAAGTGCGGCGCATCGGCGACCAGCACTTTGCTCACGCCGGCGATGCCGGCAGCGGCTTCGGCGGCGGCGCCGCAGCCGGAGCCGGCGACCAGGATGTGGACCTCATTTGCACCACCTGCGCCGCACTGGGCGGCCGCGGTCACGGTGTGGTGGGTAGCGCCCTTAAGGGAGCCGTTATCGTGTTCTGCAATGACGAGTGCGACCATGTTCTTTTCCTAAGTTTGTTTAGATAACCTTGGCCTCAAGGCGCAGCTTCTGCACCAGGGTCGCCACGTCCGGCACCTTGACGCCGGCCGAGCGCTTGGCCGGCTCGGTGACTTTCAGGGTCTTCAGGCGCGGGGTCACGTCGACGCCCAGGTCTTCCGGCTTGACGGTTTCCAGCGGCTTCTTCTTGGCCTTCATGATGTTCGGCAGCGTCACGTAGCGCGGCTCGTTCAGGCGCAGGTCGGTGGTGACGATGGCCGGCAGGTTCAGGGCCACGGTTTCCAGGCCGCCGTCCACTTCGCGGGTCACGGTCACCTTGCCGTCTTCCAGCACCACTTTCGATGCGAAGGTGGCCTGCGGCCAGCCCAGCAGCGCAGCCAGCATCTGGCCGGTCTGGTTCGAATCGTCGTCGATCGCCTGCTTGCCCAGGATGATCAGCTGCGGCTGCTCCGTGTCGGCCAGCGCCTTCATGATCTTGGCCACGGCCAGCGGCTCGGTCTCGACACTGGTCTCGACCAGGATGCCGCGGTCGGCGCCGATCGCCATGCCGGTACGCAGGACTTCCTGGCACTGGGCCACGCCCACCGACACGGCGACCACCTCAAGGACCTTGCCGGCTTCCTTGAGGCGTACGGCTTCTTCCAGCGCGATCTCGTCGAACGGGTTCATCGACATTTTGACATTGGCGATATCCACGCCGCTGCCGTCGGATTTGACGCGGACCTTGACGTTGTAATCGACCACGCGTTTGACGGGTACCAGTATTTTCATGCAGTTCTCCTTCAGGCTTTTTGTCGTTGGGATACGGGCGCGCCATACTGTGCCATCAGCTGCGCACGCCTCTCGTCGGTCATGTCCATGGCCTTTTCCTTCACGTGGCCGTAGCCGCGAATCTTTTCCGGAAGCCACGCCAACGCGAGCGCCGTCTCCATGCGCTCGTCCGTGAGCGTTTCGCAGAACAGGGCAACCAGGGCAAAATAGTCCTCGACCAGTTGGCGCTCGCGACGCCGTTCGGCACTCATGCCGAACGGGTCCAACGCGGTCCCGCGCAGCCAGCGCATGCGCGCCAGCAGGTGAAACACCGGCATCATCCATGGGCCGAAGCGGCGCTTGGCCGGCCGTCCGTCCGCGCCGGGCCGTGCCAGCAGCGGTGGCGCCAGGTGGAAGTTCAGCGTGTAATCCTTGCCCGGCTCGCCTTCGAACTGCGCACGCAAGGCTGCCAGGAACTCGGGCGCGCTGTGCAGGCGCGCCACTTCGTACTCGTCCTTGTAGGCCATCAGCTTGGCGAGATTGCGCGCCACCGCCTCGGTCAGCGGCTGGCGGCGCTGCCCGGGAAGATCCGCTTCGACAGCGCGCAGGCGCGCCACCGCGGCCCGGTAGCGCTGCGCATAGGCCTCGCCTCCATAGCTGCGCAAGAGCCGGGCGCGCTCTTCGACCAGGCGCTCCAGCGTCACGGGCATGTCCACCACGACCGCGCCCGTCTCCTGCGCCCTGCGGCTCTCTGCAAGTGCTGACGGATCGTGGGCCGCCAGGCGGCCCATCTCGAACGCGCGCTGGTTCTTCTCGACCGCCACCCCATTGAGCTCGATGGCGCGCAGCAGCGCCTGGCGCCCGAGCGGAATCCAGCCCTTTTGCCAGGCATAGCCGAGCAGCAGCGGGTTGGCGAAGATCGTGTCGCCGAACAGGCGGGTGGCGAGCGCGTTCGCATCGACGAACTCGCAGGCATCGCCCACGCTCGCACGCAGGTCCGCTTCCGCGCTGGCACCGGGGAAGCGCCAGTCGGGGTTCGACAGGAAGGCCGCGGACGGCACGGCGGCGCTGTTCACCACCGCGCGGGTGCGGCCGCGCCGGACCCGCGACAGTGCGTCCAGCGACGCGGCGACGATCGCATCGCAGCCGATCAGCACCGCCGCGTCGCCGGTAGGCACCCGCGTCGCATGGATCAGGCCAGTCTGCGCGGCGATCTGGATATGGCTGAGCACCGCACCGCCCTTCTGGGCCAGCCCGGTGATGTCGAGGACCTTGACGCCCTTGCCTTCCAGGTGCGCGGCCATGCCGAGCAGGGAGCCAATCGTTACCACGCCGGTGCCGCCGACGCCGGGAACCACGATGCCACAAACACTGTCCAGGGCCGGCAGGGCCGGCTCGGGAATGTCCGCAGCCGGCACGGCCTTGGCGGCTGCGGGACGGCGCAGCTGCGCCCCTTCCGCCGTCACGAAGCTCGGGCAGAACCCGTTCACGCAGGAGAAATCCTTGTTGCAAGAGCTCTGGTTGATCTTGCGCTTGGTGCCCAGCGGCGTCTCCAGCGGCTCGACCGAGAGGCAGTTCGACGCCACCGAACAGTCGCCGCAGCCCTCGCACACCGCCGCATTGATGAAGGCGCGGCGCGGCGGATCGCTCGCCTCGCCGCGCTTGCGGCGGCGCCGCTTCTCGGTGGCGCAGGTCTGGTCATAGATGAGCACCGAAACGCCGGCCGTGTCGCGCAATTCCAGCTGCAGCGCATCGAGTTCGTCGCGGTGGTGGACCGTGACGCCGGCCGGTAATCCACTGCGGTCCGCATATTTTTCCGGCTCGTCGCTCACCACCAATACCCGCACCGCGCCTTCGCCGGTGACCTGCTGGGCGATCTGGGGCACCGTCAGGGTGCCGTCCACCGGCTGGCCGCCGGTCATCGCGACGGCGTCGTTGTACAGGATCTTGTAGGTGACGTTGGCCCTGGCCGCGATCGCCGCGCGCACCGCCAGCACGCCGGAATGGAAGTAGGTGCCGTCACCCAGGTTCACGAACACGTGACGGTCGCTGGTGAAATGCATCTGCCCGAGCCAGCTGACGCCCTCGCCCCCCATCTGGCTGACGGTGTCGGTGCGCCGGTCCATCCAGAGCGCCATGTAATGGCAGCCGATGCCGGCCAGGGCGCGTGAGCCTTCCGGCACACGGGTCGAGGTATTGTGCGGGCAGCCGGAGCAGAACCACGGCTTGCGCTCGGCCGTCACGCGCGGCCGCGCCGCCTCCCGCTCCTTGGCCTCGATGATGGCGATACGCGCATCGATGCCCGCCCGCAGGTCGGCGGGCAGCTCGGCCTGGCCGAGGCGGCGCGCGATCGCCTTGGCGATCAGTGCCGGCGACAGTTCGTAGCGTGCAGGCAGCAGCCACTGACCGCGCGGCGCCGACCATTCTCCTCCGGCGCCGGAACGCTCGTCGAACTTGCCGTAGACATTCGGGCGCTCCGCGTGCGGCCAGTTGTACAGCTGCTCCTTGATCGCATACTCCAGCACCTGGCGCTTCTCTTCCACCACCAGGATCTCGCGCAGTCCCGACGCAAATTCCTGCACGTCGTCGGCGTGCAGGGGCCAGACGCAGCCCACCTTCAGGATGCGGATGCCGATCCGTGCACAGGCGTCGTCGTCGATGCCCAGGTCGACCAGCGCCTGGCGCAGGTCGAGATAGGCCTTGCCTGCCGCGACGATACCGAAACTGGCCTGCGGGGCGTCGACCACCACCCGGTTCAGGCGGTTGGCCCGGATGTAGTCGAGCGCCGCATACCACTTGTGGTCGACCAGCCGCGCCTCCTGCTCGAGCGGCGCGTCCGGCCAGCGGATGCCCAGTCCGCCTTCCAGCACCGGCGCCGGGGGCAGCACGATGTGCAGGCCTTCGGTGTCGATCTCCACCGAGGCGGACGACTCGACCACGTCGGTGACGCATTTCATCGCCACCCACAAGCCCGCGTGGCGGCTCATCGCCCAGCCATGCAGGCCATAGTCGTGGAACTCCTGGACACTGGACGGATACAGCACCGGAATGCCGCAGGCGACCAGCAGGTGTTCGGACTGGTGCGCCACAGTGGACGACTTGGCCGCATGGTCGTCGCCGACGAGCATCAGCACGCCGCCCTTGGGGGACGTGCCTGCCGAGTTGGCGTGCTTGAGGACGTCGGCCGAGCGGTCGACGCCCGGCCCCTTCCCGTACCACATGCCGAACACCCCGTCGCGGGTCGCGCTCTGGTACAGGTTCACCTGCTGGGTGCCCCACACCGCGGTCGCGGCGAGGTCTTCGTTCAGGCCGGGCTGGAACACGACGTCGTGATCGTCCAGGTGCTTCTTCGCCTTCCACAGCGCTTGGTCGAGGCCACCGAGGGGCGAGCCGCGGTAGCCGGAGACATAGCCGGCGGTGTTCAGCCCGGCCCGCAGGTCGCGCGCTTTCTGCAGCATCGGCAGGCGCGCCAGCATCTGGACACCGCTCAGGAAAATCTGGCCCTTGTCGACGGTGTACTTGTCGTCCAGGGTGACGGCGCGCAGGGCGTCATGCGTGGCGGCGGCGGCTTCAGGGCTTAGGGGCGAGTTCATGGCATGCCTAGGTCGGAAAATGAATGGTCGGGGATCAGCCGCCAGGCGCGGCCGCGGCGACGTCGAACGGTCCCGGCCGGGGCCGGCGCCGATGAATTGCCGCGTAGCCCAGCGTGCGCAACAATGATTGTCTACAGCGAGCGGGCGATGATCTCTTTCATGATCTCCGAGGTGCCGCCGTAGATCCTGGCGACCCGCGCATCGACCCACGCCCGGCTGATCTTGTATTCGCTCATGAAGCCGTAGCCGCCATGCAGCTGGAGCAGCTCGTCCAGCACCCTGCCCTGCATCTCCGAGCCCATCAGCTTGCACATGGCGCCCACCTCCGCCGACAGCTCGCCGCGCATCGCCTTGGCCAGGCAGTCGTCGACGAACACGCGCAGCATCGTGGCCTGGGCCTTGCATTCGGCCAGCTTGAATTTGGTGTTCTGGAAGTCGAACACGGTCTTGCCGAACACCTTGCGCTCACGGACGTAGGCCAGCGTGTCCTCGAGCAGCGCATCGATCGAGGCGGCCGCGCGCAGGCCGATGATGGTGCGCTCCCACGCCAGCTGGTGGGTCAGGTAGCCGAATCCCTTGTTCTCCTCGCCCAGGCGGTTCCCGACCGGCACCCGCACCTCATCGAAGAACAGCTCCGAGGTGTCCTGACCTTTCAGGCCGATCTTCTCGAGCAGCTTGCCCTTCGAGAATCCCGGGCGGTCGGCTTCGACGCACACCAGGGTGAGCTCCCTGGCGCCCGGATCGAGCTTGGTGGCGGTGACCATCAGGTCAGCGTTGCCGCCGTTGGTGATGAAGGTCTTCTGGCCGTTGATGACGTAGTCGTCGCCGTCGCGGCGCGCGCTGGTGCGCATCGAGCGCAGGTCGGAACCGATACCCGGCTCGCTCATGGCGATGACGCCGATGGTCTCGCCGCTGACCATCTTCGGCAGCCAGCGGCGCTTCTGCTCCTCGCTGCCGTAGGCGACGATGTAGGGCGCGACGATTTCCGAATGCGTGGTGAAGCCGATCGCGGTGGCATTCACCCGCGCCAGCTCCTCGATCATCACGGCCGAGTGGCCGAAGTCGCCGCCAGCGCCGCCGTACTCCTCGGGTACGGTGGAGCACAGCAGGCCCACTTCGCCGGCCTTGCGCCACACCGACTTGGGCACGATGCCGGCGTGCTCCCACTCCGCCAGGTGGGGCACGATCTCGTTCTCGATGAACCGCCGTGCCATCTCGCGGAACATGTGATGGTCTTCTCGAAAAACACTGCGCATGCTGCTTCTCCTGATTTCGGATAGGTGCGGGCCTAGCGGCCCTGGTATTGCGGTTCGCGCTTGCCGAGGAAGGCGGATACCGCCTCCGCATGGTCTTCGGTATGGTGGGCCAGCGCCTGGTAGGCGGCCGACATCTCCAGCAGCGAGTCGAGCCGCATGTGCTGGCCTTCGCGCAGCAGCCGCTTGGTCAGGCGCAGCCCGTGCGCGGGGTTGGCCGCCATGCGCCGGGCGATCGCCAGGGCGCTGGCTTCCAGCTCGGCGGCGGGCACGACTTCCGTCACCAGCCCCCAGGCCAGCGCGGTCGCCGCATCGATGGTGTCGCCGGTCAGCGCCATCAGGCTCGCCTTCGGCATGCCGACGATGCGCGGCAGCAGCCAGGCGCCGCCGTCTCCCGGCACGATGCCCAGCTTGACGAAGCTTTCGGCGAATTTCGCGGTGTCGGCGGCAATGCGCACGTCGCACATGCAGGCCAGGTCCAGGCCGGCGCCGATGGCTGGGCCGTTCATCGCGGCGATCACCGGCACCTCCAGCGTGTACAGGCACAGCGGAATGCGCTGGATGCCGTTGCGGTAGCTCTCGCTCACTTCGTATGGCGAACCGGCGAAGATGCCGCCGCGCTCGGCCATGTCCTTGACGTTGCCGCCGGCGCAGAAGGCCGGACCGTTTCCGGTCAAAACCACCACCTTGATGCCGCGGTCGGCCCGCACCATCGCGCACATGTCGACCAGCTCCTGCATCTGCGAGGGCGCTGTCAGGGCATTGCGGGTCTCGGGACTGTCCATGCGGACGGTGAGGATGGCGCCATCGCGCTCCAGGATCAGAAAGGGTTTCATGCGCGCTGCTCCATCAGGGTGTCGAAATGGCCGTCGGTCATGCCGGGCCAGAAGCCTGCCGGCCCGGCGGCGCACACCGCCCTGCCCAGCCGCTGCGACCACGCGGTGGCGGAACCGAATTCGCTGCGCCAGGACCACAAGCGTCGGGTGCTCAGGTGCAGCGCATGCTCATGGGTGAAGCCGATAGCGCCGTGCACCGCATGCGCCACGCCGGCGCCGATGCCGGCCGCCTCGGAAGCGCAGATCTTGGCGGCGATCGCCGGCAGGCGCACGATGCGCGATTCGGCCGCCGCGAACGCGGCTTCGGCCGCCATGACCGTGGCTGCGGCGTGCTCGGCCAGCACCGCGAGCTGGTGCTGGATGGCCTGGAAGCTGCCGATCGGCTTGCCGAACTGGACCCGTTCGGACGCGTAGCCGGTCGCCATCTCCAGCACGGCTTCGAGCGCACCCGCGATCTGGGCCGCACGCATCATCGCGCCGCCCAGCAGCAGCACGTCGGAGGGCCAGCCGGACGGCAAGGGCGCCTGCACGACCGGCGCAACGTCGTGGAACGACAGCGTGGCGCGCGGCTCCGACGCGGTATTCGCACTGTCCTGGCGCTGCGCCGCTTCGGTCGGCAGCAGCACGACGGCCGGCTCGGCGCCGCCGGTCACCGCCACCACGAAGGGCACCGCCCCGCCCCAGGGCACCTCCGCCGCCTCGCCACTCACCACGCCACCGTGCAGGCGTAGCGAACCCGTGGCCGCGATGCTGACCGCGCCCGCGGCCGGGGCCAGCCCGGCAGCGCCGAGCAGCCAGTTGGCCAGCATGGCCTCGGGCAGCGGCAGCGGCAGGTGATGACGCCCCGCCAGCCGCACCACGCCGCACACGTCGGCCCAGCCGGCGCCGGCGCCGCCCAGCGATTCGGGCGCCAGGGCCAACGGAAAGCCGGACTCCTCGACGGCCGCCCACATCGCGTGCGGCCAGGAACCGTCTTCGCATGCCAGCACCGCTGCGGGGCTGGCGAGGTCGGCGAACAGGCGCTCGACCGTAGAATCGAACATTTGTCTCATGATTAGCGCATTCCCAATCCGCGTGCGATGATCCCGCGGAGAATTTCGCGCGTACCGCCGCGCAGTGAAAATGAAGGGGCCTCCTGTGTCAGGTAGGCCAGCACCCGCGCGTGCTCGCTCGATCCGCGCGTGGTCGGCGCCACGTCCAGCAGCAGCTGGGCGAGTTCCGGTATCTCCTGCTCGAAGCTGGTGCCCAGGTCCTTGACCACCGAGGCCTCCCAGGCAGGGTTGCGGCCGGCGGCCAGCTGCGCCGTCACCGCCAGCGACATCTGGCGCAGGGTGAACAGGCGCGCCGTGAGGCGGCCGATCTCCTTCGCCTGCAGCGCGTCCGGCTGCCGGCCGACCTCGGCGATCAGGGTCTCGAGCAGGGCGATCGAACTGAGGAAGCGCTCGGGCCCGCTGCGCTCGAACGCCAGCTCGGCGGTGACCTGGGCCCAGCCCTGCCCCTCGGTGCCGATCAGGGCATCCGCGTCCAGCGTCAGCCCGTCGAAAAACACCTCGTTGAAGTGGCTGGCCCCGGTCAGGTCCTTGATCGGACGGATCGTGATGCCCGGCAGGCTCAGGTCGATGATGAACTGCGACAGCCCTTCGTTGCGCTTGCTGTCCGGATCGGTCCGGACCAGGGCGATCATGTAGTGCGAACGGTGGGCGTTGGTGGTCCAGACCTTCTGGCCGTTGACCACCCATTTGTCGCCCACGCGGCGCGCGCTGGTGCGGATCGAGGCCAGGTCGGACCCGGAGTTCGGCTCGCTCATGCCGATGCAGAAGAAACGCTCGCCGCGGCAGATGGCCGGCAGGTGGAACGCCTTTTGCGCATCGGTGCCATAGTGCAGGATCTGCGGGCCGCTCTGGCGATCGGCGAACCAATGCGCGGAGACCGGGGCGCCGGCCGCCAGCAATTCCTCCACCACGACATAGCGGACGAAGGGGCTGGCGTCGGCGCCGCCGTAGCGCTTCGGCAGCGCCATGCCGATCCAGCCGCGCTCGCCGAGGCGGCGGCTGAACCCGGCGTCGAATCCCATCCAGGATTCGGCGCGCCGGGTGGGAGGGTAATCTGCCAGCGCCTCCGCAAGGAAGCGGCGTACCTCGGCGCGGACGGCTTCGGCCTCCGGCGGGATGGGACTGAACTTGAACTGGTCAATGGACATGGTCGGTCATGCGGTGGAGTCGATGCGCCTGTACCGCGCGGCCGCACGCGTCCGGCGCGACCCGGGGCCACGCGGAAGCGCCGGCTTGCGACGCGGACAGGACTCAGGGGAGGCCGTACCCTCCCCGGCAGATGCTCAGAGCGCGGTCTGGGCGTCGGCGGCGGCAAACATCTTGTTGATGTCGCCCGAGGTGACCGGACGGCTCGGATCGCGCTCCGGCGCCGCGCCGCCCAGGCCGAGGGCCGGCTCGATGCTCACGTGGGTGGCCTGCGCCTTCAGGGCGCCGACGGTGCAGTTCTCGCGTCCCAGGACCGAGAAAGGATCGTAGGAGAACTCGCGCATCGCGTTCAGGTGCGTGATCTTGTCGATGACCTCGTCCGACAGGTGCTGCGCCTGGCTCCAGAACACGTTCGCCGAGTTCGGCCAGGTGCAGTCGGAGTGCGGGTAGTCGCATTCCCAGGTGACCTTATCGACATTGATCGAGTCGAGGTTCTTCAGGCCGAACGCATCCTCGATGAAGCAGGTGATGAAGTGCTCGTTGAAGATCTGGCTCGGCTTCTTGCCGTCGAAATTCGAGTTGGTCCATTCGTGGTGATGGCTGTGCGTGAAGTCCGCGCGCTCGAGCAGGTAGGGAATCCAGCCGATGCCGCCTTCGGACAGGGCCATGCGCAGCTTCGGATACTTCTTCCACATCGGCGCCCAGATCCAGTCGGCCGCCGAATTCGAGATCGAGATCGGCATCGAGGTGATCCAGGCGTCGATCGGGGACTCGTCCGAGGCATGCGCGGCCTTGACGCCGGTGCCGATGTGGCAGCAGATGACGACGTCGTTGTCCGCGCAGGCCTTCCACAGCGGATCCCAATGCGAGTTGTGGATCGACGGGTAGCCGTGCACGGTCGGATTGTCGGACAGGGTCAGCGCATGCACGCCCTGGGCCGCGAGGCGCTTGACCTCGGCGGCCGCCGCCTGCATGTCCCACCAGGGCACCATCATCAGCGGGATGAAGCGGCCCGGCGCCGCGTTGCACCAGTCGTGCAGGTGCCAGTCGTTGTAGGCCTGGATCGCGGCCAGGCTGACCTCGCGGTCGTTCATCACCTGGAAGCGCTGCCCGGCGAAACCCGGAAAGGTCGGGAAGCACAGCGAGCCCAGCACACCATTGGCGTTCATGTCGTCGACGCGCGCCTTGATGTCCCAGGTGCCGCGCCGCATCTGCTCGTAGGAGAGCGGCTCCATGCCGTACTCTTCCTTCGGGCGTCCGACCACCGAATTCAGGCCCATGTAGCCGGTTGCCTTGTCTTCGAATACCCAGACGTCGCGCCCTTTGACGGTCTCGACTTTCGGCTGGCGGCCCTTGAAGCGGGCGGGCATGTGGCGGTCGAAAGCACCGCGGGGTTCGATCACGTGGTCATCCACGCTGACGAGGATAAGGTCTTCATATTTCATCGTTGTCTCCGAGGAAGGTATTCGCTTGAGCAGCGCTTGGTTTTCTCTGGCTTCATTCTAGAACAGAAATCGGATTTTATTAAACACTTTTTTCTATTCTGTTCATAAAATGCCCGATCGACTCAGTCCCAGACCACGTGGACGTGCTTCGGCCCACGCAGCTGGGCGCCGGTGATCTGCGGAGGCGGCATGTCCGGATCCAGCCGCAGGTTCGGCATCAGGTCGAGGATGGCGTTCACGGCCACCTGCAATTCAGTCTTGGCAATGAACTGGCCGATACACATGTGCGGTCCGAAACCGAAACCGAACGAGGGCTTGGGCTTGCGGTCGATATCGAATTCCTCGCTGTTCTCGAAGGCCTCCTCGTCGCGGTTGGCGGAGCTGACGATGCACTGGACCATCGCCCCTTTCGGAATCGCCATGCCGGCCAGCTCCAGGTCCTGCGCGGCCTGGCGCACTTTGAAGGTGGCGACCGGCTCAAAGCGGATCGCCTCGTCGATTGCCTTCGGCACCAAGCTGCGGTCCTGGTGCACCCGGTCCAGCAGTTGCGGGCGCTCGAGCAGCAGGGTCATGAGGGTGCCGAAGGTCCGCGTCGTGGTCTCGGCGGCGGCCGGCAGCAGCGAGCGCACGAAGGTGGTCACCTCGTGGTCGTCGAAGCTGCGGCCGTCGCTCTCGGCGCGGATCAGGCGGCTGATCAGGTCGTCGCCCTCGGCGCCCTCGCGACGCACCTGGACCACCGCCTCGCGGGTCGCGTCGTACAAGGCCTTGGCCGCGTCCATCGCTGCTTTGCGCGCCAGCGCGGCCTTCTCGGCGTCCACCTGCGGGCCGGCCAGGATCGCCAGCGCCCACGCCGCGTACTGCTTGATCTTGTCGGGGTCGTTGCCGGGGAAACCGATCAGGGCATAGATCAGGCGGATCGGGAAATACAGGCCGAATTCCATCAGGTCGGCCTTCTTCTTCGGCACCAGCGGAAGCAGGAACTCGTTGCGCAGGATCGGATCCATCTTCGAATCGCGCCAGCTGTTGACCACTTCGGGCATGAAGATCGGCTGCAGCAGTGCTCGCGCCTTCTTGTGCGCTTCGCCG
Source organism: Massilia sp. UYP11 (assembly GCF_050434805.1). Taxonomy (NCBI): domain Bacteria; kingdom Pseudomonadati; phylum Pseudomonadota; class Betaproteobacteria; order Burkholderiales; family Oxalobacteraceae; genus Massilia; species Massilia sp. UYP11. The sequence goes on from NZ_JBNDJE010000022.1 coordinate 51,140, forward strand.
TCCATGCCGGTCAGGATCAGGCCATCAAAGAATGCGCCCAGGCCTTCGGCGATGAAGCCGCTGGTGTAGTTGGCGGCGTCGCGCAGCACCGCCATGGTTTCCTTGTACTTGAACACAGTAAAGGTCGGCCGGTTCGGGTCCAGCCCCGCGATGTTCGGCACGCCAAGCCTGCCCATGAAGTTCTCGGCGATGATCGGCGAATTCCTGCGCATGTCGCGGTAGATCGCATGCAGGTCGACGTTCTCGCCGCGATAATTGTCGGCCACGCCCGAATAGGCGCTCTCGAGGCTCACTTCCTTCACACTGCTCATGCTGTCATCTCCTGTTGTAGTCCGGCGAGCGGCCGGCCATTTGTTGAACACTTTTGCAGATAGTGCTCTATTTCTGGAGAATTGCCAAGCAGTTCCGGGAATGCCCCGGCTTCACGGGATCATCAGTCCCCCGTCAACGGCGAGCGTCTGGCCGGTGATGAAGCGCGCGCCCTCGCCCATCATGAAAACGACGAAGGGCGTCATGTCACGGTCCGGCTCGCCCAGCCTGCCGCCGAGCGGAATCAGGCCGGCCATCATCCGGTCGTGCGCGGCGAGCGCCCCGGCGTCCAGGCGCGCCCGGTGTGTCTCGTACATCGGCGTCCACATCCCCGGCGCCGCCGCGTTCACGCTGATGCCATGCCTGCCCCATTCCTTGGCAACGGTACGGGTCCAGCCCAGCACGGCCGCCTTGGCGGCCGAATAGTGGGCGCAGCCGGGCAGGCCCATCACACCGGCCGCCGAGCCGAAGTTCAGGATCCGGCCGCCTTTCGCGCTCAGGTAAGGAAAGGCCGCCTGGTTGGTGTTGAGCGTGCCGCGCGCATTCACGTCGAACATCAGGTCCCAGTCGGCGTCGCCGATCGATTCGGCCGGCGCCGCGCGCTCGATCCCGGCGATATTCACGAGCCCATCCAGCCCGCCGAGCCACGTGGCGGCGGCCTCGAAGGCGGCATCGACCTCGGCGCGCCGCCGCACGTCGCAGCGGTAGTAACGTGCTGCCCCGGGACCGGCCCGGTCCGCGCGCGCCGCCTCCTCGCTGCCCGCGGCGTCGTTGACGTCCATCGCGGCCACCCGCGCACCCGCCGCGACCAGGCCGCGCAGCACGCTGGCGCCGATCCCGCCGGCCGCGCCGGTAACGATCAGCCGTTTGCCATTCAGTTCCATGCTCTCTCCTTCAGGTAGGTTCTTCTTGTCGATCCGTTCATGGCGCGACCGGCCGGATGCGCCGCGCCTGGATGCTGCCCATTCCCAGCGCTGCAGACATCAGCCAGAACAGGACGGTGGCGCCGGCGGCTGTTCCGACGGCGCCGAACAGCAGCGGCATCGCGGCCATCGAGGTGTGGATCGCCATGGAGCGCAGCGCCAGCGCTTCGCCGTGGCGTCCAGGCGGTGCGACCTCGTGCAGCGACGCGAGGATCGCAGGCTGTACCACGCCCAGCGCGACGCCGAGCATGGCCGCGCAGGCAGCCATGGCCCAGGCGCTGTGCAGCAACGGATACGCGCCGAACACCGCGCAGGCGAGCAGCATCGCGCCGGCCAACAGGGTGCCGCTCGCCAGGCGCCCGGCAAGCAGCGGCATCAGGAGGCGCGCCAGCATCGAGGCCGCCGCGTAGGCGGCGAGCACGGAGCCCAGGGCGGAAGCGCTCAGGCCGCGCTCGACGCCGAGCAGCGGCAACGCGAATCCATGGACGTCCCAGCAGACCGAGACCAGCCAGCTGACCAGCAACAGCCGGCGAAACGGCGCCTGCCGCAGCAGGTCCCACGCGGAAGCCTGGCGTTTCGTCGGCACCGCAGCTGCGGCCGTTACTTCGGCCGGCGCTTCTGCCGGGACCGCCCGCGCCGCCAGCAGCGTCGCCGCGGGCAACAGCGCCAGTGCCAGGAAGGCTGCTGAAAATCCCGCCTTGTCGATCAGCACGCCGGCCAGCATGGGACCGACCAGGCCGGCGATTGCGGGCGCCAGCGCGATCCAGCTGAACACCCGCAGGCGCGCCGCATCGGTGCTGGCGAGCCGGCTGGCGCTGCGCTGGATCGCGATCATCCCGAATCCCGCCCCCGCGCCGCTGAGGGCCGCGGCCGCACAGAGCGTGAGCAGGCTTTGCGATGCGGCCGCCAGCAGCGTTCCGGCCAGCGCGCAGCAGGCCGCGATGCGCACCGGGAGGTGGTAGCCGCGCCGGTCGGCGAGACGCCCTGCGGGCAAGGCCAGCAAGGCGGGGAAAACCGCAAACATCGTCATCACCAGCCCTACCGACCAGGCCGACCGGCCCAGCGCCAGCACACCCAGCGGCGCGGCCAGCCGTACGCCCTGGGCGCAGGCATGCAGGCCGACCTGGCATGCGACCATGGCCGCCAGCGCGCCGTGCACGGACGCTGTGTGGACCTTTGCGTTACGCATGAGTCCCCTCGGTCGAGGACAGCGCCTGGCCAAGCAGGCGTAGCGCCGAAGCATGGTGTCGCACGCCGGTTCCATGGTCCGCCTGGCCGGCGCAGGACCGCGCATGGCTGGCTTCGAGCATGATGCCCAGCTTGAAGCGTGCCAGCGTGAGGTACCAGTCGAAGGCCGACAGGTCGCGCCGGCTGCCTTCGCGGTAGCGCTCCACCAGTTCGGCGCTCGATGCCAGTCCCTGCGTCGGCGTGACCCGGATCGTCCCGGCGCCGCGTCCCTCGGCATCGGGCCAGGTGGCGACCAGCCATCCCAGGTCGAGCAGCGGGTCGCCTATCGTGGCCAGCTCCCAGTCGATGATCGCGGCGAGCACCGGACGGTCGTGCCTGAACATCACATTGCCGAGGTGATAATCACCATGCAGCAGGCCAGGGGTGAAGTGCTTCGGCACCCGTTCGCCCAGCCACTGCGCCACCTCCGCCACGCCGGGCAGCGATTCCGGCCCCGGCCAGCCCGCGTACTGCCGGCACGCGTCCAGGTGGCGCAGCCAGCGCGGAACCTGGCGCTCGAGGAAGCCTTCGGGCTTGCCGAAATCGTCCAGGCCGACCCGGCACGGGTCGATCTCGGCGAGCCGCAACAAGCCGTCCACCATCGACAAGCCCATCTCCCGGCGCCAGCCGGCCCGTTCGGCGTAGCGCCCGCGCAGGGGATTCGGGGTGGCCGTGAAGCCGTCGACAAGCGCCATCAGGTAGAACGGCACACCCAGGACGGCGGCGTCGGCGCAGGAAGCGACCAGGGCCGGGTGCGGCACCGCGCTGCCGGACAGCGCCTGCAGCAGGCGTGCCTCGCGCAGGAAGCCTCGCTGGACCTCCACTGGCGCGCCCTGGGGCGGGCAGCGCAGCACGTAAGCCGGTCCGGTGCCGCGCTCAAAGCGCAGCAGCACGTTCTGGGTGCCGCCGGTCAGCGCCGTGACACGTCGCAGCTGCCCTACCCCGATGCCCTGCGCATCCATCCAGCGCGCCAGCGCATCCAGGTCGGGCCGCCCTTCGCGAGCCGCGCCGCTCATCCGAGCACCGGGCGGAATTTTTCGGCCGCGGCGGCGGCGGCGGTCGGGCGGTGATAATCCGGGAACAGGTCCTCGCAGGCTTCGTAATCGCGCAGCAGATGGCGCGCAAGGGTCACCTTGTGCACCTCGGTAGGCCCATCCGCCAGCCCCATCTGGTAGGCACGCACGATCAGGCCGACGAAGGGCATCTCCGTCGAGACGCCGATCGAGCCATGCACCTGCAGCGCACTCGACGCGATGTCGTGCAGGACCTTGGGCATGGTCGCCTTCACGGCGGCGATGTCCTTGCGTACCATCTGATAGTCGTGATACTTGTCGATGCGCCAGGCAGTGCGCATGACCAGCAGCCGGAACTGTTCGAGCTGGATCCAGGCGTCCGCAATCTTCTCCTGCACCATCTGCTTGTCCGCCAGGAGCGAGCCCTGCGTGCTGCGCGAAAGGGCGCGCTCGCACAGGGCGTCGAGCGCCCCCTGTGCCTGGCCGATCACGCGCATCGCATGGTGCACCCGGCCGCCCCCCAACCGCACCTGCGCGATGGCGAATGCGGCGCCCGGTTCGCCCAGCAAGCAGTCGGAGCCGACCCGCACCCCGGCGAAATTCAGGTAGGCGTGGGTGGCTTCCGGGTCGTCTGCGACCCCGACATTCCGGATGATCTCGATGCCTGGCGTATCGGCCGGCACGACGAACATGCTCATGCCCTGGTAGACAGGAGCATCCGGGTCGGTGACCGCCATGACGATGAAGAATGCCGCGTAGCGTGCGTTCGATGCAAACCATTTTTGTCCGTCGATGACCCAGCCGTTGCCATCCCTTACCGCGCGCGACGTGAACACCTTGGGGTCGGCGCCGCCCTGCGGCTCGGTCATGGCGAAGCAGGAAACGACCTCGTTGGCCAGCAGCGGAGCCAGGAAGCGCGCCTTTTGCTCCTCTGTGCCGTAGGCCGCGAGGATTTCGCAATTGCCCGAATCGGGCGCGTGGGCGCCGAAGACGATGGGCGCGAACAGCGCGCGCCCCAGGATTTCGTTCATCAGGCCGAGCTTGACCTGCCCATAACCGGCGCCGCCCAGTTCCGGCCCGAGGTGGCAGGCCCACAGGTTGCGCTCGCGCACCTGCCGCTGCAGCGGACGCACCAACAGTTCGAAGCGCGGATCGTGGATATTCCACGGGCTGCCCAGCACATGCTCGAGCGGCGCCACCTCGTCGCGCACGAATTGCGCCATCCAGTCCAGCGCCGCCTGGAACGCCGCATCGGTTTCGAAATCCCATGCCATCTCAGTCTCCCGTGTTCAGTCTTATGCAAGCAGCAGGCCGCCGTCGACCAGCAGCGTCTGGCCCAGCACGTAGGCCGCAAGCGGCGAAGCGAGGAACAGCGCCGCACCCGCCATGTCGGCGGGCGTGCCGAGGCGGCCCAGCGGTATCTTCCTGAGCGAGGCTTCGAGCCGCTCGGGGTCGTCCGTGGTGACCCGGGTCAGTTTTGTCGCGACCAGCCCCGGTGCGATGCCGTTGACCCGGATGCCGTCGCGGGCCCAGGCTTCGCCGAGCGTGCGGGTCAGGCCGAACGCGCCGGTCTTCGATGCGTTGTAGGCCGGCGTCCCCACCGTCGAGTGGAAGGCCGCTGCGGAGCTGACGATGATCATCGATCCGCCCGAGTGTGCCAGCATGTCGTGGAAGCGGTCGCCGCAGGCCATCAGGCTGACCAGGTTCACGTTGACGACCTCGCGGAATGCGGGCAGCTTGAATTCCTCGCGGCGGTAGCGCACGATGCCCTGGGCGCATACCAGCACGTCGAGACGGTCGAACGGTACTGCCACCGTGGCGATGGCGTCCGCGTCTGCGACGTCGACCCGGGCGTAATGCAGGCCTTCCAGGTCCGAACCGGGTTCGCCGGAATAGTCGCCCGCGTGCGACCGCGTACCCCATATGTGCACGTCGGCGCCGCGCGCGCGGAAGGCCTGGGCAATGCCGTTGCCGATGCCGCTGGAGCCGCCGACGACGAGTACGGTCTTCCCGGTAAAATCGAGTTCGTTCATGGGTTCCCTGTGAATGGTGTCGTCAGGACGGTCAGCCCCTGGCGCTCCAGTGCATCGACCTGCGCCGGGGCGAGTCCGAGCCGCTCCCAGACCTGGGCGCTGTGTTCGCCCAGCGCCGGCGGCGGACGGTCCAGTTTCAATGGCAGGTCGCCGAAGTCCCAATAGGCGCCGACCTGTTCAAGTTCGCCGTACACCGCATGGCGGTAGCGCGCATGCAGGCCGGCCGCGGCGCAGGCGGGGTCGTCGAGGAAAGCCGCGCCCTGCGACTCCAGCACCGGCTCGGCCGGCACCGCCGCGTCGCGCAGTGCCGCCAGCGCGCGTTCCCGCGGCTGTGCAGCGAACCATGCCTCCCGCTCCCGGACCGAAGCGCCGGCCAGCCCCGCGAGAGCCTCCCGTTCATGCGCGTCGAACGCCGCCACCGCTAGCCAGCCGTCGCTACAGCTGTACAGCCGGTGCTCCGGCGACAGTCCGGTCTGGTCCGCGTCGAGGTGTGCGATCGGCGTAGTCGCGCCGTCGGGCAGCATCACGGCCTCGGCCACCGTCGGCAGGGTGGCGCCGAGCAGGGACGAGGCTACCATCTGCCCCTCCCCGGTCTCGATCCGGCGGTAATGCGCCAGCAGCACGGCGAACACGGACGACAGCGCGGCCAGGTAGTCGCCCACGCCGAAGCGCAGCCACATCGGCGGATTGCCCTGCCCGCCGCATTCGACCTCCCAGCCGCAGGCCGCTTGCATCAGCTGGTCGAAGCCCGGCCAGTCCTTCTGCTCTCCCTCGGGTCCGTAGGAACTGATATGGCAGAACACCAGCGCCGGCTTGATCCGGCTGAGCGCCGCATGGTCGATGCCGAGCTTGCGCGCCGCGGGCAGGCGGATGTTGTGGTGCACGACATCGGCCCAGCGCACCAGTTTCCCGAGCGCCTCCTGTGCCCCTGCCTCGCCGAGCTTGAGCGCGACGCCAAGCTTGCCGCGCTGGGTACCGGCGAAGACTCGTTCCAGCCTGCGCATGGCGTCGCCCGCCGGCGGTTCAACCTTGATGACCTCGGCGCCGAGGTCGGCCAGCAGCATCGTGGCAAAGGGACCGGCCAGGTAAGCGCCCAGGTCGAGCACCTTCATGCCGGCCAGCGGCGGCATGGATGTTTCGGCTGCCTGCGGCGGCGCGGGTACCGGCGGCGTCGCCGGCGCTCCGGAAAGCGGTGCGGGTTCCTGGCCTGCCAGCGGCCCTCGCACCCGCGGTGGTGGCTGGGTCAGGTAGGCCGGCCCCGGCTGCAGCACCCTTCCCCGCGCGCGGTCTTCGACCTCGACCACGTAGCCGTTCGCACGCGCCTGGGCGCTGGCGTAGATCGCGCCGAAGGGGGCTGCGACCTGGGCCGCGACATCATGTTCCCAGAAGTGGCGGACCCAGTCGCATGCCGGCCGGGTGGCCATGATGGCCTTGTTGGCCCCGAAATTGGGCGCCACGTGACTCGGTGGGTACTTGGCGTTTTCCGCCGCCACGGCGTCCGGCCCCATGCCGGCCAGTGCTTCCGCCATCCACGGCGCCTTGTCGGGCGAGTAATGCACGTGCACCCACGCGCCATCGGCGCACTGGTGCAGCGGGATCGGCGTGTCTTTGGACAGCCCCTTGGCGAACACCGGCGTCGGGCGTTCCGCACGCGCCCAGTGCATGCTCATCGGCGCAAGCGCCGCCTGCGCCAGGCTGGTATGCGCGGCGCCGCCGCGGCCATCGCGCCGGCGCGCGACCAGGCGGGCCATCACGCCGATGGCACTGAACCAGGACGCGAGCCATCCGGCGAAGGGCATGCGCACGAACACCGGGCCAGGGCGGTGGCCGGGCTGCTCGTCCAGCAATCCAAGCCGCGCCAGCACCAGGGTCTCGCGCGGCGGCGCCTCGACCAGAGGATGCCTGCGCGGCCAGCCTCCGATCGCCGACACCACCAGGCGCGGATTCAGAGCGGCCAGAGACGCATCGTCCAGTCCATGTGCCGCGGCCTGCGCCGGGGTGAGGTCATGCAGCAGCACGTCGGCGCCCATGAGCAGTCCGGACAACGCCGCCCTGCCGGCGGGCGTATCCAGGTCGAGCGCGAGCCGTTGCTTGCCGCGGTTGAGTACCGAGAACAGGACCGAATCGGCATCGTCCGACATGGCGGGCGTCTCGACCCGGATCACCTCCGCGCCGGCCTCGGACAGCTGCAATCCGGCCGCCGGTCCCGCGATGCCACTGGCGAATTCGATCACCCGGATCTGGTGGAGAATCGGTTTGTCCATCACGTCCCCGGCTCGTAGGCCTGCTGCACGTACGTCATGCGCCCGCCTGCCAGCATCAGCGCGCAGAACATGTTCAGCTCGACGATTTCAGGCGTGGTGTAGTGGCGCTTGAGCGCATCGAACACGGCATCGTCGATGGCGATGTAGTCGGCAGCGAACAGCTCCGCATAGCGCAATGCAGCCTGTTCCGCCGGGCTGAAGCGCGCGTCGCCGGATGCCAGGCAGGCAATGTCCTCCTCGCTCACCGAATCATCCTTGCGGGCCAGTTGGCAGGCCTTGCACGTCGTGATGGAAGCAATTCTCAGTCGCACCAGCTCGCGGAGACGTCCCGGCAGCAGGCCGCGCAAATGCATGGTTTCGAGTGTGGCGAGCCAGGCTTCGGCGATTTCCGGGCGGTGGGCCCAGACCTGCACCGGGACCGTCGAGCTGAGCATCCGGGTGGCGCGTCCGCGCTCGACTGCCGCGGCCAGGGATGGCGGGAAGCCGGCAAGCGGAATGGTCGGCAAACGCGTCATGCCCGCCTCCCGTCGGCACACCAGCCGCCCCACTGAAGAAGCCCGGTCATCCATGTCTCCTGAGCCGCTGTCGCTCGTACGATCTGGCGCGGCCTGAATTATTGTACAGAATCGCTAGTTCTGTTCAATATATACAGGTTTCCGGAAAATGTCGACTGCCTTCGGCGACGGACTCAGGGCCTGTCGATGAAATAACGCACGTGCAGCCGCCCTTCGCCATCGAAGCGATAGAGCTCGATCGTTTCGATGGCGCGCTCCGTTCCCCTGACCAGATTCCGGTTATGGCAGGCGGCTTCGTTCCCGTTGACGATGAGCGCCAGTTCGTCGATGGCGACGGCGGCGTTCTGTTTGGCCCACATCGCTTCCAGCACCGGCCAGCCGTCGCAAGCCGGCTGGCCGACGTATTCGATGGTCAATCCGCCAGGCGCAGCCTCGCGGTAGGCCGACAGGAAGCCTGCCTTGTCGCCGGCGTTCCAGCATGCGGCCTGGGTGTGGAGGAAGCGGCGGATGGCGTCTGCGTCCATGCTCATGGGGATACTCCTGTCATCGGTGAACCAGTGGCCGGCAGGTCGGCGCCGGGTACATCGCGGGCGCTGCCGTTGCGCCGGTCGGTTTCGCCCCAGCCCAGGGAACGGTCTGGCTCGCGCGTGTCGCCGGCGCGGCGCCAGCGTCCCTCCTGCTGCGCCGTGATCGGGAAGCCGCCCACGAAGTCGACCATTTCGCCCTTCGGGTCGGGCACGAACTCCCAGCGCTCGATACCGTCCAGGACGATGTGCGCGCTGTCCACGAAATACGATCCGGGCTTGTGGACGACCTGCCCCTCGATGTCCGTGGTGCAGCGGATCTCGCCCTTGTGGTTCTGGAAGATGGCATAGCCAAGGTTTCCGTGCCCGACCATGAACGAACCGCTGTCCCAGCTGCCGTCGGTATAGACGGTGGCGAAGGTCCACCAGATCACGTGCATCTTGTTGTTGACCACCAGGTCTTTCTGGAAGTGAATCGCCCCGCCTTCGGCCATCCAGGCCTGGTCGAGGGTGATGATGCCCTTCACGGGCCGTCCCTCGCATGTGCCCGCGACATCGTACAGCTGCGACACGTAGAAGGTTCCCCAGTCGCGGCCCGGCAGGTACCACTGCATGCCATTCCCGAGCAGCTTTCCGTCAAGATCGAACAGGCCCTCCTCCCTCCAGCTGAACTGCGTACCGGAAGCCGTCAGGCGCCACGGATTGCCGGGCTCGCCATCCAGGCTCGACCACCCGGCAGTCCCATTGTCCAGCCAGCGCTGCGGAAACATGGTAAGTGCCTGCCCGCCGCTCTTCGCCTTGTCGATGCGGATATGGTTTCCGTCGCCGACCCGGGTCGACTGGTAGATGAACTTGGTCGGGTTCGGGCTGCTGCCGGGCGCATTCAGGGCGCGCACGAAGGCATAGATCTCGCCGTCGCGGTCGCGGACGCAACCGAAAGGCATGTGCTTGGTCAGCTTCAGGCCGAAATGGTCGCGCAGGTCGGCCAGGCCCTCGCCCGTGACCTGCTGGGGAGCAACCAGGCACTGGTAGTCGAAGTCGGCCCGCTGTGGAATCGTCTTGAAGGTCTTCATGGGCTCAGTCCCAGAGGACGTGGACGTGGGCGGCGCCGCGCAGCTGCGCGCCCTCGATCACGGGCGGCGGCTGGTCGGGATCCAGGCGCAGGTTGGGGAACAGGTCGAGCAGCGCATTGACGGCGCAGTTGAGCTCCATCTTGGCGACGAACTGGCCGATGCACATGTGGGGGCCGAAACCGAAGCCGAACGAAGGCTTGGCGCGGCGGTCGATATCGAACACGTCCGGATGCTCGAACACTTCCTCGTCGCGGTTGGCCGAGGCCACCATGCACTGGATGAACGCGCCTTTGGGTATCGTCACGCCATGGAACTCGACCTCTTTCGCCGTCTCGCGGACCTTGAAGGTCGCCACGGGCTCGTAGCGCACCGCCTCGTCGATCAGTTTCGGCACCAGGGCGCGGTCGGCGCGCACGCGCTCCAGCAGCCCGGGCGTGCTCAAGAGCAGCGTCATCACCGAACTGAAGGTACGGGTCGTGGTTTCGCCGGAGGCAGGCAACAGCGAGCGCACGAAGGTAGTCACCTCGTGGTCGTCGAGCATGCGCCCCTCGTGCTCGGCGCGCAACAGGCGCCCGATCAGGTCATCCCCCGCGCTGCCCTCGGCGCGTCGCCGCACCACCACCGCGTGGATGGCGTCGTACAGCAGCTTGACCGCGATGCCTGCATTGCGCCGCGCCTCCTCCGCCTTGCTCGGGTCGATCTGGTTGCCGCCGACCATGGCCAGCGCCCACGCGGCATATTGGCGGTACTGCTCGGTGTTATCGGTCGGGAAACCCATCAGCGCATACATCTCGCGGATCGGGAAGCCGAGGCCGAACTCCATCAGGTCGGCCTTTTTCAGCGGCACCATCGGCTCGAGGAAGTCCTTGCGGATGACGGCGTCGATCTGGTCGCGCCATCTGTTGACCGTCTCGGGCATGAAGGCCGGCTGCAGGAGCGCACGCACGCTGCGGTGCTGCTCGCCGTCCATCGCCAGCACGATCAGGCCGTCGAAGAAGGCGCCGAGGCCTTCGGCGATGAAGCCGCTGGTATAGCTGTTGGCGTCGCGCAGCACCGCCATCACGTCCTGGTGGCGGAACAGCGCGAAGGTCGGGCGCGTCCCTTGCTGCATCCCGGCATTGGTCGGCACGCCGAACTGCTGGATGAAGTCGCCCACGAAGATCGGCGATGTGGCGCGCGCCGCGCGGCAGGCGGCATGCAGGTCGCCCTTGCCCTTGTAGGTCGCGGAGACCGAGGAATAGGCGCTTTCCAGGTCGAGATCGGCAATATCTGTGCTCACGCTTGTCTCCTTTATACTTGAACATTTTTAAGAATGATGTTCACATAGTAGCCCGCACCAGTTGCGCCAGGACGGCTCCGGCCGCCAACTTTGTTTGACCCCGAGTCAAGTGCCCTGCTCCCGAGCGGGGGAACCGATATCTCGAAGACGACACCATGGACCAGCAGCCGACCAGTTGTATGCCCTTGAAGCCCCTGCCGAACAAGCGCGACACGCTCAGGCGCATCGCGGAGGCGGCCCGGCGCGAATTCGCCGGCAAGGGGCTGGCCGATGCCCGGGTCGATGACATCGCCCAGGCGGCTGGCGTGACCAAGCAGCTGGTCTACCATTATTTCCGCAGCAAGGAAGAGTTGTTCGCCTGTGTCCTGGACGAGTCCTCCGCGCAGGCGATGAGCGAACTGGTGAGCCTGGAGCTGGCCAAGCTGCCGCCGCGGGAGGCGCTCAGGGCGCTGCTGCGGCAGATGATCCAGCCTTACCATGACGGTGTGCTCGCCAGCCTGGCACAGGAAGGCGTTCGCTTTCATGAAAGCCGTGCGACCCCGCGCAACAGTTTCATGGAACTTGCCCCGCGCCTGCGGTACAAGATGAAGGAAACGATCGAGCGCGGCATCGCCAGCGGCGACTTCCGCGCCGACGTAGATCCCGACATGGCGCTGGCACTGGCTGCGCTGGCAACGACCGGCGCCTGGGTCAACCGTTATACGGTGTCGACACTATGCGGCGTCGACGTGGCCAGGGCGCCCGATGCCGACGCATGGCGCTGTTTTTCGGTGGAGTTCGTGCTGTCGGCGCTGGAGCACGAACGCACCAGCCAGCACCCGCTGGTGCGCGCCGGGGCCCCGCTCAGCGCCTCAGGAAGCGGCTGACGCGGCGCGCGGCGATCCGTCCCGGCAACCCGTTGATGCCGCCTCCGGGATGGACGCCGGCGCCGCCGAGGAACAGGCCGGCCACCGGCAGGCTGTCGCCCCCGAGCCCTGCGGCCGGGCGCATCAGGGCGCTGCGCGCCGGGCTGGTATCGATGTGCACCACGCAACCCCGGTGCACGTTGAGACGTTCGGCCAGGTCCGGCGCCGCTTCGATCCGGCGCCCGATCTCGTACTCCCTGAGGCCGTCCATATACTGGGCCGCATGGTCGATCACCTGTTGCCCGACCGCGGCGCGTATCGCGTCCCACCCCTCGCGCGGTTCGACCGGCATCGCGACCGGGTAGAGGTAGGCCACGTCCTGCCCCGGCGGCGCCTGGCCCGGATCCACGGCGCTCGGCGCGGTGATCCACATGTAGGGCAGCGGCGACACCTCGCCGCGCGCGGCCGCGCGGAAGTTATCCAGCACGGCGTCGGCGGTGCCGATCAGGAGCACGCTCTTGCGCAGGCTCAGACCGTCCGGCCGCATCGCTTCATGGCGGCTGTAGCCGACCTGCCCCGAGAGCGCGACATCGACCTTCAATGGCGAGGCGCCGTGGCCGTTCGCCGGCGCCAGCGCGACACGGGTCAGCGTGCGGCGGTCGAGCACGCCGGGCGTCACCATCTCCAGCGCCATCTTCGGATGGATGGAAGCGATCACGGCGCGCGCCCTGACCACTGCGCCGCTCTTCAGGCGCACGCCCCTCGCGACGCCGTCCTGTGCCAGGATTTCGGCAACCGGGGCGTCGAGCATGATCGTCCCACCCAGCTCGCGCAGCCGCGCCGCCAGCGCGTTCGACAGCGTCTGCATCCCTCCCACCGCGCGCCCCAGGCCGAACCGGTGGATAAAACCGAGCAGCGCGAAATAGATGCCGGTGGCCTCGCCGGTGATCGGACCTGCCGCGCCCAGCAGGCAGCACAGGGCCGATTGCGTCACCGGATGCTCGAAGCGTTCCATGATCGAGGTATGGGCAGGGCTGCCGATCAGCGCCATCAGTTCCGGCTTGAGCGCGCGGTTCCTGAACATCGCACGAAACGCCTGCCATTTGGCGCCGAGATTGCGCTGGGCCGGGTCGACCCGCATCATCGGGATCGCCACGTCGATGAAAGCATCCACCAGCTTCATCAGCGACACGAACTCGTCGGCGTCGCGTGCGGAGAAGCGGCGGATCTCGGCCGCCGTCTGCGCGGCGCTGCGGCCGAACACCAGGGAACTGCCATCGGGGTGGAGGTAGACGTAGCCGGGGCTCATCTCGACCTGGCGAAAGCCGTGGCGCTCGAGTTGCAGCTCCTGCGGCATCATCGGGTGCACGCGCAGCGACATCAGGTCGAGCGCGCAGGGGTGGATGAGATGCTGCGGAGCCTCGGGAATCAGGTAGCCGCTGGAGGCCATGCCGCCCACCTTCTCGCGGGCTTCGATCACGAGCACCTTGCTGCCCGCTTCGGCCAGATAACACGCCGCGGCCAACCCGTTGTGTCCACCGCCGACGATCGCCACGTCGTATTCGTTCTTTGCCGCTGTCATGCTGTCTCCTCGGGGTTCGTTTCGATATCCGCAGGATTGAAGCATGGGACCGGGCGCCCGGTCCGGAGAACGGTTTTACCTGAGGTAAAAGCCGGGGCCCGTCAACGGCGCGCGACGCGCCCGGACAGCAGCATGATGACGAAGCGTTCGACGCGGCGCATCAGGTTGCGGCGGTCCGCGCCGGACGGCACCAGCACGTCGCTCAGGATGAAACGCACGATCAGCTCGCAGATCAGTTCGCGGTCGAGCGTGATGCCGCGCCGTTCTTCCCACGCATCGAACACCGGGGACAGGACGTCCTGGAAGCGATGGACCGAATCGTGGAAGATGCGCTGGAACCAGCGGGTCGCATAGTCCGGCGCGACCAGCAGCAGGCGCCGGGCGCGGCTTCGCTCCAGGTAGTCGTCGACAAAGTTCAGCACGGCCTGGAAGCGCTCGTCGGGATCCTGGTAGGGGCCCACGGCTTCGATCAGCCGGGCATGGAACTGGTCTCGCTTGTGGCGCGAGAATGCGTCGAGCAGGTCGTCCTGGGAAGAGAAATAGCGGTAGAACGTGCCGCGCGAGATGCCGCTTTCCTGGCAGACGTCGAGGATCGAAATCCGGTCGGCGCCGGATTGCAGGATGATCTCTTCCGTCGTGGCGAGGATCTTGGCGATCGTATCGCCGGAGCGCTTGTTCAGCTTGACCGGCAGGGCACCGGTGCGTACCGCCGGCTTTTTCACCTTCTCGGCCGGGGCCGGCGCCGCTGCCGGCTTGGCGCGCACGCGAACGGATTGTGCGGCCGGCGCCGCGTCCTGCGCGGTCCCGGCCTGGCTTGCTCCGGGTTTCGCCCGCGCCGCCTTCGCACGCACACCTGGCGCCGTCGTGGCGCTCGCGCCCGGCGCGCGTTTACCAGCTGCCTTCACGGCGGTCGTCGGCTTCTTTGGTTTGACGGCAGTCGTCATCGATTCACTCCGCTCCGCGCATTTTTTCGAATCCGGATTGTAACGTAATGACAGGTTCATTAGAAGCCGGCACGTAGGGCGGAATCGCAATACTTTGACACTTTCTGCGATTCTGTTTATATTCATATGACAAACAAACGCAAGGGAGCCCGGCGGGCCATTCGCCGGGTCCTCACAAAGGAGGCAAAATGGCTGGAATGGGCAATCCCGAGACCTGGTCGCTGGGACAGCAGGACACCGTCATCGCCGCGCTCGACCGGGCTGTCGCGGCCCATCCGGAGCGGGTACTCTTCGACTTCGGCGGCGAGTTGACCACCTACGGCGAGTTTGATCAACTGTCGACACGCCTGGCCCATTCGCTGGCGGGACTGGGCCTGAAGCAGGGCGACACCATCCTGACCATGCTCGACAATAATATCGATGCCGTCACCGGATGGGTCGCCGCCAACAAGCTGTGCGCCGTGAGCGTGCCGGTCAACACGGCACTGCGCGGCGAGTTCCTGCGCCACCAGATCGCCGATGCGCGCGCCCACATCGTGATTTGCGAGGCCGATTATGTGGAGCGCATCGCCCAGGTGGCGGAGGGCCTGCCCGACGTCACCCTGATCCTGTATCGCGGCGCCCTGGCCAGCCGCCCGCCCTGCCCGGTGCGCATCGCCTCGCTCGACGAATACCGCGGCGCCTGCGACGACCCGATCACCGTCAAGCCGGCGCCATCCGACCTTGCATGCATCGTCTATACCTCGGGGACGACGGGCCCGTCGAAGGGATGCATGCTCAGCTATAACTACATGTGCAACCTGGCGCGGCTCCAGCTGCGTGCAGGGCCGGCGACCGACAGGGACGTGACGATCACGCCGCTGCCGCTGTTCCACATGAATGCGATGTGCGTCGGGGTGCTGGCGAACATCCTGGTGGGCGCCCGCGTGGCCATCGTCCCGCGCTTTTCGGTGTCGAACTTCTGGCCCGAGGTGGAGCGAAGCGGCGCGACCATTGCGTCCATCCTCGGTGGAATGGGAGGGTTGCTGGCGCAGGCGCCGGACAGCGAGGCGATGCGGCGCTGCGTGGGCCAGATCCATACCGTGCGCGGGAATCCGTTTACGGAAGAAACCAAGCGGATCTGGCGCGAGCGCTTCGGGGCGCGCCAGGTCGGCGGCAACGGCTATGGCCTGACCGAAGCGAGCGTCATCACCTCGCTTGCAGCCGGCGAATATGCCGCGCCTGGCTCATCCGGCAAGCGCATTCCGGACTTCGATGTGCGCATTGTGGACGACCTGGACCGCGAGCTGCCGGCGAATACGCCTGGAGAGATCGTGGTGCGGCCGCTGCGGCCCGACATCATGTTCATGGGCTACTGGGGACGTCCTGCCGACACCATGAAAGTCATGCGCAACATGTGGTTCCATACCGGGGACATCGGCAAGTTCGACGAGGACGGCTTCTTCTACTTCGTCGATCGCAAGAAGGATTACCTGCGCCGGCGCGGCGAGAACATTTCCAGTTTCGAGATGGAGTCGGCATTCGCCGCCCATCCCGAGATCGAGGAAGTCGCCGTCCATGCGGTCCCATCCGACAAAGGGGAGGACGACGTGAAGGTGACCGCGATCCTGAAGCCGGGCAGCAGCCTCCAGCCGGAAGCCCTGTTCCACTGGGCGGTCGATGCGGTGCCGTACTACGCCCTGCCCCGCTATATCGAATTCCGCGAGTCCATGCCGAAGAACCCGCAAGGCCGGGTCCTGAAATACCAGCTGCGCGACGAAGGCTGCACCGCTGGCACTTGGGACCTGGAACGGACCGACATCAAGGTCAGCAAGCGCTGAACAGACAGCATCGATCACTCACCGAACAGGAACGTACATGAGCATACTCACCCATTTCACGCTTGGAACGCACGACCTGGAGCGTGCCATGCACTTCTATGACCAGGTACTGGCGCCGCTGGGATACACGCGCCTGCTCGAGATCGAAGGTCGTATCGCAGGCTGGGGCCTCGGCGCGCCCCAGTTCGTGGTGGGTTATCCGCGCAACGGCGAGCCTGCAACGGCAAGCAACGGGCTGACCATCGGCCTTGCCGCCCCCAGCCGCGCCGCCATCGACGAATTCCACCGTCGCGCGCTCGCGCTCGGCGCGAGCGACGAAGGCGCCCCCGGTCCGCGTCCCTTTGCACCGAACGCCTATGCCGCCTATATCCGCGACCTCGACGGACACAAGATCGCTGCTTCGTGTCGCCAACCCGAATAATCGGACAGCAAGGAGGGATGAGGGGCGCGTCGAGCAGCCGCCTGGCCAGCCCGGACCGGTCGCTATGAGACGCCCAACAATTTGCCGAGCGCTTCGAAACCGATGGGTTTGACGAGATGCGCCGCAAATCCCGCCGCGGCGCTGCGCTCCTTGTCGACCTCCTGCCCGAAACCACTCAAGGCGACATAGCGTACGTCAGGATTACGTCCGGTCTTTCGCATCAAGTCAACGAGTTCATGCCCGCTGAGGTCGGGCAGTCCGATATCGAGAATGGCAACATCCAGATGCCCCTGGTTTGCAGTGCTGCTTGCGCGGTATAGGCGGTCTTCACCTCATGACCATGGGCGCTGAGCCCTTCGGCCAGGGTGCCGGCGGCGTCGACATTGTCATCCACGACAAGAATGCGCTGGGGTTTTCCGGAAAGCCGCACCCCGGGAGAGGCGCTGCATGAAGGTCGCCGTTGTGTCGGAGGCCCGAGCCCATTCGCATACGGTCGCGAAAGCCCGGGACGTCTCTTCTGCCACCGATGCCGTGACCGCTCCGACACGGTCCACGTGTTCGCGAAAGTCGGGCTTTTGCAAGGTCTGCGAGCTACGCTGAATCACTTCTCGGAAGTCTCTGTTGGTCTATGCCTCTGAAATAGTAAGCGACCGTTTGACCTGCAGCGACAGCCTCATGACCGTTCCGTTCGCCAAGGAGATTGAACCGCCCCGGCTTTCGTGGAGGCCGGTTAGTGTGAGTCAGGCCGGGATAGCCTGACTGCTCAACTGCTTGTAATAGTTTGCCTCAGCTTCGG
>NZ_JBNDJE010000023.1:0-65980 GCF_050434805.1 Massilia sp. UYP11
GGTTTCATCATGACGGCACTCGCTGGCTTGGTTCGATGTCAGGATTTTACCCAGCCGCAGGCGTCTCGGCCGAGGTTTTTAGAGGTGGCCTTAAGCAAACCACTCATCATGAAGTGAGTGAAGTAGTTCTCTGGAATGTCTTCTGTTTTTTGCTCTTCGTCTTCGCCTACAGTTCTTGTAAGAGGGTATGCAGTGTTTATGAACCAGTTAAGCCAGAAAGGTTTCTGAAGAAGTGCAACACTCATTTGATGAATGTCAGCTTTGTGGTGGTAGCCATTCCAAATCTTGGCAAGCTCGATAGCGTCAGAAGAGTTCACTGATAAAGTGGACATGTGAGTCCCTACAGTGTTTTCAGGCCCTTCAAGAGTCTTCAATGCGTCTGGATAGTGCTCACGAGCGATCTCTATTAATGTTTTTTGTGGTTGATCTCTCCAATACGCGAAGTGTGAGAAGTTCCAATCTTCGCCGCATTGATTGCGTAGGAAGACCATGATAGCTACACCGATAGCCCTTGCTGAGTCAGACCAGTACGGCTCTTTCTCATTGGTCGGAATTCGTCCTGCCCAAAACGCTTTAAAGTCGGCGTCATACTCCAAGTCCCTTGCAAGCCAGTACTCAACACTGTGCTTTTCATCAGGCGCAAACTGAACTGTGTATTTTGCTTTGAACAAGTTGCCGTATTCCCCTTTTGGGGTATCTATAATCATGAGCTTGTCACGGCTACCATTTAAGATGCGGTAATACACTTGCATAATCTGTTGCTTTAGTACAACACCTTTTCCGCGCCGTGAGCCTCCAAGAAAGACCTGATGTGTCCTTCTGGAATCGTCCGGCATTCGTATGACTTTAGCTTTCTTGTCAAAAGTCTCTGCTACATTTGGTTTAAATCCCTTGTCGCTCGCAATGATCAAAGCTCTTCTACCATGCGGGAATTTTTCGCTCACTGTCGCTTTGATTTGCGCATCCCATGTGCGCTTTAAATCGTTGAAAGCTTCTTGTCCCTTTAGTAGGGTCTTGCCTCGGATCTGACGCTGGTTGTCTACAGGCTTCCAGGAATACATAAAGAACTTGTAGCCTACATAGCCACCGAAAACTGTTGCAAGGAAGTGTCTGATCGCTATCAGATGAACCTGCCCATTTTCAACAACATGATTCATCCAGCCACCATAGCTATAGTAAGACGGTAGCTTGACAAGCCTGCTTATGAACCAGTGATTGAAGTAGTGAAATATGTGTCCGAGTTTGCTGTAGTTAGACTCAGGCACAGGGAGGAAGGGGAAGTTGAACCAGGTCAAAAATAGGACAAGACTTGCCGTAGCTACAAAGCCAAGAACAGCTAGTGTAATAGCTGTCCCTGCGTGAATCACTGGTGTATATCCATCTAAGACACGTTTATCCCCCGGTAGTAAAACTATGGGTTTTTCATCTTTCATCTAATCATTTTCTCCCGAAGAAATTGGCTATGACGAATTCTCTTGAGCTTCCGCGATTAAGTTCGCCTGCGCGTTTCAGTGCTTCCTGACATTTTTGTTCAACATACTTCTCGCCTTCCACAATCTTTTCGCCAGGGCTATACAATTCATGTGCTTTTAAGCCGTCTTGATAAATGGTCTTCATACGAAATGCTGCTGCTCCAGCTTGCTCTTCAATTTGTGAAGAAAGTCTTTCTTGCTCGCGGCGTGGCTCCTGACACTCTGTTTTGTAGATAGCATCTTTAGCTGCAAAAAGACGGTTCTCTTCTTTAACTATGAAAATCTCTTCCAAGTTGTTTGCACGTAGAATTCCTGTAAAAGCTAATGCTCCAAGAACCACTGTTCCTAATAAGGCGAAAAATACCTTCCCGTTGTTTCCTTCATTGTTGCTGTTTTGATTCATTTTTATTCTCCTGTAATTTGTTTGTATGGTTGGCTTAGATCAACACACTTAGCCATTCGTAGATTGCGCCAACTTTGTACCCAACAAATACTGTTGCGGCGAATGAGGCAAAGAAGATTGCATGAGTTTTCAAATCAACAATTACGGTCTTGCGTGCATCCTTCTTCTTTTCGATGTCGGTTCTCTCTTTCAATGCTCTGCAATTTTCGTCAAAATTGTCTATGTAACCTTCCATTAGGACTGGGTCAATCTTAGTGTCGTCGTCAGATAGAATTATTGCTTCGTATTCTGCATGTGCTTTGTTGAATTCTCTTGTTCTTACCTTCATGTTAAACTCCTGTTTTATTTTTGTTGTTAATATAGTTATAGCAAAATGATTTCCAAAGTAAAGGGTCATACCCTGAATTGGATATCATATGTGTTTAAAAATATCAGGTGGAGTGTATGAAGGGTTTTGTATCGGGATCGAACTCTCCCAAATCTGGAAATTCTTCAAGTGTCGCTGGCTGATGGGTTGTTTGTTGAGGAACTATCGCACTTTCAAGAGGCGCTATGTTGTCTGTGCAAACTACGATTGCTGTTCGTTCATTAGAAGTCCAAGTGATTGTGTGCATGATCTTGCAGTAGAAGCGAACTTCATCTTTTAGTGCAAAAGCTAGAGCGTTTGGGCAACCGTCGCAAACTAGTTTTTCTTCAGCTTTGGGCTTTATATTTTCTTCTACTGTTTTGAATAATCGGGTGTTAGTCATCATTTCGTATCTCCTTAGTGTATATATTAGTTATATATAAAACAAAAGGAAAAGCAATAGCTAGGCTTAAGTCAAAAGCATTATTTGGAAAAAGAAAAAGCCCCATGAAGGGGCTTTTGATGGATAGAGAAGGGAAGGTTAGTTCAGAAAAGCTTTGATGAGTTCGTCAGCTTTAGTAAAGTCCAGGACACGTTCAGTGTCTATGTCGTTCGATGATAGTGTTTCTTCCAAGCTGTTTAGAGCTTTGATCGTGCAAAACTTGCGTACAGTCTCGGGTTCGTCTAATAAATGGAGTGCAATAATCGCACCCATGCGTTCTACAACTTTGTGGTCATAAACCTTGCGAACATCTAGGTTTCGATAGAACTCAAGGAAATATTTGAAGTTTCCGTCACCCATCGCATGTCTTACTTCTAAAACTTCAGGACGGTCAAATACATCTTCAGGAACAATGATCTTGGCTCCACGTGGATCTGCAAGTACAGCTTCCACTACTCTCATTGCAATGTATCCAGGAATAACTGATTGGATAGCTGATAGTTTTTGATCCTCGGTTCCGTGTTCTCTTAAGTACCTAAATTGAACGAAGTGAGCTATAGCTTCGCTCAAGATTCCGAAATTGGTGAAGTAATCGTTGTCGGCAATTGGCCTTCTCAACATGAACTCGACGGTATGCCCTAGCTCATGAAGAAGCAGATCAACAGATACGAAGCCATTTCCTTTAGGTGGAAGCAAAACAGCATGTTCGTTCTCGGCGCACGAGAGTGCTCTTCCTTCAGATAAATGGTTCAAGCCGTTGACGCGAAGAACCCTAACCTCTGAGAGATCGACATCCAATAACTTTTCAACATAAGTCTTGCAGAAATCAATCTTATCGTCAATTTCTTCAAAGGCACTGTCGTCTGTAGGTTTCGTGCTTCTAGTGATTACCTCATTAGAGATGAAGGTGTCGTTGATTAGTTTATCTGCTTGGGGAAACTTGTACTGACAATATTTATTGTTATCGTTGTAGTTCTGGATTTGAATTTCAAGAGACTGCGATTTGACTTTTCGTTCAGCCCTATATGCAGCTTTCCGTTTACGTTCTAGATCATACAAAATTGCCCTGCTCATCGGTTCTCCCTAATGATGACTGAATGCTACGGCTTCAGGATAGCGGAAATAAGTCGTCCATTGCAACGACTTACTGATGAGGAGGGCGGTTTTTCGTATGTTATCTGGTCAAGCCCAACTCCTTCTTCTTGGCCTTCGTCTTCTTCGCAGCAAGGGCCGGCGCCGCTGACTCTGGCACTACAGGCTTGATGGTAGGAAGCTGGTTCAACATGATCGGCTTACTCTTGCGAGCGTGTTCAGGGATGAATTCCTCTTCCTTCTTCACCGCCTTGGCCTTCATGACTGGCTCGGCTATACCTGCGGCCAAGTCCTTCCTCAACTGCTTCGCTTCCTTGTAGGCATTTACGTGCTCGCCGTCTAGTAGCTGATAGTCCAATGTGCTCTTCTTATAGCTTTCCTTCGCCATCGCAGAAATAATATTGGTAAAATCGTCAACCCTATGTTGCACTATCCCTACCTCGGCCATCTTCTCGTAGTTCTCGTTCAAGAATGCTCGTGCCTCTCCAAATGACTGAGTGACTTCAAGCGGAAGCTCTACACCTCGGCTCTTCGCTACCAGGCGTGCAACCTCTACCATCCTTGCGGTCGGTTCCTTGTCTTCAGCTTTTTCGGCAAGCTTATCCGCCATCTGGTCACTCAGAAACATGGTCACATTTTTTTTATGTCTAGAGCAAGCCACGTACGCCTGGTGCAAACTGTTACTATTTTGAGAAGGCACATACATAGCCGACATTTTTGTTTGCCCTTGGCTCTTGTGTGTTGTGATGCAGTACGCTGAACGGATAGCAGGCTTCTTCTTCTTACAGTCCATGAAGACTTCCTTGCCAGTGTCCAGGCGAATTTGAAGAGCAATCGGCTTCTTGGTCAGCTTGTCCATCTTGAAGCCAATGACTGTGCCAGTCTGTGAGTTCGCAACTTCAAGCGGATCTGCATCGCTACTTTTACTGCTCTTGGTGAAAATAACGCGGTCGCCCTCGGAGAACCCTCTCTCAACCTTATCAGCGCATGTGATTGTTGCCTGATCCACTTCTGGCAGTTTGCCTTCCTTCTTCAATGCCGCACGTACCTCGTTGTTCAGGCGCTCCACCTCAAAGTTAGTCGCTGCAATCATTACCTTCTGTTCAAACGAAGTCGCAACCTCCACCTTCTCAGTCTTGGACACGAAGCCGTTGGGGCCGGCAACCTTGACTGTCTTCTCTTCCATATGGGTTGCAGTCATGTAGGCTTGTACGGCCGCTGCAATGCGCTCGTCTTCGGTCTTGGTGATAATCACTCTGCCGTGGTCGTAAAGGCTTCTAACGGCCTTTGCTGACCTCCCTGATGCGAAGTCGTTGACCATCTCACGTTGCCAGGAATCGCTTTGACGATTGATCTCTGTAACAGGCGTGAATCCGAACTCATCGCTCAAGGTTCTCAGTACGCTTCCAAGCCCGACATTTTGCAATTGCTGTACCTCTCCAGATAGAACCAGTCGGGCTCCTACCTTGTTCGCATGCATAACTAAGTCATGCATTGGTTCAAGATCCATCATGCCTGCCTCATCAATCACAATAACGGTGTCCTTAGTGATTTTTTTCTTGTCGGTCTTTAATAGCTGTAAGAGTTTAGCTGTATTGAATGACTGTCCAGCTTTCATGTTTGTAGACTTTTCTAACTCAATTGTCGCGGCTGCTGATGTTGAAGTTCCCATCATAGTCACGCCCTTGGTTTCGTAGAAGTCCTTCACACATTCAAGTAAAAAGCTTTTCCCACTCCCTGCACGTCCAGCTATATTTACAATTCCGCCCTTGCTACAGATTGCAGCTATAACCGCGTCACGTTGTCCCTTGGCCATCTTCACAGGCTTACCGAACTGAGTACTCTTCATATCTTCCCAACTGATAATAAATTCTGATACTTCCTGTTCAGAGTAGGAAAGGTGCGACTCGTCCTTGCGAGCATTCAAGGTGTCAAAGATACGCATCTCCATATCCCGTATGCCCTTGGTAGTAAATTGCATATTTTTCGACCATTGAATCATCTTCTGCTGTCTTTCAAACGGCTCCATAGCCTTGTTCTCCATGAACTCTTTGAAGTAGTCCAGCTTGGTCTTGTCCATCATGTGTAGGCAGTTATCGTTAAAGAGCTGCTCAGCCTTGCGGAAAGCCCCTTCCTTGTCGTGAGTCTCGAGAAGCTGCTTGACCATGTGTGCTTTGAACTGGTGCTCAGTAAAGCTCACTTCACGGTGCTTGCGGATGAAGCCCTGAATCAATCGTTCGTCGGCTGCTGCATCGCTTTCGTATGTTGTCTCTACCATTTGGACGGAGCGACGCTTAGCGGCCGGGAGATTACCCTGCTTGTACAAACCTGCTGGCACTTGGTAGTTGAACTTGGTGCTTTGGCCGTTACGAACCGCTTGAGCGTTCACCTTCCTCTGGTAGTTGGTAAGCAACTGCTCGTCATCGAGCTTGGCAGTGTTCGGCATGACTTGGTTGAACCTCATAGCCTTCTTCACGTGGTCCGCGGTGAAGCCTAGTTGGTCGTATTGGACTTTCCACTGTGCTCTAAGCTCAGAAGGGGAGAGGTCAGTCTTCTCGTCACGAGTCTCAAGGCGAGCATGTTCCATTTCCAGGAAGCTCATAGGCTTACCCTTCTTCTTCACTGCATCTTCGATCTCCTTCTGGCGTGCGCCTGCGAAGTCCTGGACGTTTTGAGGTACGAAGTCGTCAGTTAGATCGTAAGCACAAATATTCTTTTCATGGTCGGCAAGGAATTCATTGTTCAAGTCGTCGTCCAAGTAGACAGGTTTGAAGACAAAGCCAAGCTCTTGCTCCATCATGTGCTTCATTGCAGCTTGAAAGATGGCGTTGTAGTGATCTTTGTTCTGCACAACCTGATCAGTGTTTAATGAATACAGCTTGTCGTCATATCCTAGAGCTACATTCAAAAGGTCCCCATGTATATGATAGAAAGGAAGTTCGCTGCGATTCTCCGAGTGCATGAAGTTCACCCATAAGATTTCTTTCACATAGTGAAGATCTACACCGTCCTTACCAGTTCTTATTAATGCATCTTCTAACATAGCTGGAAGAACATGCTCTTTCATCACTCTGTTGAACATGTCTTTAACCTTGTTCTCAACACTTGGATCTTCAGTTGCAAGCCTAGCAACAGCAGATGACACATTGCCAGCTAAGCCAAAAATAAACTCAACACCAAGACGCTTCTGCTTCGTGTTAGTAGCAGGCTCAAGAACATAGTCACCCTTGCTATTAATCTGTGAAGCCGCTTTGGTGAATTGAACCATTTTGCCGCGTGGTGTATCAATGACTAAATCTTGTAGAGGAGAGTCAGCAGGTATTTTTGCAGCAGGCGCATAGCCATTACAAAAATCTTCCCAAAGGTCTAAAGTCATCACTTGATCAGTCAACCCTAGCTCTTTTGCGATACCACCCGCAATCATAGGGTTGAAGGGCATACTCTCAATGATGGCTTTAAACTTCGGGTCGTTGAGGTTTGGATTTACTTCGTCTGGATATGCTTTCTTGATCTCGGCAAGCAAAGCAGTCATGTTGTACTTCAACTGCTTCTTGTGGTAGTCCAAGTTGTTCATCTTTTTAAAATCTATAAGCATGGGCTGTGTCTCTTGTTATTTGTGTGCGTTGATTGTATTGATTTTGAAATATAGGTCTTCCAGGCGTTCATCGGTCTTGGCATTGCCATCATTTACAGCTTTTGTTAATTCTTTCAAAGCCATTGTGTTCTGAACATAAAGCTCGTGATACCTAAGCATGAAATCAACGGCCTTCCTGTATGCCTCGCCCTTACCCTTAATGCCATGTGCTTTTTGAAGTAGCTCAAGCTTCAATGCATCTTCCTCAAACACCTTCACTGAATCTACTCGTAAGTGGTTTTTCATTATTTATCCTTTCCCTTGGTTGGTTCATTGGTTCGCATTTTCAAAGCTGCTTGTTGAAGAAAGCTCTGCTTTTCAGCCTGCTCTTTTCCTTCCTGTTCTTTCGCCTTACGCTCCCTATCCATCAATATTTTGATTCGGTGAGACATATCCTTTCTCAACTGCTCATGCGGATTACGGTTGTGCTTGGTGCAAGTGTCGTAGTACTTCGCCTTCAACTCTGGATCAATTGGAATGACTAGAAAGCCTTTTCCTATTAGCTGGCTTAACTGCTCCATAATTTCTTTGTCAAATGGTGATCCGCTCATAATTATCTACCTCTCCCTAGAGACTTTGACTTAACGATCTTGACAGTGTTTTTGTGTTCAGGCTTTGAGAACTCGGTGATTAATTCCTTTGCGAAGTCGTCAAGCTCAACTTTGTACTCACTCTTTGGTGTGTCAACCAATACTGGTGGAATCTTTTCACTAAGTTCACTCTTCATCATTTTATTTATGTCTGTATAGCCTTGGCTGGTTGATCCAACTAGTTCAGCCATTTGTATTGGCAACTCCTTCGCCATCACTTTATCTAAAGCATTACTTCTCTTGATAGCATCAAACTCTTTAACGGTCACGTTTGAGTAAGCGAAGTTCTCAGTGTTGATGTCAAAGCGGTAGCTCTTAATGAACTCTTCAAGGTTCGCTTCATGCTTGGTAGTGAAAAGAACTTTTCCCATGTTGATGAAGCTGAATCTCAAATCTACGCCTGACTTCTCTCTGATCTTATTAATAGCGCGGCATGCTAATGAGTTGTCGTTCCTGTACTTCGCTACTTCAAAATAGAAGGCTCCGGTAGTTGGGTCCACTACTTGTTTTACTTTAGTGTCAGCTTTCAATAGCACTTCATTCCACATGTTTATTTTATTAGTTATGTTCATAGTTGATCCTTTTTTATTGGTTTATAGCATTAATATAGCTATAAAAAATAAGGAGTCAACGGGTCATACCTTATATATTTGTGAAAATCGTCCATGAGCCTAGAGGCTCAACGGGAAAATGAAATTTTCGCAAACTATACATTTCAATGTGATGAGTGCTTATGAATTACTTTTTAAGAACAACGGCGAAAAAATTACATCGACAACACTAAAAAAGACACATACTGATTTTGGAAGACATACAAAGACGTTCGCAGATAAATCAAGACATAAAATGTTACTGAACAGACTCAAACTGATAGTTTGGGTTGTTGACTTTTCTTTTTCATCGATTATGATTAATTAAAATGAAATTATGGCGAATCGATGAATATTTTAGAAATGACTAGGCAGGCGATTAGAGATGAAGAGGATAATTTGCTTGTGCATGAAGTGCGCGACTCACTTGCGGATGTGTTTCGCAAGAACATTCGCTTATGGGACTATGAGCTTTTGCCGTTGCTTAAGATACAGCGTAAGAATCAATATCAGTACTTAGCTGACTTACTTACCAGGGCGGGATATGAATGCTCGGTAGACCAGGTTGGGGCATATCTTTCTAGAACTCGTGCTGAGGTATATGGGAAGAGAAAAGGGGCGAAAAATGATTGATGATAATTTCGCTCAATGGACTAAAGAATTATTAGACGAAGAGAGAAGAAACGGTAAGGCGACTAATGTTCTACAAATTTGTGTTGAGAACTTCGATGTTTGGGAAAATGAATTGATACCGTTGCTTCGTAGAAATGGTAAGCCGTGGTATCGGTCAATCGTTGAGATGTTGCATAAGAATGGCAACACTAATGCTAACGAAGCAATGATTCAAAAGTACTTTTCTCGCATAAGGAAGAAGAAGGGGCTAACTGGTCAGAAAGCATCTATTGCTTCTTCCCTCACACAAACTCGCTCCGTCGACGTCGTACCTAGTCCAGTAGCCGTGTCGCACCAGGTGGCGCCAGTGGAAGCGGTTGAGACACAAGTTCTTCCGCACCAGATACAAGCTGTCCGTCACACGCCTCCTAAACCGGCTATCGATCAGGAACATGCACATGTCTTTGCCAAGACTTCGCTAACTCCTGCTGTAGATTTTGAAGATTTGCGTGAAGAAGAAGACAGGTGGAAGAGGGAAGCACAAGAAGGGTGGGTAGCTGAATGGACGGGTGTTGATGAATATGTGTGGTTGGGGTTCCTTGAGAAAATTAACGAATACAACAGGTACAACAATCCAAAGTGGACTGTGTCGGGCAACCACACTAAATTTAAGAATGAGCTTGGAACCGAACAACAGAAAAACGTGTTCGATCTATTGAAGAGGAAGGTGGTAGTGCAAAGAAAAATTTAAAAGGAGAAAGTATGAAAGACGATGATTTTGAAAGAATAAGTGCAGAGGTGAGGCGGCTAACATATGAAGCCATTGAGGAAGGACACAGAGCTTCTATACTCGTCAAGCCAGGAATGACACTTGATGAAGTTTTCCAGACTAACTATAGAATTTTCCTAAGTGATAGATTTGCGAGTTGTGATTATGGAAGAGAGTTCTGGATTGCTTACATCCTTGAACTTAATGGCTATGAAGCTTCTATTGGTGAGATTGTAAAGCGGTTAGATTTATTGAGAAAAAGAAGCTAGCATTTCACAAGTATGCTAGACAAAAGAGAAAGCCCCTAACGGGGCTATTTTTATGCAAGGTAAGGTAAGAAGTCGCGCTCAAAATCGTTAATCAACTCGTCCAAAACTACCCAATCAAATAGATCCATTTTCCCCTCGTCGTTCATCTTTCTCAACTGTTCAAAAGACTTGGACTTAATTAGTGAAACTGCTGTAGGTTCCAACTTCGTTCTGATAGTGATTGTGCTTGCTTGCCCTTGTGTGATCATGTCCTGAATAATCTTACTGTTCGCAAACGCTTGGTGAACTTCTTTCTTGTTCTTCCCCATTAGTCCTTCATTGAAAACAAATAAGAAATGAATGTTCTCAATGTCTATACCGTCAAAAGTGCTGATCATCGCTTCGGCTGATGCAATAGACTTGTCAGGGGTAGCGATAGGTACGATCTCAAGAATGTCGCGTTTCATTAACTTATGTATCTTCACATATGCTTCTTGTGATGGAAGCTTGTTTTGCTCGTCAATGCCGTCCGCTGGATTGTCTAACAAAATATCAACTTCTTTGATTTCTGCTACGCCAAGAATATCAATAGACTTTCTACCGTCTTCTCTAACGTCAAAGTGGGCAACCCCCTCAATAGGATCTTGCTTACTAATATCTAGTAATTGACCTTTACTGTACTGTCCATGAACAGTTAAAAGCTCTTGGTGGTGTTTGTCTAAAGTGAACTTTGCTAAACGAACTCCAAGATTCTTGCATACACCAGCAACTAACAAACTTAGGATAGTTTTACCTACGCTTCCTTCGTTGCTGATGATGTTGATTACCTTCTTGTTGCGCTCTGCTGTTTTGACTGCTTCTCTTAATTCTCTGATACTCATATAAATCTCCTGTTGTTATTTTTTTGTGTGCCGCTCGGTTTCTTATTTTGCTTTTGGTGTATCTCTATCAATCTTCTCTTGAACTGCTATCTGAATGTATTTCGCCATAGTTCGTTCCTGATCCTTTGTAAGCTCCTTCGCTTTCAATGCAACTCGTAATGGCAATTTCAGTAAGTAGCAATATTTTTCTTTTTGTGTATCCATGTATTCTCCTTTTCTTATGTATATATAAAGTATATAGCAAATATATATTCTGGAGTCAACATGGAAGAGCCTCTAAAGGCTCTTATATTTTTAAATTGAAGCTAACCAATTCATGAAATTTTCATTTGTAGGGTTGGCTAAGTAGATTGCTTCATGTTCTGTTATGAAATCGTAGTCGTCTGCTTCAATTTGTACTTCTGCATAACGAACTGTGTTTGTATTGTACATCTGTGCTACCGGGTTTGATGCTGATAATAATTCTAATGTTCTCATGTTTGCTCCAATTTTATCGTTTTAGTTTTTATTTTTACTTACCTGTGACTGCATCAATCATGCTGTCAAGCTTTACCCAAACATAGCCCACTACGTTCCAAATCATTGAGCCAATTGTGTCTTTGAAGAAGGCCATTCCAAGTATGCCGATTATTAAGAAAAGTATCGCCATTTTAATTCCCCTTTGTTTTTGTTGTTATAATCCTATGATATATTATTGATATACAAAAGCAAGGTTAAGGCAAGGTTTTCCGACAAACGGTAAGAAACACAGATAAACGGCAAAAATGGATATCAGTGGAAGAAAACGACCTCGTGAGAAGGCTCAGGTTGGGCTTTCGCAGTGTAGTTGGTACGAATGTGCCAGGTGTATGAAAAAACGCTTGTAGGGCTTCTAAACGAATTTCAGCAAAGCGGTAGGGTGTTCAAAAAAAGAGAAAACCATACGAGCCAAGCGCAGCGTAAACGGAGGGCCCTGCGGGTTGAGCGACTAGATAGCGGGGTGGATTGATACCAGGGCGAAGCTGGAAGTCCTGCAAGGACAGGGAAGGGCGAAAGCCTTCAGGTAGAGACTATTAGTATCGTATTTTCACGCACAGTCTGCAAGGAAGTCACGGCCCTCGTGCGATCACGATTTGACCATCGGCAGTTTGGTAAAGTTGGCAACTTTGCACTCTTAAGGCTTACTGTAGTAAAATCTAGCGTTAACAAGTCCAGTTAAAGTTAGACCACACGGATCAAATGAAATCTATGCAACGTCATTTTGTAACTTCACGTCTCGGACGTGGAGTTGTTCACACAACAGAAAAGGATGATGGAAGCGTAGAGATAAAGGTACGTCTTCTTGATCATCCGGAAACCGATAACTTCGTACTTCAGGTTGATCAGAGCGGTGTTGAGTCATTCGGTCTTCCGCACATGGAGATGTTATTTCGCCTGAGTCGTATTTCTATCTCTCATTTGCTCTCTCAGCTAACTCGTGGCGCGCAACTCGATAGTAGCAAGCTAGATTTGACGGTAAAACCTTGGAATGGGGACCTTGCGGAGAGAGCTTTCGGCGGCGCCACGGTTGGATGCGTACATCTGTACACCTAGATTGTATCGTTTAGGACCAGGGCGAAGCTGGAAGTCCGTCAGGACAGGGAAGGGCGAAAGCCTTCAGGTAGGGGTGAGGTTTTGATGAGGTAAGAGAAAAGCCCACATAGTTGTGGGCTTGGATTGGAGTGTAGATTTTTACAGTGCTTGCTGGAGGTTGTTTAATCCTGCTTCAGCGGCTCGCTTAGCCTCGCGTTCCAAAGCTTTACGTTCACGTTCATCTATCCGTTTTTTCGCTTCGTCCTTTTCAGCTTGGGACTTGTGAGGATGATTCGTGATCTTAAAATCTTTATCGGCTTTTCTTTGTTTTGCATAACTCACATAAGGCATTGTGACTCCCCTTAGAGTGTTCAGTTGGCTCTTGCTACTGGTAGTTCGTCCCATCTTGTCGTGTAGCAAGGTGTCTTGTTTTCTGCCTTCATAGACCAGGTGGCGGTTGTGCCAGCAGATCCAAGCCTGACTGTATCACGGCCATAAAGGTTGTTGAGGCTGTCTAGCGCTTCCATGATTTTCTTACTCTTCTGTTTAGTTTCATAAACCTTAAACCTTGAAGCCAATCTACGGGATTAGGTGAGAGGCTGGTAGTCGGACAACAATTCAAAACCCGCTTAGCCAGCGCTGAAGTCATCAATGGCAGTGCGGAAACCGAGTTTGTCATAAGCTCGGATGATCCGCACGAGATGTGAGCGGTCTTGCACGCGTTCACCTTCGGTCACTTCGAAAATAATGTTTTCGACTGAGAAATCATGCTCGCGGGCTGCTGCCAAGATCGACTGAATACAGGTCGCCGGATAATTGACAGCATTCGGCAAAAAATTGATTGAAAGCCGTTCGCGGCTACCCAGGCAGGCCGCGCTATGTATAGCCCCGACGCGGCACCTTTGGTCAAACTGGTATAGATTGTCGGCAGTAACGCGGCGCAGAACCTCAGCGGCACCTTCGCCATTCGGACCGCGTACTAAAGCCTAGTAAGCGACGATACTGCGGTGGCTAACGTCAACAATCGGCTAGTAGGAAAAGCGTAGCTCAAAGTCAAGTTTTTTGCTCTGATGACACTTGTCGCAGCCGTGGATATCCGAATGCGGAATTGACTGGAGGGAAATCATACGTGACCTGTATCGTAAGGTCACAGTGTGCACAGAAGGAAACGCTAACGGATCAGAAATGTGCGCACGACTGGGAAAATCGGTCCTTTTGTGGACTAGTATCTCCATTTTAATACTTGACTTCCTGACCTTGCGAAGTGCGAATATGATGGCCCGACGTGCTCTAAGTAGTCTCCCCCATAGGTGGCAATGCTAGCCGGACAGCCTTTTTCATTTTTGGCGGTTACTATTGATCATGCGGGTGCTCAGATCAAGGTCTCGCGATTGTCGCGCCTCCGATTCACTTGCAGCGTGAAAGTACTAGCGCCAAAAAAATTCGCCCTTCGATACATAGGTGGTCTGATCTGGATTAGCAGGCCATTAGTTTCTGGAAAATGCGGTGCTGCAACAAGTTTAATTCAATCGCGGCCATTTTTCCGATTTCGATTACGATCCAAGATGTTCAATACGAATTCAGTAGTGACTCCGTATACAACATGCGCAATCAAGCCGCGTGCATGCGCTTGCCAAGGATACGAACCCGGTTTTGCGCCAAGCCCGCTTAACGAATTCAAGGCTTCGTCCTGTACCAAGAAAAGACTGAGACCGAATAGCGCTCCACGCGATACTCCATGACCAGGTATCTTCTCTCGCATCAATGCGTACCCCGCCGCTGGCGTAATACCAATCGAGTAATGAGTTAAGTTTCCAGCAACGTCATGCTGGCGGTCAGTCAGATTCAACCCAGTAAGCTGTTCGACTTTGCTGACCAGCACGTGTGAAGGCGGTTCCCCTCCAGGCCGGACACCTATCGTCTGTGCGCGCGCTAATGGATCCTCTCGGTTCCACATAAACCAGTCGACACGGTCAAGTGCCCACACAGCCACTGCGCCAGCCACTACACCCATCAATGCTGTAGAGACACCCCCTGCCGTATCCGTGTCTAGTGGAATAAATTTTTCCATAACTCCTCCGGTTCGTTGTTCGTCATCGTATAACGGAATGACAGAACAATACGCACGATTCATCTCAGCGGATTTTTTGGACAAGGCATGCTTTCAGACAAGTGTGCATGGGGCTCGCTTTCCAACTTAATGAAAATACCTACCTATGTTTTCTTGAGGACCTTTGGTTGCTTATGGCCGTTCATTTTCTGTGCTACTGTAATTGCTGACTTGGCACGGCTTACTCTCATCAAGAAGTCGCTCTAAAACTTCCTGTAAAATTGCTAAAGAAAACGGTTTGGTCAGAATAGCGGTTTTTCTATCAATCAGCTTTGCTATTTCCGACTGATTGGAATAACCAGTGACAAAAATAACTGGAATATCGATGCCAGCTTGGCGAGTGGCCTTGATCATTTCAGATCCGCTCAAGCGGGGCATTGCATAGTCAACCACTGCGAGGTCAGGCGGGTCCATTTTTATTAGTTCCAAGCCATTCAGACCGTCTGTTGCAGCTGACACTGAATAACCGAGCAAATTAAGACTTTCCACGAGAAAACTGCGAACGTCGTCATCGTCATCTACGACAATCACACGCTTTGTTCGGTTTGCGTAGGGTCCATTTAGCGAATTTTTATTTAGCAAAATCTCAGGTTGCGGCGATACGGTACGCCGAAGCATTATGCGAACATTTGTCCCGATTCCTTCGGCGCTGTCAATAGTCACGGTCCCACCTGCCTGTCTAACAATGCCATAAACTTGCGCTAGACCTAAGCCGGTACCCTGTCCAACAGCTTTAGTCGTGAAAAATGGATCGAATGCGCGTGATACGACGTCAGGGGACATGCCAGAACCTGTATCGGAAACTATGATCGTGAGCCATTTTTCCAAGCTAGTATTCGACTCATCTTCGGCGGAGGTTTGACGAATAGTTAAGGTTCCAAAATTTGACATTGCGTCACGTGCATTGATTGCTAGATTCAAAAGTGCCAGTTCTAGCTGAGTTTTGTCTACTATTGCGTAATTGCTATGTTGATCGAGTTGATAAACCACACTAACCGATGGGCCCAGCGTATGCTGGAAAAGGTCTCCCATTCCAGAAATGAGAGCTGTAATATCGACTGGTTGCAGATTGACTTGTTCTAGGCGCGAGAAGGCCAGCAGTTGCGCAGTAAGTTTAGCGCCTCGCATCGCAGCGTCCAAGCCTCGCTGGGCTAAGGCTGAAATTCGAGCAGGATCGTCAGCTTTAAATTTAATAAGTTGTAGATTGCCGCAAACCGCCTGTAACAAGTTATTAAAGTCGTGCGCTAAGCCACCGGTCAGCTGTCCAACTGCTTCCATTTTCTGAGCGTGCCTCAGCCGCTCCTCGACCTTCCGTGATTCGGTTAAGTCCGTTACAACGACGCCAAACAGTCGTAGATTTGGCGTGTCAGAAGTGATCTCAGCAATTGACATGGCTATAAACGGATGGGAGCCGTCCTTTCGCAATACCAACATTTCCAGCCGTGGTACATCCCTGGCTGAACCTCGGATTGCAGTAATTACTGCTTCGTAATCATTAGCCGAAAGATATTTTTGCAACGAAGATCCGACTATCTCTTCCAACGACATGCCGAATATGCTCGCTATACGGCTGTTGCCGTAAACGATGATGCCATCGTCTGCCAAGGTCATGGCACCTTCGCTCATTTGCTCAATCAAAAAGCGATATGGGCGGTCTGCATTATGTAGTGTATATACTTTAGCATCATCGTGTCTGCCGACTAATAATGCATCTACTTCACCATTGCGGATAGCATCAAGGGTTTCATGAGCTTCTTGCAATTGCTGTCGTAGATCTGCGATAAGGAGTTGTTCTTCAATCTTATCGTACCTAGTATTCATTCCTTCAGTCCCCATACAGATCGAGCATGAGTAGTACCTTAGCATCGTCCGACATTGCGCCGACTGCCCTACGAGTGGGAAGTGGAGCTATTCGAACAAGTGTTGGTACCGCGATGATTTGGGCGTCACGGGCACGCTGAGGGTTTTGATAGATATCGATAACCGACAGATTGACTCGCCCTGCTAAATATTGCTTGCAGACTCGTTCGATATTCACAATCGCTTGCATTGACTTCGAAGTGGTGCCAGAGACATAAAGCTCTAAAATATATTCAACGCCGGGTCTGCTAGGAATATCATCACAAGCAACCGTCTTATATGGTATCGGATCGCTCATGTGTAATCCTGAGCAGATCGAATATCTAGGCCAACGAGGACTTTTTCGGTGTTAGACAAGTCGCCAATGATTCTTGTTAATGGCTCGGGTAGGCGACGCACCAATGTAGGTAAGGCGAGAATTTGGTCGCCGGCTGCTAATTGTGGAGTAGAACGCAGGTCAATGATTTCAATCGTATATCGACCGACCAAATGCTGTTCACAGATGGCTTTTAAATTACGAATTGCAGCGAGCGATTTAGGTGTTTGCCCTGCAACGTATAAGCGTAAAGTGTGGTGGATCAGGCTTTCAGCTGATGCACTCTCTTTGCCATCGACAGTAATATTCATAACGCCTCCTTAGCCGCGCCGCGTTGCCATGGCGAGACGATCTGTTTCTGTCGTTTCCTGTTGCTGCATTAACTGAGCAGTGATGGCTTCGGATTCAGACTCTTCTGCTGCCAGTGACGCACGTAGCTCCGCAATTTGACGTTCAGTATCATGTCTCTTGCGCTCAAGTTCGCGAGCTTGCCGTTCAATTTGCTGTGAAGCGCGCAGGGCTTCTGCACGCTCGGATGCCTCCTGCGCAGCTCGTGCCGAACCAGTCAAGACACCAGCGGCGCCAATGTACGCCGGGATAATACTAATTCCCGAGTCAAGAATTTGGTACTCTCGCAACTGATTTGAATGGCCCATACCCCGGGACTTTAATACGTAGAGGAGGCGGTTACGCTCGCCATTTGCTTCGGTATGTGACAGCGATATCCATGTGTCCATGAGGGACGAAATACTGCGTTCGACTTCGCTCATCGACGAGTCTGCTGTAGATAAACTGGTATAGAGTGCTGTGATACCACGTGACTTTAGAAGATCTACTAAGCGTAACAGGGCTGAGTGGACTTCAGAAGCTGGGCCGCGAAAAGCCGATATTGGATCGATGATGACTACGCTTGGGTCAAATTCCAGGACATCACGATGCATTTTTGCTAAGTGCATCTCTAGGCCATAGAGTGTGGGTCTGCTCGCTTCAAAACGTAATTGATCAGTATCAATGTGTTGCGCCAAGTCTAGCCCCACCGACTGCATGTTGCGCACGATCTGATCAGGCGACTCTTCAAAAGCGAAGAATAGACATCGATTGCCAGCACGACAACATGCATCCGCGAACATCGCTGCGAATGTCGATTTGCCGGTTCCGGCTAGACCCGACATCAAGATACTTGAAGTACGATAGTAGCCATGCCGTTCAAACATTGCATCCAACTGTGGTACGCCAGACGAAACTATTTCGCTAGAAGTACCGTGATTTAGTCGTGCTGATGTAACCGGCAAAACGCTAATACCGTTCTCATCAATGAGAAATGGGTACTCATTGGTGCCATGTGCAGATCCGCGATACTTGACAATGCGCAGGCGGCGGGTTGCAACTTGATCAAGAACACGATTGTCCAACAGGATTACGCAATCCGATACATATTCCTCAATGCCGAATCTTGTCAATTGACCATCACCACGCTCACCTGTGATGACTACAGTGACGTTACGAGCCTTCAGCCATTCGAACAGCCGGCGAAACTCTGCGCGCAGCAGTGTAGTGTCGCTAAATCCGGAGAACAGGGCTTCGATAGTGTCCAGGACGACACGCTTCGCACCGATGGTGTCAATGGCATGTCCTAGCCGAACAAACAAGCCCTCCAAGTCGTATTCGCCCGTTTCCACAATTTCGGTAGGATCGATCCGAACATGATCGATGTACAGCTTGCCGTCACTGATCAGCTGGGGCAGGTCATAGCCTAAGGACGCAACGTTAGCGGCAAGATCTGATGAGGGCTCCTCGAATGACATGAACACGCCGTGCTCATTCGACGCAGTCGCGCCGCTGACCAAAAAAGTCATTGCGAAAAGAGTTTTTCCACTCCCCGCCGAGCCGCATATCAAGGTTGGCCGTCCCAAAGGCAGTCCACCATTGGTGATGTCGTCGAACCCGACGATACCAGTCAGGGTCTTAGGTAGTGATTGATTTGTCATGAGTTTTCTGTCTATTTCCGAGGATTTTCTTCACATTATAGGAGAGTTAGGTAGCTTGCAGACAATTTAGTGTCGGCGCATTTTTTCGTTCTACCCATCCTTCGAAAGGTTGTACG
Source organism: Massilia sp. UYP11 (assembly GCF_050434805.1). Taxonomy (NCBI): domain Bacteria; kingdom Pseudomonadati; phylum Pseudomonadota; class Betaproteobacteria; order Burkholderiales; family Oxalobacteraceae; genus Massilia; species Massilia sp. UYP11. The sequence continues at coordinate 19,021 of NZ_JBNDJE010000023.1, forward strand.
AACCTGCTCTCCGGCAGGGGATGAGTAGTTGGCATGCCTAACGGGTGGATGCAAGCGGTTAATTAGTATTGACAGTCTTCGACGTGTCCGTTGCAAGTCAAGCGTGTTTGCCTACTGAGCTACGGAGGAAATAGTTTCTGCATCTACCTTAGTAGCGTATCAAACAAGAAGAATTTGCGAGAAGCAGAGGTTCGAGAGGGTTGACCGTTTCTTCAGGTGATACCATGACATTCCAGCAGGGTAACTACAAGGACGGATCGTGGCGCAGTGGGCTTCAACGCGGGTAGGGGAATTCTTCACGAAGTGCCCAGGATGGACTATTTCGCTCAAAGGAGAGGAGGTCGTCCTCGTGAAGGATGGGCAGATGTCTATCGCGGTCGTCATCAATCCAAAGCCATTGTCCATTGAGACGGGTGCCTTCTGGTCCTCAGTGATTTTCTGCCCGACTGGTCAGCAGGCCATACATCTTGACGGTATTCCCAATGCCAGTGCAAAGGACATGTTCGGCAAGGTGCAAGCTGAGCGCAGCAGGCAACTAGCCATCATTGAAGCTAGGCGCAAATGCGAACGCTTTGACACGCTCGTCGCTTTACTCGTTGAGTGGTACAGGAAGATCGTTGCTGCCATTCATGCCCATGACAAGGCCAGGTGGTGGATACCTGATGAGGTGCTTCAAAAGTGGCTCAGCATGAAGGGGCAGGCCGTTGGCAACGGGGCCGAACTGGAGAGCCTGCTGGTGGATTCTGATGTCAGCAAACACTTGAAGGCTCAAGGCAAAGAGGTGCAGACGGCTCTTGCGTGGCGCAAGAAGGATTTCCCCTCGCATGTTGCTTCGCTCAATGAAGCGCACCTGAAGAGGGAACTTATTGAGTGTAAGGATTTTTTTGACAAGATTGAAAAGTCGCCGTTGACGGTTGAGCAGGCGAAGTCGGTGGTCTGCTTTGATAATCGGGTGCTAGTTGTCGCGTCGGCCGGGTCGGGCAAGACTTCAACTATGGTTGCGAAGGCAGGGTATGCACTGCACCGTAACGTGGTGCCACCCGAACGCATTTTGCTGCTGGCTTTTAACAAAGAAGCTGCCAAAGAGCTCCAAGTTCGGGTCGATGAGCGTCTAAGTCCTCTCGGGTTCACAAGTGAAGGCATTGTCGCCCGCACCTTCCACAAGTTCGGCCTCGATGTAATTGGGCATGCGACAGGCAAGAAGCCGAGCTTGGCTAGTTGGCTTGAAGGAGGCCGAGACCTTGAACACCTCTCAACTCTGATTGATGGCCTGAAGGATAGCAACCCCTTGTTCCGCACCCGGTGGGATCTGTTCCGTGTAGTGCTCAGCCGTGACCTTCCCAAGTTCGGCAAGGAATTTGACGGTGCCGAAGACCGTGATCGCAACACCAAAAAATATGGTTTTAGGACTCTTCGTGATGAGGTTGTGAAGAGCCACGGCGAACGCATGATTGCTGATTGGCTTTTCTACAACGGGGTGGATTATCAGTACGAGCCTGACTACGTTCACCAAACCGCAGACGCGGCCCACCGTCAATATCAGCCGGACTTCTTCTATTCAGGTATCAACCTCTACCACGAACACTTCGCACTGGATGCGTATGGTCAACCCCCAGCTGAGTTCAAGGACTACATGCAAGGGATAGAGTGGAAGAGAGGCTTACACAAGCGACATCGAACTGCACTTATTGAAACGACTTCTGCTCAGCTTCGCACTGGTGCAGCCTTCCAGATTTTAGAGAAGGAACTGACAGCGAGGGGCATCGCGCTCGATCCTAATCCTGATCGTGAAACAACGGGACGCAAAGCGATTGAACATGAAGAGTTGGTGAGGTTGTTCCGCACCTTCCTGACGCATGCGAAGAGCAATGACCTTACTGATGCGGATCTGAGGAAGCGGCTCAAGGACAGTAACGCGGGCTCGTTCATCTACCGTCATGAAATGTTTCTTGACCTGTTTGAAGACATTCGCAACGCATGGGAGAAGAGCTTACGTGCCAGTGGCAGTATTGATTTTGAAGACATGCTGAACATCGCCGCCGACCATCTTGAGTCGGGAAGATGGGAATCGCCTTACACCCTTGTCATGGTTGATGAGTTCCAAGACGCTTCGCGTGCCAGGGCCAGGCTCACGCGTGCGCTGGTTAGCAAACCGAACCGTTTTCTGTTTGCCGTGGGCGACGATTGGCAAAGTATCAACCGCTTCGCCGGCGCCGATCTCTCCGTCATGACAGGTTTTGAAGAGTGGTTCGGGAAAAGCGTCACTCTTAAGCTCGAGCGAACCTTCCGCTGTCCTCAGTCCATTTGCGACGTGTCCAGCAAGTTCGTGCTGAAGAATCCAGTGCAGCTTCCTAAGGTAGTGAGATCTAGTCAGCCTGAGCATGCGCCGTCCGTCCAAGGCTTCCAAGTTGATCATGACGGCAAGCTTCAGACAGCGATAAGCATTTGGATGGCGAACCTGTGCAGCAAGGTTGCATCGGGCGCGGTGGCGCCGGGGAAGAATGGAAAGTTGTCTGTCTTCGTGCTTGGTCGCTACAACAGAGATGTCCAACTCATTCCTGAGGACTGGCAAGCGAAGTTCGGTCGGTACCTAGAAGTGAAGTTCTCTAGCGTTCATGGGTCCAAGGGGCTGGAAGCGGACTATGTGATCCTGCCCCGCGTTGTCAACACTCGGTCTTCATTCCCGAGCATGCAGACAGATGATCCTGTTCTTCAGTTGGCAATGCCGTCAGGCGACAGCTTCCAGTTTAGCGAAGAGCGACGACTGTTCTACGTGGCCTTGACTCGCGCCCGCAGGTCAGTAGTTCTCTTCACCGTCGACGGCAACATATCGCCCTTTGTCGTGGAACTTATGAAAGACACGAATCTTGAGTTGGAACGAATTGACGGAGAGAAGACGAAAACGAGGATGTGTCCAGCGCCCGATTGCAAGACTGGTGTTCTCGTTAAACGAAAAGGGCCGTACTCTGAATTTTGGGGTTGCAACAGGTTCCCGAAGTGCAGGCACTCAGAGAAGATCGTCCCTAAACCTCACGTAGCGAAGTAAATTTTTCGCGAGCGATTCGGCCGATCATGCTCATTCGTATGCAATAGTGTGTGTAACTTTACTGCCATTTTCACGTATTCTTAAGACGGTCGCGGAGCTTGGCGGCGCTCTCCAATCGGGCGAAATCAATATTGATACACTGTCGCTATACTAGTCCTTCGTGTTAATGGAACCTCACATTTTAAAAATTCCGGATTTCTGAATAATTCATGAAATTTAGAAGCGATTAGCCGAGGTGTTGCCGTAATTGCACAGCTCAAACAATCACGGTATTGACTGCAACGTCAGGATATCGAACTAATACAACGTCAACTGATGACTCTTTATATAGTGCGCGAGCGGAAGCCGACACGAGATAGTCTTTTTACAAAGCCTCTGAATTCCGTTATAAATGTGCCACCAAGTGCTTTTTCAATGTACATATTCTCCAGAAACAGAAATCTCGACTCGTTCGTAGTTTCTTCGGCGAAAACGAAGTCACATCCCCGGTCAAGCGCCTCGATCTCCATTTAACTAATCAGTTCAATGCCAACCAAAAGCATGGAATCAGCTTTTTTCCAGCCAAATCGAATCGATCCGGGCAACGCCTTTATAAGTTGCACTAACTAAGCTTCCAACGACCCATCCGTAGCAGTCTTTCGCGTAGATAATCAACGGCACAGGTGTGAAAGCGCAACTATGCAGAGGCTCCCCGGACCTCTGCTGACCAGAGGAAGGGTTTTGTATTTCAAACAAGATTTCGGGGGTCATGTGGAAAAAAAGCCTACGGATTCAACTAAACTTGACACATATGTGTCATCAATATGCTCATATTTTACCCCCTTACCTCTTGACTGTCTGCACAATAAGCCTAAATTTTCCCCAGCTCGGCGTCATTCCATTGCCAGAACGCAACAATCGCAAGTGTCAAGCGATAAATTTGACGGATTCGCTTCAAGTCGTGTTATAGTTGAAAAAGTTTCCACCGAGAAACCTCATCTTCCATCGTAAACATAGAAAAATGACATGAAGAAAAAGCTTAGCAGTATAGGTGCGCGTCTTACCATCGGGTACGGTACCGTATTCGTTTTGATGGCAGTTCTTACCGCCTTAGCGACTTACAGGGTTAGTCAGATCGATAGCACGCTAACTCACATAAATGACGTGACTAACGTCAAACAAAGGTACGCTATCAATTTCCGCGGTAGCGTTCACGACCGAGCAATTGCTTTGCGCGATGTGGTCTTGGCACAGGACCAGGCAAAAGCTGAGACTCCAATCTCACTGATAAAAACCCTGGACGCCAACTACGCCAGTGCAGCAGTATCAATGGACAAGCTCTTTCAATCTATTGACGGAATACTTCAAGATGAAAAAGAAGCATTGGCAGACATCAAGGGTCAAGAAAATCGGACCAAGCCATTAATCGAAAAGGTTATTTCGCTGCGCGCTGCGGGGCAACTTGAAGAGGCATCGCTATTGCTACAAGACCATGCTGCGCCAGCTTTTGTTGGGTGGCTAGCCAGTATAAATAAGTTTATTGACATGCAAGAAAGATTAAACAACAGCGAAGCCCTAAGCGCACGGGAATTAGCGTCGGGCTTCTTGGGATGGATGATTTTTTTATCCGCAGGCGCGATCGCAACAGGGGCCGTGGGTGCATGGTACATCGCACGCAGCTTAATTAACCAGCTAGGAGGTGAGCCCGAATATGCTACCACAATTGTTAAAGCAATTGCGGCCGGTGACTTGCGCGTTGAAATTGAAACTAGAGGAAGCGATAGCGCTAGTCTACTATTTGCCATGAAGGCTATGCGAGATAACTTGGTCACTATTGTAGAGCAAGTTCGCAGCGGAACCACAAGTATTGCCAATGTTTCAAATGAAATTGCAAATGGCAATAGGAACCTCTCTGGAAGAACTGAGCAGCAGGCTAGAACGCTTGAGGCAACGGCTGCATCGGTGGAGCAACTTACTGGAACGGTAAGAGAAAACGCACATAATGCCACCCAGGCCAACACCCTGGCTGTATCGGCCTCGGAGGTTGCGTTGCGCGGCGGAACCGTTGTAGCACAAGTTGTTGAGACAATGGATTCTATCAACGAGTCGTCCAAGAAGATTGTTGATATCATCAGCGTTATCGATGGTATTGCCTTCCAGACCAACATCCTTGCGTTGAATGCTGCGGTAGAGGCGGCTCGAGCTGGCGAGCAGGGTCGCGGCTTTGCAGTTGTTGCTACTGAAGTGCGCAACCTGGCTCAACGCTCTGCGGCAGCAGCTAAAGAGATTAAGGAGTTAATTGGGAGTTCGGTAGAGCGTATTGATGCTGGCGCGAGGCTCGTCAGTGAGGCTGGCTCAACGATGAAAGAAATCGTCACGTCCGTTAGACGTGTTACCGACATCATGGGGGAAATTACTCACGCGAGTTCGGAGCAGAGCACAGGAATTAGTCAGGTAAATGAAGCAGTCAGCCAAATGGATGATGCAACTCGTCAGAATGCAATTCTGGTCCATGAGGCGACCGGAGCAGCCGCCTCCCTCGAAGCCGAAGCCGAGCGGCTTGCTGCAGTGGTAAGCGTTTTTCGTCTTGATACCGTTGGTTCCAAAAATTTAATGCAGAAAAACCGATTGGCACTTAGTAATTAAGATTTGCCTACGCAGAGATATAAAACCCATTGAAATTAACCAAATATGAGCCAAGAAATACATAGAGAGTTACTGTCATTTAAAATAGGCAAAGAGGAGTATGGGATTGAAATCCTAAACGTCCAAGAAATACGTGGATACGAGGGCGTAACACGAATCGCGAATGCTCCGAGTTTTATCAAAGGCGTAGCGAATTTGCGTGGGGTAATCGTACCGATTATTGATATTCGGATCAAATTCGGACATTCTGACCCAACCTATGACAGCACGACCGTAGTGATCGTGCTCAACCTTGGTAAAAGCACCGTCGGAATCGTCGTTGACAGTGTTTCGGACGTCACGAGATTAACACCAGAACAAATTCGAGCTGCTCCTGATGTTGGTCGCCCCAATGACGCCAACTATATTGTCGGGCTTGGAATCCTCGAGGAACGGATGCTGATTATTGTTGACATTGTTCAGCTCGTCGAATCAGATGAAATACATAGATTCGAACCGCTGATGGCAGCCTGATCAAGCGATCAGGTAATGTCGCCGTAGAAAATTAAAATGGTCCGCTCATAGACTTTTTCTGACGAAATTGATCCCGCGTTTCGGAGTGTTACGCTGATAGCAATATAAAACTGTAGACAGTGATGTACGGATGAGTGATAACTCGAAATTTTGAAGCGTAAAAAGTTGTCTAAAGAAGCAAAATCAAGGAAAGTAATGGATGAAGAAAAACGTGCGGACGACGCAGTAATAACGACAAGTAAAGCTGCTCGCATGCTCGGTGTGGCCGTCAGTACAATGCAGAACTGGATGGAAAACGGCTCCATTTTGTCGTGGAAAACTCCTGGCGGACACCGTAGGACTTACGCCAGTGCGATTCAGGCTCTTTTAGACGGTAAGGTAGACGATCTTTGTATTACAGATGTGCGTCGTTTGCCATTGCCGACAGACCCTGAATTCCTACCTATTTCGAATCCTCCATTCCTCGTTTCGGAAACTGAGGGGCAGCGACTTGCCTCACTTGCCCTGCTTGATTTGCACCATATTGGAGAAGATGAACGTTTTGATCGCATCGTGCGTCTTTCGGCGATCGCAACACGAACATCAATTGCCGCAATCTCATTTTTCACACCGAGGACTCAATGGGTTAAGGCGGCAGTAGGACTTGAGATACGCGAGTTTCCGCGAGAGTGGAGTTTTTGTAACTATACAATTGCGCAAAACGAACTGCTAACGATTGCTGATGCGAAGCTGGATGAACGTTTCAATGGCAACCCCTTTGTAAATCAAGATCCTTGCATACGTTTTTACGCAGGCGTGCCCTTGCGCGATGAGCGTGGCCTGGCTGTCGGTACGCTATGTGTATTCGATAGGGAGCCGCGCAAGTTGCGTTTGGTCGAACTTCAAGCTTTTACCGATCTTGGTGCGATAGCATGTGACACTCTAAAAGGTCGGTGACGGACGAATTATCTTTTTGAAATTTACGTTCACTCTTCTAGATTCCAGACGTTTAGCTGTTAGCATCATGGATGTAAAGCGGTTTAATGGACAATTTGGTGAACCGAGTAAGAAGTCACGGTAACATAACAATTCTAATTAGTTCGATCGATCTAATGCCAGCGTGATCTTTCGGAACGTCATATTCGCTTACGGTGTGCTTTAGTCTCGGCCCAGTCAAAAAGAGTTTTAAGCTTTGCAATGATTTGCGGTCTTACTTGGCGGTTCAGGCATCGGAAAAACAAGTAGTCGGATACGCGCACACACACCGCCCCGTTCGATAAACGGGCGCATGCTCTCCTGATCGCTGCCATTGACCGCCCATCCTACCGTTGGCTCTGCTAAGCCTTTTGACTAGGGTTCAGTGAACAATCACTCGACAGTACGCCTAAGGAAGAGTATCCTTGTTGTACTTCTACAACTGTAGCTGTGTGATGTTGGTCAAAACTACACGAGAGACTGGGAGAGTCGTCTCCTCACTGGGAGTAAGCTCCTTTGCCAGTCCGGACACTTTGGTCGCGCGCCCAATAGAAACATCTCGTGCACTGTAACCCAATTCTTTGTAGACGTTGACTAGCTCATCATCGGGCTCATCAGCAAAACAATAGCTGCACCTCCGCGTTAGCGCTTCAGCTTCTAAGTTCTGTAGCAAGGAGGTAGCGAGCTCCTTAGCTCTGTATGGGTCGGCGAACCAAAGCGACTCGATTCTTATTACGCCGTTGAAGCTTAAAGCGATGAGCCTTGCAATTACTTGCCTCTGTGCATTTTTAACATACAGTAGGTAGGGGATGGCTGACTGCATGCTATCAGACTGAGCTGGCACCTGGTTGCCAGGCTTTGCGTCCCGATCGGTTTGGAAAATCATAGTCATATTCACAGTTTTAAAGCGTAAAGTCCTCGCGAAAATCATAGTGCCATAGAGAAATATTTCAAACAAGTAATTTCGTTGGATTCGTCATTATTTACAAGAAGTGTTAAGATTTACACCTTTAGATGCAACATCTCTAGGTCGAAACGCTTGATGAAGGGTCGCAGGCACGTAAGCAACAAAAAGCAAGCAGGCTCGTCGGCTCAATAAAGCTGCAGCCGGCAAATCCATCCGGGACAATTGGGTCATTTATGTTTCCACAAATCATCTCATCATTCTTCTCTGGCAACGGTAAGGTCGAGAACTTATTGCGAGAACATGATTGGTCAACATCACCCCTCCTAGAACCTGCTTTGTGGTCCAAGCCCTTACAGTACGCTGTAAGGTTCCTCTTAGACTCAAAAAATGCGATTTTTATAGCTTGGGGACCAGAGTTGCGACTTTTGTACAACGATGCCTACGCGGAGGTGTTGGGGGACCGGCACCCGCAAGCCCTAGGCGAGCCTTTGCAACTGGTGTGGCCTGATGTGTGGCCTGACATTGAGCCTCTGGTAAAGCGCGTTATAGCTGGCGAGGCATGCCGGTTCGAAGATGCACACTTTGTCTTACAACGCGACGGCAAAGAGGTCGGCTCATGGTTTTCATTTTCATATACACCATTACGGGACCTGGACGGGTCTGTCCACGGCTTTTATTGCATTCTGACCGAGACAACCGACCAAGTTCTCATGCGCCAGAAGCGGCAAAGCGAGACTGATCGAGTATATAGCTTGTTTGAGCGCTCTCCGAGCTTTATGGCGGTACTCGAAGGTCCACAGCTTAAGTACTCCCTTGCGAACGCAGCATATCTAAATTTTGTGGGACAGCGCGATCTTATTGGGAAATCAGTTAGCGAAGTATTTCCTGAGATTGGCGATCAAGGTTACCTCAACTTATTCGCACAAGTCTATGGCAGTAGTGAGCCTTTCATTGGGAGAAACCTACCTGTGGCGCTGGATAGGAAAGGCGATGGCGTTCTGGAAACGCGTTATGTTGACTTTCTTCTTCAACCTACACTCGATGGCTCCGGCAAAATCACCGGTATTTTTGTTGAAGGTTATGATGTAACAGAGCACGTGCTCGCCCAAGAAAACGCACGCCATAGCGAGCAAATTGCACGAAACGCGACGCAGTTACAACAAGAGGAACGAAGCCGGCTCATGGCGTTGCTAGAGGCGGCTCCCGTTGGCATCGGATTCGCAGATCCTAGTGGGCGCCTCACAATGGTGAACGCTGAAAATCGGCGTATCTGGGGGGACCACCCTATGTCGGAGCAAGTTGACGAATATCTAGAATGGAAAGGCTGGTGGGCCGATAGGTCTTCCCGTCATGGCATGCCCATAAAGCCTGCGGAGTGGGGCCTTGCCCGCGCGCTTCGCGGAGAAGATGCAATTAGCGACGTAATTGAAATCGAACCATTCGGGATGCCCGGAACCCGTCGCACACTCTTACTTCGTGCAGCCCCAGTACGAAACAGTCAAGGAAAGATTATTAGCGCTGTCGTTGCCCAGACGGACATTACTGACCGAGTTCGTAGCGAGCTGGCTTTACGAGAAAGTGAACAGAGATTTCGGACCATCACAGACGCAATGCCACAGATGGTCTGGTCGACCCTTGCTGACGGCTACCACGACTACTACAACCGGCAATGGTATGAGTTTACTGGAGCTCCTCTCGGAACTACAGATGGCGAAGGGTGGAACGATATGTTCCATCCTGAAGACCAGAAACGGGCATGGGAGCAATGGAGTTCCTGCCTCTCAACGGGCGGGATTTATGAAATCGAATATAGATTGCGGCATCATTCTGGAACATATCGTTGGGTTCTTGGTAGAGCGTTTCCGGTTCAAAATGAAGAAGGTAAGATAGTCCGATGGATGGGCACGTGCACTGATATCCATGATCAAAAGCTCGCACAAGTAACTTTACAAGAGAAAGAAGAACGCTTCAGAGCGTTGGCCGAAAACATCCCGCAGCTTGCCTGGATGGCGGATGTAAACGGCGTGATTTTTTGGTATAACAACCGCTGGTACGATTACACTGGGACAGCCGCTAATGTAATGGAAGAATTCGGGTCCAAAAATATCCATCACCCTGAATATGTTGATGCAGTTAAAAAGAAATATAGCGAGCATATTCGTGCAGGTAAGGTTTGGGAGGACACATTTCCAATGAAAAGGCACGACGGGACCTACCGATGGTTCTTGTCGCGAGCGGTACCAATATATAACGCAGACGGCGCAATTACCCGCTGGTTAGGCACCAATACGGACGTGACGGAACAGCGCGACGCTGCTGAATCTTTACGTCAAATGGATAGGCGCAAAGACGAGTTCTTGGCAATGCTCGCACACGAGCTTCGAAATCCGCTTGCGCCAATCACAACAGCAGCGAACCTCCTCACAGTAACTCAGCCAGATTCGAATCGTCTTAAACAGATCAGTAGTGTAATTTCACGGCAAGCGTCTCACATGACAAGCTTAATTGACGATCTGCTGGATGTCTCGCGAGTTACCCGAGGTTTGATCACGCTTCATAATGAGGAAATTTCTGTCAAAACCGTGTTGGCCGAGGCAGTTGAGCAAGCTAAGCCATTAATCGACGCTCGTTCTCACCAGCTAAAGACCACAATGCCAGATGATGACTACTTTGTTCTTGGTGATCGAAAACGTCTTGTCCAAGTGGTATCGAATCTCCTTAACAATGCTGCAAAATATACGTTGCCGGGAGGTGAAATAGGAATCTCGCTAATCCCTAGCGATAAGCAAATCCAGATTTCAGTTAGGGATAATGGAATAGGGATGTCTGCGGATCTATTGGTGCATGCATTTGATTTGTTTGCACAGGGGCAGCGCACGCCTGATAGGGCCCAAGGCGGATTAGGAATTGGCCTAGCGTTGGTTCGGAGTTTGGTACAGCTGCACGGTGGATCAATTGCGGCCTTTAGCGAAGGCCCAGGACATGGCTCGGAATTAACAGTTACTTTGCCGCGCGTTAAATCAAATGACAAAATCAACGCTATGCAGTTGAGTGACGATACTATTGAGCGTGGTACAATTTCGCTAAGAATTTTAGTTGTTGACGACAACGAGGACGCTGCCCAGACTCTCGCAATGTATCTGAACGTTCTGGGACACGATGCATACTCAGAATATCGTGGTAGTACGGCATTGGAACGTATTAGAGAAATTAATCCAGATGTCTGCTTGTTAGACATTGGACTTCCAGATATTGACGGCAAAGAGCTTGCAGCGCGTATCCGTAAAATCCATCCTTTTCAGCAGATTCAAATCGCTGCTGTTACAGGATACGGGCAATTACAGGAACGTCAGGCTACAGCAGAGGCAGGTTTCGACGCCCATTTCGTAAAGCCGCTGGACACTTCTGAATTGAATGCTTGGTTAACTGATGTAGCTTCATTACTCAATTTGCAAAAAATCACACGTCCGCCCAGATGAGCGATAAGAGGCCATGTTTTTATAAGTTTTGACACGATGGAACGTAAATCTCATATATTTAGGTCGTTGAGCCAGATAAACCGGGGAGCTGGCACAGCAGCTCGCTACTTGAGCGGCGAGAACAAGAATCTAATCGATAGAGGGCTTGTCAAAATCTGGGAGGATAAAATTATACTCACAGAAAAAGGCAAGCAATTCATGTTTCAATGCCAATGCGAGGGTTTTCTTAAGGCTTTGCAACGTGGTAGTAATCCTAACGCCTCTGATCCTGTCATCGCTTGGCTACTAAAGCATCAGTTTATGATTCAGCTCCGCGAGTCCGATTCTTGGCAAATAACGCCTCGTGGTCGCGACTGGCTGTCTCAGCTTGATTGAACTGGAGAACTATTTTTAATAACACTCGGCTCGGATGCGCTATCTCTGGGAACAGCATGGGAAAAAATTACACTTTTGAAGCAGATCTGTCGACTTACGTGTTCTCACTGATGGGTGTTGCTACCGCAGCGATCGTTAGATACAAGCTCGGTCCTATGTTGAAAAAAACTATACCCAGTTCTGACCCTTCTGAAAATAATAAAAGTTTGACACAATCAGGTAACACAATATTTGTGGCGTTGTCAGGATACGGTCAACCATCTGATTTCTATTTATTGACTAAAGCCAGGTTTGACTATCACGTAGTCAAACCGCTTGCAATCGATTCGCTTATCGAATTGCTTTCAAATGCGCAACGATCGGCTGGTAAAACGTCGGGACATACATGATCTGTTGAAGGTTTGTAGAAAGCGAGTGTCGCCACTGGCCTTGCGTGTCTGCTTATCAAGGTACTGTTGATGACCAATTGCTCAACGTCTCCCATAGCGAAAGTAATTTATCCACTTTTCCTCACATTTTATCGCTATCTGGCAATGGCATAGCGTGATTCACTGATCTTCCTACCTGCATGCTAACGTTTTCTAAAACTGAACATTACCACTTTGACCCTTCAATTGTGCTTGAACTTACTACCACGTTTGTGTGTAGCTTTGACGGCACCATTTTGTATTGGTCGGAAGGCTGCGCCCATCTTTATGGATGGACTGCGAGCGAAGTAGTTGGTCGCAACGCTGATGATATGCTCAGCACTGTACTACCTATACCGTTGCGAGAGCTTGAGAGAGAGCTTCGGTGCAACGGCGAGTGGATTGGAGACGTTCGGCAAGTCAAGCGCTGTGGAAGTCCAGTTACGACGTGTATCAAGACCACTCTTGTTTCAGATACTGAGGGGGAATCCTCGGCATTTGTGCATGTCGTCACTGACGTTACTGCGTCACGCGAACTCGAAGCGCAGCTTCGCAAAAGCGAGGCTACACTGTCCGCAGTGATCGATTCGTTGCCTGTTGGATTAGTTATTGCAGATCCTGATGGCCGCGTATTACGTGACAACGCCGCGAATAGAAAGATTTGGGGCGTACCACCCCAAACCACTAGCTGGGAACAATATGGGGAATGGGAGGGGTACTGGCCAAACACCGGTAAGCGTATTGCGCCAGATGAATGGGCAATGTCGCGCGCGTTATTCAAGCGCGAAATCGTGCACGGCGAACTGGTCGAGTGTCAACCCTTCAATAATGGACCGCGACGTTTTATCTGAATAATGCTGCGCCTGTGCTCGATGCTAACGGTCATATAATCGCAGGAGTCGTGGCCGAGCTTGATGTAACAGAACAACGTCAAGCGCAAATGGCGTTGACGAAAATTTATGAGGAGTCGCAGGCGGCGGCTGAACGTGTTCAGCTAGCGTTGGCAGCCGGTGCAATCGCAGGAACTTGGGACTGGGATTTGATTAGTGATCGGTTCGCCGTTGATGAGACGTTCGCTGAATATTTTGGGATTGATGTTGAATTAGGAAGATCCGGCCTGAGCCTCGAGCAAGTAATCGCGACCGTACATCCTGAGGACCTCTCTGAACTGCATGCCGCCATCGCTAAAGCGATCCGTTGCGGCGGCCCATATAGTCATGAATACCGTGTGCGCGGTCGGGACGGTATCTATCGGTGGATACAGGCGAACGGGCGCGTTGACCATTCGGAGTCTGGGCTACCGTTGCGATTCCCTGGTGTATTGCTCGACATCGAGCAGCGGCGCGCCGTCGAGATCGAAAGAGATCGCGCAATGCATCTGCTTCGTTCATTCATTGAGGCCGTTCCCGGAGTCGTTTATGCCAAAGACTACAACGGCCGCATGACGGTGGGTAATCAAGGTGTGTCAGAGCTTGTTGGTAAGCCTTTGGAGATGATTCTAGGCAAGACGGATGTAGAATTTTTGGAAAATTCTGAACAAGCTACTGTAATTATGGCTACTGATCGACGGATAATGGATAGCGGTCGTGCAGAAGTCGTCGAGGAAGAAGTTAGCTTCCCAGATGGCCGCCGTACTATGTGGCTATCGACAAAGGCACCGCTGTACAACGAGAGCAGTGAAGTAATAGGTCTAATTGGCTCGTCGGTGAACATCACTGAACGCAAAGCTGCAGAGGAAGCACTGCAACAACGCACCGAGGAGCTTTGCAGTACACAGCTCCGCCTTGAAATGGCACTTGCAGCGAGTCGTATGGGTGTCTGGGAGTGGTCGGTTGCTACAGGCGAAGCTACTTGGAGTCGACAAATGTTTGAGCTGTTGGGCCTTCCTCCTGCGCTTGATGGGAAATCCAACATCGCTAGTTTCATGGCGAAGGTGCATCCCGAAGATACCGCTATCGTAGAACGTTCTTTAGCCCGTTGTCTGAGTGAAGGCACTGACTACGAGGCTGAGATGAGGATCGTGCTGGATGATGGGAATGCGAGATGGTTGCTGGGGCGTGGTCGTGTCAGTTACGGTAGAGATGGAAAGGCAGAAAGAGTGACCGGTGTTAATGTAGATATCACTGAGCGCAAGGAATCCGAGCATGTTTTGCACGATGCCGACCGACGGCGCAACGAATTCCTAGCTATGCTCGGCCACGAACTCCGGAATCCTTTAGCTCCGATCGCCAACGCTGTTGCACTTCTCGAGCTAACTGGAGAGGACAAGGAGAAAAGAACTCATTCGGTTCAGATTATTCGGCGCCAAGCCAAGCACATGGCACGATTAGTTGACGATCTCTTGGAGGTATCGCGTGTTGTCCATGGCCAAATTGAACTTCGCAAAGAAAAGGTCGTTCTATCCTCAGCGATTTATCCCGCCCTGGAATCTGTTTTTCCACTCGCTAAAGAGCGAGGTCAGACAATTAAACACAGCTTGCCACCTGATATTGAGCTGGTAGCTGATCCAGCCCGAATTATACAAATCGTGACGAACCTCTTGCAGAATGCAGTTAAGTACACGCAAGTTGGCGGTTGCATAAATGTAGAATCCCGCATCTCCACAAACGATGACCAATGGGTGGAGATTAGCGTTGCTGACAATGGACCTGGGATCGATCCAGGTCTGTTGCCTTGCATCTTTGATTTATTTTCACAGGCAACGGCAACGCTCGACCGGTCCCGTGGTGGGCTCGGACTTGGATTGTCCTTGGTAAAGCGGCTTGTTGAGCTCCACGGAGGTGAGGTCTTGGCCCGAAACCGTGATTTTGGACGCGGAGCATGTTTCAGCGTACGTCTTCCAAGAGGAGCGCAAGATCGCAACAATGTCGATACCTTAGACAGCACAAGCAAGAGACTCGCGCCGACAAAATTTTTGATCGTCGATGACAATGTTGACGGTCTAAACACATTAGGCATGCTTCTTGAGGCTGATGGACATTCTGTAGCGCGTGCTTACGATGGAGAGGCAGCAATTACGGCCGCCCTCCAGTTTCATCCAAGCGTGGTACTGCTCGATCTCGGGCTGCCAAAGCTCAACGGCTGGGAGGTGGCTCAGCTTCTCCGTTCCACCTCGACTACTAACAATGCGGTGCTCATTGCCCTGTCCGGCTACGGACAACCAGGAGATCGGGACCGCAGTCATGCTGCAGGGTTCAATGACCACCTCCTTAAACCTGTAAATCTTGAAGCACTGTATCTCGCCATTATGCCGCACATACGACATGAACAAGACCCGACGTAGCTGGTCGAAAGGCCTCTGCTTCTCTGAGCGCACTGGTCCAGTTAGACAGTTCTGTCGTTGTCCTTGAACATCACGTGCGGTCCGCCACTTCTTCAAGATTTTCGTTGCATATTCGTAACATCTGTTGCGAAACACGAAAACCGTGCTCAAATTCCTCAAATCATGATACATTTACTCCTGGAAATGTTTCGTCGTCATCAGCGACGTCAAATTTCGGAGGAGAAGATGAGAGAAAATGGTCCAGTTAGTGGTAAAGAATACGTTTTAAAGGACAATCAGACTGTCGTGTCTAAAACAGATCTGCGTGGAAATATCACGTATGTCAACAGAGATTTCATTGAGATTAGTGGATTCTCTGAAGATGAACTGATCGGTTCGCCGCAGAGCATTGTTCGGCATCCAGACATGCCATCAGAGGCGTTTAAAGATTTTTGGGAGACTATCCAGGCGGGTAAGGCTTGGACCGGTCTTGTAAAAAACCGATGCAAGAATGGAGACCATTACTGGGTCGAAGCGAACGCGGCCCCGCTAATTCAAGACGGGAAAATTGTTGGTTACACTTCGGTAAGGGTGAAGCCGACCCGTGATCAAGTCTCAAACGCAGAGGCTGCATACAAAGCTATACGATCTGGGAACAGCGGACTTTTGATAAAAGAAGGCGCTGTCGTGAGCGCAATTCCGCTCAAGAAGCTTTTGTTTTGGCAAAGAATGTCTTATCGGGCAAAGATTTTATCATCGACGCTCTTTCTCAGCTGCCTGCTAGTAGTTCTTGCATTACCAGGCCCTTTTTTGAATTCGACAATTCGCTTAGGATTTGCAGCGACAGGATTGCTCTTTCTTTTCGGCTACCGCGCTGTGTTGCTTAATACGCTTATTGATCCGCTTACGCGGGCGAAGTACGATATCGAAACCATGAGTGCTGGCGATCTAAGTGGTCGGATTAACGCACGTGGCGCTAATGAACTTGCAGATTTAATGCAGGGTCTCCGTGTTTTGCAAACAAATGTGAAACTTCTTGTTGGACAAATCAAGGAGTCGACGGAAGTCGTGCGGGACGAATCAGATTCAATAGCAGGGGGCTCCGCTGCGCTATCAGCACGAATCGAAACTCAAGCGAGTACTCTAGAAGAGACGACATCTTCGATGGAAGAGCTGACCAGCACCGTTCAGAACAACGCCGATCTAGCGAGCGAAGTTAATGCGCTGATCAGTTCAGCGAAAACGACAGCGGTAGAAGGCGGCGCTGATGTTGCTCAAGTTGTTCAGACAATGGCAACCATTCGGGAAAGCTCGCAGCGGATTGTCGACATTATTGCAGTGATCGATGGGATTGCCTTCCAGACTAACATTCTTGCTTTGAATGCAGCAGTAGAAGCAGCGCGCGCTGGCGAGCAAGGGCGTGGATTTGCTGTGGTTGCTTCCGAGGTACGCGCGCTGGCACAGCGCTCCGCTGCGGCTGCCAAAGAGATTAGCGCTCTAATTAAAGACTCTGTCGCCCGTGTCGAAGCGGGAACGGCTCTCGCTGACCACGCAGGCGGGACGATGACACGTATCGTTTCTGGAGTTGAAAAAGCTGCGGAGCTAATGTCGGCTATCGCGGTTGCGAGTCGTGAACAAAGTGCCAGTTTAGCGCAAATGTTCGTAGCGGTTTCGGCAATGGATGCAGACACTCAGAAGAATGCAGGAGTTGTCGAAGAGGCGGCGAATGGGACCGCAGAGTTGCGTGACCAAGCTGAGCATCTCGCGGAACTGGTCGATTCTTTTAAGCTTGTTAGCGCCAGTACAAGATCTCATAGGTCTGGGAAAATTTCAAGCCAGCAATCTCGTGAGCCGTATCGTCTCGCTCTGTCGCAATAGATATTTATTCGGTGTTGAAATGTTGAAAACGATTGATGCCAGTGAGCTTAAACTTGGCATGGCTATCCATGATTTGGACTGCGGATGGATGGAACATCCATTTATTCGCAGTCGTTTTGTTATTCGCAGTGATGAGGAAATTAAAAAAATACGAAGAGCCGGAATCCGAGGTGTTGTTATCGATTGCGAACGTGGTATTGACGTATCGTATGCACCTCCGTTAGCTGTCACTTTGGCGAAGACGGAGACACAATTACAGAGAGTTGCTGAGGAAAATCAGCAGCTACGTCCATCTCAATGTTCTCTAACGGACGAGCAAGGGCGAGCCGTGCACGTAAAACGTCAGGCCATTGAGGTAGTTCGTACAGTCATGAAGGATGCTCGTCTCGGTCGCGCAATCGAAATTGATAACGTAGAATTCGCAGTACAGCGTATTACTGATTCGGTTTTTCGCAATCAAGGAGCCCTGTTAGGGCTGCTACGAATAAAGAATAAAGACAACTACACTTTTCTCCACTCCGTAAGCGTTTGCACTCTAATGGTAGCCTTTTGCCGATCGCGTGGCTTGGCAGATGATGTGATTGTCCAGGCTGGAATTGGAGGGCTTCTTCACGACACTGGGAAAGCTTTAGTGCCTGACAATATTTTGAATAAAGGAGGACGACTCACCGATGAGGAATTCGAGATCGTTAAATGCCATCCGCGCGACGGATATCACATTTTAAAAAATTCGCCGGACATCGGCGAGATTGTTCTAGACATTACCTTGCACCATCATGAGCGACGTGATGGAACAGGATATCCGTGCAAGCAAAGAGAAGACGACATCTCAGAGCTTGCGCAAATGGCTGCGATAGTTGATGTGTACGACGCGATTACGTCGGATCGGTCGTATCACAAGGGAATTTGTGCAGCAGAAGCGCTCCGTAAGATCTATCAATGGAGCGAGTTTCACTTCAATCCAATTCTGACGCAGGAGTTCATGCGTTGCGTGGGAATCTATCCAGTTAGAACATTAGTGCTATTGGAGTCGGGGCGATTAGGCATAGTTATTGAGTCCCATGAAAGCAATCTGCTAACCCCAAAAGTACGTGTTTTTTTCAATTCTAAAACTCGAGCGTACATGCCGCCAGCTACCGTAGATCTTTCGCGTCCGGTGGGGTTTGGGGGGGGCGATAAGATCGTTTCTTTTGAAAAGCCCGAAGCATGGGGTATTGACGTTAAGCGCTTTATGTGATTCGACGACCACTGGGTGATAATTCAGTAAAGTCGAACGCGTTGCTTTTATTCAAAAGATGGCCCGCCATGACCAAAATTTTTTCGCCTGTTTCGTTACTAAGGCTCTCTGCATTCGGCAGAGCTATCGCGATAGAAAAAAGCAAAATCAAGGAAATACTTAAGATTGAAAATAACCATTTAGTAATCCCTTGTAATCGAGGATTGCTGATGACATACCGTAATCAAATCATTCCCGTCGTTGATTGTCGTGCAATTGCGTCAAACGAATCATTCGAAGGGGCAACTGCAATTGTTGCAACAGTCCTCACCAGGAACTTTGTACTTTTAGTTGATGAATGCGGAGACAAATTGCAATTTTCCTACTCAGAGAATCAGAACACTTTTGAGTTGAAATACCATGCTTTCGCATGGATGAAACAATGTGTATGGCGCGATGGGGTGCGCATATTCGTCGTAGATCTCGATTTAATGATGGGGCCCATCATAAAGGAGCATTTACTTAAATAGCCAGCGAAAACAGATTCTACCTGAATCAAGTATATACGATGTTATATCTCAAAAGCTTTTGCGTCACCATCACAGCGCTGAGCCCAGTTTCGAATTTAACGTCATCCATAAAGCATCTTCGCTCATCTTCTGTGTTAAATGTGAAAATATAGTAGGGTGCTCCTTCAATGAGCTCTGCATCCATACTCATACAGGGTGCTGGAACCGCTACAATAAACTGTTCCGCAGTCATATTTCTGGCTCGCCAAAGTTTCTGTTATAACATGGCTGTAAACAGGTGCTGCGAACCGCTTTGCAGAGATTTTAGCTTCTGCGTTGAGTTCGAGGTGTCTACTCATTGAAGAAATATTTTCTAAAATATTAAAAAGCTCCAGTCGCTGCTTTTTGCGAACAAGTGTTGGAAGGTTACGTTTCCAGGTGTTTGCGCACGTCGTCTACCATGACGCCAACAGTCTTGACAGCTTGCTCAAGTTCTTCGCGGGTGACTCCAAGCTCTTGGGTCCAGTAGCGAACCTCATGCTCTTCATTGACATTGATACGGATGCGGTCCTGCTGGCCGCGATTGTTCAGGTCGTCAGACATAGTGCCTCCCTTGTGTAAAAGCTCAAAGTAGCCCGTTCCGGTGTAGGGTTCAGTTCGATGAGTCACTGTCCTGCCAGGGTAGCCCTCGGGTATCCTTGTCTTCATCGCAACCTAAGTAAAAGCACACGACCATGACAAAAATAGCGACTGTTCAAGACTATGCCGATGGACTGGCAGAGCATGCGAAGCGGCTGGCCGTGGTCGCAAGTTGGGAAGGGAAGGGCGAAGCGTGCGCTCGAGATGTAGAGGTCAGGAAGATTGCGGGTCGCTGTGCTGAGCTGGTCCGCGGTGCGTCGGCTCTTGGTGCGCAGAACAACCAGGTAGCCGTAGGTGTGATCGGTCGCACTATGGTTGAGAGCCTAATTCTCATTCTGTGGGTGTGTGTGTCAGAAGAGAACGCGATTCACCAGAGCCAGGCGGGGTTGGCCGAGTTCACCAAGGCGGCGAGAATCAACATGCAAAACGGCAACCTGAAGATCCGAGACCGTGAAAGCGGAGGCGATGCAACTGCCGAGTTTTTGCAGAAGGACAGGTTCAAGAAGCTGCCTAAACAGAAGAAGGTCATTGAACTGGCGACTGAAGCCGGAGTGGATGACCTCTACCAGGTGTTCTACAGGTTCATGTCATTAGCGACGCATGGGCACGACATGCTTGGTGACGAAGAAGATCCAGAAGCCGTGTTGATCGTTGACCTGCAAGGCATTGGCGCCATGAGTCGGGCTGTGGGCCATGTGGGTGTGAAGTGGTTGCTCGGCCGGGTGCGAACAGACAATGAAGCGCTGCGCGAAGTGTTGGGTATCGGAGGGTAAAAAAACTGGCCGGTGTCTTCAAGCCAGTTCAGTAGGTGACAATCAATGTGAGGCGACTCGTTCAAGTATATGAGCTTCCACGTCCTGCTTCTCTTTCACATCTTCAATGAAGTTGTGCATGTCGTCTTCATTATGAAAGCCAAAGACATAAAACGGTGAGCCGTCAATATCTCTTGTGTCTTCGGTTTCTTCTGGTGCTGGAACTGCTGCAAAAAATTGATAGTCCTGCGTAATTTCTTTGTCAACAGGACGTGCAATCAATCCCATCTTCTCTTTTATGTCGCTGATGAAGCTGTCTCTATTAGCTTCGTCTTCAAAGCTGACGATGTGATAGGGTTCACCTTCAATCATTACTGTTTTTTCGTCCTCTTGCGGTGCTGGCACTGCTGCTAAAAATTCTTGTTGGTTCATGATTTCTCCTGTAGGGCTGTTATAAAATCATCATAACAGTTATCTTAAGGAATGCAAGGGCAAGACAAGGTTTTCAAGTAATTGGATATCTGAAAGAGAGAGTACAAAAGGAAAAAGCCCTCAAGGGCTTCTCTTTGCACTACATTTTATTTATTGTATCAACGACATGATTTCCACATAGGTACGAACATCTTCAAAGTATGGCTCGGTCTGATCTTCACTCCACTTAAAACAATACTTTATAACATCTTCAGGAATTTCATTAAAATACTCAAGAGTGTAAAGAAGTTCAGGGTCAAAGTTCTGAAAGCTCGCAAATCTTTCGTCTGTAGTTATCTTTTCTAATGTCTGTGTATATGTCATCATAATTATCTCCATTTGTTTATATAATATTATATTAGCATCATGGTTTCATAATAGCAAGGTTAAAGCAAGGTTTTTATTAAGATGGATATCTATATAATGAAGAATGAGAAAAGATACTATTTTTCCACAAGAACCTTTTCTAATATTGAGCACCAATCCGAAGGTCTGTAGTCTACAAGTCTTCTGTTAGATTTTGAGCTATTACATGAACGGCAAAGAATCTGCATGTTGTCTGCATCAAGCTCATGTTCGGGGAAGAGGGAACGTGGAAGGATATGATCGCAGTGTAGTTCGGAGCCGACTAGACCAGGGCGCTTACACTTCATGCATGTGCAACCGTAGGCACTGATGATGAGGGTTCTAAGATTTACCCATTTGCTTGAGCCATAAAAATTATCATCAACTCTCTGCTCGCGGTAATCACAATAAGCCCTCATTCGCTCCATGAACGGAGTGTCTGCTGGCAATCCAACTCTTCTAATGTATGTTGCGGCTAGTTGCTTCCAACGGATTTCAAGCTTGTTACCGCCATGCCGCCTGAAGGTTCCGTTCTCAACCTCACTCAAAATTTTGTTTGTTTGTTGAAGTAGACGAATTGATTTCTCAACATTTTGCCTTCGTCTACTTCTTTGCAAATTTAATTTGTCTCTGCACTGCTGGCAATTAGCGGACGGTGAGTCATGAAGGAACTCTTCTGGATAACCATAATCAGCAAAGTAGGTTTTCACCTTTGTTTTGAGCATCTTCTTCTTGTAACAAGCAAAGCTCAAGAAATTCGCAAGGTGTCCTTTGCATACTTTTAAATTTGCTTTAGGTTTAACAAGTCCGTTAGTTGCTATTCCTAGTTCAATATTTTTATATAGTGTATTTCTATTCATTCTTCTCTTCTATGTTGTTTGAATAAACATAGCAAAATTAAGATGAATGTCAACGGCGCTAGAGAAAGAAAAACCCCTTTCGGGGCTTCAATCAATCAGGTATGTAGCCTAAGAAGAATCGCTCGGGTATCTTAAAGTAGAAACCGTTATTGTGAGGTGTCTCTACAAGATGAAGGTGAAGTGGTGCCCTTGTATGCTCGGCTGGCTCATCGCAAATTCGCTTGTTCCAGGTAATTTCAAATTTGTGGAAGTCTTTGTTGATACGGGTAGGGAACGTTCCAAGGTGATCAGCCTCGTGTTGAACATAAATGCCGCAACAATTGTCATCGCCAAATATGAAGTTTATATGTCCAGTAAAACCAATCTTGACCAAATCAAGGTTCGATATGAAAAACTCCAGTTTCTTTACTAAACGACCTTTCTCATATCTTAGCTCGTTGCCAATGTATGATCCAAAAGTCTCATAACGCTGCTGAATTTTCTCTAAACGGATGATCTCTCGTTCGGCTTTCTTTTGTGCTTGAAGCTCTTCAAGCTGTGCTTTTCGTTCAGCCACAACAAGTAGATAAGCTGCCTTTGCTTCCTTCTGTTCCTTCCTAGCTTTTACAAGTGCATCCAGTTCGGCTTTGCGTAGTGCCTTCAAGCGTCTATTTTCGGCATGCCGTGCTTCAATAGCGGCTTTTCTCTCGGTCTTTATACGTTTTCGCTCGGCTATTGCTGTAGGGCCAACTACCATCTCCCATAATTCAGAATTTTCCTTAGAAAAGGTCTTAATATTGCAACGTGGAATCCCTGTGGATTTCACTAATGCCTTAACGAGGAAAATCTTTTTTTTCTCGACCGCTGTTTTAAAAAGGGCTTCTAGGGTGGCTAGGTCCTTCTTAAGGTTTTCCTCGCGCTCAAGCTTTTCCTGAATTTTTTCTTCCTGGAAATACTGGTTGATGTGATCCTGTATTTCTTGGCTTTCGATGAAAAGCTTCCTGATCTCCTTGCTTGGTATTCCTAAGTAAGTAGAGAAGTGGTCATAGAGAGCAGGTGTCTTAACTGTCGCCCATCTTGTTATCTCATTCTTGATGTTCTCTGTGTTAAACGTGTTGTTCATGGTATTCCTTATTGTTTTTATTGTTGAGGCCCGTAAGGTGGGCAAGTCCTATATGACTCAGGTTTTTGTGTAAAAATTCTCTGCCATTTTTACTATTTTTCCCTGTCGCATAAGCTCTTGTATCAGGTCGTTTTTTGTATACGATTTTTTTCCATCGTCAACCAGGCGTACCGGAGCCTCATTGCTTATGTAATAGTCGCCATACTTTGATTGGTAATATCTAAGATCAGATACCCAACAATTTGAAATTACGCCTTTCGCATGAAGAGCCAAGAAAATTTCATCATGGATATGCTGAGTCGTATCCACGGCGTCTCCCTGTAAAATTGCGTTGTAGACTTCAGGCCAAGAATTGTATTCGGACTCAAATTCTCTGCCATAGTCGTTGCTTTGATAGCTTTCAAAGGTATCGTAGCCGTGATGCTCTAAAATCAGACTAGCAAGATCATCCTGATCTATTGGCGCCAAAATCTCGCACCCTATCAACTCATATCTGTTGCCTTCCGACCCTGACATGTTGGTGTCGTAATCACTAATTTTTCTATATTCCATAAGTTCCTCTTTATTGTTTTTATTGTTGAGGCCCGTAAGGTGGGCAAGTCCAAAAAATTATTTTCCTATCTCTTTGGAGACGTTTCGGTGTGACTCTGTAATAGATGTACTACTTCAAGGGTCATGTAGCAGTCTGCAAGTGATCTATGAGCCTTCAAACTGATTCGCTCGTTCTTAGTCACATCCAGGGCATGACTGTAGGCATAGACTAGCTTCTCCCAGTAGCCTTGATTGAACTCGTGGGCATAGTCCTCCATTACGCACCAGAACGAATATTTTGAAGAGTCAAAAGACAGTCCATGAAGTGCTGCGGTTTGCCTAATGACTCTTGTGTCGTAGCTGCTGTTATAGATGTAGCAGGTGCCTTGCTCAAGTAGAGCTAAAACTTTGCTGTGTATGTCGGCGTAGCTTGGTGCATTGGCTACCATGTCATCAGTGATTCCATGAATGGCAGTAGCGGAAGAGGGGATAGGCTTAGTAGGTTTAACCAGGGTGTCAAGTAAGACATGTCCCAAGTGATCGATGATAGATATTTCCACTATCTCTGCTGTGTCGTCTAACCCTGTGGTTTCTGTATCTAAAAGTATGAATGATTCCATGCACATTCCTTTTCTTGTTGTTATAAAGTTACTATAACAAAATGAAATCAAAACACAAGGTTAGAGCAAGGTTATTTGTGAAAGTGGATATCATTGTGTTGAGGCGAAAAAAAAGCCCTCCAGGGGCTTATGATTAATCTTTCTCATTCTTGTCTGTGTCGTCCTCAATTAATTCAAAATGCATGTCAATTTCCCCATTCTCATCGCAGTCAGGAATCTTGAAAGTATACTTAGGCGACTTAATTGCGTCTTCAAAATTTTCAAAGTGGTACTTTGAATGCGCGACATTGCTCACTTTTTGTTCTTTATTTTTAACTTCCATAATGATCTCCTTTGGTTGGGATGTTGTTGTGTAGCCCGTAAGGTGGGTAAAGCCTTTATCGTCGCTGTCAATATCAGTTGGATTCAGCTTTGTTATACTCATTAACCAAGTCTTCTAACGGATCTAGTGTTGAAAGTGTAATATTTCCGTTATCTTCTTCATCTTCAGTGAAATCGTTGCCTATCGAGTTGGCATGATAAAGAAATTCGGAGTCTTTTGCAGAAAGCACATCTGTAACAGAATCGCCAACTTTGAAATCTCTAAGTATTGCAAGACTTAATGAAATTTGTTGCTTGTAGTGTTCAATGCTTGCTAAAGCACTCTCAAGATTATTGATTGCGTTTTTTGTATGATTAAAATGTATTTCAGCAATGGAGTTTTTGTACATGATTGATTCCTTTTTACTCGTTATAAAATTACTATAACAAAAGAAAAATAAAACACAAGGTTAAAGCAAGGTTTTTGCAAGTGGATATCATTATCTTGAGGCGAAAGAATACCCCTTAAGAGGGGTAATCTATTTGTGTGACTGTAAGAGAATTAGTCAGATTCGCTCGTGATTGATTCGATGATGCTCTTCACATACTCGCTTGACTCAACCAGGGCATTGGTCAGTGCTTGAAGGTGGTTGCAGGTCGCAATATTGTGTTCTAAATTTTCTATCGGATCGGGCAATGATTGGTTCAGCCGTTCAACCGCATTGTTGATTGCTAAGAAAAGGTAAGCCTGAAAGTGTACATGCTCGGCTAAGCTGTGTTTCTGTGTCATTCTTTGAATTGTCATATATTCTCCTTAGGTTGGGATGTTTTTGTTGTAGCCCGCAAGGTGGGCCAGTCCTATTATGATTCTTGCCAAATCTCCATACTGACGATGTGCGCCTTAGATAAGTGAACTGTCTTGTCACCTACATATATGAAGCTTGGCTCTTCACCATCTTTAAATTCCTTCTCCATGCGAACGAGCTTCGCTTTAATATAAGCTGAACCATCGTCAAATGGATGCTCCAATGATCCTTCAAGACTTAGCTCAAAGAATTCTGCGTCGTTTGTGAATGATACGTATGCAATTGCTGTTCTCATATATCTTCCTTTTCTTGTTGTTATAAAATTACGATAACAAAAGGAAATTAAAACACAAGGTTAAAGCAAGGTTTATTTTAAAGTCGATATCTTCTCTGTCGTAAAAAAAGCCCCCGAAGGAGCTTAGTTGAACCGTAGCTGTTTATTATGTAGCTCTTCAATCTGTCGATATGTTGGAGCATGTAGTGTCATGAGAATTCCCTTGTACTTCTCTAAGTTCTCCGTGATTATTTCATTGAAGATGTCGCTTACTTCATGTCGCCTGTCGTTAGGAGCGTCGTGAGAGATACATGCAATCTCAACCATGATGTAGTTGCGAAGTAGGGCAATCAAGAAGTTGTCCAGGGTAGAGAAGCCCATGATGAACATGTGCTTGTAGGTCTCAAAATATTCAGGGAAGTTCTCATGAGTCATTGCAAGAAGAATTTGATTATCCCTATCGCCTCCTTTCTTCCACATACGAATCATTGTCTCAGCAAAGTGTGTAAAGCCTTCCTTGTACTCATCGCGGGTCATTGAGCTACCTCTTCACAGAATGATATTTTTACATTTGCTTTGAATTTATCCTGATCGAAGTATGAACCTTTACTGCAATCGTTCACTAGGTTTTGTATGTATTCTCTGTTCAATCTGTAGTATTCCATTACTGCATCAAGCTCAGCCATTTCCTGCTCTGTGTAGAGGTGCTTCGTCGGATGCCAGTTGTAGCGCCTCACTTCAATAAAGTGGTCGCTGACGTACATGAACTTGCCGCCTGTGTCCAAGAAATCTCCCTTCAACATTGAGAAGAGGTAAAGCATGATGTTCAAGCTCGTCGCATCGTAATTACTCCAAACGTCATGCAAAATTTTTGGTGCCCATTTGTCCCTGCGGGAGTCCAAGCTTTTACCTCTCAAAGCAAAGTAGCTAGCGTAATAGCTCGCCTTCTCAGTTCGCTTGTTGCTGAAGCCCTTGCCGTTGATCTCGTCTATGGTCGCCTTGGCTTCCTTCCTGAAGGTGTCTAAAGCAAGATCCAGGCGCTTTGTGATAGTGCCGCCGATACTATCCATGTAGAAGGTCCTGACGCTCTCCTGAAGGCTTTGAGTCTCGTCTATATAGAAGACAGACATGATTAGCTTCGTAGTGCCTCGGCTTGGCTGTTCTAAGCCGGTGAGGTTGCAGGTGATACTTCGGCCTGAAACTAGGTCAAGTTCTTCAATGCTGAAATTAGGGGAAAGGTTGGGATCGATCTCTAAGCGCATGTACTCGGTGTTTGGCTGATGGCTTTTACCAGGAACTCTTTTTTCATGGTTCTTTGATCGATAAGCCACGTGATAGACACAACCTGTTTTCTTGTCAGTGACGAATTCACGCTTTGAACGATTTGTTAGGGCATAGTCGCTAATGTAATCAAAAGGTTTTGATAGTTGCATATTTTTCTTTCTCTTGTTGTAGAATTAATATAATAGAAAAAAAGATAAAAGCAAGGTTAAAGCAAGGTTTTTTGCAATATTTATAAATAAGGAATAAGCCCCGTAGGGCGTCGTGCTTTTTTACTTGTTGAAATTTTATTGTCACGAAGTTTAGATGTCCTAAAGGACGAAGAGGGAGAAAGCCTTCAAAGTAGGTTTTGGTTTTGATGAGGTAAGAAAAAAAGCCCGCATGGGCGTTTCTTATTTGCGAGTTAGAACCCTATTTTTTTCTTCTGAACTGCCTTCTTCTTGAAGTGGTGAGGGTGAAGCGTGATTGAAAGTATTCTTCGATCCTTCACTTCTTTCAATGTCAATTCAAGTAGGGCAGTGGCGATAGCGTCACTGATCATTACCTTGGCTTCACGCAATGACATACCCCTTAGTAGAGTTTTGATCTCACCAGGTAGGGTGGAAGGAAAGGCTTTAGATCCTGCAAGCTGTGTCTGGTAGATGCTGTCCACAATCATGTCGTGCTCAAGGTCGGAAGGGTCACGAATCTCCATGATTTTGAAACGGGTTAGCAACGGCTCTGTAAGCCCCTCAGTGCTGTTCGCACACGCTATGTAGATAATCCTTGAGAGATCGACCGGAAAGTCCACAAACTCGTCTGTGAAGGCTTTGGCCGTGTTTTCTTCAAGTAGCTGGTAAAGAGGTGTTCTTGAGTCTTGGCCGTGGGCGCTAGATCCTGACTTCTCAACCTCGTCCAGGACGACGACTGGTGAGGCGGTAGGGCTGTCTAACATGGTGGTCGCGAGCTTGCCAGCCTTGGCTCCGTTCCAGGAAGAGCTTAGTCCTGAAAGTGTCCAGCTTGCCGATGCGGAGGCCATGTCAATGAAGGTGTAGCCGGTCTGTAGAGCATGGGCTAACTCCTTGGCAAAAATGGTCTTGCCGATACCAGGTGCGCCAAGTAGAAGGACAGGTGGGATGTAGTCGCGGCCAGTGAGCAAGTTCAACCTGAACTGAGCCTTGTAGTAGCTGATGACTTCCGAGAAGTGAGGGAAGCGGTCTTCCAAGTGGGCATAGATTTCCTCGTCAACCTCAAGACGCTCCTTGAAGCGGTTGCTGTAGAGCCTGTCAAGGAACCTGCTGTTGTCCTTACCTTTCGCGCAGTCTTGAATTTCGCTCGCTACCCATTGGATTGTTTGTGTTCTGTTAGCGGCGCCAAGTGGTGACTCAACGTATTTCTCTTCAACTACCCCTGTGAAAATGTCGGCTGTGATCCCTTTTGCTATCGTGTCCCTGTCTAGGTCTTTGGTAAGTTTTGATAGATTGTCATAGTTTGCTTTGCATTCCTCAACGAATCTGGCAAGTAGCTTTTTGCTGTGAAGACTAGCAATGAATCTTCTGCAAGCCAATTCTAGCGAAAGATATTTGTATAGAACTTCTTCGCTCTGCTTGAATTCAGTTTCGTTCCAGCCGATTGAGTCTAGTACAGCGCGGATTCTTGCTCTAACAAACTCTGGTGAATCACGTCTTGTTTTGTAGAACTTTATTATGGTATCTGAAGATATAAGGGCATTGAAAGAAAACCTCCAATTGTCACTTGCTGGAGCAATCGCTTCTTCCTGCTCAATAAGAAAAAGCTGGGCATAGACGACTGCATAGGATAAGCCGTGATCATCTTGATAGAGTGAACGAATCTCGGATAGGTATTCGTCGTCTTCTGATTTCGTTTCCTCTATAGTTGGCTCGTAGTCGTCTTTATCAGAAATACCAAGAAGTTCTTCTATGTCTTTGTGTGTGCCTGTCCAACCATCTTCCCAATCCTCTGCAAATCTGTTCTTATTATTATTCATGTGGTGCTCCGTTATTTTTATTGTTATGTGCTCGTGAGGTGAGCAAATCCTTTTCATTACACTCCTGCTGACTGCATTGATTCTTGCCTTGTATCAGGTTTATTCATTCCCGAACTACTTTGTACGCATCCAACCACAGACAAAACTACAGCATGCAAGATCAGTAATCCCATTAGGTTTAAAACAGCCTTGCTTTCAATCTTGACCTTAAAGAAAGCCATAATAAGAAGTGAAGCTAGTATCATGAGTGTTGCCGTAGCGGATTGTTCTAGAGTCAAGAAAAAGCAAGAAGAAACAATTGCGGAAATTTGAAATAGGATAATCAAAAAGTCTTTAGTCAACGAATTGTCTAGAATTTCTTCAGATTGCGATGCTCCATTAGCTGTATAGCTACCACCATTTTTCTGTCTTTCTGAAATATTTTTTGCGTAGTTTGCTACAAACAATTTTGCTGCATTCTTTTCCCATTCTTCATTATCCATATACTCTCCGTTTCTTTTACTTAGTATGTCCATCTTGCTCACCACGACTGCCGCTGTTATCTACGGTTATAACCTGCTGATATTCGTCACTCGCAAATGGCATGTGCTCTTGTCCTAGATGTTTTTTTTGATATTCGTATTGGTAGAACAAGTGCATAAGATTTTCTTTAAGCTGTGCTTGTTCTGGGGTATCAGTCTCTACAGAATTCAAAATATTAGGATCGAAAACAGTCTTAAAAACACATTCTGCTGGCTTGTTTCGCTCTCTCTGCCTATCCATTTTTCGCATAATGAGATTGAAGAATTCTTTGATGTCGTCTATCTCCTCATCATTGAGTGTGCTGTGGTCAGGCATAAGTAAGGTTAATGTCTTGCCAGTAGCAATAGGTTGTGTGTATCCGATATTTGTTGCCTTTTCATTCTTTGTCATAATTGTCTCCGTGGGTTGCTGTTATTATTTTTTAACCTTTACATCTTCCTTGGTTTCTTCTAAAACGTAATCATTAAAACGCTTCATGCGATCCATATGCTCTTCACCAGGTTGCTCTTTGAAGCCCTTAGCTATTTCTTTCGCTCGTGCCAAGTTCTCACGAATGCTCTTGGGCTTGTATGTCGCCTTAGCTTCCTGCATGGTCGCTTCGTCTGGACTGTGAGCTTTAGCTACTTCAACAGAGTTGGAGGGATGTGAATTTGGGGCCGGCGTGCGTGGTGAAATGATTAGGTAAGCTGAAAGCAAGACACATATGATTGCTGTGATCTTCCAGGGGTCAAAGCTCTTAGGGCTGGTGGTTGCTACATCGTTTTTAATTTCGCGCATATATTTTCCTTATAAAAAGTGTAGCCCGTAAGGTGGGCTAGTCCAGGCGTTTTAAACGGGTGATAATTCTTTCGTCGAATGTGCTGATCCATAGGTATTCAACAAGAACCAGTACGCTTCACCTTTCTTCTTGAAGCAAACTTGGTAATTAGGGCAATTGAAGTCGCCTTTATAAAATGTATACTCCCTATTTTTGTAGTTCCAGTCGCAGCAATATTTCAAGTCAGGGTCGGTTCCATCAGTGATAAGTATCCAAGCTCTTTCTAAATCCTTCTCTGAGATTTTCCTTCTTGTGTATTCAGAGTCTCCAAACTTTTCCATCGCCAATTCCTTTTGAGTTTTCATGATTTACCTTTTCTTGTTGTTATAAGATTACTATAGCAAAACAAAATGTAAAAACAAGGTTAAGTCATTGTTTTTAATAAAGTGGATATCAGATAAAGAAAAAGCCCCATGAAGGGGCTTGTTGTTAGATCTTGTTCTTCTTCTTGGGTATGTCAGTCTTTAGAGGAATCTTTGCTTGAAGTTTATGGTAGTGGAGAATTTTTCTAAATTCTGCTGCAAGCTTAGGGTTGATGTTAATTACGCAACCTTCTACCATACCGCAATCAGCAATAGCATTTTGTACCTCAGAACTTAACTTATTTCTAAAGTCTTCGTACTCTTCTAAAACTATCTGCTCGATTCTGTCTTTCCAGTAGAAGTGAGGCTCAACGGTCTGCTGTGGGTCAAATCCTATTTCGCACAAGTGAACGATAGTGTTAAATAATTTCTCAGGATCTCTTCGTAGAATCGGATGCAATTCCTCAAATCGCAACTTAGGAATTTCTGTATCAGTCCAAACGGCATACTCAAAGAGCGTTTTTACGACTAAATGTTCAAAGTCTGCCGCAACTAAACGGTGGTCAGGAATGAAGGCTAGATTATAGGGACATGCGAATCCTTTCCAGTGTTTAATCCTAAGCTCTTCACTTAATAAATGGTAGATCTCGGAAAGATTCGCTGTGCTGGATTCAACTGCTTTTTCCAACGAAGAAATACAGGTCAATGACTCAGGAATAAGGTGACGGTTTTCAAAGCCGAGGTGTACTAGTGTAAGCTGGTCGCACTTCTGCTTAAGTGAAAGAACTGGATACACCTCAGTAATCGGTAGCTTTACATCTAAGTTGAAGAGTTCGGGCTTGTTCCACGCAAGAATTATTCTTGGCGCGTGTTTGACGATCTCCTTCAATTGCTCATCGGTGAAGTCATCAATGGTATCGTCAGGCACGAGGAATGGTGGAATGCCATTGTTTAGCTTGAAGAGTTCTACCCAAAGTGCGCAAGGAATGCTTTCAAGGTGGATTGAGTTCAACCAGGAATAGTCTGTGTGGATACGAGGAAGGATGGTGTAGTTAAGTAATTCGTTTAAATCTTCTTCTTTGTAGTCGTCGTCTTCGTATTGGTTGATCGACGTTTGAGAAAGGTCTACGGTATATCCAGACCACTTAGCTTGTTTCCCAAAAATTCTCTTTAATGCTGACTGCTTGACGACTGAACGGATGAACAATTTAGGGTAGGTTCCAGAGTAATTAAGAGCCTGGTTAAGAATATGTTCAGAAGTCAATCTATAGTCGTCTGTGCAGTATTTTCTTTGCCCATTTGAATAGACTTCAAAAATAGATAGGTAACACAATACGTGGGCATTAAGCTTGAACTTCGTTCTGGTCAAAGCTTCGTATCTCGCTTCCATCTTGCTGAAGAATGTTTGTTTAATCTCCTTATGTTGTGCGCCTCTGCTGATTAAATTCCATTCGGATTCACTATGCCAATCTGTTGAGTTGTCTCTATATTGAAGAAATTGAGTCTCAAAAAATTTGTATTCATTATGTAGTCCTGATAAATCACAAAGTTCTTTAAGCTTGTCTAAATGCGTCTGGTCGCTTGTAGGCATGGTGTTGCGGATATACCTTGCTACATGATTGTTGGGGACAAATTTTCCGGTTGTTGAGTCATACACCTTTGCGTTGATAATGAAAGGTGTAGTGATGTCTACCTCGTCAACTTCCTGCTTTGTTACCTTGTTGTAGATTGATATGCGAACTGTTCCAAGTCTGAGATGTCGTTTCACAAGCGCACTCTGATCTTCCTTTTCTCGGTTGAACAATGTGTCAATACTCTTTTCAGCTTCCTTCTTCATTGCAAAGTAGCGGGTTCCGTTTTCGCTTCTTGTAAGTCCTGTCTTGTTTTTATTATTCATAATTACTCCTGTGGTGTACTTACCATAGTGAAAAATCTTCAAGAGTCAACGGCTGAGCAAGGTGTTGGAGAGAATTGGATATCTTCATGCTTTCATATTTAGGCATGCTAGAATTCAGGCAATCACATATGAGGGAGTAGCCGGTGAGTGAAGAACAAAGTCTAGATTTGAGGCCGTTATTGGACAAGGTGAAGCATTCGGAGATTCATAGTCAAAAGCTTCGTCTGGTAGTCAATTCTTTAAACAGGGCAGAAACTTATTCTGGATATTTCTGGAATCAGTATTTGGCGACTTCTCAGCGTAAGAAGTATCTCGGCTGGTCGATTAACAAGGATGAGAACGGCTTCAGTGATAGGGTAAAATGCGAAGCTAATATCATGGGCTTCCTTCACAACATCCATATCATTTGTGATCAGTTTCCCTTTGCTTTGAAGTCGTCAATTTTGGATACGTTACAGAAGGGTGGCAAACCTCTACGCGACCAGGATTGCGCATGGAGCAAAGACTTCATGAAGGGGGTTGAGGCCGTGCCTTCTACGGGTCAGCTTCTTGAGAAGATGAGAGATTTTGAGAAAGACGAGGATTTCCAGACACTGAAGAAAATAATGAACCTGTCAAAGCACAGGTACATCATTGAATTCTTGTGGAGGAACGGGGTGATTTTCTTGCTAATGCGTGACTTCGATGAGGTTCAAGAATCGTCAAAAGTTGAACACGATGTCAATGCATTGATGATGAGAGTGAGCAACAACTTGGTACCCAAGATTTTTGACCTCTACGAAGAAGCGATGAAGATCTAAGGTTGAGTTTTGAAATGTAAAAAGCCCCATGAAGGGGCTTGTGTGGCTCGCTACCAGGTAGGGCTAGTTCTCGTGTATGTGAATCGTCGTAGGGTCAACGATTGATATTTTGAGAGGGCTCATGACACGGCGCTTCTGGAACCACTCCCGCAGTGGGACTGCTCCCATGATCCTTGGGGTTCCATTCGTGTTCGCAGTCCTGTTGATTTTTCCAATTACCTCAAGCTTCTCGCGGCCACAATAGATCGTGATGCTCTGTTCGTCGCGGCCAAAGTACTTGTCACAGTTGACAGGCACGTTGAAAAAGCCCCTGCGGTGATAGGTGTCCTGCAAGGTCAGGATGAAGTGCGGCGCCGCAC
The DNA here is from genome assembly GCF_050434805.1 of Massilia sp. UYP11. Classification (NCBI taxonomy): domain Bacteria; kingdom Pseudomonadati; phylum Pseudomonadota; class Betaproteobacteria; order Burkholderiales; family Oxalobacteraceae; genus Massilia; species Massilia sp. UYP11. Next base: position 52,857 of record NZ_JBNDJE010000023.1, read on the forward strand.
TAAGCTCCTTTAGCACAGGCTTAGGTTCGCTGGCCATCGTCGTCGGACTTACTTTCGCACGGGTCTCAATCGTAGGGAAGGGCTTCTCTACGCTCTGCACTGGCTCGCTCGCATGTTGGACGACTTCCTGTACTTGCGCCTCAAGCTTGGCTTCAAGGCTGCTGTCTGGTGGGTTCGCCTCACTCGGGGTCTCGATCACGGTACTCGTGCGGCCACCATTCCATTCGGGCTTCAAGGTCTGGATGATGCTGTCTTCCAGTCCTGCTGCAAGGTTCAGGTGAAAGCTTCCGTAGCGCAGTAGGCCATTGTCTGCCAGGGCAAGAATTTCTACAGGTTCGCCCCTCTTGAGAAGATCCACAATCGCCAGGCGGTTGCGCCAGTTGGTTCGCTGGTCTTGGTTGGGCTTCTGGTAGCCAAACATGCGACGCTGTAGGGTCTGTGTCGTCTTGCCTACATACTTGACGGTCTTCCCACTGACAAAGGCATAAAGGACGTTCTGACGATCCATGAGACTAAGTAGCTCCAAAGCCAAGTCGTCACCCTTGAGCAACCATCGTCCTGCTCTTTGAAATCCAATTTCATAAAGCCTATGCATGTTCGTTCCTGACAATGATCATTCAACCGATTGTACTTCGTTCTTCAATGCTGAAGGGCAAGCAAAAAGCCCCATGAAGGGGCTCTCAATTGTGCTACCAGGTGAGGTGTTACCAGGACCAGGAAGCTCCACCAGCTACACCAGACATGCCGTTGTTTCCTGTGGCTGCTCTCACGTTGATCAAGCTTCTTCCTGCCTTCCAAGCTACCCCTGCTGCGATTGAAGACTTGCCATGAACGGTTGCTGCTCCTACCGCTATCTGTCTGGACTTGGTAGGGTCAAAGACCAAAGCTGAAGATGCCATTCCCATTGCGGCGCCTGCATAAGCTAGGCTCTTGGACTGCTCAAATTTGCTGTCTGTGTAGCTCTTTGCTCTGCCGAACTGTGTATCCGTGTAGCCGTTCGCTTGCTGTACTCCGCTCGCTACTGCGCTGCTCACATATGCCTTCTGCTGGACATCGTAGTTTGCAAGGCTCTCGTCAGTGTAAAGGTTCGCTGAATCTAAAGTCTCGTATGCGATACCACGAACTTGAGCAAGGTTGGTTGCGTCAGTCGCCTTTGTTCCTGCTGTGACATTGGACACATAGCGGGTGAAGCCAGGTGCGCCCACGCTCACTTCTCTATCTCTGCCTGCGGTAGATGATCCACCTAGTGCGACGCTCTCTGAGAAGTTGGCCTTCGCACCAGGGCCGATAGCTGTACCTAAGTATCCACCAGCCTCAGCATTTGAACCGATAGCTATTGCATAATTTCCTGTGGCATCTGCATAAGTTCCGACTGCCACTGAGCTTTGCATGCCTGTTGCCTTTGTGCCTAAGCCGATTGCTACGCCGCCGTTTGAAGCTTTTGTTACTGCTCCGTTAGTCTTATCCATACCGATAGCGATTGCACCTGAAGTGCCAACGATGGAAGCTGGAATAGGGTGTGTTGTAGCTACTGTGGTTGAGTCACCGATAGCGATAGTGCTTGTGCCACCAGCAACTGGCAAATCTGTTGGGCTTGTGCCGATATTGATTTGCTGTGCGTATGCTGAACTAGCTAAAAATAATGCTGCAACTGCTGTGTAGATCTGTTTTTGTTTTATCATATTTTTCCTTGATAGAGTTGATAAGTTGGTTTGTTTTTGATGCACGGTACGTATTCAATTTCATTTTCAACTGGCTTTCTACTATGATGTCTAAAGTAAGTTTGTCTTGCTGCTGAGAGATTGTCGAACTTGCCCGATATTAGAACTCGTTTTCCATTCTCTTTGACTTCGTATTGCCACTTCCCATGTTCGTTTTCTTTAAATTTAAGTTGTAGTTTCGTAATAGCCTCCTTTAAATACTGTTTAATGTTTTTGTAAGTGCAGAACCTGCATGCGTTTTTGCCTTTATAAATAGCTTGTTGGACTCTTCACGGCTCTCAGCCATTGCACTTCTAAATGAAGTGTCCTTTGTCATGTATGCTACGACTGAAACATTCTCAGGAATGCTTAGCTTTGCAAAAGGTTGAACGACTGGTGCCATGAATGCTAAAGCGCTTCCAGCTAGAACCCAACGGCTTAGTAGAATTGATAGTAATGAGTCCATAGTTTTGTTATCCAAAAAAATGTTGTGTGATGTATGAGAATGACGGCTTAAGATGAACCGCATTCTTCATTTTGTCCTTGTTTTCACTGATAGTGGTTTGAGCCTTTAAGCAACGTTCACGTGTTGCTGTATCTACCATGTCAATTTCGTTTCTGAAGTCTGCGGAAATTCCACTTCGTTTAAGTTCGTTTAAGTACGCTGCAATTGGTCTGTCACATTCATTTTTTTGTAGCTTAGAATTAATCTCAGCATATTGAGCGATTTGTTCGTTTCTGTAGTCTTCAGTTATATCCGCAACTTTCATGGAAGCTAAAGAGTAGGCAACTACACAGATTGCTAATCCTGCGCAACCGATCATTGTCCAATTCTTTTCTTTTTTGTTTTCTATCTTTGTCATGATTATTTTCCTTTGTATATATATCTAGTTATATTGAAAATATATAGAAAGTCAAGGTTTCTACATTGTTTAGATAAAATAAAAGCTCGCACATGGCGAGCTTCTTATATTTCACTAGGTAATTAGAAATTAACTTGCATTGGCATTGAAATTTCAAATGTTCCTGTCTTCTGTATTGGCCCCTCGGATTGGTAATCTCTGAACATGTAATAGATAGTGTAAGGATTCATGTTGTTGTCTGCTGTCAAACTTATTGAGCTACCGCTAAGAGGTTGAGTGTTACCTGAATCTCTGTATGCTACGGCTTCGATTTCTCCAACTTGTCCGCTACCTGAGTAAGCTCTAGCATAGCCTTGCTGAAGAGTTGCTGTTAGTCCTGTAGAGCATTGAACAAAGACTTGGACATTGCCAGTTGGCTTCTGTCCAGTTGTTGCATTTACAGTCAATGTGTAGGTTGGCTGATTGAATGAACATGTACCTGCTACATTCATTGTTGCATTGATAGTGGAATAAGCAGTTCCTGCTTGTGCGAATGAAGAGCACAGAGCTAAGCTTGAAACTAAAGCTGCGATTTTTAATTTTTTGAAATTCATAGTTTTCCTTTTGTTGTGGTTGTCATATGCTTTACCGCATACTCTATCTAATAATACAAAAACAATTCGTAAAGTCAACGGCTGATAATTAATATTTTTGTTTAGAAGTTGATGATGATTGCAGATGCAAAGTTGTATGTTCCAGCTTTACTAATAATCGGGCTTCCATTCTCAAAGTGTTGCAAGTACAAAGTTTGGCTTTTGTTTGTGCCGTCTGCTTGTAGCTCCAAGGGTTCGTTTGCTATGTTTCGGCTGTAGCTGTTGTCGCTAAAAATCTGCATAGTCATATCGTTATCTTCAGCGGAAGTGAAGCTTGCACTGTCTGAAGTCATTGACGGTGTAAGTCCAGGAGAACAGTTATAGATGACATTGGTAGAAGTCTTGGCAACCTGACTCATTCCAACATTGGTGCTCACGTTGTAGCTCGCTTGAGAGAAGCCACATGATCCTTCAACGGTAGGGTAGAACTCGATAGTTGCCGCGTACTCTTCTGTTGCGTCGGTCACGTAGATTGGAATTTGAAAGCTGTACGAACCTGCGCGACTGACTGCATTTCCGCTCGTGCTGTAGTATTTTGCATAGACTTCAACAGTGCGAGTTTGCTCGTCACCGAAGCTGGAGACATCAATCGGTTGAGAAGCCAATGGGATTGTTAGGGCAGAGTCAACGTAAAGCCGTACAAGCTGGTTAGGATCTTCGTTCGCTACTATGATGTCTTCTCTAATAAAGAGCTTACTTGTCGGGTTCGCTGATGGAAGAGTGAAGCTAATACCAATTGCACTACTGTAAGGGTTTGGGTAGCTAAATGTTGGACTGTCGTAGAACCTTGATTGTGTGAAGCCAATGTTGTTTTTTGAACCAACAGCCCAAGCATTGATGGTCACAAAAAAAAGTAATACGGTAAGTAGTGTCTTCATAGATTTTCCTTTTTATTTTTCGCAATGAAGCGGTATCTGTTCGTTTAGTGAAGGATCGTGCTTCACGGTAAATCTCATCTTGCAAGTCTTGATCTGAAGCTCGTAGGCTCTACCAGGCTCATAGTCGTCAAAGAAGATGCCTTGGGGGATGACTGCAAACTTCTTGCCGTCAATCTCAACTTCCTTCAAGCCCTTGGTTGCCACTTCTGGCTGCAAGACAACTGGACTCTTCTTGACCTTGAAGACAACACTGGACTTGAAGAATTTTTGGGATGAGACCTTCGCTACAGAGTCGTCAACCTGAATTTCAACGGGTAGTAGATCCGCAGGTAGACTCACAAGGTTGTCTGTAGTCGTGCTCGTGTTTGGCACAATCGCTATGCCGTCGCTTCCTGTGGTCGCAACTCTCATGTTGTTCAAGGCAACAGGAAGACCCGGTGTGCCAGTCTCTACGACTGTGTAGCCTTGGAAGATCTGACGGCTCGCATGAATTCCCTTGTCAAATACAAGTGAGCCTTCCACTCGTCCTGACATGCTCATTTGGCCTCGTCCAGTAGTGAGGTAGGCGGTTGCAACTGCTTTCTCCCCTGCATACTGGTAGGTGGCCGTGGCGCCTGTACCGCTCGAGGATTTCGTGGCTTGCGCCTGTAGGCTCCAATCGTTGTAGCTGTTGCCCCCTCGGATGATTGACTGGCGAAACTCTGTGCCTGTCGCATCATGCTGTGCGGTAGTCATGCTTCTCCATGCGCTCTTGCCAACTGGCGTGTTGAACATGAAGGCGATACCTGACTTTCCGGCCGCGCGTGTAAGCCCGACACTCAAGGTGCCTCGGTTGATGATGGTGTTGAAGTTCAGAGAGCTGCGGGTAGGGGCGGCGCCGTATTGAACGACATTGCCTGACAAAGAGCTTGAGCCGAACCTGTAGCCTGCTGTAGCAATCTTCTGGTCTTGCACCAGGTAGGCGGGACTACCAAACATTGCAAAGCGGTTGGACTTGGTGGCTGCGACTGTCCCGTAGAGGTCTCCCTTCTGATAGGTGTACTGAAGCCTTTGCATGGATTCGCCTCTGCCTGCTGCGATACCGTACTTGATGGTGCCAAGCGGGATTGCATAGGTCACGCTGCCGGCGCCGCGTGCTTGGTCCGCGGTAGCCTCTACATGGCCTTCCAGGGTGACATGATCGGTAAGGCCGTAGGCATAGGTGCCTGATGCGAAGTAGCTGCCTAAACTGTCGTAGCCGTGGCGTAGTCGTCCAGCTTCAAAACTGAAATTGTCTGTGCCGCGTCTAAGGTTGAAGGGTGCTCCAACAAGGGTGACACTTTGGGACTGCACCAAGCCGTTGATGTCCTTCATGACGACTCGCACTTGATTGCTTGATGTCTGTCCGGTAGTTAAGTTGCTGAAGCTGTAGGGACCAGGGCTTACGTCCAAGCTACCCATTGACCTGTCGTTGACATAGATTTCGGCCACTGACTTGACCTCGGCTGTGCCAGCGATCGATAGGTAGGGCGCTACCAGGTAGTTGCTGTCTAAGCTCGTGTCCTTGCGGTACTGGACTCCGAAGAAGCTCACAGGGTTGGTTACGCTGTTAGTGCCTGTGAAGCCTGAACCAACTCGGGCCGTGGTCATGCGGTCTTTGAAATACTGCTCTCGGTAGACGTCGACGAGGCTGCTCTTCTGTGTGCTCAAGTTTGCGGCAACGTTGTAGAGAACGCCGTTGCTGAAGGTTTTGTAGAAGGAACCTGCAAGGGCAGTGGTCTTGCTGTAGCTGTCGCTGGTAAAGTTGTAGTTCATGAATGCAGAGTCAAGATAGACTTTAGGACTCTGCACAACATTATTCTGGAAGTTGTAGTTGATGCTCTCAAGATTGCGAGCATTAGCATGCAAAATAAGATCGCTTCCTTGGTCAGTAATTAACCCTAAATTGTTTAGCTTGACGACTAGCTCACCAGAAATTGTAGTCATGTCGTTCGGTGAGTACGCAAGCTTGAAGGCGTCGGCATCTGCCTTAGCTATGAAGTAATCTTTCCCCGCAACGAAGATTCTAATTAAGTCCTCAGCTTGGTGTCGTGAGTTTTCAACGACTAACTTGTAGAAGTTAGTGCTGACTGAAGTAGGATCTTGTGCTTGTGCTTGTGCTTGTGCTGGAAGTGCGAACAAACTGCTTAAGATGATTACTAGAGGTGTTTTTCTTATTCTAGTAATCATTTTTCTATAGCTACCTCAACGTATTCTGTCTTACGCTTGCTTGACAAGATGATTGTTGACCCTTTGGCTTCCTGAAGCTGCTTAGCCAATTTCTCATCAGTTATAAGAATAGTGTCTCTTGAGCGTGGAAGAACATTGCCGTCAAGTGGTAGGAAGTCTGCATAGCTATACTCGCTCGCAGTAGCTTTCTTGGTGAAGGAAATACCATTGATGGCAAACACTCCACTTCCATTATTAACAACAGTAAGGGTTGTCATAGGGCGAGGGTAGCTTCTACCGTCAAAACGAGTAGTGGTGCCAACTGTTGCGCTTGTCACTTCAGCTTTTTGATTTTTAGCTGTGGTGAAGTAGACAGGTAAATTGAACATGAAGGGTGAACTACCAGGCTTCTCAACGTTTATGAACAAACGACCATACATTTCACCTGAAGCCATATCAGGGGTAATCTTAGAAGTGTAGATAAGGCGAATCTGCTTTGTGCCGTCTTTTTCATATTCAGCAAAAAGAGGGTTTGTGGTGAAATTTCTTGTATTGCTTGAGAAGTCGGCACTTAAGATATTGGTAGTGTCTTCATACTGGCTGGACGGCTGACGCAAGTAGAAAAGAGTACTTACCTTGGAGCCTTGGCTTGCTTGAATGCTGATAGTGCAGCTAGGGGTTTTCGTAGCTGAAGACATCTCGCAAAAAGTTGGGGCAATATTCAATGTTCCTGTATTAGTTACTGTAACGTCTGCTGCTGTTGCAAATGAAGATAAAGCAATCAAACTTGCGCATATTATTTTTCTTTTCATGTCATTTCCTTTTAGTTATAAAACTAATATAGTGAAATGATATAGAAAGTCAAGGTTTGAACATTGTTTAGATAGAAATGGATATCTGTAAAAGAAAAAGCCCCAAAAGGGGCATTCGTTCAGAATCTTTGTTCAAGCATTAGAAAGTGGGTGTCTTCAACGCTGGTTCTGTATCCATGCACTAGGTAATCCTTAAAGCCTAACTTTGTGCACATGTCTTTAATTTGCACTAAAATTTTTTGGTTAAGAACTTCAACGAAAAAGTAAGCTGTTCCTGACTCTGATGCGTAAAGTAATTCGTGTTCGTAATATTTCATAGTGTTCTCCTTATTATTATTGGTTAGAGTGGTTCAGTTTGTAACGGATATTGCTATGGTTCTTCCAAACAAATTATCAATGGCTTTGCGTGCAATCTCAACATTGTTCTGAAAAGTGAAGGTCGCCGTTTTCACTGAACGAAGAACTCTCTCGCCTGATCCGTCTTCATTAATATGTGTCGCGTTGATGTGCAACTCTCTTGATCCATTAACACCGAACTTCGGGTTGCTGTGTATGACTTGATAAACGAAGTCATTGACTGTGAATTCAACAATGTCAAACTCCTTGCGGTGAGTGATTGCTTGAATCTTTGTGATTGCTTCTTCCTTGAATGACTGTTCAGTGATAATTAATGTGTTCATAGATTTCCTTTGTTTAGTAGTAGGGTGTGCTTAGTTTAATCCGTTCTCAATCGCTTCTTTAAGGCACGCACTGTATGCGTCAATGGTGCCGTCAAGTCTCTTCCATTCATGCACAAAGTAGTATTCGCCGTCCGCGTAGAATCTTGAAAGAGTAGGTGTGCTTCTTTCGCTGAAGTCTAAGCATACTTCTATGACTTCATATGTATTACCTGTGTTGATTTTAATTCTGACATTTTTAGTATTCATGATTGTTTCCTTGTTTTGTTAATATTAATATAAAAGAAATATATTAAAAAGCAAGGTTAAAGCAAGGTTAAGTTATCAATATTATTCAATTGGATATCGGTTGATGGGAAAAGAGAACCGACAGTTGTTGACCGCCGAGTGTTGCCGAGGGAGAATGTCAGGATAACTACACCTTGAGATGCCTGATGACCCTGACTAAGAATGAAATTCGTAGGCGACTGACAGCCTTTGCCAAGCTCCAAAGAGATGCGAAAAGCGAGCGGGGGCAATCCCAGACCTTCTGGCTGCGGTTTTACGAGTGCTTCGGTATCCGTGCGGAGAGCGCGACGATTTACGAACAGTCGGTCAAGAAGCTCAGTGGCGCACCAGGATTCATTGACAGCTTCATCCCCGGAAAGCTGATCGTTGAGCACAAGAGTGCAGGGCGAGACTTGGACAAGGCGTTTGACCAGGCGAGTGACTACTTCCTTGCCTTAAAGGAGGGCGAGCGTCCTCGCTACATCATTACAAGCGACTTCGCCCGTATTCGTGTCTATGACTTGGCAACTGGTGGGGGCTACCGTCAGTGCAAGCTTTCCGACCTTTCCAAGAAGGCTGACTGGTTCATGTTCTTGGTCGACGGTGAGGTGGTGGATGTCACTGAAGAGTCTGATGCCGACCGGAAAGCTGCGTACACCATCAGTAAGCTCCATGAAGCCCTGCTGCGACAGAATTTCAAAGGGCGTGCTCTTGAAGTCTTCCTGACTCGCTTGCTCTTCTGCCTGTTTGCCGACGACACGAACATCTTTGGCGACAACGGCATGTTCCTCAAGCTCGTGCGAGCGACGAAGGAAGACGGTAGCGACGTTGGCCGTGTGCTCTCCGAGTTCTTCCAGGTGCTTAACACCCCCGACCAAGACCGTCAGAGCAACCTTGATGAAGCGCTCATGCAGTTCGCCTACATCAACGGTCGCCTGTTTGAAGAAAACACACGTATTCCCTCGTTTGATACTGACTTACGCAAGGTCCTGATTGAGTGTGCTGCGCTCAACTGGAGCGGGATCTCGCCTGCAATTTTCGGTGCTATGTTCCAAGGGGTCTTGGAAGAGCATAGTCCTGACGGTGCAGATAGTTCTAACAGGAAGGCGTCACGCCGTGAATTTGGGGCCCACTACACGAGCGAGCGCAACATTCTTCGTGTGATTAATCCTCTCTTCATGGATGACCTGCGCGCTGAACTGGAAAAAATCAAGAAGAACAAGAAGCTGCTCCAAGCCTTCTATGACAAGCTCCCTGAACTGACGTTCTTCGATCCTGCCTGCGGCTGCGGAAACTTCCTTGTGATTTCATTCCGAGAGCTTCGCCAGCTTGAGATGGATACCATTGAGGCCATGAGCGACATTGGCCTGACGAATGCTGGTGGCGGTGGCCTGCTGGACATCTCAACTCTGTGCCGCGTAAAGGTGAGTCAGTTCTACGGTATTGAGATCGATGAGTCAGCCGTTCATATCGCCAGGGTAGCCATGTGGATTACCGACCACCAGTTGAACACAGAGGCGGCAACGCGTTTTGGTGAGACTCGTCCAAGTGTGCCTCTCATTGATAGTGCAACGATCTATCATGGCAACTCGCTTCGCACTGAGTGGGAAACCGTTCTTCACCCTGACAATTGCAGCTACGTGCTTGGCAATCCTCCGTTCATTGGGCATCAGGTTCGCACGCCTGAACAGGTTAAGGATATGGATCTTGTATGGGGCAAGGATGGGCGTTTTGGTCGCCTAGACTATGTGACTTGCTGGCACAATAAAGCAGTTGCCTACATGAAGAAGAACGAGGAAATCGAGACTGCACTCGTTTCAACGAACAGTATTTGCCAAGGTGAGCAAGTCGGAATTTTGTGGAGCTACATGCTCGCGCAAGGTGTGAAAATCAAGTTCGCACACAGGAGCTTCCAGTGGAAGAATGAAGGCAAGGGTGTAGCTGCGGTTCACTGTGTGATTGTCGGAATGTCGCTCTTCACTCCTGCGAAGCGGGCTATCTATGATTACGAGTTCAATATCAAGGGTGAGCCGACCCTGATACCTGCGAAGACTATCAATCCCTACCTGATTGACGCGGCTGATATTTTGCTCCCATCCAGGAACAGCGCTCCACCAGGTATGCCGAAAATGGGGAAGGGAAGCCAACCGACAGATGGCGGTCACTTGATCTTGACTGAAGAGGAAAAAGACGAGTTGATAGCGGAAGAACCGGGCGCCGAAGACTGGCTCTATCCGTATATCGGAAGTGACGAACTCATCAACGGGAATGGCCGCTGGTGCTTGTGGCTCAAGGGGATTGCTCCCAAGGCGCTCAAGGCCATGCCGCTTGTCTATGAGCGTGTGAAGCAAGTTACAGAGTCTCGCCTAAAGAGTCCTACCGCTAGCGTGAACGAATATGCGCACAAGCCGAGTCTGTTCACCCAAGACCGTCAGCCCGACATTGACTACCTTGCCGTGCCTGAGGTTTCTTCGCAAAACAGAAGATTCATCCCTATCGGATTCCTGCCTAAGGAAGTGATTGCCAGCAACAAACTTCAGATCATTCCTGAAGGGACGATGTATCACTTTGGTGTCTTGTGCAGCACAATGCATAATGCTTGGATGAGGGTTGTTGCGGGTCGCATGAAGAGTGATTACAGCTATTCGCCAGCGGTCTACAACAACTTCCCTTGGCCTGACACGGTAGATCCTAAGGACGAGCAAGCTATCATTGCGGCCGGGAATTTGGTTCTCAAGGCTCGAGAGAAACACCCTAATGCTACGCTGGGTGAATTGTACGATCCGACTGCAATGCCGCCAGAGCTTATGGAAGCTCACAAGAAGCTTGATCGCGCGGTTGATGCCATGTTCGCTTACAAGGGAAGTAAAGACGATCCTACCAGGGTAGCCTTCTTATTTGCCAAATACCAAGCGAAGACTAGTTTGCTTCCAGCAGTGACAAAGAAGAAGCCTAAGTTGAAGCTTGCAGCTTAACTATATTATCTCGTATCATTCGCCTACGAATTCAACTAACAACGTGAAAGATGCAAATGTCGAAAATTGATCTGTCTGGTTACAACCTCGCTGAGCTTAAAGGTCTGCAATTTGATATTGAGAAGGCAATCAAGGATCGTCAGAGTGGCGACTTGAAGAAAGCTCGTGAAGAGATCCAGGCAATCGCTCAACGCTTGGGTGTGTCCGTGGAAGCTCTGCTTGGTGGTTCGGGCGGCAAAGCTGCTGGAAAAGCCAAGGGTGGCACTGGTGTGAAGGTGGAGGCCCAATATCAGAACCCGGCTGACAAGTCGCAAACATGGTCGGGCCGTGGTCGCCAACCAAAATTTGTGGTCAACACGATTGAAAATGGCGGAACGCTGGAAGACCTGCGAATCAAGAAGTAAGGTTCTACCAGGTGACACGCAAAATGCCCCGGATGGGGCATTTTTCAAAATGAGTAGAATTTTTGACGCATATGCCGCATTTGGGAAAGTGTGAAGGTAAGAATTGCTTCATGGGGCGAACAGCATGAAATTACATGGCGAAGAACAATAAAGAAGTCCTCGCGTCGTCGCTCTGCAACTATGGGAATGTTGATGAGTGTTATACCTCGTTGCACGCAGTTTCGCTTCTTGATGAAATCTTTATAAACTTGAACTCGATATTGGATCTCACGCTGGTGTCCATATTGTCTAGACTTGCTTACGCCGTGGTGATGCTCGCCATCGTGTTCAAATGCAAGCTTAAATCTCTCATTGTAGCCATCAAGTTCTAATGTAAAGTTAGTAAGCGGGTTACGATTCCAATCTGGACGAACGGAAGGTAAGCTGAAACCAAAGTAGGTTTCCAAAATCATTCTGACTCGCTTCTCAGATCGATTATTCGTCCTTGAGCACGTCGCACACCATCGACCAGCCCTAACCACTTTAGAATAGCTAGCGTCCCAAGTGTGGCCTTTGGCGCATTGCCAAGACAGCTTATCGTCACACTTTACATATGAAGTGCTGAGGCAAATACCGTTTTTCGCGAGCGCATGCATTTTTGCTCTTTCAAGACCGTCAGACAATCTAAGCCCGTCAATTGTGCATTCTTTGCACCAGTTTTCCTTTCTAACGATTGCGTCATATATGCTATGCCACTCGTGATTGTTACCACACCGCCAATGTAGCTTCGTTTTAGTACTGTTGAACTCTGTACTCAAGCATAATCCTCCTTTACGGATTGCATATGCTTGTGCCTCATCTAGTCCATTTAGCAGGGAACGGCTCTTACTGTAGCATTTGCGACACCATCTACCGTCATTTACGACATGTGTATATGAGCATTCCCATTTGTGACCTTCTGCGCATTGCCAACACATTTTGGTACCAGCATTTATGTAGTGACTGCTGAGACACTTTCCTCCGCGTGCTGTCGCTGCCTGAACTGCTCTTAAATAGTTCTCTTTTTTTGTTCTTATTGTTTTCATATTTTCTAGAATTTATTCTAAATACTCTAGCAAATGAAATAAAGAAGTCAACGAACCAATTTGCAAAAGTAGAGACCTTCAAGCTTTTATAGCGTTGGAAGACTGGACATCTTCAATGTCTAAAGTGTTTGAAATTATGAGAGCCAGTTGCCGGCAGAACGGTAGCACTGGTGATCGGCAACTTTTGAGTGTCAATACACCTGCTGATCGGTTATAATACCAAGTGTGTACGTCATGAACCAACTTCAGGTATCCCAATGAACAAGCCAGCACTGACAGGGATGACACAGCCGCACGCGGCCGAACCGTCCATGATCCCAGGCGAACTAACACTCTTCCAAGCAATCACAGAACACATACCGAATGCTGCTGTGTTTGTAGTTGACCAGGACTTTCGATACGTACATGCGGGGGGCAGTGGATTAAGAGCCGCAAACATGAGACCAGAGGACTTTGAAGGGAAGTTTCTAGCTAACGTAGTGCCGAACGACCTTTTGAAGCAGTACTTGTCAGACTACACTGCGATTTTCTCTGGAGAAACTTTCATCCGAGAGCATACTGTTGGCTTACGGTAATCCCCCCGCAAAAAGAGCGCGATCAGAAGTAGAATTTTCTACTTAAGATACAGAAAGCTCTACATGAAGACCTCCCGTTTTACCGACAGC